>CAZMLE010000201.1:0-2519 GCA_964567045.1 uncultured Pirellulales bacterium | reverse complement strand
AGCCTGTATTATAACCTAACCGGGAGGCTCCGGTTTCATAGCTTATCTGTGGTTAATGAAGGGAAGCAGTTATGGCTGATACTGAAGCACTGAAAGAGGCAAAAAAGTTCTACGAAGATATTCCCATGAAAACGCCGGGCTTTTTCCTCAAAGGGGCAAGCGCTCTTGACTGGGGCATGAAAAATCGCCTCGCCAGAATATTTAATCCCAAAACCGGCCGAACCGTAATGCTGGCGATCGACCACGGTTATTTCCAAGGCCCCACTACAGGGCTGGAGCGAATCGATCTGACGATTGTGCCGCTGATGGAGTATGCCGATGCCGTAATGCTGACGCGGGGAATTCTGCGAACCACCGTGCCGCCCACTCTAAACAAAGCGATCGTGATGCGGTGCAGCGGCGGCCCCAGCGTCCTGAAGGAACTGTCGGATGAGGAGTTGGCCGTTGACATCGAGGATGCCATTCGTATGAACGTGGCAGCTATTACCCTGCAGGTATTTATCGGCGGCCAATTCGAGACACGTTCCGTGCATAACATGACCCGGCTGGTAGATATGGGGCTGCGTTACGGCATTCCAACGATGGCAGTAACGGCAGTCGGCAAGGACATGGTTCGGGACGCCAGATATTTCCGGCTGGCCTGCCGAATCTGTGCCGAGCTTGGTGCCCAGCTCATTAAAACATATTATGTCCCGGAAGGGTTCAGCACGGTGACGGCTTGCTGTCCGGTGCCGATTGTTATGGCTGGCGGCAAAAAAATTCCTGAACTCGATGCTTTGACTATGGCCCATAATGCAATCCAAGAGGGTGCGTCCGGCGTGGACATGGGGCGCAACATCTTCCAGAGCGATGCCCCTAAAGCCATGATGCAGGCGGTCCGCAAGGTAGTTCATGAAGATACGGCCCCTGCCGAGGCTTACGAGCTTTACCAGAGCCTTAAGACCACAGAGCAAAAGAATGAGGACTGAAAACGTGAGCAAACCGCTTTTCGATGAGCTGCGGGCATACTTTACGTAGATACTGGATACTCGTAAAGGGCAAAAATCGAGAATCGAGCATCAAGCATCGAGCATCGAGGCTCCAGGCTGGAGCGCTTAAAACAGATGATTCGCGACACGGGCAGGGACCCAATTTACAATTGTCAATTGGCAATTGGCGGGTGTTGATGCAAGGTAAACTATGAAAAGCAAGACCCCAGATCAGTACTCTCCGAGCCGATTATCTCAGATAACGCCGATTGTCCGCGGGCTTTTGGCGAATTCAACGGCCAATGAGGACATGCCTTATGAGCTCGTTATTCTGAAATCCCTGACAAATAGCGAAGCTATTGATTTTGCCGGTTCGGCGAAAAATGCCGAAGCCAAGCGCTATCCCGCACCTTTGGTCAAAGGCCCTATACCACCACTGTTCATAGACGCTGTCGATTACGATGCAGCCCCGGAAGCTCTTCGCCGGCGATTAGGCGATGGCATTTCGGGTTATTCAGCACGATATAACTCAAAACCCGAAATTATATGTGTTCGCGGCCTGGGGATACTTTACCACGATCCTGGATGCCCGATGCCAGATACTCGTAAAGGGAGAAAATCGAGAGTCGAGAATCGAGAATCGAGCATCGGACCTGATTTGCCTCTTCACAATAAAGTCGCGATGGTAACCGGTGCGGCTGGGGCCATCGGCTACGGAGTTTGCCGAGGGCTGATAGAGAAAGGCTGCCATCTGGCTGCCACGGACCTTCCGGGCAAGAAACTGAACGATTTTGTGGCGGATTTGAAGCAAATAGGCAGTGATCGCGTGATAGGGGTCCCGATAGATGTTACTAAGAAGGAATCTGTCAGCCGGGGTTTCGAGAGTGTCATTCAAACCTGGGGCGGTATCGACATTGTCGTGGTTAATGCCGGTATCCCGCTGGTTGCGAATTTGAAAGATATAGACCTCGATGCCTTTCGCAAGCTCGAAAAAGTAAACGTTGAGGGAGCACTATTGACGCTTGCCGAAGCCGCACGGCTTTTTATCCTTCAGGGAACTGGCGGCGACATCATTGTTATCTCCACAAAGAATGTTCCCGCGCCCGGCGCCGGCTTCGGCGCCTACAGCGCTACCAAAGCTGCCTGTCACCAGTTGGGTCGTATCGCCAGCATAGAGTTAGCACCATACGGCGTTCGCGTAAACATGGTATCGCCGGATGGGGTGTTCTCTGAAGGCAAATATAAGTCCGGCTTGTGGGAACAAATCGGTCCCGACCGAATGCGGGCCCGAGGGCTCGATGAAAAAGGATTGCAGGAGTATTACCGCAACAGAAACCTATTGAAACTTAGAGTTACGGGACGGCATGTTGCTAATGCAGTACTATTTTTTGCCACGCATCAGACCCCAACCACTGGTGCTACAATCCCCGTTGACGGCGGTTTGCCCGATGCTACGCCGCGATAAAATGATAAATCAAAAATAAAAATGCAAAGTACAAAATTAAGGAGGTCATCCGCCTTCGGCGGATTCCACAATTTTGATTTTTGAGA
>CAZMLE010000200.1:0-2580 GCA_964567045.1 uncultured Pirellulales bacterium | reverse complement strand
CGATGAGAAAAAGGCTGAAAAAATTTTCCCCTCTCACCCAACTGCGGAACTTGGGTTAAAGCGCCAATGTATATGGCTGTATCACACGCTATTTATGCAAGGTAGCGAGATTCAGCGATGGAAGAGAGGACAAACAAGAATCCAATTAAGGTGTTTAGCTGTGGCTCTGTGAAAGCTGCGATTTGGGTTGATTCTAAAGTGCTAAATAATGCCGTGGTCGAGGTTCATTCAATCAGAATCGACCGATCATACAAAGATGGTGACGAGTGGAAGTACACGACGGCGTTTAGTACCGAAGATCTTCCCAAGGTCGCGCTTCTGGCGATGGAAAGTTATAAGTTCATACGACTGCGATCACCGGAGCAAGATGGGACAGGCCAGCTTGGGCTTGGCAATGGTCCGCAAGATGTAAGCAAGGTGCTTAGATGAAAGCGCTGTTACTGACTTTTACAACACCAATGTTAGCCTTATGTGCGGTGGCGATTTTCGTAATTCTTTTTGCCACGATACCGAGGACGCTAAAGGAAATATCGCTATTTACACGTGGGACAAGCGTTGTTGTAGCTTTGTGTGTTTCAGTTCTTTGTACGATGGGTCTTAAGCATTTTCTTCTATCTGGCGAAGGTGGTCATACAGTTTCTGGGCATGCCTCTGAGATCAACAGTCAAACCGGAATCGAGATAATCGTTTTACCCTATGCCGCGCTGGCGATAGCCATACTTTTGTGTCTGCTGCTTCTGGCAATAGCCAGGATATTTGCGGGCAGGAGACGAGAAGAATACCCGGCAAGAGAAAAGGCCACCGTAAGAAAGTCTGAGAAACATCAAAACACGGATGAAGAGAAGCGTATCAGAAAATAATGGTACGAAACGGCCTGAGAGACCACCGGTGTTCCCTGGCCCAGTCACACCTTTAGTTCTACCTGATGGCAACGGAGGCCTATGAGTGGATCAGGCTGCGGTCGCCTGAGCAGAATAATTTGGCGTGACAGAAAGAATTTTTGGTGAGTGTAACTATGGAAGAATACCACTGGTCATTAAGAAATGGTATCCCCCGCACGCAAGGCTTTGAGAAAAAACGCTTGGCACAGTTCGCAGTCAACTGTGGACTCAAGTGTCGACATGGCTGCACGTATTGCTCTACCGGCGCGGTCTTGCGGAGGCACAAAGCCTTCAAAGAGCTGGGATTAAGTCCCTTTGAGAACAACTACGCAATAGTCGATCCCGATACACCAGCGCGGGTGGCCCGCGATGCTGCCAGTAAGCATGAAAGAGGGCTGGTCGAATTGTGCACTCTTGTAGATGCTTGGTCGCCTGAAGCGCAGAGATATGACTTAGGCAGACGCTGCCTTGAAGCCATCTTGTCTGAGCCGGGCTGGACTGTGCGGATACTCACGAAGAACGTCGGCGTGGCCAAAGACTTCGACGTTATCGAGAAGTATAAATCCAGAGTGCTTTTCGGCATGAGCATTACTGCAGCACCCGACAAGAACATGACTATGGCAGCAGTCGAGCCGCACGCCTCGCTGAATTCTGAGCGCATATCTATTCTGCGCGAGGCCCACAAGCGGGGTTTTCGCACCTACGCCATGTTTTGTCCACTCTTGCCCGAGATCAGTGACTGGAGTTGGCAGATTCACGAACTGATAAGTATTGCCGCTGAATGTGAGGCAGAAGAAATATTCGTCGAGCCGGTTAATCTGCGAGGGCGAGCATTGACACTAACCAACAATGCTTTGAGGAACAGCGGCTATCTGAACGAAGCCGTCGTGTTAGCAAGCCTTAAGGATAAGAAAGTCTGGTCTGAATATGCGAGGGAGTTGATCTTGAAAGTACAGCAGAGTGTCCGTAGGCGATACGACATCAGCCGCCTGAGATTCCTGTTATATCCGTCCAGGCTTACGCCGGCGGATATTGTGAGAATCAGGAAGGATGATACCGGCGTTATTTGGCTAGATAACAAGTAATGCAGATTTAGGAAACGAGCTTGAAAAATGAAAGAGTTCATTACGCTTTTACCAGAAGTGATGGTGTTGGTGTCGCTGGCTGCGATTTTTGTAGTTCTCCTGGTGACGATTCTCCGGATTCTGAGGCAGGTAGCGTTCTTCCAGGGTAAGACTGCGGTCGTGGTGGCACTGAGTGTCTCGACTTTGTGCATCGTCGGTTTGGCTCAGTTGCTGACAGTTCCGGGAGGAACATACAACGCCGCGGAGGTCGGTAGAAAGACAAACGGCGGTGTGAGCTATCTGTTACTGGCATATGTCGCGCTGGCAATCGCGGCGGCTGTAATATTGTCTCAAGTTCTCCTGCTTGCCAGCAGAGTGTCGCCGAACGAGAAACCTGAATCGGATGCAAGGAAATCTGAGCATCCGCTGATGGTAGCTAAGCCACGGGGCAGGCGAAAGAAAGAGGAAGCAGATCTTCCACTGGCCAAGCCGAAGCCCCATGGAAGACCTAAAAAAGAAAAACTTGCTGAAGAGCAACTCAAGAAAGAGGAGCCTGAAACTGCTGGCAATTTATCCTGAGCTAGCCCCAAAACAAGCGAGTTTTTTTAGCCTTCAATCCTATGGACTCAATAACT
>CAZMLE010000199.1:0-2624 GCA_964567045.1 uncultured Pirellulales bacterium | reverse complement strand
AATCTGTTACCCACGTCTTGGCAGTGATCTGTTACCTATGTCTTGACTCGTACATCTGGTAGCCACAGAGGACACAGAGCTCACAGAGATAGAAAAATATCCCGATACATCGGGACTCTGAGTTCTCTGTGCTCTCTGTGGCCAAAAAGGATTGACAGTACATTGAAAAAAGAAACTGTAGCTACAGTTGGCTTGATACTGGCGGTTTTCACTTCGACCCTTCGACCAAGCTCAGTGCCGGCTTACGCAGAGGAGGGGCGCCAGCTGCTTGGTGACAGGAGCGACGGCAGCAGAGCAATACCACTCCATCTTATACCACTATATGCCGAGAATAAGGACGCAGAAATGGGCGAGCAGATCGAGCCTGATGGGGAATTTGCGATGCCCTTTTCGACGCGCTGGACGTGCGCCGAGTGCCACAGTTACGGATTGGTGAAAAAGGGGTGGCACTTCAACGCTGTTGACAGCAATGTTCCCCCCGGCAGGCCCGGTGAGCCCTGGATATATTTTGCTCCCAAGCTATGTATCCAGATTCCGCTTTCGTATCGTCAGTGGCCGGGGACATTTCGCCCAGCGCAGGTTGGGCTGACGGAGTTCCAGTTTACCAGGATATTTGGCAGACATACGCCGGGCGGCGGTCCTGGCGAGATGCAGGCAACAGAATTTGATGAGATTGCCCGGCAATTTGTCTCCGGTACGCTTGAGATAAACTGCCTTGCATGTCACAATGCCCATCACGGCCAGGACATGGGCGGCCCCGGCGGGTATGCAGTTCAGGTGTCACGCCAGAATTTTCGGTGGGCGGCGGCTGCATCGTGTGAATTTGCCTCGGTGAAAGGTTCGGCAGCCGCAGTGCCTGAAACTTATGATCCGTTTTTGCCCGATCCCGATGAGAAGAACGCGCCGCGTGTGACCTATCAGAAAGGGGCATTCAACGAGAATAAGGAGGTGCTTCTTCAGATTGTTAGAGAAGTGCCCAACCAGCGATGTTATTACTGTCACTCCGACCTATACTATAGTCAGCCTGAAAAAGCAGAGAAGTGGGCGTCGGATGAGGATATACATCTTACGGCAGGTCTGAAATGTGTTGACTGTCATCGCAACGGCGTCGACCACAACATAGTCAGGGGGTATGCTGAAGAAAGCGCCAATTCCTCCAATCCGTTGGCTGCTACAAGTTCGTGCGAAGGCTGTCACCTGTCCAAGGGGCAAGGCGAGCCCCAGGCCGGTCGGCTCGGTGCACCTGTGCCGACGCATCCTGGCATTCCCCCTACTCATTTCGAGAAGCTTGCCTGTACGGCGTGCCACAGCGGTCCTTGGCCTGGTCGGCAGACTGTTCTTGTCAAGACGTCACGTGCTCATCGGTTGGGGACGCCGAATGTGAACAAAGCCCAAGAAGTGTTGCCTCATATCATCTCGCCTGTTTTTGCCAGGCAGTCGGGAATTGGCGCCGGGTATGGGGGCGCACTTTTCGTGACAGAAGGCGGCAAAATAGCTCCGCATAAGGTGGTTTGGCCGGCCTACTGGGCAGTTCTGGAGGATGGCCAAGTTAAGCCGATAGCGCTCGGTGGTGTCGAAAAGGTAGTCGGCAAAGTTTTTGCCGACCTTGAGCTTCCCGCTACGGGCGATTGGCCCAAGATAACTAAGGAAAAGATCGCAGAGGCGGTAAAGTCCCTTAGGGATGCGGTCGCCGGGGAGGCGGTGTACTTAGCGGGCGGGAAGTTATATCGGCTCGATGGTTCGGGCCAACTTGCCGAAGAACTCGATCATCCCGCGGCGGCGCCTTATATGTGGCCGATTGCTCATAATGTCAGGCCGGCCGCTCAATCGCTTGGTGCTCGACAGTGTGAGGACTGTCACTCTCCCGAGGCGTCTTTCTTCAAAGGCCTCGTGTGCGTTGATTCACCGGTCCAAGGCGATGGCGGCTTCTTCAAGCAGATGATGGATATGTACAAATTTGGCGGCCCTGTGTATGTGCGAGTCAACTGGGTCTTCAAGCTGCTGATCATCGGTGTTATGACTCTTTTGATCTTGCACATCCTGGGCGACCTGTATCGCCGCGTCATAAACAAAATTCAAACATTAAAAATCAAAAATAAAAATTGTGGAATCGCCGCAAAGCGGCGATGATTTCCTTAATTTTGCATTTTGCTCTTTACTTTTTGATATGCTATGAGACAAACAAGCGGCATAAAGGCGGAAGAACGCGAATTCTTTCAGCGGTTCGGTTTGCAGTTCCGCGTTCAACACACACTTCTATTCTTGAGCACAATCACCCTAATCATCACGGGTGTGCCGTTGTGGTGCATGGGAAGACCCGGATATAGCTGGAGCCAGGCCGTGGTAAGAACCTTCGGCGACATCGAGACCATCCGGTATATTCACCGCGCCGGGGCGGCTGTCCTCATTCTGGTTTCGATCTACCATCTGTTCTATACTGTCTTCACGAAGGAAGGCCGGCGTGAATTCATCGAGTTGCTGCCCCGCTGGAAGGACGTCCGCGACGTGACTATCAACTCCCTGTATTTTCTCGGCTTGCTAAAGTATCGCCCCGGTTTCGGAAGGTTCTCCTACTATGAGAAGTTTGACTATTGGGCTGTGTACTGGGGTTGTGTGATTATGAT
>CAZMLE010000198.1:0-2642 GCA_964567045.1 uncultured Pirellulales bacterium | reverse complement strand
GAATCGACTTCATCCTGGCGGTAGGAGGAGGCAGTGTCATCGACTCTGCCAAGGCGATCGGGGCAGGTGTGTGCTACGATGGGGACGTGTGGGACTTCTTTCCGCCGACAAAGCCGGTCACTGAGTGCCTACCACTTGGTGTCGTACTGACCATCCCGGCGGCAGGCAGTGAAGCCAGTCAGTTTGCCGTGATTACCAGAGAAGACACCCAGGAGAAGCTGCCCATGCGAGGTGAGATACTGCGTCCGCGGTTTGCCATTTTGAACCCTGAGTTGACATTCACCCTTCCGGCCTATCAAACGGCGTGTGGGTGTGTCGACATCATGGGCCACGTGTTCGAACGGTATTTCACTACCGTGCCCAACGTTGATCTAACGGACAGGCTCTGCGAGGCAGTTCTGAAAACCGTGATCACCAACGCGCCCACTGTCCTTGCTGAGCCCAAAGACTATGCGGCCCGAGCCGAGATCATGTGGGCTGGCACCCTCGCGCACAACGACCTTCTCAGCACCGGACGCATCGGCGACTGGTCCTCCCACCGTATTGAGCACGAACTGAGTGCCATCTATGACATTACCCACGCAGCAGGTCTGGCTGTGATTTACCCAGCCTGGATGAAGTACTCGTTCAAGAAGGATACCAAGCGCTTCGTTCAGTTCGCTGTACGGGTGTGGGGCGTTGATCTACCTTTCGAATCAGAAGAGCGAATTGTTCTGGAAGGTATCCGACGTATGGAATCCTTCTTCAAGGATCTTGGCCTTGCCGTGCGTCTGACCGAACTGGACATCTCTAGCGAACGGTTCGACGAGATGGCCGAGAAATGCGCCGCCTTTTGGTCTTCTGGTGGAAACTACCACAAACTGGAGAAACAAGTCGTGAAGGATATCTTGGAACTGGCACTTTAGCCGCGCGTGATTTGCGGAACTCTAAAACAACAAACGAGGCCGACCAAGAATGCTTCCAACCCGGATTTCCCAGTTAGGTCGTGACATGGAGAGTAGATTTTGATACTATAGAGCTTATAGATGCCGTTCAGGCTAGTTCTGACTATCCCGTACGGGAAAACCAATGGGTGAAGCACGCAAGGACGTTCTCAGACTTGATTTTGACGGCAGATTGACGGATTCTAACGGGAAAACGGACCCAATTGACGGCCAGAGCGATTTCGATCAGATGCAGTACCTTGGTATCATACGATGTGTAGTATGCAGGAGCACAATCCATGAAGTCAAATGGGAAATTCCGGATTCCGTATTTACGATGGAATAGGATGCCTGGAGCAGGAGTGGGCGGGCCGCCAGCAGGCTGGTCTTGGAGTAAATTGACCTGCCGTGTGTACAATGTTAAGGCTCCTGGTTATGTTCTGGTTGCCATGATGCTTCTGGCTGCAGAATAGGGAGGGCCATATGGACAGGCAGAAGGCGTTTACGCTGATTGAACTGCTAGTTGTCATCGCGATCATTGCCATTTTGATGGCAATCCTGATGCCGGCGTTGAAACGGGCGAAAGAACAGGGGCAGCGGGCGGCGTGTCTGAGCAATCTCAAGCAACTGGCACTAGCGTGGATCATGTACGCCGATGAGAACGACGATAGGGTCGTCAGCAGCGAGGCCGGGGGGACGTGGAAGAACCAGTACGGCGAGCCGTGGGTAGGCGTCACGTGGGCCGGTGACTGGGCCCGCGGCGGCCAGTTGCCCGCGAGTGACCAGATCAAGGGCATCAAGGCGGGGGCGTTGTGGCCGTTTGTTAGGGAACTGAGGCTGTACGAGTGTCCCACAGGCTATCGCGGCGAACTGATGACGTACGCGATGATGATTGCGAGCAACGGCCGGTCCGTGGATGGCAGCCCGGTGTTCAAGAAGAGGATCCTGGTTCCGCAGCCCCCTGAGAGGCTTCTATTCATTGATGAGGGTCTGTCGAGTCCTGATGCATACTCGGTGCGGTACATCACCCCGCAGTGGTGGGATCAGCCCACCACCCGGCACGGTGACGGGACGACCTTCTCCTTTATGGACGGGCACGCCGACTACCATAAATGGCAAGCCAGTGAGACGGTCAAGAAGGGGCGGGAGAACGTCCACTCGCATCCAGGAATCTGGGGTCCAACCACGGAAGAAGGCATTGCGGATGTTCAATGGATGCAAATGGGGATCTGGGGCAAGATGGGCTACAGGCGGTAGAATGCGGTTTGTCGACTCGATACGATGGCCCCCTTCTCCGATGGATGTGGCTCCATGAGGCACGTCGCTCGGAGAGGGTGGCCACCGTCAGCTGTGCGAATCTGAGGGTTTGGGAATAGCTCTTGAAATGTGTCGCGTTGCGGGCGATTCCTTCACCATTTGCAGCAGTCCACGTTTCCAAGACCTCTGCGTGGGTCTTTGCATTAGGTTGAGTGCAAGGGTAGAATCAGACACAGTTGACGGCGGTGAACAAATCCAAAAGAGACCGGGGTCTGCTATGAGCCACGGGAAAGACAAGGGCAAGCCGTTCAAGGAACAGTACGCTCAGATAGTTTCCCATATAGATTCCCGACTCCTGGGCCGTGCGCAAGAGCTTGGGTACTCCGAAGCAGAGATAGAAAATGTACCTAGGAGTCTGTCCGAGTAATAAATTGAATGCCCTTTAATGTGATGGTAGAATCG
>CAZMLE010000197.1:0-2690 GCA_964567045.1 uncultured Pirellulales bacterium | reverse complement strand
ATTCACATACTAATTCAAACTCAGGAAATGTCCAATTCCGTCTGAATCACCACATATCCACCTCATGAGAAGCTACTCACAGTCGACGAGACAAAGCTTGACGAGTACATTTCAGACCATATCGAGTGGCAAAGTGAGAGGTCGCGCTACCATGACATCGATTGTCTTACCTCGATATTCAGGTTGCGAGGTGGGAGACCACAAAAGTACCTTGAGTCCTGCGAAGCTATATTTGTGACCACGAACTCGGGTCTCGCCAGGGCCTCAACAAAATTCTTCAATAGTCAATATGGAGTCTCTGATGCGCCTCTGTGTATGTCAGACCAGGTATTCACCACTCTCGTTTGGCTGAAAGCCGTGAAGAAGGTCCCTGATCTACCTAAGGAGCGACTAGTCGCAAACTGCTACGCCGCTCTGAATCCCAGTGAGGAGCTGTGGCAGAAATACCTCAAGGAGGCCGACAAGCTCCTTAAGCTAAACAGGATAAGCGCGCACGACTTTGCGGTACTGGTACACAGTCTGGAGGCTCGGAGAAACCTGATGGATTCTACATTCGGAGATGATGAGGTTTGCCTTGAAGGTACCGTGGAAGAAGTACTTAATACTGCGAAAGCCCACTACCTAGCAGAAGCGGAAGATAGGATAAAGATAGCAGAACGGAAGTATTCCGGCTTGACGAGGAGGCTTGATGAGTTGCTTACTGGTCTGTCCACGCGACTAAGTTCAATTATATATTGGACTATGTTATTAACTAGCACCCTTGTGCTTATATTCGCACTGGTCAAGACTTCGCCCAAAGATATTCGAGGACTCACGCATATACGCGAACTTCCGCTGATGGACCTAGTCCGGGGCATCGCGTTTCTCGTCTTGTTTTTTGTTACATTGCTAAACATTGTTTTTGGGTTGAGAACTTCGAGTATCGCCCATAGTGTATCCGAGAGAGCCTCTCGCTTTGTCGTCCAAAAGCTCAGGGACAGGTTCTTCTTCGGCAACTCGCGACAGCCCAGCTGGCGGATAAAAGACCGCGAGACCTGCAGACCCGAGAAACAATAAGAACCGCATGGGCTGAAGCCGACCCTACCACTGGCTCGTGATTTGTCTTACTGCTCTAAGTTATAGAACGAGGTTTTGCGCAGGTCGGACGAAGGAATCATCTTACTGTGGTCTCTGGGGCTGTAGATTTTCTTTAGATTTTCCAATCGGCCGAGCTTTTCGAGGCGTTCATAAATCTTGAACCAGCCGCAGTCTTTTTCCGGGTCAATCTCGCATTTTCCATCGCAAGTGCCGCCGCAAGGACCATTGAGCAGCTCCTTGGCGCAGGAAGTAATCGGACAGATGCCGCCGGTGTAATCCAAGGCACAATCTCCACAGGCCTGACAGCGTTCATCAGCCGGCCAGAGCCCCTGTAATCCGCCCAGAGAAATAGTGTTGGCCCCCGGATGCACAACTTTATCCACTATCTTAGCTACGGCCTGAACGCCGATGCCACAGGTCAGCGCCAAGATAGAATCCGCCTGCTTGAGTTTATCGCCCTCGGTGGCGAGTCTTGTTGCTACCAGTATTTTATTGCAGAGAAAATCCACCAAAGACTCCCCTGCTATGTTCTTGCCAGCTTTTTGTAGCTCGGCTTTAATTTCGCAAAGCGCCTTTTGGCCGCCCGTCTGGCAAACCTCGGCACAGCCGTTACAGGCCAGCAAGAAGATATCCTTTTCCCGGCCAAGCGACTCTAAGATTTCGTCTATGGGCTTATTTTGTGTGTACAGCATCTTCAGTTTCCTTCAGGACTATATTTATAATTTCGGGTAACTTCTGCGCAACCTGGTCTGTTAACTCCAAGCCCCAATCCACTTTGCCTGGTTCCACACCGATTATCACAATTTCTTCGGGCACACTGTTGAGCTTCTCAGCGATAGCTAAGGCATCAATCAGGCCGACCTGGTGCAAGCTGATTTTAGAGCCTCCTTGCCCCGCAAGGATTTCAGCTAACTTGTCTTTTTCGCCAGCCTGAAACTTGGCTCTGTAAATCGTGCCGGGTTTTTGCCCGGCTCTTAGTGCATCGATCACCACCAGCCTATCAATATCTTGTGCCAGTAAAAGAGCATCCAGCGCCGCGGTTCCCCCGTCAACAATCTCTACGTTGGCAGGCAAAGGCTCTTTCTGCAATACCTGTGCGACGTGCGCACCAATGCCTTCATCAGCAAGTAGGATATTGCCCAGGCCCAGGACCAAAATTCGCTTGCTCCGGCAAGTTTTAAACAACCTTGAATACTCCTAACGTATTCTCTCCCGCGTCAAGTAAATGAACGGAGCAGGCCAGGCAGGGATCGAACGAGCGCACAATCCGCACCAGCTCGAACGGATTATCTTTATCCCTGACCTTCGTACCGATTATTGCCTGCTCGACTGCTCCGGGCTGGTCGTTGTCATCCTTCGGCGAGGCGTTCCAGGCCGTCGGCGTAATTACTTGATAGCGGTCAATTCTCTTTGCCTTGATAGTGATCCAGTGCCCGACAGCGCCTCGCGGAGCTTCGGTAAGACCTGCTCCGTTGGCTTCGTCAGGAATTTCGCTGTCGATGATAGCCGGTTTGCCGGGCTTTAGCTGTTGCAGCCAATCGACCATACTGTCGGCAACCAGCTTAGCCTCCAAGGCTCTGGCTGCGTGTCGGCCAAGCACCGAAAACAAAGCG
>CAZMLE010000196.1:0-2695 GCA_964567045.1 uncultured Pirellulales bacterium | reverse complement strand
AACCTGTTACCTATGTTCCCGGTTTAAAGTGTTACCCATGTACCAGTTGACACATCCCCTATCCCGGAAAAGGACCAAAAAATGCTTACGTTTTCCACAGATTCGGACATTCTCAAGTATGAGCCGGCGCTATTCGGCGAACTGCACCTGCCCTGGCAGGTGCTATCGGCAGGCACAGGCGGACAACTAAGCGGCACTACATTTACCGCAAGCGGTGCGGACTTTGAAGCTGCGCAGGTTGCAGCCGGCGGCGTCATTTATCTGCAATCTGCAGATGGACTACTGGATGGCGCGTATGAGATAGCTTCAGTCGATTCAGCGACACAGCTTACCGTCTCGGTAGTCAGGCCAGACTCAGAAGATGAGCCGGCAGCACCACCGGGGGCAACCGACGTCACCTACCGTATCAGCACTTTCGCTCCGCAGGCCGGCGAGATTGCCTTTGCGTTGACCGAGCATCTCGGCATCAAGCCTGGCAATCCGGCAAGTGACATAGACGCCCAGGACATTCTCGATCCGGATGTGCTAAAAAGGGCATCGGTCTTTGCGGTCATCTCAAGTGTGTATGCGATGTTAGCAAGTAAGGCCAGCGATGAGAATTTCTGGAAGAAATCTGCCCACTATCAGAGGCTGTTTGAAAAGGCCAGGCAGCGATGCCGGGTCGGTGTTGACCTGGATTCTGACGGCTTGGCGGATGTCACCATAACCGGAGCGTCCGGACGGTTGACACGCGATTAGTATTTAGCCCCCCAATTCATTGGGGGGTCCGTCGCTGTACCGGCGACGGCTAAACACTTGGCGTAGGGTTATCTTCCCGCCACAGGACAAATCGATGAACGTGACTTTGGACGGGCAAAATTTGTTCGACCAGCAGCAGTTAGAGATCAAGCCGGATAGTATTAGCCGGGCCTGTGCTGAAAAAGTGGTATCGGGACTGGATGGCCTGCTCAGCATCGACTTGGGTAAGCGCAGCCGAAAGATCAGACAAAAAGGGACACTGCGGGCCCAAAGCCGGTCACAAATGCAGGATAGAATTGACGCCATATCGGCCTATCAGGATGGTGACACGCACACGCTGATAATTGGCGGCCAGCAGACGTTTGAAAACTTGCGAATGGATGTCTTGAAGGTAACTAACGAGCGGGTAAGCGCCGGCGGTCTCGAAGTCGATTACGAAATCGTCTATACGCAACTTGCCTAAAAAGGATATTTAGCCCCCCAGTTTACTTGGGGGTTCATAACCAAGGAAACGCAATGTCACTTATTAGCGAAGGAATAGAGAATGTCACGGCACGTGAATTACCAGCCGGCATCCGGCAGGACGGCGAATATGTCGCTGCCCCGAGGATAGCGCTGGTAAGGTGGCGCTCATCCCATAGTGACATGCTGCACCAGGTTTACGTCAACGGGCGATTTGCAGGGGCAACGATTGACGCCCAGCAGAGACAAATGGTTGTGCAGATACCCACCTCGTTTGAATCTGCGGTGCGAATTGATGTTTTTGCCGCGCCCGCCGAGCAGGCTCACGTCGATTTCGGCAGCGAAATTGCCCAGCCGCCGGTCGATAGCGGCCGGGTGAAAATAAGCCTGCTGCGCAGTCAGAATCTACCCGCTGGTGCAACCGCGAACGTTTTCTATGACGCTGGCAGCGGCGAAGTTGATTACGACCAGCCGCTCAATGATTGCCCGATCCAAATCTGGCCCAGTTGGATGGACAAGGCAGGATTCGCAATGGCAGGCTTCGGAATGGGCGACTTCGGCTGGGATTCAGCAGCGGCAGTGGGCTTTGGAAAGGGAATCTTCGGCAGCGCTGCGTTCGGGCTGGACGCCGATACGGTCGAGTGGATAAGCCAGCCGCTGCCCGCCGGCGCCTACAAGTTCGGCGTCAGGATCATCGACCAGGTCGGCAACGAGAGTTCCGCAAGCGAAGTAGGGCCTGTCACGGTCACACCGGCTGCAAGAGCCGCCGAAGGGTTAACCATTTTGTCGTTCAACACCCAGACGAATGAATTGGTTTTGCAAATACAATAGAAGGAGAAAATCATGGCCGAGGTTTATCCATCGGACAACGAACTGTTGAATATGCAGTCCGATAGCGAAACGGGCATTGAGTACATACCGACCGGCACGGCGCCTTACTATCTGCAATTCAGGAAACTGCTGTATCGGCTGCTATTGGCGGCCCGGCGGGCAAACGATTTGCGGGTCTATAATGAGGGCGGACTCGACATCGGCGTGAAGGCGGGCAAGTTCTGGCTGGGCACACAACTGGTAAACTACCAGGGCTCATCCGGCAATACCCTGGCAGACGACAAGCCAAACATCTACGTGTATCTGGATTCGTCCGGCAATCTTGTCACCAACCAGTACAGCAGCTTTCCCGACATGGCAACTACGCCGCACATCCGCCTGGCCACAGTAACCACATCGGGCGGAGACATTAGCTCGATAACCGACTGCAGGATCGGGCACAACTTTGTGCTGCCCTGCGGAGCCGGCGGGATAAAAACGACCATCGAGGCGCACACCACCGACGACACGCTCACCCAAGCCGAGTCGGGCAGCGTCCACAGCAATCGCGCCGCCGCCGGCACGGTCACACTAACTCTGCCTGCATCGGCGCCGGCGGGAACCAAATTCACTTTTGCCGTTCAGGCCGCGCAAGCACTACGGGTCGAGCCGGGCGCCGCGACAA
>CAZMLE010000195.1:0-2768 GCA_964567045.1 uncultured Pirellulales bacterium | reverse complement strand
GGAACATTATCGTAAGCCTTAACATTTATCCAGTACTCATGTCCCGTCTTCCAGTTATTATCATTGAAAGAGTATGTCCAGGTGGATGTGCCATCTACCTGGTCATATGTTATTGTTGTTGTCGACCATTCTGTCCCTGTCCACCACTCATCAGGATCTGAAGTTACATCCCTTATCCTCACCCAGACATCCTTCAGCCCAGCATTAACCAATCCCACATCACTGGGTTTATCTTCTGCTGTCCCAGAAATCTGAGTTAGACTCTTCTTGTAGCTACCTTCCCCTGGCACGGAAACTAATGAATCTGGCTCACTGGAATCGAAGATAAATGTAGATGTGGAAAGAGAGGTTTCGGTGTTATCAGCATTATCTGTCCCTTTCGGTGTAATCCAGTACTCATGCCCTGTCTGCCAGGTAATCGTTGGTGGATTCCCATAAGACCAGGTAGTTGCTGTGGGAGTAGACGCCTTGACCCAGTTATTTTCATCAGTTGACCATCCAGCTCCTGTCCAGTACCAATCCGGGTCTGCGGTTATATCCCTTATCCTCACTTTAACTTCCTTCACTCCACTATAATCGTCATTTGATGTCCCGCTTATGCTCAACACCTGATTCTGATAGTTCCCCGTAGGACTGGTCATAACTGTATCCGGAGGCTGGTTATCCATAAGGAAAGTTGCGCTGTGGGGTGTCTCTTCATTATCTGTATCATCTATTGCCTTAACATCTATCTTATACTGGGTCGCTGAATCCCAGCTGGGACTTATATAATACCAGTCGGTCGTCCCTGTGCACTTCAGCCACTTTATCGGTGTATCCCAGCCAGGAGCCTGATAATAGACATTTGGTATTGCCGTCTCGTTCAGTATGGTTATCCATACCTCCTTCACTCCACTGGCATCGTCAGAGGCTGTTCCCGAAATCTGGGGAAGGGAATTGTAGCTTTCACCATCCTCAGGTAATACAAATACTGAAGTAGGAGCTAAGTTGTCTATACTGAAGATTACTCCACTTCCCGGAACCTCTTCGTTGGGATTGCCAGGAACACTATCTTCTGCTTTTGCTCTTATCCTGTACTGGTGCCCACTCGTCCAGGTCGTTGATGTTATCGTTACTCTCCAGTACGGAGCACTATATGTCGCCTCTATCCATTCCTCTTCTGACATTGTAAAGTGTCCAGGACCATTTACTCCGTCCCAGAAGTTACCCGGCGGAACCCCGGTGGGGTCTATCTGTAGCGATATCTTTACCTTACCCACTCCTGCTGGATATGTCCCACTGGCACTATCTGTCGCCGTTACCCTCAGTTCATCCAGTTCATTGTATCCCTTTGCCTCAGGTTGAACAATTGTTGATGCTGGCGCTATATCGTCAAAGGTGAAGAGGTTACCTGGCTTAGTGGAAACTTCCTCTACATTTGCACTATGGTCGGTTTTATCTGTTGCCCTGGACTTTATTCTGTACCTGTCTCCACTCTTCCAGGCACTCGTGGAAACAGATAACTGCCAGTTAACCGCTGAACCTGCTGTATAAGGAAGCCAGGTAACCTGCACTGTCCAGGTGGAACCATCCCAGTAGTAGTCCTTGTATGGGTCATTGTATCTCTGGATAGATATATCTGTCGTCTCCACTCCTGTCGTCTTATCATAGGAAGTCCCGGTTATCAGATTCAAACTGCTATAATAATTATTATTTACCGGCTGACTTACTGTTGATGTTGGTTTTACCACATCGTATGTAAACGTATATGTGGAATAATTTATCTCTACATTTGTAGAAGGATATTCTGCATTATCGTATGCCCGGGAGTTTATCGTATATACCTTATCTGAAATCCACGCTGATGTGGTTATGGAAACAGACCAGGAAGTTGACCCTGTGGCTACATTCCAAATATCACTTCCCCAAACCTTATTCTCCTCATCCCAGTAGTCGCTATCGGGATTCTTTATCCTTACCTCTAC
The DNA here is from genome assembly GCA_964567045.1 of uncultured Pirellulales bacterium. Taxonomy (GTDB): domain Bacteria; phylum Planctomycetota; class Phycisphaerae; order Sedimentisphaerales; family Anaerobacaceae; genus JAFNGF01. Next base: position 804 of record CAZMLE010000195.1, on the reverse strand, counting down.
ATAATCTACTCCTGCTGGATATACCCCACTCCCTCCATCGGAAGCTGTCCCTGAAATTTCAGGAAGACTATTGTAACTATCTCCATTTATAGGCACATTTACTACTGATGTGGATGGCATATTGTCAAAGTAATAGATTGCTTCTCCTAATGTAGTCTCTTCATTACCCGCTAAATCGTACGCCTTACATTGTATCTTATACTTATGCCCGCTCGTCCAGTACCCGTTTGAGGTCGCTGTGGATGTCCCTAAATAGTACTTCCAGGGGTCAGGGCCTGACTTCATATTGAACCATGTCCCTGCCTCTGTTGTCGTCCAGCCATTCTCTCCATTCCAGTAATAGGTCGTGGGATTGGTTAAATCTATTATCTTCACTTTTACCAGTGTCGGCCCTGAACCACCCGCTCCGTCTCCTGATGTTCCATTTATTTCTGGCAGGCTTCGGTAATATTTATTGTTAATCGGCGCACTCACACTGCTATCCGGTGGATTAGGATCGTAAAGGAATGTGTTGGAACTTGAAATCTTCTCATTCCCTGCGTTGTCTATCGCTTTAGCCCTTATTGTGTAGTTAACTTCAGCTGACCATATCCCATCATCATACCACCACCAGCTCGTGGCATTCAGAGATAGCGTCGTATTCAGCCAGTGCTCATTATCGGGATCCCATCCTGAACCTGTCCACCAACCTATTGCCCTCTGAACACTCACTGACGCTGCCACTACTGCAAAATTATCTGATAAGCTTCCTGTAAATGTTACCTTATCTTTTATCTTATCTCCATTATCAGGATAATCTACACT
>CAZMLE010000194.1:0-2770 GCA_964567045.1 uncultured Pirellulales bacterium | reverse complement strand
AGCCTGCGCTTGCACTCGTCGAGGATGTCTGCGGTTCGGCTGGCGCCGACCCTGGCCACGCCCAGGGCGCGCACCTGCAGAAGTTTGTCCAGGTCACGTATGCCGCCGGCTGCCTTTATCTGGACGTGGCTGGGCGAATGTTGCCGCATCAGCTTGAGGTCCTCGATGGTAGCGCCGCCACTGCCGTAGCCTGTTGCCGTCTTTACCCAATCGGCACCGAGCTCACCGCAGATCTGGCAGAGCTTGATCTTATGCTCGCTATTGAGGTAGCAGTTCTCAAAAATGACTTTCACTTTTTTGCCGCGATGGTGCCCTGAATCGATAATCGCTTTGATATCAGCGCGCACGTAATTCCAGTCTTTGCTAAGAACCTTGCTGATATTGACGACCATATCGAGTTCTTCGGCGCCGTCATCCAGCGCTTGTTCTGCCTCAGCTAATTTGATTGCGGTGACATGGCCTCCGTGCGGAAAGCCGATAGTGGTAGTGGGCATAACTTTGCTGCCTTTGAGGATTTCGGCGCAGCGCTTCAGATAATACGGCATGATGCAAACGCTTGCCACATCGTACTGGCGCGCAAGCTGACAGCCTTGCTCGAGATCTCTGTCGGAGAGCGCTGGGTTCAGCAGCGAGTGGTCGATCATCTTGGCAATATCCTGGTACGTGTAGCCCATTATGTCTTGCCCACACATCGTTTATCCTCCACTATACTGCAGGCGGATTCGAGCGTATCGTAGATTCGGGCTGTCATCGGCGATTCCGAAAAGATCGATTATGTCTGATGGTTTGGACCCGCCGCGAGGAGTATTCGTGAAGAAATTGTGAAACGAGTGACGCAAATCGACACGCTCAAAACTTGGCTTGGCCGAGCCGGCAGGTATTCGCCCGATATAGTTGCCAAAGCCGCGCTGTTTCTGCCCAAGTTCTGTCCCTGCAACTATGGCATAAAGTTCTTCGTCTGGGCCAACGTGAAATCGGGCGAATGCCGGCTCAAGCCCTGACGAGCCCTCAGAGGTCTCCATGAGCGTCTTGTGCAGAACAACTTTGCCGGCTTTGACCACCACGTATTCCAGATGTACCGTCATGGGTTCGCCTGGAAAATACTTGTCGCGAATGAACCCATATTGATGTGGCCGCTTCAGATAAAGCAAGTGAGCTGCACCGGTACGGTCGATGTGCAGGTCGAGATTCTGAATATGCCCGCACGTGTGTTCGACAGTGTCAATCTCAACAGGTTCCCTGAAACTGCTGGTCCTGATATCGTTGGTGTAGGTGTAGAACAGCCGACGGAAAACGTAGTCCCACTGGCTTTTCAGTTTCTCAAGTTTGAGTTTTCGCCATTGCTCTACCGGCTCGACAATGTCGCCAATCGCCAAAACATGAGCCGAACCTGCCCGTAGAGCAACCTGCGGATAACACGCCCTGATTGGAAACTTGATTTTCCCTTTTTGGTGCCATTGGCCGTCGTTGTCGCGACAAGAAACGAATTGCTCGCCGGTTTTGGCATTGATGTTTAAGAGCAACATTTCGCCATTTGTGCCGTCAGCGGCAAAGCCTCGATAGGAATGGTCGGTGAAATAGCTGCCGTCTGCCCAGATCGGCTCATGAGCCTTCGGCGTCCCATCCAGATTCTGTGGGTCGAATTCAAGCACTAGAGGCTGACACCGGCCGTACTGAGTACCTGCCGGCTCAATAGAAGGATTCACCAACAGAAAGATGGGACCTTTCTCGAATACAGCAATCGGGCAGGGTTCGCGCTGCCTGAATTCTTTCTCGGTCTGCATTAGTTTCCAGCCATCTGTGTTTGGATTCCCGCGAAGCGGGGTCCCTCGCCGCCACAACTGCCAGCGGGTGTTGCACAGCGGCGGGATATCTTTGCCGGTCTGGATGACCGACAGATAGACATTTTCGCCCCTTCGGCTTCGCTCAGGGCAGGCTTGCCGGGCGATAACAGTCGAGCCGTAGCACCACAATGGCCCGGCTCCATTGTTGGCAGGCGTGAAGGTGGTGACTACCTCTTCGACCTGCACCATGCACTGCACTTTGTCTGTTGCTATTTCTGTCTGCTTTATCGGTACTGCCGCCAGAGGCGTGCAGCACCCGATAATTGCCCATATCAGCAAAGAGGTTTTCCCTTGCCGTTTCATAGTTCAATAGGATACCAGCTTCTGTAGGAGGTTGCCTGCAAAATGTGGTCGTGGCGGCGCTTTTTTGTTTATTTCGCAGCGACAGCCAGATAAAGTGGATCGTGTTGAGATATGAGTTTTCCAAGAAGTGTCCCGGCTCGCCGGGATAACGAAAATTCAGATATGGGAGGTAACTACTATGAAAGGCGTCCCAGTAAATTCCTTAGCGCTTTTGCTGGCTGCGGCATTTTCGTCAGTTTTTCCCTGCGCAAGCTCGGCAAAAGTCAAAGCCTGGCAGGGCACTATCACAATCCCCACTTACGGATGGGAAGAAGACATCAATCCCAAGCTCTGGGCTTTGGAGAGCCAAGTTAAGTTTGCCACCACAGTCAGAGGCACCATCGTCTACCCTTATCCGATGCAGGACCACCTTTACAGGATAAAAGAAGATCGAACCTACAAGGCACTATTTCTTGAAAATGAGTACCTGAAGGTCACGTGCCTGCCTGAACTGGGCGGGCGCTTGCACTCGGTTCTTGATAAGACCGAGGGAAAGCAGATGTTTCATTTCAATAAAGTGATTAAGCCTGGCATGATAGCGATGCGCGGCGCCTGGATAAGCGGCGGAGTGGAATGGAACGCCG
>CAZMLE010000193.1:0-2848 GCA_964567045.1 uncultured Pirellulales bacterium | reverse complement strand
AACCTGTTACCTATGTTCCCGGTTTAAAGTGTTACCCATGTACCAGTTGACACAACGATGTAATTGCTGCGGGAGTTTATCCCGCACATTGATGCGGGCGGGAATGACAAATTTGGAAAGGGTCTTACAATGGACAACGGTTTTAATCGAAGGGATTTCATAAAGGCCGTAGGTATCGGGGCGGGAATGGGCGCATTAGCAGTATCATCATCGTGTCAGGTCCAGTCTGCTTTTAGAAAGCCGATCCCCGGAATGGGCCTTCGCATCGGCGAAACTCTCAGAGTCAAGCCGGCTCTGGTTTATGGCCTGTCCCAGAGGAGAGAGGCCACGAGCTGGCGGCCCTGGGGCGGTCTGCACAATCAGAACGACGTGGACAACGAGGCTAAAAGAATCGAGCAGGAATTAAAGAACCTGTCGGCGAAGTCAGACTTTCCGATAACGGTTCAGCCCGTGGCGCTCGTGAACAATAACGATAAGGCCAAGGCTGTCGGAGAGAGCGACTGCGATGTGATTCTCGTCTACGCATCCGGCGGCTGGGGCGAACTCGATACGCTGGCAGGTTCCGGCAAGCCCAACATTATGTTCTTACGGCACAAGTCCGGGCCAGTGTACCTGTGGTATGAGATCGCACATCCGCACTTTCTGCGCAAAGCTACCGACGAGTATAAACACCCGAATATGGACATTGGGGACATCGTAGTGGACGATTATGACGAGGTTCTTTGGCGGCTGCGAGCCCTGTATGGCCTGAAAAATGCTGTGGGCACGAAAATCGTAGCTATCGGCGATGCCGGCGGATGGGGCGAGGGCCATATACTTGGCCCGCAGACCGCAAAGGAAATCTGGAAGCTGGACATCAGGCCCGTGACCTACAAAGAGCTTGAACCCATGATCAAAAAGAACCTGGCCGACGAAAAAGCACGCCAGCAGGCCGAGCAGCAGACAAATGAATACCTGGCCCAGAAGGGCGTGTCCCTGCACACCGACAGGAAATTCCTGGTGAACGCTTTTCTGTTGACAAAGGTCTTCAAGGAACTGATGCAAAGAGAAGATGCCCCCGCGCTAACTGTCAATCAATGTATGGGCACAATCATCCCGATGGCTCAGACCACCGCGTGTATGCCGCTGAGCCTTATCAATGACGAAGGGCCGATGGCATTCTGCGAGTCCGATTTCGTGGTCATTCCGTCCGGCATTTTGCTGCGTTACATCTCCGGCAAGCCGTCCTTCCTGCAGGATCCAACGCATCCACACGATGGTGTCACCACCTGTGCGCATTGCACTGCTCCGCGGAGAATGAACGGCAAAGATTACGAGCCTGTGCAAATTCATACGCATTTTGAGTCGGATTATGGCGCCGCCCCCAAAGTGCAGATGAGCAAGGGCCAGGTTATTACAACTCTTGCGCCCGACTTCCACTGCAGGAAATGGCTGGGCTTTAGGGGCAAAATCCTCGACCATCCTTTCTATGACATCTGCCGATCGCAGATTGATATAAAGATCGAGGGTGATTGGCGAAAACTGCTGGAGGATATGCGGGGATTTCACTGGATGATTTGCTACGGTGATTACCTGCGCGAGGTCGGCTACGCCCTTAAGAAACTCGGCGTTCAGTGGGAAAACATTAGTGCGTAGGCAAATGGGTGAGTCAGGAGACAAATGCGATGAGAGAGCAGAGGTCGAAACTGCATAGGATTTTTGTTTGGTTGTTGCTTTTAGGGTTGTCGGTCAGTTGCGCCCAGGCCGTGAGTTTCTACGTGTCGCCAGATGGTGATGACGACTGGTCTGGGCGTCTGGCCCAGCCGAATACCGAGCGGACCGATGGCCCGTTCGCTTCCTTGGCCGGCGCGCGGGACGCGGTGCGGCGGCTGAAATCAAAAGGGCCCATTTCCGAGCCTGTGCATGTCACTATCGCCGATGGTATTTACAGGTTGACCGAACCGGTCGTATTTACTGCTGAAGATAGCGGAACAGAAAACTGCCCGATTACTTACGAAGCGGCCGGCGGGGCCAGGCCGATTTTTACCGCTGGTCGTGTAATCAGCGCGTTCAAGGCGAACGAAGAGGGCATCTGGCAAACTCGTATTCCGGAGGTTGCCGAAGGCAAATGGTATTTCGAGCAGTTGTTTGTAAATGGCCGCCGGGCCGTGCGTGCCCGCACGCCCAACAAGTTCTATCACTATATGGCAAAAACATCGGAAGTGCCCATCGAGGATAGCTCCGGCAAATTCCGGCGAACGACATACGTGCGTCCTGATGCGCTCGAGCCGCTGCGAAACCTTGAGCCGCGCCAGATCAGCGATGTCACGCTGGTAGTCTACCATAAGTGGTGCATAACCCGGCGTTTCATAACGGCCATCGACACTGCGGCAAATGCCATTGTGACGATAGGCGAGAAGCTCAAGACCTACTCCGATTGGCCGCCAAATACGCCTTTTCACCTGGAGAATTTCAAGGCGGGGCTGGATGCACCGGGCGAATGGTTCCTTGCCCGCGATGGGACGCTCTACTATAAACCACTGCCGGGCGAAGATATGACCAAAGCCAACGTTGTCGCTCCGGTGGTTGAAAAATTTGTTATCTTGCAGGGTAAGCCCGAGGCGGGAAAATTTGTCGAGCACATCCAACTGAAAGGGCTGGCGTTTCAGCACAGCCAGTCTCTGCTGCCACCCGGTGGATATGCACCGTATCAAGCTGCTTTTGCGACCGAGGCAGCAATTATGGCTGACAGTGCTCGCAATATCGTGATAGAGGACTGCGAGGTCGGCCATACGGGCGAGTATGGCGTGTGGTTCCGCCGCGGGTGCCGCGATTGTCGGCTCCAGCACTGCTACCTGCACGACCTCGG
>CAZMLE010000192.1:0-2907 GCA_964567045.1 uncultured Pirellulales bacterium | reverse complement strand
AAGACATGATGAAGCGTTGGGTTGATAACCGCTTAACGGTCGCCTGTAGATATGGATTTACGTTGATATACGATGAATTCACCCGGTCCCGTCCGGAGGCAAATAACATTCTCCTTTCCATCCTGCAGGAAAAAATGATGGGTTTGCCAGCAGGAAGAGGCGGTGACACACCGTACTTAAAAGTTGACCCGGCTTTTACCGCCATTTTTACCTCCAACCCGGAGGAATATGCCGGCGTCCACAGAAGCCAGGACGCGCTGAGGGATAGAATGGTGACCATAGATTTAGACCATTTTGACTACGATACCGAAGTAGCTGTCACCCAGGCAAAATCCCAACTGTCTAAACCGCACGTTGAGAAAATAGTCAACATTGTCAGAGGCCTGAGAGAATCCGGCAAGTGCGAGTTTGCACCAACCGTGCGAGGCTGCATTATGATTGCGAAAACTCTTAAGACCCGAAATCTGACTCCTTCCACGGCGGACGGTGTGTTCATGCAAATGTGCCAGGACGTACTTGCCTCTGAAACCAGTCGGGTTGGTTCGAAGACGAATCAGAACAGGGTAAAAGAAATCGTTAAGGAGTTAGTCGAAGAGTACAGTTAACGGTTAGATTGACTGATACCGGAAAGATATGGAGGTCCTCATAAATGAAGCGGCTATCACAAATTGCCAGCGTTGCTCATATCAAAAGCGCACATTCTATCGGCGTCCGGTCCATCCCAAAGGTTCAAAGGTCGCCTTACCTGGAATTATATGTGCTTCGAAACGAAAAGGACAGGCTCGAAAGGGAAATCTGCGCGCTTGATAGGAGAAAAAACGCCTTGAAAAGGCAGCTTGACTCTACTTCCGCTCGAATTGAAAAATTGCAGGCAGAAGTTGACCAACAGCAACCCATCAAAGTCTGTAAGAGTCAACCGGGGGGGTCGTTTAAGAAAGTAGCTATAGACTATTAATTAGCGAATGGGGATTAAAGGGACCCAAAATGGCCAGAGAAAAAACGAAAAGACATGAAGAAAAAGAAGAGCTAAATATCGATTTTGGCGTAGGGAAGCTAAGTCTCGGGGGACTATTTAGAGGTATCGAAAACCTCATCGACCTTGCGGCTAAACTGAAAGAGGCTGGCGGCCAGATAAACAGAGAAAGTGAGGTTGACCTCAGTCATCTAAAGAAAGGCATGAAAGGCGTCTTCGGTTTCTCTGTGAAAACAGCGGTTGGAGGCGAGCCTGTAGTCGAGTCATTCGGAAACTTCAAAAAGACTCCTGAAGGACCTGTAGTTGAGCAAGTAAGAGAGCCGCTAACAGATGTATTTGACGAAGAAAAAGAAATTCGAATCTACGCTGAGATGCCGGGGGTCAGCGAAAAAGATATAAAATTGGAACTGAAGGAGGATATCCTGGATATAACTGCAGAAAGTGGCGAGAGGAAATACCATAAAGAAATCTTGCTCCCAGCAAAAGTAAAAACCAAAACACTGAGTTCTTCTTACAACAACGGCATTCTGGAAATCAAGGTGAAAAAGTGAATGGCCTTGAAAGGGCTGAAAGAGCCTTCGCTAAGGTTAATTCTATTTGGCGGAAAAGGCGGCGTAGGAAAAACAACCTGTGCTTGCGGCACAGCCCTCTATCTGGCTGCCCCTGTGTTAAACAGGGGTTTCAAAACCGTGCTTGTTTCAGCCGACCCCGCTCATTCACTTAGTGACAGTTTGAGCCGGAAGATCGGCGGCCAGGTTACAGAAGTAAAAGGAGTAGCGAACTTAAGCGCTCTTGAAATCAACGCAGAAAAAGCTCTGGCGAGATTTAAGACCGAACATGACGAACAAATAAAAAAAATTTTAGACACCGGCACCAGCTTGGACGCAGATGACATTAACTCTGTTCTTGCCTTGCCTATTCCGGGTATGGATGAAGTAATGGGCTTCAAAACGATAGTAGACCTGATAGACCAGGCGACATTCGATAAATACGTGGTAGATACAGCACCTACCGGCCACGCCTTGAGACTCCTGGCTTCGCCCCAGCTTTTGGACGACTGGATTAAGGTGCTGGCAAAAATTAGGTGGAAGTACAGGTATGTGGTTGAGACATTTGCCGGCAGATATACTCCAGACCAAGCTGACGATTTTCTCCTGACTACCAAGAAAGCGGTCAAGAAGATAGAAGACCTGCTTCGCAACCAAGATAGAGCCGAGTTTGTAGCGGTCACAGTCCCAGAGGCTATGGTCATTCTGGAAACAGAGAGGTTAATAGGTGGCTTGAGCAAATACGGGATAAAAGTGAAGCAATTGGTTATAAACAACGTCCTGCAATCAAGCGGTTGCGATTTTTGCAGGAAGAAAAAGGAAGAACATCAGCGGTATATAAAAGAGATACGAAGCAAGTTTAGCGATTTAACAGTAACGGTTATGCCTTCGCAAGCTGGAGAAATCAAAGGAATAGAGGCATTAAGAGCCTTTAGCCAGGAGCTGTTTAGTGAGCCATGAGTAAGATAATAGCTGATGACCGAGTAGTCCTGAGGGTGATGGAAGCCCTGCCGAAAGATGTGGGCAGAGCTATCGCCCGAATAGACCCCGAAGATATGAACAATTTAGGCCTTGAAGTGGGCGAAATAGTAGAAGTAGAAGGCAAAAGAAAAACAGCCGCCAAGGTCATGCCTTGTTATGTCCAGGATAGAGGACAAAACGTTATTCAGATAGACGGCATTATAAGAGAGAATTCCAAAACAGGAATCGATGAGAAGGTGACCGTTCGCAAAGTGGAGCACAAACCGGCTCAGAAAATCACACTTTCTCCCTTAACCGTAGCAGGCGCGCTTCAAAAAGATAAAGATGCAAAATACATCGGTTCTCTGATTGAAGGATTGCCCGTGACGGCTGGTGATAAAGTCAGGGCGAGATTATTCGGCACCA
>CAZMLE010000191.1:0-2926 GCA_964567045.1 uncultured Pirellulales bacterium | reverse complement strand
TACCTATGTTCCCGGTTTAAAGTGTTACCCATGTACCAGTTGACACATATTTAGCCCCGCAATTTATTGCGGGGTTCAAAAAGCGGTTTCACCGCCGGTTCGGGCGTGGAGTTCGACCATTTTTCTCATTCGCCGGGCGACCCCGGCGCGCCGGGACCAGGCGCTCTGGGGCAGCCGCCACAGCCAATTGCCTTTTGCCCTGGCTGGATGATTCATACGAGCTTCTGTGCCTAATCCTAAAACATCTTGCATCGGGATTATGGCTACTTTTGCCACCGACGCCATGGCCAAACGTATCATTTCCCAATGCACGTTTTCTGCCAAGATCCTTCGCCCACAATAGTCGGAAAGCCGGCGTTTCTGCTGGCTTGTCGCATTGTGCTGGAACCAACCTCTGGTGGTATTGTTGTCGTGGGTCCCGGTATAAACCAGACAGTTTTCGCTTGTGTTGGCAGGATAGTGCGGATTGCTTTTGGGATCGCCGTCAAAACCGAACTGCAATACCCTCGTACAGGGGATGTTGTACTTGTCTATAACCTCTCTGACATCAGCCGTGATATAGCCCAAATCCTCGGCAAAAATCTGCGCAGAGGGGATTTGCTTGAACAATGTAGCGAAGAACTTGTCTTTAGGCGCTTTCACCCACCTGCCGCCAATTGCAGTTTTGTGGCCTGCCGGCACCTGCCAGTACGCGCAAAGGCCGCGGAAGTGATCTATCCGGACCAGGTCATACAACCGAAGATTATGCCTGATACGGTCCATCCACCAGGCGAAATCCGTATCCTCTAAATACTTCCAATTGTAGACCGGATTACCCCACAATTGCCCGGTTCTGCTGAAATAGTCCGGCGGCACGCCCCCTACGTATCTTGGCTTTTTGGCCCTGGTCAGCTTAAAGACCTCCGGATGCGCCCATACATCCGCGCTATCATAAGCCACGTAAAAAGGTATATCTCCGATGATCTTTATTCCCCGTTGTCCACAATAACTCTTTAAGTCAAAGTATTGCTTGTAAAATACATATTGAAGGAAGCATTCGCGCTGGTAGTCATCCTGCAACTGGCGCCGCACCGACTTTATAGCCTGTTTCGACCTATTTCGTAGTCCGCTGGGCCATTCGCACCATCCGCCTTTGGCAGACTTTAGGAACCCTCGCGCTAGCGCCGCGAACGTCGCAAAATCCTCCAGCCAGAATTTATTCACCCGGCAAAACTCTTCGAAGTCGTGACCCGTCGCCCGTGGCCCGTGACCCGAGCGACGAGCAACGAGAGACGAGCGACGAAGAGCAGCGAACCTCTCAAACGCTAAGTTTAGCAACTCGCTTTTGTATGAAGATACCCGTGCGTAGTCTACCCCGACAGGTCGGGGCGGAAAAGCAGGCACAGGCTTAATCCGGCCTTTCTCAAGCAGACCTTCACGATACAGAATCTGCGGGCTTATCAATAGCGGGTTGCCCGCGAAGGCAGAAAAACAATTGTACGGCGAGTATCTGGTTTTTGCTGTCGTGTAGTTCAGCGGCAGAATCTGCCAGAAGCTCTGGCCAGCACTTTGTAAAAAATCCGCAAACTCGTAGGCGGCAGGCCCAAAGTCGCCTATGCCGTACTTTGACGGCAGCGAAGTGATGGGCATCAAGATGCCGCTGGCTCTTTTTCTGAGCATCTTGGAATTTTCGATTGTAAATTTGCAATTGTCAATTGAAAATGTCGTAAGCGGCGTCCGGCTACGGCTCGGCGCTCCGCCGAGACGAGTGCCGAGGACGAACTCGTAGGGATAGGCAATGGTATTTGCAAAGCTCACAATGGCAGCGGTTTTAGCGATACTACCCGCTGCAGGCGGTCCGGTGAAGCCCGGATTAGACAATATAGCCGAGCATAAAGAATTGTTCAGTACCAAACGCATCGGCATCATTACCAACCATACCGCTTACAGCAGCGGCGGGCAATACATAGCAGATGTATTTCACGGTATCGATAGCGCAAGGATCACAGCACTTTTTAGCCCGGAACACGGCATCGATGGCACCCAGGAGGCAGGAAAGGCAATCGAACCCCGGATAGATGCTCGCTACAATCTGCCTGTCTATAGTCTGTATGGAAAAACCAATAAGCCTACCACAGAAATGCTGAAGAATATCGATGTCCTTGTTTTCGACATCCAGGATATAGGTGCTCGCTTCTACACTTATATTTCTACTCTGTCCTTGGCTATGGAGGCGGCGGCTGAATGTGGCAGGTGGTTTGTCGTTCTGGACCGCCCAAACCCCATAAATGGCCTCAGAGTTGAAGGTAATATCCTTGAGCAGGAGTTTACCAGCTTTGTGGGAATGCATCCCGTTCCGGTAAGACATGGCATGACCGTGGGAGAATTAGCAGCGATGTTCAACCAGCAGGGCTGGCTAAAAAATGGCATCAGGGCGGATCTGGTCGTTGTGCGTATGAAGGGTTGGCGCCGCCGGATGTGGTACGACCAAACAGGCCTTACATTCATCAAGCCTTCGCCCAATATTCCCGACCTGCAGACTGCCACCGTTTATCCCGGCTTATGTCTTCTGGAAGGCACAAATGTTTCGGAGGGCCGGGGCACCGAAATGCCATTTAGACAGTTTGGCGCACCCTGGATCGATTCAAAAAGCCTCGCCGTGCGACTTAACCGGCTAAATCTGCCAGGATTGCGATTTGAACCGACTGATTTCACGCCCACCAGTTCGAAGTACCAAGGCCAGAAATGTCCCGGCGTTAAGATAATCACAACCGATAGGGAGCTGCTTGGACCATATTACAGTGGGATTATGATCACGAACGAACTTTTCAGAATGTATCCTGAGGCCTTACGATGGAACACGGAGCACTTCGATCATCTATGTGGGACGTCATACCAATTTTAGTTATTGATTGCCGATTTAATCCAGGGAAAAAGGCATAAAGAG
>CAZMLE010000190.1:0-2983 GCA_964567045.1 uncultured Pirellulales bacterium | reverse complement strand
CCAGTGCATCGATGTCTGCAAGGTGCTGGGCGTAAAAGTCGTGCTTGTGCCGTTCTTCGGCAATGGCGACCTACAAAACGACGAGAAAGGCGTGGAAGTCGTTATCGGGCGGCTGAAAAAAGTAGCGCCGAAGGCGGAAAAAGCCGGCGTCACGTTGGGCATCGAATCCTGGCTCAGTGCCGAGCAGCACGAGGACATCATCACGCGGGTTGGTTCACCCGCCGTCAAGGTCTATTACGATACAGCTAACTCTCATAAAGCAGGCTACGATATTTACCAGGAAATACGCCGGCTCGGCAAGCTAATCTGCGAGTTTCACCTCAAGGATTACGACGGCCTGTACGGCAAAGGCTCAATTGATTTTGTGAAAGTGCGGGCGGCTATTGACGAGATCGGTTACCGCGGCTGGCTGGTTATGGAAGGCACGCAAATGCCCCTGGGCGTTGAGGAAAGCTGCCGCTACGATGTCGAGTATCTGCGGACTATGTTTCCGCCCAAAGTGTAGATGCTAACCACAGAAGATGTAGGGCGGGCTGTGCCCGCCATTTTGCTACGAATGAAAGGAGCGAGTATGAAGATGCGAAATATGATGGCTGTTCTGGTCATGCTGATTGTCACCGCCCCGGTTGCTCTTGGCACGGCGCTGGACGATTATATCGCCGCGCCGGACTCGAACTATAGCTACAAGGTGGTGAAAACCATCGAGGTCCCAGGCTGCACCGGCTATGTGCTGGAGATGACCTCACAGGCCTGGCGGAGTGAAAAAGAAGTGGATCGAACCGTGTGGAAGCACTGGCTGACCATAATCAAGCCCGAAAAGGTTGCCAGTGACATTGCGCTTCTGTGGATAACGGGTGGCAGTAACGACCGGCCCGCCCCGGAAAGGCCCGAGCAGATGCTGGTCGCCATAGCCCAGAACAGCGGCTCGGTCGTCGGCGAAATCAGGATGGTGCCCAACCAGCCTTTGAATTTCCCCGATGGCGGCCGGCCTCGCTATGAGGATGGGATCATCGCGTACACATTCGACAAGTACGTAAAGACCGGCGACGGGACCTGGCCGCTTCTGCTGCCGATGGTCAAAAGTGCCGTCCGCGCGATGGACACCATCCAGAGCCACATCGCCTCCGCCACCGAAGGCAAGCTCAAGATAAATAAGTTCGTCGTCTCCGGAGGCTCTAAGCGAGGCTGGACGACCTGGCTGACCGCCGCGGTTGATAAGCGCATCATCGCTATCGCACCGGTCGTCATCGACGTGCTCAACATGGCGGAACAGATGAAGCACCACTATGCCGCATACGGCTTTTATTCCAAAGCCATCGAGGATTACCAGGATATGAACATTTTCGCCAGGCTCGATACGCCTGAGGGTAAAGCCTTGCAAAAATTCATCGACCCATACGCGTATCGCGAGCGCTATACGATGCCCAAGTACCTGATAAATTCGTCCGGCGACCAATTCTTTCTTTGTGATTCTGCCCAGTTCTACTTCGGTGACCTGCCGGGCGAAAAATATCTCCGCTACGTCCCCAACACTGACCACGGGCTGGGAGGTTCCGACGCCGATAAGAGCCTGCTGGTCTTCTACGCCTCGATCTTGAGGAATTTGCCCAGGCCAAAATTCACCTGGACTATCAAAGATGACCGGATAATTGTCAAGCCGCAAACCGGCACGCTCCAGCAAGTGAATCTCTGGCAGGCGACCAACCCCAAGGCTCGTGATTTTCGTCTGCAGACTATCGGGGCGGTTTGGAATGGTTCGCCGTTGCCGCAAGATAAAGAGGGCACGTACGTAGCCAAAGTCCCCAAGCCGGAAGAAGGCTGGACGGCGTTTTTCGTGGAGATGATTTACGATAGCGGCACGCCTCTTCCTTACAAATTCACGACGCAGGTGCACGTCGTGCCGCAGACTCTGCCCTTTGCCAAATAATAGCGCCCTTGCCCGCCGCACCGACTCGCGTCGGAAGACGCGGGGGCTGGCCAGCGCCGTAGCTGCACAAGAGTGTGGCATGGGCTTGCCGCCCATGAAATCACGGCCAGAAAGAAAAAAAGTAGGGTATGCAGACTTCTGCATACCGATCCGTAGAGATTGTTTGGTATGCACAGGACCCCGCCGAAGGCGGGAACCCGCAGCATACCCTACGCCCCTGATTGGCTTTGTTTTGGCTTTGTTTTCCCCGACTGCGCAGACGCACAATTCTTCATAATCCCTTGCGAACGAAGCACTTAAATGCATCAGCGCCTTTAGGAAATTGGCTTTGTTTTGCATAATTTAGTTCAAACACCACATCGTTTTTTGCGCTTATCAGGGCATTTTGGGCGATTTTTCCTGATAGCCTGTTATCCTGATTACCTGCACTCTGTTAACCTGATTCCCTGGTTTTCCTATTCTGTCTTCTGTTCTCTGTGCTCTGTCATCCGTTCTCTGTCTTCTGACTTCTGTCTCCTGTCTTCTGTCCTCTGTATTATTTCTGGGCATATTATACCCGAAAAGAGCTTGCCCGTAAAGTGAAATTCCCTTTTAGTGCTTTGTCGTGTGTGACCAGATTTTGTGGCAGGTCCTTGTCATTGCGAGCCCCGACTTGTCGGGGCGCAGCAATCTCAAAACTACCAATGCAAGAGATTGCTTCGCTCGCTTCGCTCCCTCGCAATGACAATGGGCTATAAGACCCTGTCACGAACCCTGTTATAGGCCGGCAGAAAAGAAATTCACACACTATGCCGGACGAACAATTCCTCGATTCTCGATGCCGGACTGTCGATTCTCCACCTAAGGTGTCCCATAGGGAGATGCTCGGCCCCCCTCAATCGCAAGTCGTAAATCGCAAATCACAAATTGGCAATCGTAAATTTCAGATTGCTACCCATAGGTAGTCAACGTCTCGCTACCATACCCTCATTGTTCACCGGAGAAAAAACATGGGCGATATTAACGAGGAAGTCGGCTTCAACATCCGTAGAATCCGCGAAGAGCGCGGGCTTTCTC
>CAZMLE010000189.1:0-3010 GCA_964567045.1 uncultured Pirellulales bacterium | reverse complement strand
CGGAATTCACCGCCCCACGGCTCCAGCCGTGTGTCTATGTCACTTTGGTTCAGGATGAATCTATACCGCAGCTCAAGCTCATCGGATATGTCAAACGGGGTGTAAGGCCCATTGGGTTCACCATAGCGCCAAATAACGTTTTGCTCATATTGGTCCAAATCACTCGCGTTTACGCCGACGCCATAATTTGCTCTGGCCTGCAGCAGAGCTGTTTCTTCAGCCGATGTGGGTGGATCGGGTGGCAATGGCGGATTACCTTCCCGGCCAGCCAAAGCCATAGCATTTATCTGCATCTGGCTGGAACCGTCAATTCTTCTGATGCCAGCACTTGGATCCATCTTAAATGCCGTGTTGACGTTTAGCATCCCGCAATTGTCGATAATCCTGACGGCCGCATAAATGGGCTTGCCCTTACCGGAGGTAACATCGGGCAGTCTAACCCATTTGGAATCGCCCACGCCGTCGCCGTCCGCATCGGCGGTGGCAACCGGCGTATTGAAATCAGCTATCTGGTCGTACTCTCGCACGACGCCAGCTCGTACGTTCCTGGCGTAACTGCCCAAGGATCCAGTAACATCGCTTATCTGCCTCCAGTAATAATTGTTGCCGAATCTGTAAGGCTCAAGCGATGCCAGCCAGCTATTGTACTGGTCAGGATAATCATAGTATTCCTGACCGGCGACCCCGGGGACGTCGAGAACCAATTCCTCGGATATTTCCGCAACGATGGTATCGACTGCCGCGTCCAGTTCCCTGCTTTCCAATGTGGCTGAGGCCGCAATCTTATTCACGCGGGCGACCATTACAAACAGCACACCGACAATGGCTAACAGGGTGGTCAGAACCACAGCGAGAATAAGTGCTGAGCCGGCGGAAACCATATTTGCAGCAGATTTTCTGTTCGCTGTTTTCATTCTGATAACATTAACTGCCCAAGTACACAATGTGCGTAAAGGTTCTACCGTCCTTTATCACGCCGTTGGAATCGTATAGCGTGAATGTGAACTTAAACGCCCTGGTGCTGATACTCTGAGGTACGCCTTGCGGGCTTCTGGTCCACTTAATCTGGCCGGCCGGGCCCCACTCGGCAAATTGTATCGTGAAGTTGTGAACGCCTTCGGCCATCAGCATCACCATATAACCCTGCAAATTATTCGGGTTTATCAGCGGTCTTCTTACCCAGTCTTCCGGGTCGGCAAAAGGACGAACTACTCTCCACTGCGACAGAGATTCTCTATAGTATTCACCGACAGGCGAACCAGCGGCAGGCGCGTCGCCCGTTAGAATCGTTTGCCTTCTGAGCAGCATGTTTTGCTGCGGTTTCGGCGGGCCGCCGAAAGAGTTGGGGTCCGGCTGGCCGTAAAATACGCAGGCCACATTTCCCGCCATTGTTTTGCCGCCGTATTGTCCGGTGGATTGAAAACTGCCGCTGGTGAAAAAAGCGATGCAATCCGAATTCACCTGCACGTTCTGACCTGCAATATTGAACGTGTCGGTGTTAAAGCCTATGTAGCCGCCGTATTCATATATGACGCTCCTGAAGTCGGCATCAAGCTGGTCGGTAATGGCGCGCAGCTTCTGCATAATCTCCGCGCTTGCGATTGCGGTGCGATGCGAATTTATGCTGACCTTGAAGATAACGCCGGCAAATGACAGCACCATCGCCAGGATCCCCACAGCAACTGCCAGCTCGAGTAGCGTAAAGCCTTTTCGCATATTAAGCGTTAGAATCTCATTACTTTCTGATATACTGCTATACAGGGGTCTTTGCCACTGCCGATTGGCGGAGGAACCACCCAAAGGAGGCCACCGAGTGGACCTTGCCAGGGCCTATCAAGTTCAATGGTAGGTCCAGGGAAAGCACCAGGAACAGCATCACGTCGTTGTAGCACACGATATATTTGGCCTGTTTGATCATCTACAATCGTGCAGCCATCATTGATCCAGGTTGCATTGGCCCCAGGCAATCCTGTGAGCACATTGCTGCCGGGTGTGGCTAAAATACGTACCGTCATCGGAATAGGTCTTCCTGCGCCACCTTGATATGAAGCCGCACCGGCGGTTTTTCTGCTGACAAAAACCGTTACCTGCACGAGTCTGCTGGGTCGGCTGGCACCGTTTGGGTCCACATGCTGGCAAAGAGCTGACCAGTAATACTGCTTCTCCGAGATATCCAGATTAGTCGAGGGATAAGCGAATTCCTCGTCAGGTACAGGCCTTCTGGCCGCAACGTCTTCAAAACGTCTGAGTGGTCCAACAGCCAGATTGGGGTCTGCGGGATTAATCCCATATAGCTTTATCTTTGCGAAGGCCTCGTCTGCTGCCACCGCCGCTGTTGTTCGCTCTGCGGCCACAGTCGTCAGATAGATGCCGGCCAGGAACGTGCCTGCTATGAAAAGCATTCCAATGGCAAGTGTAGCGACGGCCAAAAGGACCTCGGTAAGTGAAAAACCACTTTTTGCCAGCCTATTGTTCATTGTTTTGAGTTCGTTGTTCATCGATGAACTACGTTACCGATTTATTATCGTCCCGGTATAAGGGTTGATATAGATCGCTTCCGGCGCCAGCGTCACCAGGTATTGCGACCACGCCCTACCCTGGGCATAAGCGCGCCTAAATTTCTGCTCTTCATAGACAATGAAGCTGTTGCGACTTGCCTCTTTGCCCAGGCCCAATTCCGCATAGTCATCCTGGATGAACATGCCTGTGTTATAATTTATGATGTTTTCTTGAGAGTTGAAGGTATCATCCGCGGACTCGGTCGGATTTGCCGGCTGAAAAATGCCCTGCCTATTTCTAACCCGCACATCGTGTATCACCAATTTTCCGGATGGCGAGAAAATTATTGAAAAAGAAGTTGTATCCTGCAGCTCAGCCGGCTGATCAATCTTGCTGTCGTCATCAATAGGCTCGTCCCCCGCGTACGTTGGATTTATATTGGTTCTGCGTCTCAGGTCCATCACGCCTATTGTTTCGGGCAGTCTTATCGGCTTTAGTCCCGGAACCGCCC
>CAZMLE010000188.1:0-3036 GCA_964567045.1 uncultured Pirellulales bacterium | reverse complement strand
ATCCAGGCCGCCAACGTTGATGAAAACGCCCTGAATGAGTGGGTAAAAAAATACAGTATCCCGTTCCCAGTTGGAACGGTTAAAGGCGATGTGGAAAAAACCAGGTTTGCCTGGGGCGTGCGTTCACTACCCTGGTTGGTTCTGACGGACTCCAAGCACGTTGTCATTGCTGAGGGCTTCCAGTTCAATCAGCTTAATGAAAAAATCGCCAAGGAAGCTGCCCATGATTAGTGCAAAAACAGCAGCAGTGATGAACGTGCTAATCTTAGTGCTGGCACTGATGATTTATCCGCCGGGAAGTGCTTTTCTCAGCACTTGCCGCGCAGACGGGACATTGCCTGCCGCTCAGCAGTTTGAGGGCCGATTTGAGTTGCACAATCCTATTCCGGTTGGGATTGTCGCGGGCACGGCGGAGCATCCTAAACTTGCAGAAATCAAGTGGATCCGCTTCGAAACCACTTATGGTAATGCCTGGGGTGTGACGGCGCGTGTCGGCTGGTCCCTGGCCCAAGATGCACGATGGCAGATCAGGGTCGAACTGCTGGATGAAAAAGGGCAATTGCTAAAGCACTCCAGAGATGAAGCCACCGTGTTTACTGGAAAAGCTGCTCAACCTGCACAGCCCGGCATGCGGTATGCGGACCTCAGCTTGGACGCTATGCATGATCAAGGGCGCAGGCACGCTTCGCGGTTCCGCGTTCATCTTGAGCCTGCAGGGGAACAAGTTGCTGACTTAGCGGCCGGCGTTGATAAACACACGCTTGAGATTGTAGTCGTCCGTGAAGACAATCAGCAACCTATACCTGATGCGACAGTCTTAGTTGCGGGTGGTCAGATAGAAAAGGCACATGCCAGCGGCACGTCAGTATATGCTACAGATGCACAAGGCAAGTGTCGCGTTGAATTGCCTAAGGATGGGCTGTCAACACTGAGGATTGTCGTTCAGAAGGAAGGCTTCGCCTCCATGGAGAAGAGCTGGTCGAACCAAGAGGCTCCGCTGACCAGCTTGCCGGATCGGCACGTGATGGAGATGCTGACCGCCCAGCCGATCGGTGGGATCGTCCAGGACAAAGAGGGTAACCCAATTGCCGGAGTAGAAGTGAAGATAAGCACCTACTTGGAAGAAACCTCTGGCAGGATCTCCCTCGATCGCAGCGTTCAGACGGATACAAACGGTTGCTGGCGTTTAGATGGCGTGCCCAGTGACATCGGCAGGATTTCTCTTACGGTGAAGCATCTTGAATATATCAGCGATTATTCGTACAGCCAGCAAATTTCCGCCGAGCAGCTTCGCCAGGCCCAAGCCCTGAGACACGTAGAGGTCATGAAGAAAGGCCTGCCCGTGACAGGAAGAGTCCTGGATGATCAAGGACACCCAATTTCCGACGCGACCGTCATCATGGCACCGAAAAGGCGTGATAGATTCTGGGATGATTACGCATACACACTGACAGATCAATCAGGTCGATTTGGTTTTGGCAACGCCCGCGATGATCTTGCCGAGTTAGCATCCGAACGAGGCCTGACCGCTCTAATTGTAGAGGCCCCTGGCTATGCTACCGTGATGAAGCAGGTTACCGTAAGGCCTGATCTTGAGCTCGTTGAGTTTTATCTTAAGGCGGGGCCCACCATAAGCGGGCGTGTGATTGACCAACAGCGCCAGCCGATCACACAAGCCTGGACGGTTGCGCAGCCGTTGCAAGGCTACCGAGACTATAGTGTGTGGTTGGAGGATACGGATGAGCAAGGCCGATTCCGAGTACCCAATGCCGCCGACGATGGAGTTCTCTTTACCGTGGGCAAGAGCGGTTATATCGCGGTCAGGGACTACCGGCTTACGCCGTCCGAAGAAGAGTATGTCATTACGATGAAGCCGGCCGTCGGGATTGGGGGCAAAGTTACGGACGCTGAAACCGGCAAACCCATCCCGAACTTTGAGGTAGCCACCATGTTTTCTGGCCGGAGAATCAGGAGTTCTCGGTTCGCCCAGGGCCAGTATGGGCTAACCTTCGACGAAGCGCAGCCCCAGCAATTCGAGCTGGAGGTCTCGGCCGTCGGATATCGACCCAGTGACCCGGAAGGTCTCGACATAAGTCAGGGCAACCGGACAATCGACTTTAAGCTGGCCAGAGATCCATCTTTTGCTGGCGAGGCTGGCAAACGACAGCCTGGGGAAGCGCAGCCGACCGGCCCCCGCAGAGTGACTGGCGTGGTTCGTGACCAAAAAGGCGAGCCGGTGGCCGATGCTACCTTGATTACTCGACCACGGATGGCCCAAGATGTAATCACAAACAGCCACGGAGAATTCAAAATCAGATGCAGGGGGGAGCTGGGGCCGGGTAAAGACACGGTATATCTTGTTGTCAGGCATAAGCAGCGTAATCTCGCCGCCGCGTTGGAGCTTGATGAAGACACAGACAATCTTGATGTCAAATTGACTCCGGGCGTCATCTTGTCCGGCAAGGTTGTCGGTGAAGATGGCAAAGGCATCCCCCAGGCGGAGATGTCCCTGACTTTTTGGGTCTCGGACTACGGGTACGGCAGTCGGGAAGAAACGGAAATCAACGAAGCGGGCCACTTCGAAATCAGGGCAATTCCGGCAGGTCACCGGTATTCTGTCGAAGCCAGTGCGAAAGGATACGGCCGGCAATACGTTCAGGTTCGTACGGCCGAGGCGCTGGACAATCGAATGGAACTGGAGCCTTTGGTTCTGGCAGTCGCCAATCTCTCGGTCTCCGGCGTGGCGGTGGATGCGGACGGTAAGCCGGTGGCCGATGCGCGGCTCGGTGTCTCCGGGCGAGGTCAGCCGGGCCAGTACGATATACCGACAGATGAGCAAGGCAGGTTCACGATTGAGGGACTTTGTGCGGGCCGGCTTCAGCTCTATGCCAACGTCCGCGGCGAAAAACGGCTATATGGATCCGTGGAGACAGAGGGCGGTGCGACCGATGTGAAAATAGTAGTAAGCGAAAGGTCCTCCAGCACGCGCTATATTCCAAAGCAGCCGCCTTCACTGGTGGGCAAAGCCCTGCCTGA
>CAZMLE010000187.1:0-3076 GCA_964567045.1 uncultured Pirellulales bacterium | reverse complement strand
AGGGAGCTTGCATCCCTCTTCGGATACGCCCACACATTTGGAGCTGTATCGGGGTACTTTTGGTGAGAAGTTAGGCGGCATTTGCCATACGCACTCACTTTACGCGACCATGTGGGCCCAGGCCGAGCGCCAGATCCCTTGTTTCGGAACCACCCATGCCGATCACTTCTACGGGCCGGTGCCGGTAACCGATGTGATGACGGCTGACGAAATCGAGCAGGACTACGAGCGCAATACGGGCAAAGTGATTATTCGACGATTTGACAGGCTCGACCCGTTGCAGATGCCGGCCGTATTGGTGGCAAATCATGGACCGTTCACCTGGGGCAAGAATCCCGGCGAGTCAGTGGAAAATGCCGTTGCGCTGGAGCGAGTTGCACAGATGGCCTTTGGCACTTTACTGCTCAACGCGAGGCAGGGTGCGATTTCACAGGCGCTATTGAATAAGCATTATCTGCGAAAACATGGAGAAGATGCCTATTATGGTCAGGCGTAGAGGAGAATTGCTATGGCGAAGATAACGTTCGGTATTATTGTCGGCAACCGCGCATTCTTCCCGGATGTGCTGGCGAAAGAGGGGCGAAAAAACATTCTCGATAGCTTGAAGAAAAATGGTTACGTCGGTGTACATCTATCGATGACCGAGACAAAGTACGGGGCGGTCGAGACGTTTGATGATGCCAAAAAGTGTGCCGCACTGTTTGCTTCCAAGAGGGACAAGATTGACGGCATCATAGTCACTCTTCCCAACTTTGGAGATGAAAGAGGGGTTGCCGAAGCAATCAAACGCAGCGGACTGAATGTGCCCATATTGGTTCAGGCCGAGCAGGACACACCGGACAAAATGGCGATGGGCCAGCGGCGGGACTCGTTCTGCGGCAAGATCAGCGTCTGCAACAATCTCAGGCAGGCAGGAATACCCTTTACATTGACCAGCTCGCATACAGTCAAAGTCACCTCCGGTGAGTTTGACAAAGAGCTCGACCAGTTTGCTGCTGTCTGCAGAATCGTCAAAGGGCTAAAGTCTGTCCGCTTCGGAGCCATCGGTTCTCGTCCCGCAGCATTCAACACTGTTCGGTACAGCGAGAAGATTCTTGAGCTTGCCGACATTGCTGTCGAACCCATAGATTTGTACGAGATACTCTGCAGGGTTGATCGCGTTGGTGATAATGATCCGGGCGTAAGGGCTAAACTGGCGGCCATCAAGAATTACACCATCACAGAAGCTATACCGGCCGCGAGCCTGCTGAGAATGGCTAAGCTCGGTTACGTTATCGACAAATGGGTTAGGCAGAACGAGCTG
The DNA here is from genome assembly GCA_964567045.1 of uncultured Pirellulales bacterium. GTDB lineage: Bacteria > Planctomycetota > Phycisphaerae > Sedimentisphaerales > Anaerobacaceae > JAFNGF01. The sequence continues at coordinate 1,773 of CAZMLE010000187.1, read as the reverse complement.
GCCGGCACCGCTATTCAATGCTGGACTGCTCTGGAGGAATTCTTCGGCATTGTGCCCTGTACGCTTATGAGCATGATGAGCGAGTCGCTGCTGCCAAGTGCCTGCGAAGTAGACGTGACCGGCCTTTTGAGCATGTATGTTCTGCAACTGGCCAGCGGGACGCCGAGCGCTCTGCTGGACTGGAACAATAACTTCGGCGACGACCGGGATAAGTGCGTGCTGTTCCACTGCAGTAATGTGCCCAGGTCGTTCTTTGAGACAGCTAAGATGGACTTTCAGGAAATTATCGCCGGCGCTGTCGGCAAGGATAATACTTACGGGACAATTGTTGGTCGCATTAAAGCTGGGCCAGCTACGTTTTGTAGAGTAAGCACCGACGACCTCGAGGGCACACTTAGAGCATACGTGGGCCAGGGCAAGTTCACCAACGATAAGCTGGACACATTTGGCGGCTACGGCGTGGCCAAGATAAACAACTTGCAGGCATTGCTTGCTTACGTATGCCGTATGGGTCTCGAGCACCACGTGGCGGTTAACATGTCCGGGACCGCCGATGCCGTTGCCGAGGCCCTGGGCAATTACCTGGGCTGGGATGTGTACAGGCACACGTAGGCCCGGTGCGTAGTTCGTGCCTGGTCCTTCGTCTCTGGCCGTTCGTCCGTCGGCACCCAGGGACCAATTACGGCAACACGGATAGTCCGGCATTTAGCCAGCCATCGGCCATTGCAGCGAGATCCGCCAGGTCAACCACGCAATCGCCGTTAACGTCGCCACGTAAATCTATTTGGCCGACATTAAAGCATCCGGCTGGACAAAGCCCAATACGGTCGATGTACACAACGTCGCGGTCCTCAAGCTCCTGGGCGGATTTTGTCCCGTCGCCAACGCCGATAGTAATCTTCTTGATGGCAGCCAGGTTTACGCCAGCGAACAGTGAAAGGGGAACATCCCATTGCTGCCACACGTCCGACTCGACCGCGTACTTATAAGGGTGGGCAACTTTGCTCGTCTTGGCTGCTGAGTCCTCCAGCTTGATGTACATAAGCTGCTCAACATTTTCGTTCTGACCCCGGAATAATAGCGATAGGGTCTTGACGCCGTTAGCGGTCCAATCCTGGGGGCTGGCAAATGTCCGGATAGCCTCGGTCAAGAACGGCTCATACTGGTTCTGGTATTCCAGGCGCATTGACTTAGCAGCCTGACCTACGCTGCCCGTCTCGAGAAAAACGTAGTGGTAGCCGCCCGGGATGCTGTGAACCCACGTGGATTCTATTGCAGCATCGTTGGCATACGCCTCGAAGTCGTCGATGCTCGTGCACTGTGCTGTCGTAAAGGTCCAGGTGTAACCCACCACCATGCCGGAAGTGCCAACTTCATCGACGCGCCACTGGTAGGTCTGACTGAATTCGAGCGTGCCAGGGTCAAAAGTGGTACCCGTGGGTGCCGGGACAACCTTTTGCAGCGCCCCCTTTTTGCCGAACCACAATTCGCGGGAAGTCGCAAAGGCTGCCTCTACCCAGCTAAGGTTAGCTTCTGCCGACACATCGGCGGCACCGTCGGCTGGGCTGGGATTAACCGCCGCTGGGCCGTCGGAAACAGAGAAGACATCGTCGAAAGTGCAGTGGTAGCCGACCGGTTCGGGATCTTGATTCGAGCTAAAGATGCCGCTCGGACCGCTGACGAACACGTTATCATGGATGCCTTTGGTCTCCCAGGGGTCGTTACCGCTCGTGTCGATAAAGGTCGGAGTTCTCACGAGCAAAGGGCCGCCCT
>CAZMLE010000186.1:0-3102 GCA_964567045.1 uncultured Pirellulales bacterium | reverse complement strand
TGTCGCCGGTTTATTCTGTAACCCATCTTACCGGTTTGTACCAATATTTAGCCCCACGTTTCACGTGGGGTTTTCTTTGTTCCGGTTCGTGGTGCGTATCGCGTATCGCGTATTGCGTATGACGGAGGACGCATTACGCACGACGATTTCATTATTTTTCCGGTTCGGATTTGTCTTGTTCGGCGGGTTTCTTGCGTATAGGCGGCTGGAACTGTGCCAATTTTTTTGCCCAGTCAACGACCTCGCTGCGCGTTCTCTGCAGGCGTTCGGAGACTTGCTTTGGCTGCTTTTTTTCTTCCTGCCGGGCCTTGTATTCATAGTACCCATACACTGCCCACGCAACCGCCAAACCCACAACCGCGATTATCATAATGATTGTGAACATTGGCATTCTCTCTAACAGCGTTTGCTTAAGAAGGCTTTCCCTGCTTTCCCGATAAGATACCAAATGAGCCTGGCTGATACAAATACTATCAAAACCTTTTTGGGCAAGAAAAATCCCGCGTACAACGCTCGTCTCGGCGAAGGCCGAAGCCGGAGCGGGGCGGGGCTAAATATATTTAGCCTGAGGTTTCACCGCAGGTTCTCGGTAAGGTTCGACCAAACTGCACGAGAGTATCAGACGGTGTAAGTGGTTGATGCGGTGGTGCCGCCTCGGCCGGTCCAGTTTGTGTGGAAGAACTCGCCCCTCGGCTTATCAACGCGTTCGTAAGTATGGGCGCCAAAATAATCCCGCTGGGCCTGCAACAAATTAGCCGGCAAACGTTCGTGACGATAGCCATCATAAAAGGCCAGAGCAGCAGTCATAGCCGGCAGGGGAATGCCCATCTGGATAGCTGCCCCGACCACACGCCGCCAGGAAGCCTGCGCCTTTTCGACGGCATCTTTGAAGAATGGGTTCAGCAGAAGATTGGTCAAAGCGGGATTTTTAGCGAAGGCTTCTTTTATCTTGCTCAAGAATACCGAGCGGATGATGCAGCCGCCCCGCCAGATTGATGCGATGCCGCCGTAGTTAAGGTTCCAGTTGTGCTCCTGGGCGGCGGCCCGCATAAGCTGATAGCCCTGGGCGTAACTAACAATCTTAGAGGCGTAAAGCGCCGCCCGTAAGTCTTCTATAAAGGCATTTTTATCGCCCGTGAACTCCGGCTTGGGCCCTTTGAGGATTTTGGAGGCAGTGACACGCTGCTCTTTTATGGCGGAAAGGCACCGGGCAAAAACCGCCTCGCCGATGAGCGTCAGCGGCTGACCTACATCCAGCGCCTCGATGACGGCCCATTTGCCGGTTCCTTTTTGGCCGGCGGTATCCAGAATAAGATCGATAACCTCATTGCCGTCTTCGTCTTTATAGGCCAGGATGTCCGCCGTGATTTCAATTAGGTACGAGCTAAGCTCACCCTTGTTCCACTGGGCGAAGACGTCGTGCATCTGGCGGTTGGTCATCGCCAGGCCTTCTTTCATTATGTGGTAGGTCTCGGTTATCATCTGCATATCGCCGTATTCGATGCCGTTGTGGACCATCTTTACGAAGTGTCCGGCGCCGTTTTCGCCCATCCATTCGCAGCAGGGCAGGCCATCAGGCGCCTTGGCGGCGATTTTCTGAAAGATGGGTTTTATGTGCTCCCAGGCCGCCGGTGACCCGCCGGGCATAATCGAGGGGCCTCGCAGTGCCCCTTCTTCGCCGCCCGATACGCCTGTGCCGATATAGAGTTTGCCCTTATTTTCGACAAGGTCGGTTCGGCGGATAGTGTCGGGATAATGTGAGTTGCCGCCGTCGATGATAATATCGCCTTTCTCCAGATTCGGCAGCAGCTTCTTTATAAAGTCATCGACCGGCTGGCCGGCTTTTACCATCAGCATAATCTTTCGCGGCTTTTTGAGCGACGCGACAAATTCCTTGATTGATTTACAGCCGATGACTTTTTTGCCCTTTGCCCGGCCGTTTATAAAGTCACCCACCTTCGAGACCGTCCGGTTGTAGCAAGCAACGGTGAAGCCCTTGCTTTCCATATTCAGAATAAGGTTTTCGCCCATTACCGCTAAGCCTATAAGACCGATATCTGCCTTCTTCATTTTGTGTTGCTCCTTTTTATGAAAGCCAAATTCCCCCGGTTTGCCATTCACAAGCATGGCATTTTGCTGATTTATGCCGACACACGGGAAAACCGAAGGTAATATTGTGTCCGATTTTTCTGCCTTTGCAACCTAAATTCGGCAGAATAGATGGCCTTGCGTACTTCATTTAAAAGCCACTGGCTGCCCAGCTAATTTTTTTCCAATCTGGTCGTGGATTTGCCTTGACAATGTCAGTCTTCTTGCCTATTGATTGCGATTGTTCTGCAAGGTTTTTTGGTCCTGGTGTGATTGGTCAGGGGAGTTGCTGTGGAGAAACGTCGGCGCAAGATCTACTGTGCTGGTCCTCTTTTCAACCCAAAAGAGCGTGAGGAGATGCAGCAAATCGCTTCGATTCTGGAAGATGTCGGGTATCAAGTTTTCCTGCCCCAGAGAGACGGGCTAGAATTTGCAAAGCTCTTCCCTTTATTCATAGAGAAGAATGTTTCTAATCGGGATGCGCAGAAGATGCTCAACATGGCGATTTTCTCCCTCGATGTCTTTCAGATAATGCATAGCCAGGGTCTTTTGCTGAACATGAACGGTCGTGTGCCCGATGAAGGCGCTATGGTGGAGGCTGGGATTGCCTGGGCGCACAACAAGGTTGTTGTTATCTTTCGGAGTGATTGTAGATCCTTGATCGAAGGCAACTGTAACCCCATGGTGCTGGGTCTTTCAGAGTTTTCTTTTGTTAGTGCTTATCGCGAGATCACGACGGCTTTTGACATAGCGTTTTCTGCTGCGACAGAGATAGACCTCCTAACTTGTGACCATAAATTTGAGGCAACAAACAAAAACGGGAAAGAGATAAGCGATTACTTAGCGTCCAATAGGTCAGCAGACAATATCGCAGATTTACTCATCGACCTGTTTAGGGAGAGGATATGTCACAGTTCAGAAGATCCGAACGAGAGCTATTCCCAGGCAAGCACGCTACCCTAGGCCCAAAACAAGCGAGTTTTTTTAGCCTTCAATCCTATGGACTCAATAACT
>CAZMLE010000185.1:0-3118 GCA_964567045.1 uncultured Pirellulales bacterium | reverse complement strand
AACCTGTTACCTATGTTCCCGGTTTAAAGTGTTACCCATGTACCAGTTGACACACTTAATAGACCCCCCAATAAATTGGGGGCTAAATATCTCTCGACTTGGCTCGAGACAGGTTTAGCCCCGCGATCCTTCGACCCGGCTTCCTTCGATCTGGCTCAGGACGGGCAGGACGGGTTTATCACGGGGTTGTTTTCGCGTGGAGAAAGCAGGTTATGATAAGCGACACGGTAAAGAAGGGCTTCCAGCACGCGCCTCACAGGAGTTTGCTTCGTGCCTGCGGCCTAAGTGATGCCGACATTGACAAGCCGTTTATCGGGATTGCCAACAGCTTCTGTGAGATTGTGCCGGGTCATGTTCACCTAAACCAGGTCGGGCGGGCCGTTAAGCAGGCCATCCGCGAGGCGGGCGGAATCGCCTTTGAATTCAATACCATAGCGGTCTGCGACGGCATCGCCATGGGGCACACGGGCATGAAATATTCTCTGGCCTCCCGCGAGATTGTGGCCGATTCGGTCGAGACTATGGTGCGGGCACACTGTTTTGACGGCTTAGTCTGTATCCCCAATTGCGACAAAATCACGCCAGGGATGCTAATGGCGGCGGTCAGGCTGAATATCCCCACAGTTTTTGTATCCGGCGGGCCTATGGCAGCCGGCAAGGCAAAAGACGGTAAGGCGGTAGACCTCATCAGCATATTTGAAGGTGTCGCCCAGTTCAATGCCGGCAAAATTAGCGAAGCGCAGCTAAAAGAGTTGGAACTAACAGGTTGCCCAACGTGCGGAAGCTGTTCGGGGATGTTCACCGCCAATTCGATGAACTGCCTTTGTGAGGCTGTCGGAATGGCTCTGCCCGGCAATGGAACTATCCTGGCAGTTGACCCCAAACGGCAGGAGCTTTACAGGGCAGCGGGCAAGCAGATTATGTATCTGGTGGCAAGAGACATTAAGCCTCTGGATATAATCAATGGGAAATCGCTGGATAATGCCCTTGCTCTGGATATGGCGATGGGCGGCTCAACAAATACCGTTCTGCACTCGCTGGCCGTAGCCAGTGAAGCGGGCATCAAATACGACCTCGACCGCATCAACGCTATCTCAGCCAAGTGCCCCAACATCTGCAAGGTCTCGCCGTCCAGCGGATTCCACGTTGAGGATGTGGATGCAGCTGGGGGCGTAAGCGCAATACTAAAAGAGATCAGCAAGATTCCCAATTTACTGAACACCGATTGTTTGACGGTGACCGGCAAGACGCTCGGCGAGAATATCGGCGGTGCTCAAATAAGAAATCAGCAGGTAATCCATCCGCTCGATAATCCGTACTCAAAAACCGGCGGGCTTGCTGTTCTGCGAGGAAACCTTGCACCGAACGGAGCGGTGGTCAAAACGGCCGGTGTAGCAGAGGCCATGGTGGTACACGCCGGCCCAGCCGTTATTTTTGAAAGCCAGGAAGAAGCCTGTGAAGGCATTTTAGCCGGCAAAGTTAAAAAAGGTGATGTGGTGGTGATTCGCCATGAAGGCCCCAAGGGCGGCCCTGGCATGGTCGAAATGCTAAGTCCCACCAGTTACATTATGGGTGCAGGATTGGGCGAATCGGTTGCGCTGATTACTGATGGGCGTTTTTCCGGCGGTACGAGAGGCGCCTGCATCGGCCATATCAGCCCCGAAGCGGCGGTAGGCGGCCCGATTGGGTTACTGAAAGATGGTGACATAATAAAGATTGACATTCCGAGCAACAGAATAGATGTCGAGCTTTCCGACAAAGAACTTGCCGGACGCAGAAAGGCCTGGAAGCCGCCCAAGCCGCGAATTACAAAAGGCTACCTTGCAAAATACGCCTCAATGGCCACCAGCGCCGACACCGGAGCGGTGCTGAAATTCTCGTTGTGATATTTCACAGCCTGCGGACTCTACCGCCCATATAGGATCGGAAATCTGCTGGATTCTTCGGCAATTTGCGGATACAATAAACACAAGTAACCTTCTTAGGCTAAACGAGTTATATAGAGAGAATCCCGAATTTCGGAGCAGAAAGAATGTATGAACGAATAGTAATTGACCCAAATATCTGTCACGGACAAGCCTGCGTCAAGGGTACTCGCATACCTGTCCACCAGATTATTGCTATGCTGGCCAACGGCGACACAATTGAAGAGATTCTGAACGAATATCCTTCACTACAGCGCGCAGACATTCTCGCCTGTCTCAATTACGCTGCCTCGCTGGCAGAAGAACAGGTCACACCCATAGAGGGATAGAGAAACGAGCAATGCGAATACTTGTAGATGAGAACATTCCTCTGATGACTGTCGAACGTGTTATTGACGCAATAAAGCTGTTTCCTGCGGCACAGTGGCCAGGTCTATTGGTTGTGATGCGCGATAGGGCTATGAGCACCTGGCGCCAAAGCAAGCAAGAATAACCTGCGAAGCAAGGAACCAACAGAGGGTTGCTCGGCACAGTATGCCTCAATGCTTACCAGTTGCCGACAGCAGCGCAACAATGAAATGGTAAAGACCGTACGTCATTCCTGCGAAAGCAGGAATCCAGAATCCTCGAAATAATGTAGATTCCCGCCCGTTCGGCTTGCGCTCAGGGCAGGCCTTGCGCGGGAATGACAATTGGTGTTAGTCTGTGAAATCCTTCGGCTACGCTCAGGACAAGTTCTGTGGTTGAAAAGAAAAGTCCGTGGTACGTCAGTGGTCTGCATTTTGAGTGTTTGCAGTGCGGCAGATGCTGCTCCGGACCGGCTCAAGGATATATCTGGGTCAGCAGGCCAGAGATTCAGATAATTGCAGACTTTCTGAAAATAACAGCCCGACAACTGCGGCGGGATTATCTTAGGCGAGTCGGTCTGCGAACAACAATTATCGAACAGCCCAACACCAAAGATTGCATATTTTTGCGCCAGGCTAACAGCCAGAGAATATGCGTAATTTATCCTGTCCGGCCAAGCCAGTGTAGGATATGGCCTTTTTGGCCGATCAATTTAGCCAGTCCAGCCGACTGGAATAAAGCAGGTCAAAAGTGTCCCGGAATAAATCGCGGAAAATGTTACAGCACCGATCAGATAACGAAAATTCAGAGCAACAAAAAATGGTGGCAGAATCCAGCGCCGACGC
>CAZMLE010000184.1:0-3238 GCA_964567045.1 uncultured Pirellulales bacterium | reverse complement strand
CAGCAGTGCCTGCCAGATTAAGCTGGTCTTTCTCCATCCGATATGTCTGCTCTTCTCCGCCGGGAAAATAGGCCGTCCCGAACATTGCCTCGTCACGCATTAGTAGCGGCACACACATCGGTGCATAGCCTTTCTGCACCATGAAGTCGATTGCAAAACGCAGAACCGCCCAGTGTAAAAGCGCTCCGTCGCCTTTTAGGACGTAGTTTCGCGTGCCAGCTAATTTGACGCCGCGTTCGATATCTATAATGCCCAAATCACGCCCTAATTGCACATGGTCTTTCGGCTGAAAATCAAAATGCCTTACCTGGCCAACTCTTTTAATCTCAACATTTTGGGTATCATCGATGCCAAACGGCACATCCTCGTCGGTCGGCTGAGGCACAAAAAGTATCAGCTCATCAAATTCCGGCTGCAAGTCCTTAATCTGCTGTTCGCGTTTTGCCTCATCCTCCTTCAACTGTGACAATTGCGCCAGCACAGACTGCTTCTTCTCTTCTGAAAGCGATGGAATTGACTTACCCAGACGGTTTTTCTCCGTTGAGATATCCTGCAATTTCTGCTTGGATTCTCTCAGCACCGAGTCCACCTGCAGCAGCCTATCGATGTCCACGGCAAATCCTTTCGCCCGGGACGCATTCTTGAACTTCTCTGGGTCGTCGCGTATTTGTTTAATGTCAATCATATTTTCGTGCCTCGTCGCTCGTGACTCGTGGCTCGTAGAATGCCGTTCATTTCAGTGCAGATCTGTCTTAATCCGTGTCTTTATGTCTTCTAACAATGACCACGTTATTCTGTCCGCCGAATCCGAAGGACTCTTTCATTGCGACATCGACGCGGCATCTGCGCGGCGTATTGGGCACATAATCCAGATCAAACAGGGGGTCAGGATCATTTAGATTCATCGTTGGCGGAACGATACCGTCCCGTATAGCTAAGACGCAGGTAATTAGTTCAGCCGCACCCGCCGCTCCAATTAAATGTCCAAACATGCTCTTTGCGCTGCTGGCAGGAATGCTCTTGGCCTTATCTTTGAAAACCGCCTTGATTGCTTTAGTCTCGATTAGGTCGTTTTCCATTGTGCTTGTGCCGTGCGTGCTTATGTAGTCTACATCTTTGTAGCTGACTCCGGCGTCGGATAGCGCCGCGGTCATCGCCTGTATGGGACCTCGGGCCTCCTCGTGCATATCGGTTACGCGAAACGCATCGGAACTGCTGCCGTAGCCGATGACCTCAGCTAAGATTTCCACGCCTCTTTTCTTTGCGGAGCTTAAAGACTCAAGAATTAAAATTGCTGCCCCCTCGCCGAGTACGAAGCCGTCTCTGCCGGCTGAGAAGGGCCTCGATGCGGTTTGGGGACTGTCATTTCTTGTCGATAGGGCGGTAAGGCGGTTAAAACCTGTAAGTCCCAGCGGATGTATCATAGAGTGTACACCGCCGGCAATTATCACGTCGGCGTCGCCTCTGCGAATCAGCATCATCGCCTCGCCGGCCGCTTGAGTGCTGGCTGCACAGGCGGTAAGACAACTTCGCGTAGGCCCGCGTGCGCCGGTAAGCATCGCCAGGTGAGCGGCAGGCATATTCGGCTCCTGTTCAAGCTCGCGCATGGCGCCCATCCTGCCGAATGCTATCTCTGCCCACTTGAGCCAGTCCATCTGGTTTTTCGCCGGGTCCCAGGCCTGCGCCAACGCAGCGAAAAATACATCACTATCGACCGCGCCTTCGCCAGCGCCCAGGTATACGCCCAGTCTGGTGCGGTCAATTCCATCGGTTGGCTGCCTGGTTTCGATGTCAATTCTCGCCTGCCTGCAGGCTTCAACTGCTGCTGCCAGAACAAAACCGGAGGCCCGTGCGCTGTGTTTATGAAGCTCCCAGCTCTTTACATATTTGGCTGGGTCGAATTCCTTAACCTCAGCATCGAACGTAGAGGGGAAGGTCGAAGCATCGAAAATGGTTGTTTTTGCCATGCCACTCTTGCCTGCCAGCATCGCCTGCCAGGCACTTTCGACATCATTCCCCAGAGGGCAGACCATGCCCATTCCGGTAATGACTACCCGTCGCACTGTATCTTTTTCAGCCATTTACTCTTTTGTTTCTGTGTCAAATTGCCTCAGTATCACCGCCGCTGCTTGTCCGCCGAATGTATAACTACAGCACAAAGCGTAGTGAATTTCCGTGCGTTGCGTCTTTGTGGCAATGTTCAGATTGCAGCCGGCAGCCTTTTTCTGGCAGTTTTTTGCCGCGGGTATTTTGCCTTGGGTCATCGCGCAGACCGCAGCGATAACATCCAGTGCTCCGCTTGCCGCACCGGTGTTACTTAGCATACTTTTGGTTGGCCAGACGGGCACGCTTTTTCCGGGCCGCCCAAGTGCAGCCTCGATCGCGGTAGCCTCAGCCAGGTCATCACCAGGGATACCTGTTCCGTGGGGGATAACCAAGTCCAGCGCCGCCGGTTCTATTTGCGCTTCGGCCAGGGCCTTTTCAATCGCTATCCGGATGCCTTTGCCGTCCGGTTCAAGATGCTCGTACATCGGATTGATGGTGCTGCTCTGGCCGGTGCCGACTACCTCAGCGTAGATTTTTGCATCCCGCCTTTGGGCGTTTTCCAGATTCTCAAGTACGACTGTGCCAGCTCCTTCGCCGAAAACTGAGCCTTTAGCGTCCGCGTCAAAAGGCCGGCAGGCAGAAGCAGGCTCATCGTTGTTGTCGATTGTGGCTCTTTTTAGCAGGCATTGGCGGACGACATTCATAGGATTGACCTTTGATTCTGCCCCACCAGCCAAGGCTATATCGCTGTCACCACGGGCGATAACCTGACTTGCCTCGCTTATCGCTATGTGTGCGCCTGCTTCGGCGCAGGTGATAGTGTTGCTCGGCCCCTGGATGTCGTGAATAATACCTACGTGACAGGCGAGCATATTTGGCAGATATTTCAATAGCCAAAGAGGCGGCACCAGCTCGATGCCTTGTGTACCCCATTTATGGATATCAAACTGGCCATCGGTAATGCTCGCCGCTGCCGCCGGCGCCAGCTCGACCAAGTCACAGCTTATAAGTCCCGCCGCCAAGTTGATCGCCATGCGTTCCGGATTGACGTTGATGTTTTCCGGATCGATGCCCTTGGTGACAAGGCTGCTATCTGTCAGGGCTTCGTTTGCTGCTACGACGGCCAGCTCGATGTCGCGGCACATCAGCTTGACAGCCTTGCGGTGAGACTTGGGCACATATTGCTGTATCT
>CAZMLE010000183.1:0-3401 GCA_964567045.1 uncultured Pirellulales bacterium | reverse complement strand
CCTACAGAGCAGATGGAATACCATCTGTAGATGAGCTTGTGGCGCTGCTGAAAAGGTATAAGACAGATGTTCAGGATCTCAAGCGGACAGCGTACAAGTATGTTTTGAGCGTGAATGATTCTGCCGAAGTGCTGTTGATAGGAAAATAGAGATGTCATTGTTGGTTACCGGCTCAATAGCCATTGATACTGTCAGGACGCCGCACGGCGTTAGCGAAGAATGCCTGGGCGGCTCGGCAGTCTATTTTGCGATGGCGGCGAGCTTCTTCGGCCCGGTCAGATTCGTCGGGGTCGTGGGCGCCGATTGCCCGTTTGATTTTGAAAAACTCTTTGCGGGCAGAAATGTCGATTTGGCAGGTCTGGAAATTAGAAGAAACAGCAAGACCTTTCGCTGGCACGGGACCTACCACGAAGATATGGACGACAGGACAACCGATTACCTTGAGCTAAATGTTCTGGCTGAGCATCCGCCGAAGATTCCCCAGTCATTTAAGGATAGCAAGTTCGTGTTCCTTGCCAACACCGCCCCGAGGCTCCAGATCGAGCTGCTCGAGCAACTGACACAACCGAAGTTCGTTGGCGCCGACACTATGAACCACTGGATAGAAGGACACGCCGGCGATCTGAAGAATCTGCTGAAGAAAATTGACTGCCTTATTATCAACGAAGATGAGGCCAGGCTGCTCGGCAAAGATTATAATCTGACAAAGGCTTCACAAAATATTATTGATATGGGCGTCAATGTGTTGATAATCAAAAAAGGCGAATCAGGCTCAATGACCTACAGCAAGCATAAGGAGCTTTTTCTTTTGCCGGCTTATCCTGCCGCCCAGGTCAAAGACCCAACCGGCGCGGGCGATAGTTTCGCAGGCGGATTGATGGGCTACCTGGCGGAGTCCGGCAGGACCGATTTTGCCACGTTAAAAAAGGCGGTTGCATACGGGACGGTTGTGGCATCGTTTGCCATTGCCGATTTTTCATTGAATGGATTAACGGCCATAAATAGGGCTGACATTGATAACAGGCTCCGGGCGTTGCGAAAGCTAACACAATTTTAGTCTGTAAAGGATTTTGTCTAATGCGGTGCTTTATAGCGATAGATATCGACCAGACGCTGCGGGCGGCGTTGGGCAGCCTGCAGCAGGAACTGCAGAAAAAGGCAGATATTAAAAAAGGCGACGTTACGTGGGTAAAGCCGGACTCGATACATCTGACCCTGAAATTTCTCGGCGAGATTGAGGATGAGCAGGTGGTCGGTGTCTGCGATATCGTAAAGGATGTTGCTGGTCGGCACAAGAGCTTCAAGCTGAGCATAGAATCGGTTGGCTGCTTTGGCGGCAAAAGCGCCAGAGTCTTGTGGGTCGGCGGGGGCGAAGGAACCGAAAATCTGCTGCAGTTGCAAAAGGACCTCGAGCAGCAGTTGGCTGAGGCTGGCTGGCCGCCGGAAACAAGAGAGTTCACCAGTCACCTGACCCTTTGCAGAGTGAAGGACTCGAAGGCCGGCCTCAAGCTGGCGCAAGTGGCTGATAATTATAAAGAACTCAAGCTTGGCACTATATCCGCCGATTCCCTCTCGGTCTACCAAAGCCAACTGACGCCTACCGGCCCCATATATACTGTCCTGGGCAATTACAAACTAAAATAGTAAGCCCAAAACCGGCGAGCTGCCTAAACTGAATGGGAGAAAACCAAAAATGCCAAAGAAACTTGAAACAGCTTCCAGAGCGGGCGATAGACAAGCGGCTCTGCAGCGCGTCATAGCACAGATCGAGAAGCAATATGGGCAAGGCGCTATCATGCAGATGGACGAGCAAATGTACGCTAAGATCGAGGGTATCAGCACCGGCTCATTGTCACTGGACATCGCGCTCGGCGGGGTGGGCATTCCGCGAGGCAGAGTCACCGAGCTATTCGGGCCGGAGTCATCCGGCAAAACCACGCTGGCACTTCACATCATTGCCAGCGCCCAACAAGCAGGGGGCGTGGCCGCGTTCATCGATGCCGAGCACGCTCTGGATACAAGCTGGGCAAAAAAGTTAGGCGTTGACGTCAGCAGCCTGTTGATCAGCCAGCCCGACACCGGCGAGCAGGCGCTTGATATCACCGAGCTGCTGATAGCCTCCAATTCGATAGATGTCATAGTTGTTGATTCCGTTGCCGCGCTGACTCCACAAGCAGAGATTGAAGGTCAGATGGGTGACACTCAGGTGGGAGCGCAAGCCAGATTGATGAGTAAAGCCTTGCGAAAGCTTACCGGTATTATTAGTAAGAGCAAGACCGCTCTGGTATTCATAAATCAGATTCGGATGAAAATCGGCGTGATGTTCGGCAACCCGGAAACCACCAGCGGCGGAAAGGCGTTAAAGTTCTATAGTTCTGTGCGAATCGACCTGAGGCATTTGACCACGATTAAGGACAACACCGGCGCCATAGGCAGCAGGGTCAGGGCCAGGGTGGTAAAGAATAAAATCGCGCCGCCTTTCCGGGAGGGCGAGTTCGATGTTATGTTCGACAGCGGGATCAGTTATGAGGGCGACTTGTTGGATTTGGGTCTTGCCTGCCAGGTAATTGAAAAAAGCGGGGCCTGGCTAAATTACGGCGATGTTCGGCTGGGCCAGGGCAGAGAAAACGTCAAAAAATTCCTCGCTGAGAACAAGGACTTATGTGAACAGATAAAGAATCGAATTCTTGTCGCCAAAGGTCTGGCGAACCCCGCGTAAAACGCGGGGCTAAACCCGTCTTGAGCCGGGTCGAGAGATATTTAGCCCCCAGTTTCACTGGGGGTTTGCTAATCAATACACGACGGTCAAATGGCTAACTTGAGTGCAGCGGAAATCAGAAGCGGCTTTATAGACTTTTTCAAAGGTCACGGGCACAAATTCATTCCCAGTTCGCCGATAGTGCCGAGCGCCGACCAGACCCTTCTTTTTGCAAACGCAGGAATGAATCAGTTCAAGGATATCTTCCTGGGTCTGGTACCGCCGGAAGCCGGGCGGGCGGTAAACAGCCAAAAATGCCTGCGGGTGAGCGGCAAACATAACGACCTCGAAGAGGTAGGCAAAGATACCTACCACCACACATTCTTTGAAATGCTGGGCAATTGGTCGTTCGACGATTACTTCAAGGCTGAGGCGATCGAATGGGCCTGGCAGCTTCTCACTGAAGTCTGGCATATCGAGCCAGGCCGTTTGTGGGCCACGGTGTTCCAGGGCGACGCCCAGGATGATTGCCCGCCCGACGCAGACGCGAAAGTGCTCTGGCTGAAAGTCACCGGCATTCCGGAAGCGAGAGTCCTTTTTGGCGGGAAAAAAGACAACTTCTGGGAGATGGGTGAGACAGGTCCGTGTGGGCCTTGCAGCGAAATACATATCGACCGTGGGCCCGATATGTGCGACAAAAAGG
>CAZMLE010000182.1:0-3448 GCA_964567045.1 uncultured Pirellulales bacterium | reverse complement strand
CGGGAATGTTCGGCGGCGGCATCGTTTACGCCGGCGTTCAGGAGCATCTATCCGTCGGCTTGATTGTCGGCGCGGACTGGAAATATTATGACTTTAATCCGCAGGATGCCCTGACGAATTTCAAAGAGCATCGGTTCGTAAAGCAGTTTATTGAGGGCGGCACGGTCGTCGAGGCCGGGGCGAAAATGATTCCCGAAGGCGGTTACTATGCTATCCCAAGAGACCCGCAGACCGGCAACATCGGCAAAGGCAACGTGATGATTCTTGGCGATAGTGCCGGCTTTGTGAATATGCTCAAAATCAAGGGTCTTCACAACGCCATCGACTCGGGAATGCAGGCGGCAAAAGCCATCGTTGACAGCCTTGATAAGCCCGAGCAGGCAGCCGCAAGATACACTGAGTTAACTGAGCAATCCAATGTTGCCAGGGAAATGTGGTCGGCGCGAAATTTCCGCCAGACCGTTGCGCAGTTGGGGCCGCTCCAGGGAATGCCGCTATCGGTATTCGGTGGACTTTTGCCCAAGTTCAATATCGAAAAAGACTACGAGGCCATGACCGTTCTGCCGTACCGGCTAAAGCCCAATCCGCAGTTTGATAAGGATACCTTTACCGCAATGGCCGCAACCGAGCACCGCGAAGAGCAGCCTTCACATCTAAAGATTCTGGATAGAACCATCTGCGAGACAAAGTGCACGCCTCTATTTATTAGTCCCTGTATTACGTTCTGTCCGGCTGGCGTGTATGAAACGATTCACGGCCAGGTAAAGCCGGCCAATCCTTCAAATTGTTTGCACTGTAAGACCTGCCAGCGCAAATGTCCCTTTGACAATATCCGCTGGACGGTTCCTGAAGGCACCGGCGGCCCACGATACAAGCGAATGTAAATTGTTCATCGTTTTCTGTTCATCGATGAACTACCAACTATGAACCCCGAACAATCATCCATTGGCGGGTTCTTTCTACTTTTCCGCCGGCAAAAAACTGTCCATTATCATCAATTGCTCGACATTCACCCACGTGGCGAACAACATCTTTGTCCCATCTGGAGACCAGCGAGCCCCGGACGGCCCATCCAAAGGTACTTTGAACGTGCTATACTTGCCATTCGACACTTGCCCGATTCGTATCTCTTCCCTCTTATCGTCCGCGTGGCCCCACACAATCCTGCTCCCATCGGGAGACCAGGATGCCGGGAAGAATCGGTCTTGAGGAGTGTCACCTCGAAACACTTCCCTTATTGTTCCATCATCAACTGAGACGATGGTGAGGGTTTTTATGCCGCCAGAGGGCCCGAACTCAAATGCAATGTGCTTCCCATCCGGTGACCATTTGGGATAGTACAAATTGCCATCGTCGTTAAACGTGACCTGACGCAGATTTGTTCCATCGACGTCCACCACAAAGAGCTGAGGTGTTACCCTCGAGAGCTCGCTTGTCTGGGAGGACGGAGGACATCTCGGGAACGCAAGCCGCTTGCCGTTGGGCGAACACGTCAGATGTTCAATTATGTCATGCTTGCCGCCGAGTGCGTCAACTACCAGGCCTGAATCGTCGGCTATTGTCCATAGGCCGGCAGCTTTAGCGTAGCCGACCGCTTTTTTGCGCGCGTTTTCGGCAAAAGTTGCGCCAGCCTCTTTAACTTTGCTGACATTGGCGAAGTCAGAAAGCCTCACCCACTCGATATTAGCATCGAGTATCGCTTTTATCTCAGCGATTTTGCCAGGATTAGTGGTAGCAACCAGAATTTTGCGTTTTATCACCATAGTGCTGCAGTTTATATATTTTTCTCAATAGCCATGTCAAGCATTCAAGGCAACTTAACAAATCGAAGCGCATAAGAAAGGCCGGGCGAAATGCTCGGCCTTCTTAGGAATTCATTATACATGTTAAACGAGTTTATTTCGGTGTATCTTCCGGGGGGCACATCTTTGACGCTCAAATCACCGTAGATAACGTAGCAGTAACTCATCAGTATCTTTTTGGTTTACAATTTCTGCCATAACGTCAACCATTGCTATAAATATGATTGCGCTACAAATGGCTGTGTTACGCAATATCGCAAAAAAATCCTGCAAAATTCATTTTAGGGGTATAGAGAGCCAAAAACCCTGCTTTGCCAGAGGGTTAAATATTTAGATTCAGAGCTTTATGCGGAAGCCGCGGCGCAATCGATAATCTACATCACCACGAGCAGTTAGGGTCCAGCGGGTTTGTGCAATTTAGCCAATAACTAGCAAAAATCGCAAAATCTTTCAGGTCGATATAGCAGTCATGGTTGAGGTCTGGCGGCAAGTATATCGTGCCTGGGTCACCGCATTGTCTCGGCTGAAGCACTGACTTGCGGGCAAGATACCAACCTCGGCCCGAAGTATTTCCTGTATCATCCTATAAATTGAGAACATATCCCATTTCTCGATGATGATACTCCCAATCAACATCACCAGAATCATCATCCATCCATTTAACTACAACAAACTTTTCGAGCGGATAATCTGGTAGTTTGGCGTCTTCACTTACAATTTTCTCTGTGTCTCCTTCATATACAATGGTGTCTCCCCTTTTATAGGTGCCTGCCATTAATCTACATTCCATCCAAGGAACCTCGGAAAAATTGACCAACTCATTTAGGTTTCTGGCTTGGAAAACTATCACTCCCATATATGTAAATTTAAAAAACCACAAGCCGCCTTCAACATCTTTTGCACACCAAGTTTCAAAACACTCTTTACTCACATCATATTCATCTATGCCTGTTTCAACCATCTTTAGACAGTTTACACCCAACACATTTTCCATAGAGAAAATCCTCTGATAACTCGTGCCTTCGAATTCTCCCTGACCTTCATAGGTCCAGACATCACGTGGCTTGGCATGGATAAAAGGAATATTGCTAAAATCCATACTGTTAGAAGCAAATTTAGGAACTGCTTGACAAATACCGGCACCTGCAGTCAATATAAAGCCAGATATAGCAACCAGCCCAAGTATTTTCTTATTTTTCATCTTTTATCTCCTTTCAATAAATCATTCTTTCTCGATAAAATATTAATTGACAGATAAATTCTTGTTGGTGGAAAAATATATAAGGCAATCACAAGCGGATGCTTATGTACTCTCCTACAATTTTCCTGATTTATTATTGTATCCGATAAATCCCATAAAATCAATAAAATACACCGGAACTTTTGTCGATCGGGACGTTTGCAGGAATTGTCCCAATTGTTGGCAATAAACTCGTGATGACCCATTTTTTGGATTAGGGGTGCAAAAAATAACCTCCATGTGCCGATACTACCTAAAAGTATTGTGCACAGGGAGGTATCACATAAAAGATAATATCTTATCGACAAGCGGCAAGGTTTTCCAAAAATTTATCTCCCGCCTGACCGAAAAATTATCCAAACCAAAAACCAAATTCATAACAGACCTGCTTTGCGGAATCCTGTTC
>CAZMLE010000181.1:0-3576 GCA_964567045.1 uncultured Pirellulales bacterium | reverse complement strand
TGTGGACCCTGAAATGGCACAAGGCCTACCCGACCGCCGGACCCTGGACCAAAGCGGGCGGCGTAATGAGCGGCGATTGGCCCGACTGGATGAGACCCTTTAAGGAGTATTAAAAGAGTATTTACTGGACAAAATCAGCCGGAAGTCCTATAATCCGGCTATGTCTGCAAATCAAACTGTGTAATACAGGGTAAGGGTAGGGAATAGAACCATGGCTAAACGAAGGGCGTTCACGTTAATAGAACTTTTGGTGGTCATCGCGATTATCGCACTACTGATGGCAATGCTCATGCCGGCACTGCAGCGCGTAAGAAAGCTGGCAAGAACGAGCACTTGTTTGGCCAATCTGAAACAGTGGGGCCTTATGTTCGCGCTGTATTGCGATGACAACGACGGCTATTTCTTCACCGGCGAGTTTAACGGCACACGCAACAACATGGGTTCGGGCGAATTCTGGCGGGAAACCATGAGAGCCTACACCCGGGATTTCTCAAAAAAAATGTGGCTTTGTCCGCAGGCCACCAAGACGCGCAGCCAAGGCGGCATTCCCACTGGCACCTGGTCGTATGCGGCCTGGGAAACGGCTAATGATGTCGGCAGCTACGGCCTCAACGGATGGATACTCAATATCTATGCATCCATAGGGGCCGGAAACCGCACGAACGGCTGGGGCCGCGCGGACAAAGACGCCCAGGGCAGACCACGCCACTGGGCCCGGCCCGCCCAAAAAAATGCAAACCTTGTTCCCGTCTTCACCGGTAGCTGGTGGGTCGACTCCTGGCCGTTGGAAACCGACCAGCCCCCGCCAACGGAGGCCGGCCCTGGGGATACGCCTGGTACAAATGAAATGAACCGTGTCTGCGTCGACCGCCACAATGGGTTTGTCAACAGCCTCTTCTGCGACTGGACCGTCAGGAAGGTAGGACTTAAAGAGCTGTGGACCCTTAAGTGGCACAGAACCTACAACGCAAATGGCCCCTGGACTAAAGCCGGCGGCGTGACCCCGGATAGGTGGCCGCAGTGGATGAGATCCTATAAAGAGTACTAAGTGAGCTAAAGTGCCTAAAGTGAGCAAATTTTAGGCACTTTAGGCACTCCAAATTTTAGGCACTTTATAAGTAAACTTACTTGTGAAAGGTGACGAAATGCGAAAACAAGAAAGTCTCATAATGGCTCAACGAAAAGGTTTTACGTTAATAGAGCTTTTGGTGGTTATCGCCATCATCGCGGTATTGATGGCGATACTGATGCCGACATTGAACAAGGCCAAGGAGCAGGGCAAGCGTGCAGCTTGTCTTAACAATCTGAAGCAACTGCAACTGGCGTGGGGCGTCTATGCAGATGAGAACGACGACAAAATCGTCAACGGCGAAGCATGTGAGGGATCAGACGGCCAGTGTCCTATGCCCACGATGGCCCGGCACTTGAATGAGATGTGGTGGACAGGCGATGATTGTGCCGGGGGTTACATGCAGGGGGCAAAATTGCCCGAGGACATGCAGATAAGGGCCATCAAAGCCGGAGCACTCTACCCATACGTCAAAAACGAAAAATTGTATCGCTGTCCGACTGGTATTCGTGGAGAGATGCGGACGTACAGCGGCGTAGATTCTATGAATGGTCTGGCTAGAACGGGAACCCACAACAACTATCAGACTGGCGTCAGAGTAGGCAGGACCGTTTTGTGGGTTAAGAAGAGAAGCGAGATTACCGTGCCGGGCCCGACACAGAGGATAGTCTGGCTCGATGAAGGCCGAGTAACGCCGGATAGTTACGCTGTTCATTACAATACTGAGACCTGGTGGGACCCGCCCCACGTCCGGCATGGCGAAGGAACAAACGTCTCTTTTGCAGATGGCCATGCCGATTACTGGAAGTGGAAAGGCAAAAAGACGATTGAGGACGGCAAGTTGGCCAATCCACTGCACCAGATGCAGCCTGTGACGCCTGAAGAGTATGAGGATCTGCACAACATGCAGAAGGCCATCTGGGGCAGATTAGGCTACACGCCGCACTAACCAGGCATCGTGTCTGGTATTGTCAACGCCTGAATCTTTCTAAGCGTGCACTTGTGCGTTTACTAACGCAGCCAGAAGAATATGTTTCAGTCTGTCGACAGTGAGGCTGTTGAGGTAATCTTCGGTGAAATCCAATCTGAATCGGCCTCTGAAACCTTTGATCCGCCTCTTCAGCTCATCTCTCTCTAAGGCGGCGATTGAAGTCGCCGTCTGCTCAAGACTCTCTCTCGCAATCATTGCACTTACCTTTGAAGCACGATGTCAGTGGTCGTGTTCACCCCCGCGTCCCGATGGATCGGGACAAGAGCGGGGGCGGCCCCTACCAGTGCTGTTATCGTCATTTGGACTAAAGCGCTTTGGCAGCAGATGTCCCTGCCAGGCCAAGATGCCAAAATCGGCACAATCTTAGCCCAGAATTTCTTTGTCATCCGGTCGAGCGTCTTATAATGTTTGGTTATGAAAACCGAAAAGCTACGATTTTACCTGCCCACCGAGCTGATTGCGCAGCAGCCTCTGCCGGTGCGGAGCGACTCTCGGCTTTTGGTTATCGACCGCGCAAACGGCAGGTTTACCGACAGCCGTTTCGAGAGACTCGGCGATTTCCTGTCGTCCGGCGATTGCCTGGTGCTTAACGACACGAAAGTCTTGCCCGCCCGTTTTTTCGCCCGACGTAATAGCGGAGCCAAGATCGAAGGATTGTTTCTGACTGAAATCGCTCCCGGCGCCTGGCATGTAATGCTAAAAGGCGCCCACAGGATAAAGCCGGGCGAGAAATTCTACATATCTAAGTTTAGCCGTCGCCGCCCCACCTGCCCTGAGCCTGCCGAACGGGGCGACGGACCCGCTGATTTTTGCTCGGCAGAAATAATCGAGAAAAAAAGAGACGCCACCTATCGGCTGAAGATCGACGTCCAGGAACAGTTCCAGACTATTTTGAACCAGATAGGCTTTCCACCGCTGCCGCCATATATTAAACGAGACGACGATTTGGCCATTGCGGCGGTAGATAAACAGCGCTATCAAACGGTGTACGCTCGCCGGCCCGGTGCAATCGCGGCTCCGACAGCCGGTCTACATTTTACAGAGCAACTAATCCAGCAGCTAAAGCAGGCCGGAATCCGGTTTGCATACGTAACGCTGCACGTGGGAACAGGAACATTCAAGCCAATAAGAACGGACGATGTTGATGACCACAAAATCCATCGGGAATGGTTTAGCATCGATGCGGAAAATGCCGCCATAATAAACGCAGCAAAAGAAAAAGGGGAACGGGTCATCGCCGTAGGAACAACCTCAACGCGGGCTTTAGAAACAGCGGCCCCCGCTGCTTCGCTTTTGCGAAGCAAAACGGCGGGGGCTGCACAGATTAGAGCCATGAGCGGCAGCACAGGCCTTTTTATAAAGCCCGGCTACGAATTCAAGATTGTAGATGCAATGATAACCAATTTTCATCTGCCCAAATCCACGCTGCTTGCGCTGGTGGTTGCTTTTGCCGGGCTGGAGAATATCCTCGCCGCATACCAGCACGCCATCGAAAAACGTTATCGCTTTTATTCTT
>CAZMLE010000180.1:0-3629 GCA_964567045.1 uncultured Pirellulales bacterium | reverse complement strand
TCTGCGATAATTATCTTTGAAGCGCTGACCGAAATCTGAGGCAGGAAAAATTCGCTGGTTGTCAAGGTGATATTCTCGGCGGCAAACCTGTTTTCCGCCACCTGTCTCAGCCTGGCCGCTCTGACATAAATCGGGATACCTCGGGTAACGTCAAAAGTCCTCATCACTGCATTTAACGCCAGCGCTCTCTTTCCTTCAAAATCGTAATATATCTGGTCGGCTCGAATTGTTCGCTGCCCTTCTGTCATCATTACATCGCCGGATAGATAGATTGCTCCGGCGGCACCGCTGGCCAGAATGTCCTGGAGTCCTGATATCCGCTGACCCGATGGCTGCTGCCGACCCGAAGCAAATACTACGGCGTTATCTGCCTGCAATTCGAGCAAACCTCCTTTTTCATCCAGTTTCTGCCATAGATAGAATCTGCCTATCACCATGCCCGTTCTGGTTTGCTCGTCCCACTCCAGCTTAGGTGCGACTTCGCCTAATTGCGCTATATTGAGCGGATACACGGGGAATTTCGAATCTCGAATTTCGAATATCGAATCTTTTTGGGGTCGCTGCGGCTTCGGCTGCAACTGTGGCTCAAAGGGCGCAACTGCTGCAAAGGCCTCCGCGTAAAGCTCTGAGCCGACAGGATCGGCAATCCCTTTTTTGTCCGCAGTGATGAAGACTTCGCCGCTAACATCGAATCGAACCACCATCGCTCCGCCGCCTTGAATCACTGTCTGGCTCAAATCCGGGGTTTTGGCGCCTGTAGTTTTTCTGACCAATACGTTGCCCTTTAGATATGCCAGAATCCTTGAACCTATACGGCGGTCTTGGCCGGATTCAATTGCTGACCTTTGCAGCCAGACAACCGCCTGGTCGCTTGATAGTTGGTTGTGGGCGACCGACATCGCAAATCCGCCTCGCAGTACCATAACCTGTCTGGCGGGGCTGGCCTGAAAGCTGGTAAGCTCTTGTCCGGCCAGGTGCAAATTGTCGGCAATCCAAATGGGCTGGACGTCCGAACCACCGCGGCTTTCAGGCAAAACCTGGTCCTTCTGGCTTTGCGCGGCCCGGACTTGTCGGGGCTCCTGCACCAGCACCAACAAGCCTAAAATGAATACAACCCTATTCAGCATCGCAATTCAACTCCGGATCACCGAACCGGCTTTCGCGCCACGTGATTATAGCGGCTCATCCGGCCAAAGCCAGCAAAAAGCGCTCCTGCAATGCTGACAACTTGATTTATCAGAGCCTTTCCGGTAAAAGAATATCCGGCAAGAGTCCCCTAAGCACAAGAAAGGCTGATATGGCCAAGAATGAGTTCTCAGAATACCAGAAGGCGGTTATATCAGGTTATTACGACAACCTTGATATAATAATGCTCCAGAAACTTGGCGAGCTGGTAAGCGATTTGTACTTAGCCGACACCCAGGCTAAGCGCGACCGGCTCTGGCAAAGGGCCCACAAGGCAATGGTAAGGCTGAAGGTTCCGCCGGCAATCATCGACCATATTATGCAGAAAAAAGATGTGGAGATATTAGCCAAAAACCTCCAGGATTGGTTAGCTTACAAGAAGAAATAGCAAAAGCGGTTTGTCATTTACTGCCAGTGGAGACAAATATGGCCGAAGTATTATCCGAAACAGCAAAAGTATATTCAACCGAAAATCTTGGCCAGCTCAGCATTCTCGATATGTTGAACTACTTCGAGGAGCACGGCGCGATGCGGGTCTCGGACCTGCACCTCAAAGTCGGCGCACCGCCTACATATCGCATTGACGGCGACCTGGTGAAACTCAAAGGCTCAATAGTAACGCCAGAGGTGGCAAAGCTGCTGATCTACCCTCTGCTTAGCGACGACAATAGGCGTAAATTCCAGGACCAGCACAGCGTCGATTGCTCCTACAGATACAAGTCGCTACAGTTTCGCATCAATGTATTTAAGGAAAACGACGGTATAGCCGCAGCAATCCGAGCATTATCACTGGATGTCCCGCAGATAGAGGAAATCGGTTTTCCCAACAATATCTGGGAGGATATTATCAATCGCAAGCATGGCCTGGTGCTTCTGACCGGCATTACCGGCGCCGGCAAATCTACCACCATTGCCTCGCTTATCGGCAGAATCAGCGAAAAAAAAGCCTGCCGAATTATTACCGTGGAAGACCCCATAGAATACATCTTTCAGCAGAAATACTCGATCGTCTCGCAGCGAGAGGTGGGAAGGGACGTTAAATCCTTTCAGAATGGTTTGAAGGAGATGATGCGGGAAGACCCCGACATAATATTCGTAGGAGAAATGCGCGACCCGGAGACCATAGCCATGACCCTTATGGCCTCAGAAACGGGGCACCTGGTTTTCTCCACACTGCACACGCGAGACGCCACCGGCACAGTGACACGAATCCTGGATTATTTTCCTGCCGGCAGACAGGCCGAAGTGCGAAACCAGCTCTCGCTCGGAGTAGCTTACATCATCAGCCAAAAGCTTGTGCCCAAAAAAGACGGCACCGGCAGGGTCGCAGCGATGGAAATACTTAACAACAACTACGCCTGCGCAAACCTGATACGTACCGGCAAAGTAGAGCAATTATATTCACAATTGCAAACCAAGACTCGGGACAAGCCGGATGAAAAAATGATGACGATGGAAAAACATCTGTCAGTGCTTGTAAAACAGGACAAGGTGGACTTGCTGGAGGCCAAAAAGTGGGCCAACAATATCAATGTCTTCGTAGATTGCATGCGCCAGGACTAGATGACCATTCAGTTCAACTGCCCTAAGTGCGATGCGCTGATTGCCTTCACGGACAAGCACGCTGGAAAACGGGCCCGGTGCCTAACTTGTGGCGAGCTTTTCATAATACCGGCCAAAGACGGTGAAAAGCCGCAAAAAATCGAACCCAAGATTCAAAAGGCGGAGCCTGTGCCCGGCTTCTACCGGGCAGTTCTTGTTGATAGCTGGAAGCTGTTCGTCGGACCGCAGAATTCAACATCATTGGCCTTTGTAGTTGCCGCGGTTTGTTTCAAGTTCTTTCTGAGCTCAGGAATATGCTGCATGAACTATATCTCGTTTGTCGTCGTTTGGGGCTGGCTGCTGGGATTTTACCTGAACATTATTTACGAGACGGCCTACGATATAGACAATCTGCCGGCGATTTGCCTTGGAACCGGCATCACCTTTATATGGTACATCGTTCAACCTTTTCTTGTTTTCCTGTTCACTATAGCTGTTGTGGAGATTCCATTCATTGTCGCGCTTGTCATCTTGAAAAGTCCGGACCTGGCAGCCCAAGATACCTGGCGAGCGGAAATTGTCTTGCAGGCCTTATTTGCCTTTGGCCTATTCCTCTTTCCGGTGGCGATATTAACTATGGCCGTGGGCAAGGACTTCACTTTGCTTCGGCCTGACTATGTTCTTGCCCCTATAGTTCGCACGTTTAGGCCGTATTTGGTTGTGGCCGGACTGCTCATCGCTGCCGGAATTCTTGAGCGGCAAACGCAGCAATACACAGGCCAGGATGTGCCGGCAGCCGCGGGTCATTTATTGCTTAATCTCGCTGCGCAGGTTGTCGTCATAATTGCGATGCGTTCGATAGGCCTATTCTACCGCCACTATAGCTGCTACTTCGCGTGGTA
>CAZMLE010000179.1:0-3660 GCA_964567045.1 uncultured Pirellulales bacterium | reverse complement strand
CGTCAATGATTAACGACAGCGGCGTGCGCAGCAGCGGGTTAGAGACGGTAACACGCACCGGTTTTTGGGCGGCAGCAGGTCGGTCTGGCAGCGCCAATCCAACACCGGCTGCTGCAGCGGCTGCAAGAAAACGACGACGGGTAAATTCGTTACTCATCATTGCTAATTTTAGTGATATTGAGTATTTAGTGCAAGTGCTGGAAAGGGGAAAATGATGGTTCCGCTATGAAGAGAGGCCAGGAAGAATGTACAACAAGGTTTTGAGAAGCGATTTTCTATTGCTGTTGGCGGCTTTCATCTGGGGAACGACCTTTGTCGCGCAGCGCAAGGCAATGGAGTATGTGGGGCCTATGACCTATAACACAATACGTTTTGCTCTGGGGGCGGTGACACTTTTGCCCGTGATTGTGTGGTTGCGGGTGGCACGGCCATCCTGGCCGTGTTCACGGGCTGGAAGCCCGTGCCACGAGCCGGTGAATTGGGGGTGGTCTATGATATTGGGAGCCTCACTTGCTGGGCTGGCGCTATTCGCTGGCGCATCTTTCCAGCAAGTGGGATTGGTCTATACGACGGCAGGAAAGGCAGGTTTTATCACGAGCCTTTACGTCGTGATAGTTCCTATTATGGGCTGGTTTCTCGGGCAACGGTACCAAATCACAGTGTGGGTGGGCGCAATCTTAGCGGTCGCCGGATTGTTTTTACTGAGCGTGACGGAGTCGTTCACAGTCGGGCGGGGGGATATGCTGGTTCTGATCAGCGCATTTTTTTGGGCTGCGCACGTGCTGCTGATTGGCTATCTTGCAAAACAGGCAAATCCTGTGCGTATCGCCTGCATACAATTCTTCGCCTGCTCAATCCTCAGTCTGTTGATGGCTGGGCTAACTGAGCGTGTTAGTACCGGGGCTATCCGGCAGGCTGCGGTTCCAATCCTCTATGGCGGCGTGTTGTCGGCTGGGGTAGCTTTTACTTTGCAGGTGGTTTCTCAGCGGACCTGTCCGCCGGCGCACGCGGCGATTATCATGAGCCTGGAGACTGTGTTCGCTGCATTGGCGGGGTGGGCAATACTTGGTGAGAGATTCGAGTTGCGGCACATTGCAGGATTTGCGCTAATGCTAACGGGATTCCTGGTTGTGCAACTGCCTCGATTGTTATCGTTGCAAGAACGGCCATTGCAGCATAAAATGGCAGCAAATTCCTGTGGGATTGTGATTAGGAGAAGAATATGAAGCCTACAAGCCATTTATTGACATGCCTTACTGTTGTCATCGGCCTGACATGGCTAAACACACAGGCGTATGCTAATGCTGGGTCGGAAAAATTCGAAATTTTTACCCGCCATACGTCTGGCGGGCAAGATTCGAAATTGGAAATTCCGCCCAAAGAGGTCCAGCCGGTCATTCCGCTGAAAGCGCGGGCTTTCCGCCTGGAGGACGTTCGCCTGCTTGAAGGTCCGTTCAAGCGCGCGATGGAGCTTGACCGAGCGTACCTGCTGTCGCTGGATGTGGATCGGCTGCTCCACAACTTCCGTGTCAACGCCGGGCTGCCTTCCACTGCCAAGCCGCTGGGCGGCTGGGAAGAGCCGAATTGTGAGCTGCGAGGGCATTGTGTCGGACATTACCTGTCTGCGTGCGCGATGATGTACGCCAGCACCGGCGACGAACGGCTTAAGGACAAAGGCAATGCCGTCGTGTCGGGTCTTGCCGAGTGCCAGGCGAAAATCGGCAGCGGTTACCTGAGCGCCTATCCGGAGGAATTCATCGATCGTGTCGAGGCGCTCAAGCGAGTGTGGGCGCCGTACTATACCCTACATAAGATCTACGCTGGGCTGCTTGATATGTACGTCTACTGCGGCAACCAGCAGGCGCTCCAGGTTTGCGAAAAGTTTGCCGATTGGGTCATCTCTCGCAATGCCCGCCTATCCGACGAGCAAATGCAAAAGATGCTCGGCACTGAGCATGGCGGAATGAATGAGGTCCTGGCTAATCTTTACGGCCTCACCGGCGAGCAGAAGTATTTGAAGATAGCACAGCGTTTCAACCACATGGCGGTCATTGGCCCCGCTTCGGAGCGTCAAGATAAATTGACCGGTTTGCATGCCAACACCCAGATCCCAAAATTCGTGGGCACGGCCCGGCAGTACGAGCTTACGGGCCAGGAATGGCTCAAGACCGCTTCAGTCTTCTTCTGGGACACGGTGGTCAACGAGCGATCCTATGTGATTGGCGGGCACAGCGATGGTGAGGGCTTTTCGCCGAAGGAACGGCTGTCCGAGGCCCTCGGCCCCAACACCACCGAGACCTGCAACACTTACAACATGCTCAAGCTTACGCGACATCTATTCTGCTGGGAGCCGCGAGCCGAGTATGCCGATTATTACGAGCGGGCACTTTACAATCACATCCTGGCATCGCAGAATCCCGAAACGGGCATGATGTGCTACTATGTGCCTCTGCGGTCGGGTTCGAGGAAAGCCTATAGTGAACCGCTCAACTCGTTTTGGTGCTGCACCGGCACGGGCATCGAGAATCATGCAAAATACGGCGACAGTATCTATTTCTACAGCGACACGAATTTGTGGGTGAACCTGTTCATTGCCTCGGAGCTGAATTGGAAGGCAAAGGGCCTGACGCTCCGCCAGGAAACCAATTATCCCCAGGAAGGTGGTAGCCGGCTCATATTTACCTGTGAGAAGCGTGTCCGGCTAAATCTGCTTGTTCGCCATCCCCACTGCTCCGTATCCGGTTTCCAGATCAGGGTGAACGGCCGGGCAATCCCTGATGCCTCGTCGCCAGGAAGCTACGCGAGCCTGTCGCGGACGTGGAAAAGCGGCGATACTGTGGAAATCCGAATGCCATTCAGTCTGCACACGGAAGGTTTCCGCGACAATCCCAACCGCTTGGCTATTATGCACGGCCCATTGGTATTATGCGCCGAAGTGGACCCTAACAAGCCCTGCCCTGCGATAGTCGGCGAAATAGGTCAGGCTATGGTGAAGCTCGATCCAGTGCCCGGTAAGCCATCGACCTTTACCGGCTCAGCGGATATGTTCCGCATCCAAGCGCCCTTAGGTGTCCCTTTCGGGAGAGAGAAAGATGGTACTGCTGTGACGCTGGAGCCGTTCTACAAGATGCACGGCGGGCGGCACTACATGGTGTACTGGGATGTGTTCAGCCCTGAGCAGTGGCAAGAGAAAGAACAAGCCTACAAGGCTGAGCTTATCCGCGAAAAGGAACTGCAAGCCCGGACGGTGGACCAGGTGCAGCCCGGCCAGAGGCAGAACGAGCGCGATCACAATTTGCAGGGCGAAAAGACAGCCTCCGGCGATTTCTCGGATCGCAGGTGGCGTCACGCAACCGACGGCGGCTGGTTCAGCTACGATGTCAAAGTGCTGCCCGACCAGCCGTCGGAGCTATCCGTAACCTATTGGGGCGGCGACAGCGGCAACCGCGTCTTCGATATACTGGTTGATGGCACCAGGATTGCTACCGAGCGTCTGGAGAATAACCGCCCTGGCAAGTTCTATGACGCGGTGTATCCGATTCGCGAATCGCTCACCAAGGGCAAGAGTATGATCACCGTCAAATTCCAGGCTCATCCCAGCGCAGGGGCCGGCGGCATCTTTGGCGTTCGCATCCTCAGAGTCCAGAGAACCCCGCCATA
>CAZMLE010000178.1:0-3686 GCA_964567045.1 uncultured Pirellulales bacterium | reverse complement strand
GTGAGCTCCTGGAATTCCCGGAACAACAGCCACATATAGGCCGGTCTCCACATCTTTTTCAATATATCCGGTTATTTTAAGCATTCTGTTATCTCCTGCTTTGCCAATCTGTACCAAATTCCGCACGTCAATCACGCCAATTGTATCAAATTTGGTCTAATCTACCAAGAAAAAAGGCTGTAAGTGTGATACTTGGAGAACCTATAAGAACGCCGAATATCGAAAAGGTGAGATCGAACCTTGTCCCGAGCCCTGTCGAGGGAACTGATTGACATGGAAATGTTACCCGAATGGGCAGGCAGTGGCCTGAGCGCAGAAGCCAGAAGTAGCGAGGTAAAACTAAAAAGCCTGTCCCCAGATTTCCTCAGCAAGCAACGGACCCAACGTTGGCACGTCAAGTATAATGATTTGTTAAGCAGACTCTACTGTTATTATTGGGAATGCTTCTAATAAGTCCCGACCAACGGATGTTTTCCGTCCCCACAGGTGTTTCCGCATCGCACTTGTTGCAAACACAAAAGTCGGCTTTTCCGGTTTCTGGATAAAATCCGAAAGGGCACAAATAACTGCATCACTTGCATATACGTAGGCGTTCAAAAGTTCGGCTTCTAATTCATCGTCGATATCCCAGTCATCTTTAAGATCTGGCCGAATTTTTTGGATTTTCGGTAGATTTATTTGTGGCCTTAGTTTCGCGAGCATAAGACCAACAATACACAGATATCTTTTTTGTTTCAGAGCATGTTCGTGTTGAGCGACTTGATTTCTTTGCTGGAGTTTTGTTTGAACCAAAGCCCCTAATACACCTCCGAATCCGAGTGCCGTAATCAGAGATAAAAACAGGTTCGTCGTGCTATCCATCATTCACCTCCGGTGTTATAACTATTGATTATATAGACCTATATAAAACGCTGATCTAACCTCATACTAACCAACTGTTTAGCCGAGCGAATACTATTTCAGTTCGTATATTGCTTCGAGGAGTTTGTCCAGGATTACAGGTTTCTGCCAGTCATTAGCTCTTATTGGTTCACCTCCCTCTATTTGTACAGACCAAAGATTAAATGTCTTTCCGTCATGAGAGAACGCAAACCGGATATAAATCTTGTCATCCTTTTGCAAAACCGAGAAATCTTCCTTCAGTCGCCCCTTAAACTCGACAAATTTGGCTCCATTTTCAGAGATTCGTGTTATCCAGTTCGGATCCGTGAAGAAACTATTGAAAGCCTTACCGATGGTTGTGTAATCGTAGTCGGGAAGCACACCTGACTGTACAAGCACCATAGCGGGAAGATCAGCTTTGAAATACAACTTATCCGAATCTGCCTTTCTAACAACCTCTATATGTACTTGCTCACCGTTATCAAACGTCGCCAAACCGCTATACTCATCCCTAGAATCTCGCTTGAGATTTATTGAAACGCATCGTAGGCCTACCTGCCGAATGTCTTCTTGCCCATTTAGCCAGTCTTGAATTTGCTTCTCAACTTGTTCTTGTCCAGGTGCAGCAATAATAGGTGCGGTTTTGGGAGATACAGCCGGTTCTCTCTCCAATCTTTCCAACATTCTCTTCTCGGTCTCTCCCTCCGTTTTGAAAAAGTGAAATACGTCTTTCACTTCCTTCGCAAATTCTTTCGAGATCAAGGCACTAACAGTAAGAGTACCAACAGTTAGTGCTGCCACAGATAACGTGATAGCAATAAATTTTTTCATTTTATGTTTCCTCACTCTTAACGAACAACACCCGCTCGCAGATTTACCGGTCCTTTACCCCCATTGTAATCTCGCTCGTTGCACTTTGTGCGGCAGTCAAGAACATAGAATTTCGCTTTTATCTGGCAATTTTATATTCGGACGAAAACGGCCGGGGGATAAGTAAAAAAGTGAAAAGCGAACCACACATTTCACGTATTTACCGCGTCCCGGCCGAAGCCGAGGGAACAAAAATCACATAGATGAAAGCCTACGGAATCTGTGACTGCGAACAAAAGTGTATTCTCTGTGGCCTCTGTGTCCTCTGTGGCTAAAAAGCCAAAAAAGACTGGAAAAACAGTTGCAAAATCAGCGTATAGCGTATAGCGTATCGCGCTTAGACAATATAGAGAATTGTAGAGAGAAGGTGGGTGAACCGTGAACCGAGATACGAGTCACGAGCGACGAGCGACGAATTATGCGATTCATACTGATTGACAAGATAGTTTCACTGGAAAAGGGCAAGTACATAAAGACCGTCAAGAATGTTACTCTGGCGGAAGAGTATCTGGCAGACCACTTTCCCACGTTTCCGGTCCTGCCGGGCGTACTGCTGCTGGAAGGATTGGTCGAATCGGCCTCGTGGCTTGTCAGAGAGACAGAGAATTTTGCCCACAGTATGATATTGCTCGAGCATGCCAGAAACGTAAAATATAAGAGTTTTCTGGCGCCGGGTGGTCAGATAGAATACACTGTCGAGGCTAAAACTATCGAAGAAAACATCAGCTCTTTTTCAGGCTTTGGTTTGTCGCAGGGCGAACAAATTATAGAGGCAAGATTCGGGCTGAGGCATTTTAATCTCGCTGCGAAAGACTCAAAACTGGCGGCGGTGGACGCCAAGATAGTAGAGAATCTGAAGAATCGGTTAAAGCTGCTTAGAAGCTGACCGGCAAAAAGCCAAACGCTACTTGCTATGGACGCGATATAAACAGAATACAGGAGGTAACACAGGTATGGCAAAGAGTCGCAATGATATATTCAAGCAGGTCCAGGAAGTGATGGTCGAGGCGTTGGGAGTAGACGATGAGGATGTTACGCCGCAAGCGACACTAATTGCAGATTTGGGGGCGGAAAGCATCGACTTTTTGGATATAGTCTTTCGGTTGGAGAAGGCGTTTGGAATAAAAATCCCGCGGGATGAATTATTCCCGGCTGAGAGCCTGATGAACAATCCTGAATTTGTCGCTAACGGCAAATTTACCAAAAAGGGGCTGGCTGAACTTCGGGCTAAGATATCCCACACAGACCTTGCGAGCTTTGAGAAGAATCCCGATATCAATAAACTCGGCGATTTGTTTACCGTCGGGGCGATTGTAAATTATGTCGAGACTAAACTGAACGCTGCCTAATACACTGGAATCTTTTTTGACAGGATTTACATGATTATCCTGTTATCCCGTCTAAATACTGGATAGCGTCCACAAGAGATTAGCGGCAGGATTGCGTGCAGCCAACCTGCCGTTAAATTTAACATAGGCTGAAGATGCGCTGGATTTGGATAGATAAATTTGTTGAGTTTCACAGCGGCCAAAGGGCTGTGGCTATCAAAAATGTGACACTTGCCGAAGAGCACCTGCACGACCATTTCCCCGGGTTTCCTGTGATGCCTGAAACCCTGTGCATTGAGGCGATGGCTCAGACAGCGGGCATACTTGTCGGCGAGGCAAAGAACTTTAAGGAAAAAGTCATCCTTGCCAAGATCAAAAAGGCGGTTTTTTTTGACTATGTCAAACCCGGTGATACGCTCAGGTTAGAAGCCCAGATTGACTCCATTACCCCAGAAGCGGCCAGCACGAGCGGCAAGATCACCAGGTCAGACAAACTGATCGCCGAGATAGATTTGATGTTTAGCCATATAGACCAGAACCTCGCGGGCAAGAAGTTCCCGCAGGAGAACTTTGTATTCACCGGCATGTTCGAGTCACTCTTGCGGG
>CAZMLE010000177.1:0-3722 GCA_964567045.1 uncultured Pirellulales bacterium | reverse complement strand
ACCGGCATTATTCCTGAGCCTGGCTCAGTGGTAATAAACGAGGTATTGGCCCACGCTCACGCTGAGGCCTCGGACTGGATAGAGCTTTACAATACTACCGCCGCAGCGATCAATATCGGCGGCTGGTTTCTAAGTGACGATGGCAACGACTTAACCAAGTACCAGATTGCCGATGGAACGGTCATTGCCGGTAACAGCTATCTTGTATTCTATCAGGACCAGCATTTCGGCAACGCCCGTGATCCTGGCTGTCAGCGGGTTTTTGCCTTAAGCGAGAATGGCGACCAGGTATATCTGTCATCGGCTCAGCAAGGCATATTGACCGGCTATCAAGAAGTGGAGGACTTTGGTGCTTCGCAGACGGACGTAGCGTTTGGCAGGTACTATAAAGGCAGCACGGATAACTACAACTTTGTGGCGATGAGCGAAAATACGCCCGGCAGGGCCAACGCCTATCCGAAGGTTGGGCCTATCGTCATCAATGAGATTATGTACAATCCCGGCTCCGGCAATCAAAATGAGGAGTATATCGAGCTATTTAATATAAGTTCCGAGCCGGTAACTTTGTATCGCTATGATAAGTCTGAGGCCTGGCGTTTTACTGATGGCATAGAATTTGTTTTTCCTTCCGACCCTGTAGTTACGATACCTGCCGGCGGGTATTTATTGGTGGTAAAGCATCTGGATACTTTTACTGCCCGATATGGTGCAATGCCCGCAGGGGTGGTGGTTCTTGGCCCTTATGATGGGCAGTTGCAGAATGGCGGTGAGAAGGTAGAGCTAAGTATGCCCGGTGACGTGGATGTATTTGGCACACGTTATTACATCCGGATTGACAGGGTAAGTTACAGTGATGGTTCTCATCCGGAGGATTGTCCTGGCGGCGTAGACCTCTGGCCTACCGAAGCCGATGGCGGCGGGATGTCACTATCTCGCAAGCTGGCCAGTGTCTATGGCAATGATGTCACCAATTGGAAAGCTGCTGCTGCCTCACCTGGTCAAGCCAATCCATAAAGCCGTTGCTGCCAGAGGACAAAATATGACAATTAGCTTATCTCTGAAAACCTGGTTTTTCGTCTTAGCTTTAGCTTTATCGCTATTCTATTCGGTGGAGGCCAATTGTCCGGCTGGGGACCTTAATAAAGACTGTCAAGTCGATTTGCAGGACCTTGAGATTTTTGCCCAGTGGTGGCTGGAACCCGCAGGCAGCTTGGCCGACCTCGACGGCGAGCAAGGCGTTGATATGGCTGATCTGGCTGTCTTAGCCAGCCACTGGCATCAAACAGGAACGCCCTGGGTAGTAATCAATGAGATTCATTACGACCCTGACGTAAAGACCGAGCTGGTCGAATTCATCGAGCTTTACAATGCGGGTACAACTGAGGTCGACCTTTCCGGGTGGTATTTCCGCGAAGGTGTTACTTACAGGTTTCCGCCCGGCACTAAACTGCCGGCCAATGGTTACATTATCGTGGCTGCGAATCCGCAGCGCGCTCGCACCAAATGGAGCTCCGGCAGGTTCGTTATTGTGCCCAATCTGGTTTTGGGTCCTTTCGAGGGCAAGCTCGCAAATGACGGCGAAAAAATCGAGCTGTGCAACGCCCAGGGCCAGCAGGTCGATCAGGTGGACTATCAGCTCGGATTTCCATGGCCGACGGTGGGCGATTCGGTGCCGAAAGCCGATCCGCCCAACGGTACAGGGCATTCTATCCAACTGGTTAATCCGTTTCTGGACAATGATCTGGGGGGTAGTTGGCGTCCGGCTTATCCCACGCCGGCTGCGCAGAACAAGGAGGTTTATGCCGACAACATTCCTCCTCACGTCCGCCAGGTAAAGCATACACCCTCTCAGCCCAAGTCCGGCGAAGTTGTGACCGTCACCGCCAAGGTAACGGATCCGGATGGAGTGGCTAGTGTTACGCTGCTTTACCAGTTGGTGAACCCCGGCAATTATATCTGCATCACCGACCCGGCGTACAGTGCGAGCTGGACAAACGTTGCGATGCACGATGATGGGCTCAACGGCGATAAAATAGCCGGCGATGATATTTACACCGTGCAACTGCCCGGCTCTGTGCAGACTCATCGCCGACTGGTGCGATATCGTATTGTAACGGCGGACAATACCGGGCGTTTGCTTGTAGTGCCATACGCGGACGACCCGCAGCCGGATTTTGCATATTTTGTTTATGACGGTGTGCCGACCTGGCGAGCGGCGATTCAACCTGGAGTGACGCCCATGATTGAGTTTCCCGCGGACCTGATGCGCAGTCTTCCTGTTTATCATCTCATTGGTAAGAAATCGGACGTTGAGACAGCTACTTGGCTCGAGAAATACGGGGGCATGGAAGAGAAGTGGTACGGGACGCTGGTCTATGACGGGGATGTTTACGACCACATAAGGTATCGCATGCGCGGCGGCGTCTGGCGCTATTCCATGGGCAAGAACATGTGGAAGTTCAGATTTAACCGTGGGCACGATTTTCAGGCACGTGACGATTACGGCAACAAATACGATACCAAATGGAATAATATGAATTTTTCTGCCTGCATTCAGCAGGGCAGCTTTGGCCAGCGCGGCGAGCAGGGGATGTTTGAGGCAGTCTCATTCAAAATGTTCAACCTTGCAGGTGTCCCAGCTTCCAAGACAAACTATTTACATTTCAGGATAATTGATGAGCCTTTTGAAGACGGGACGCTAAACGCGGCCCACGCACCGATAACCAGCAGCGGCACCCAGTATGACGGAGACTTCTGGGGCCTCTATATGACTATAGAGCAGATGGACGGGCGGTTCCTCCAAGAGCACAATCTGCCGGACGGCAACTTGTACAGGATGGAGAGCGGAATTGTCGAGCTTAACAATCAGGGACCGACAGGTGTCACCAATAAGTCAGATGTGCAGACATTCATGGCAGGGTACAAAAGTAACCCGGGGGCACTCTGGTGGGGCGAGCACGTTAATCTGCCGTGTTATTACGGTTACTTTTCTGTCTATCAAGCCATTCATCATGGCGATATAACAACCAAGAACTTCTACTACTATTTGAATCCTGTGCCAACGACCAACGAATGGGGCACGCACAACCTGTGGTGGCAACTGCCCTGGGACCTTGACTTGACCTGGACCACCTATTACGGAAGTAATGACCCGAGTGATCAGTGGAGGGATAATGGTTTGTTAAACTACCAGGTTCTTAGTATTGCGAACAAGAACCGGGTACGTGAGGTCGCTGATTGCCTCTTTAACGCTGACCAAATGAACCAGTTAATTGATGATTTTGCTGCTATTATAGACGACCCTGCAGGTGGCCTTTCAATGGTGGATGCGGACCGGGCCATGTGGGACTATCACTGGGTGATGGGTAGTGGGGCCTACCCACGATATCTCGACCAGCAGGCCTCATTCAAAGCTGGGCAGGACAAGTTCTACAGGGCAGCCGAGCAAGCCGGTCTCCCAAGGAGTTTTGAGGGGATGGTCCAACTGATGAAGAAATACGTCACTGCCCGCGTATCGTATATGAACAACGTATGCGCTGACTCTGCAATCCCGGCGACGCCGGTTGTTGCCGCGACGTGCGGTCCGGCCTATCCTGCTAATGCGCTGACATTTAGCGTGAGTCCATTTAGCGACCCGCAGGGCAGTAATACCTTCGCTGCGATGCAGTGGCGTATCGCCGAAGTGACTGCTGGTTCGGCGGCGCCACCGCCGCAACCCCAGG
>CAZMLE010000176.1:0-3777 GCA_964567045.1 uncultured Pirellulales bacterium | reverse complement strand
TTCGGGGGATAGTATCCCCTAAATGTGTGTCCAAGAAAACCCTGGGGCGGGGGAGGATTAACACAAGATTTACCCTGTTTAGACGGAAATTTAAAAAGAAAATGACAAAAAAAGCAAATAATCATATTTCCCTGACTCAATTGGCAGATTTACTTGTTGCCGAACTAAAGCCAAAAATAGGACGGATGCAGACCGAAGAGGATTTAAGAATCGCTTTCGAAAAAATTCTTGACCCTGTATTAAAAAAGTTAGGCATTAAATCAGAACCAAAGTACGAAAAATCCATTTACCACTCTTGCCGTCCTGATGCATTGCATGGCCAGGTGGTTATCGAATACGAAGCACCTCAGGCATTTAGATCAAAAAGATGGATAAAACACGCTTTTGAGCAACTTGTCGGTTATATTCAAGCCTTATCCGAAGAAACCAAAGAAACCTTGTTTTTATTTGGAACAAAATTTGTCGGCGTTGGTTTTGACGGCGGAAAAGTATTTTTTGTTAATTATGTAGGCGATAAAAAGCCCAAAAAAGAATTAGATGCAGATGATTTTGCAATTCGCGGCCCTTATGATTTTACGCCGGAAAGTGCCAGAACTCTTATAACATATCTGCGTGCTCTTGCGAGAATACCATTTACAGCTGAGAATTTGGCTGAACGTTTCGGTCCACAAAGTGAGATCGCCAGAGATACCGTTAGCGCTTTTGTAGATGCTTTGATGAACTGGACTGCAAAACGGCCAAAAGTATTTTTTGAAGAATGGAAGCGCCTTTTTGGAATAGTATATGGAGAACAATTCGCCGGCGCAGAAGTCAAAAAGAATACGGTACTGTCTGAGATTTATGGTCTGGAAAGTGATACCGACTTCCAAACAATTTTATTTTGCGTGCATACTTATTTTGCACTTCTAATAAAGCTAATTGCAGCAGAACTTGTATCGGTTGGCGAAAGCGAATTTAATGCATCATTTTCCGCCAGACTTGTTTACAGCAGCGATGAGCAATTGTATGCGGATTTAACAGAAATTGAAAATGGTGGGATTTACCAAAAGCGCGGTATAACGAATTTTCTGGAGGGCGATTTCTTCCGCTGGTACTTAGAGGCAATGAACTCTCCTCGGCTTAGAGATGCATTACGTGCGGTTGCAAGATCTCTTTCAGATTTTGAACCGGCAACAACAACCATCCAGCCTGAAGTAACTCGTGACCTGTTAAAAAAGCTTTACCAATACTTGGTGCCTGATGTTGTCCGCCATCATCTCGGAGAGTATTACACTCCTGATTGGCTGGCAGAACTTGTACTAAATGAAGCAGGTTATCGAGGAGATACCAGAAAGCGTCTGCTCGATCCTGCGTGTGGTTCGGGGACATTCCTTGTTCTGGCAATTCAAAGGGCAAGGGCATTCGGTGGGAAAAGAAATGAAACAGCAATTGAAACTGCTCAGAGAATTCTGAAAAATGTTTGGGGTTTTGATTTGAACCCCCTTGCTGTCATAGCGTCCAGAACAAACTACCTATTCGCATTGGGTGAGCTTGCGAGCAAATTAAGTTCGTTTGAAATTCCTGTTTATCTGGCAGACTCGGTATTATGGCCGAAACGCTCGGGTCAAATGCTTTTGGGTGTCGATGGTGCTGTCGAGGTACCAACTTCCGTAGGGACTTTTCAGGTCCCGAAGATATGGGTAGATGATCCTTCGATGATGAGACGAGCTGCGCCTGTAGTCGAGCAGTTAGCAAAGATTGGATGTAACGCAAGCGAAGCGCTTGAACGTCTAAGGAAAGAAGGTCTTGTATTTCAACAACACGAAAAAGTTGTTGTACGCTTTTACGAGCATATTCTGGAGCTTGAGCAGGATGGTAGAAATGATATCTGGGCCAGGTTTTTGAAAAACGTTTTTGCACCAATGATAGCCGGCAATTTTGATTTCGTAGTAGGTAATCCTCCCTGGATCAGATGGGGTTACCTATCAAATGAATACCGAAAGGCGACTCTGGAGATGTGGCAGGACTACGGGTTGTTTTCTCTAAAGGGGCACGCAGCACGATTAGGCGGGGGTGAAAAGGATTTTTCGATGCTGTTCACGTATGCGGCGGCAGACCATTATCTTTGCCGTAATGGAAAACTCGGATTCTTAATCACACAAGAAGTTTTTAAATCAAAAGGGGCAGGCGAAGGTTTTCGCAAGTTCCGACTGGGGGACAGGGAATCACTTATGGTAACAAAGGCACACGATTTGGTTTCCGTCCTGCCATTCGAGGGTGCAGCAAACAAGACTGCCGCAATATTTCTCATTAAAGGGCGTGTCGAGACAAGGTACCCTGTACCTTATACGGTCTGGAAGAGGAAAAAGGGAATCGGACGGGTACCGACAGATTTGAAATTAAAGGATGCCGTGCGCCTTTTGGAAAGAGAGGAACTCGAGGCCAGACCTATTGGAAAGAGCAACGGGTCATGGAAAACGATAAAAGTCGGCGACAGACAATTGGATAAAGTAGAGGGAGAAAATCAATACCAAGCGAGGAGAGGTGCAAGTACTGAGCCATACGGGGTATTTTGGCTGGAGGTAAGGGAAGTTCTATCCAATGGAGATTTAATAGTTCGCAATCTTGTGGAGAAGGGAAAGAGAAGGATTCGGCAAGTGCAAGAAAGGATAGAGCCGGATTTGGTTTATCCTGCCGTGTGTGGCAGAGATATTGAGCGTTGGCGGTCGAAGCCTGAAGTATATGTTCTTATAACTCAAGACAAAAAGAAGAGAGTTGGTTATTCAGAGTCAGTGATGAAAACCAAGTGGCAACGAACATTCAATTATCTGACACGCTTTAAGGCTGAGTTACTAAGTCGGGCTTCGTATAAGAAATACCACGCTGATGAGGAGCATGCATTTTACAGCCAGTATAATATCGCAGATTATACGTTTGCTCGATACAAGGTTGTGTGGAAACGAATGGCGAGTGATTTAGTAGCGTCAGTTATAAGTCAGGCACAGACATCGTTTGGCTGGAAAATGATTATACCGACGGATACAACAGCGATTTTCCCGAGCGATAGAGAGGATGAGGCACACTATCTTTGCGCAATTCTAAACTCGACTGATGTTCGGAATTTTATAAAGTCATTTTCTTCGGCGGGCCGGGGATTTGGTGCGCCGTCGGTGATGGAGAATGTGGGAATACCAAAGTTTGATTCGAAAAACAAGCTTCATCAGAGTCTGGCCGAAGTTTCAAAGAAGTGTCATCAGTTAAAAACTGAGGATAAAGATAATGAAGCTGCAAAATTAGAAAAAGATAATGACGAATTAGTCAAAAAACTTTTTGGATGTTAAGATAGTAATTGAATAAGGACGCACAAGCGGCGATTAGATGCATAGATCACCAAATTAATAGAACGGTGAAATCTGCGTTAATCCGTGTGAATCCGTGTCTAAAATTTGCTCCGAAAGAAATCTGAAAAATCTGCAAAATCTGGGGACAACATTTTTAGTTCTGAGTTTTTTGTTCCCTCCGTCGCAAATGCTTTGGAGGGCAAGTATAG
This sequence comes from uncultured Pirellulales bacterium, assembly GCA_964567045.1. Lineage (GTDB taxonomy): Bacteria > Planctomycetota > Phycisphaerae > Sedimentisphaerales > Anaerobacaceae > JAFNGF01. Next base: position 248 of record CAZMLE010000176.1, on the reverse strand, counting down.
TTCGTGGTTAAAAACAATGAACAAGAAAATCTGCTTCAATTTATTAGGGGCATGGCACGGTCGGCCTCGCCCCGCCGCAGGCGGGTAAACTTCGGCGCTTTACCACCAAGCCTGTCCTGAGCAACGCCGAAGGGTCACAAAGCCCGTCCTGAGCGGAGCCGAAGGGACACTAAGGATAATTGAGCAGTGTAACTCCGCTTCAGCAATCTACCTCAAGGGTGTGCTGCATGCAGTCAGCTTTATAGAAG
>CAZMLE010000175.1:0-3835 GCA_964567045.1 uncultured Pirellulales bacterium | reverse complement strand
AGTAATATGTCACGGTCTCGTCATAACGAGTGGCTCCGACAGCGATAACACGGTCGCTGTAGGCAGCAGGATAACACAAAGCACTTGTGCCGCCATTACCGGCGGCAGCGACGATGGTTACTCCATTGCTGAAGGCGTAAGCTACCGCATTTTCCAAAGTCGTTGATGGCTGGCTTCCTCCGAGGCTTAGGTTGATCACGTGTACACCCTGATCGGTTGCCCAGATGATACCGTCTGCCACATCAGCATAAGTTCCGGTTCCGCTGCTGTCTAATACCTTCACCGGCATCAAACAGGCGCTAAACGCAATTCCAGCGGTGCCTGCCTGATTGTTTGTGGTCTGAGCAATAATTCCAGCGATGTGAGTTCCATGGCCGGGATTTGAATCATCATTGGGATGCTCGTCTTTATTGACGAAGTCATAGCCCGGCACAAAGGCAGTGCCGGCCAAATCCGGGGCCTGTTCGTAGCATCTTGGCCACTCCGTGGAAGGCTCGTAATAGTTCTCGTAGGCGATGCCGGTGTCAAGAACTGCAACTATTACCTGTGAGCCGGTGGAAACATCCCAGGCTTTTTCCACGCGAATACCGCCGTACTTGGCATTATTCAGGTGCCATTGACGGGGATACAGTAGGTCATTTGGGACCATCATCGCATAGGCGATGTAATTGGCCTCGGCATATTCGACGTAGGGACAGGCCTTATAGATTGCGACCATTTCCTCGACCGTTTTGTCTGCCGGGATTTTCAGCCTCCTGAAGCCGGCCTGTTGACTGGTATACAATATGGAGGTGCCAAACTCTCCATTCAAAAGAGCTATGATTTGGAGCGTGGCGGCCGGCTTAAACTTGACGATGATCTCGCCGGGGACATAAGTCATGCCAGGCTGAGGCAATCGCTTTTGAAAAATCTGATCCTGCGCCGCTATGGGGACGGAAAACAACCCCAACAACACAGTTACTGCGAGTAAATGTGACGTTTTCACCCTTCTACCCTCGCTTAAGTGCCACACTTGGAGGCTACTGTGAATACGTTCCTCTCCTACAACAAGAACAACATAGCATAACTGTCAAATAAAGCAAGGCTTTTTTCTCCGTGCCAACTCTTGGGTCGGCATATTTCTGAGACGACTTTGCTTTTAGGTCGATAATGCTGTCCCACTATCGTCCTGCTGACGTATCATCTGTAACGGATATAGCACGTGTGCGTCTTCTGCTAGCGCGCGTACAATCGGCATAAAAGGTCTGGGCGCATAGCTGTGGTGTTCTTATGGGGCGTTGGTTTTTGGCAGAGATGGTTGAGCTAGACTGACAATCGCATCCCAACGGTATGGGGGAACCTCTCTGGCATCGGTAAGTACCGATAAAGCGGTAGCCCATCGGCTCTCATCTGGTTGCCAGCGCAACTTGATTATGTTTGACGCGCCTTCGAGGAGGCCAACTGCTGCTGAGTTGTTAATCGTTTGTTAGAATATCTATCACTTTTTTCCTTACCTGCTCGAGCACTCGCTTTTCTACAAAGCCAAGTTTTCTGCGCACCTGGGTTTTGCTGTATGCGAAAATAGCCCCGCACTTAATTGCGGATCTTTGTTTAAGTCCAGTGTCAAGAAATGAGGGATCGCCGCTTTCTATAACCATCTGCTTAGGGTCTTCGTACCGAACGTTCGCGGAGATGGGAACCAAGATGATATCAGGCCCACTTTGGTTAAATTGTAGGCCGGAAATAACAAGACATGGGCGGGCTTTTACTGCCAGACGATTCGTATAAGGTGCATCAGGTATAACGACAACATCGCCCGGCAAAAGACTCATAGTGGTTGTCCATCTTCAAATGAATAGATGTCTTCACTTTCATCATCCCAAAAATCAAGCACGCCGCTTGAACGTGTACATTCGTATGGCATAAGCTCTGGTTCTGGTGAGCTGAAAAAAGTATCTTCATCTACAGAGGCATCAGAACAAATAAATACATATGGCTCATCAAGAACGATCTCTCTTGCATAGAAATTTTGCCCTTCTACGTTTATATTGCATGCGGAAATCGATGGTTGTAGCCAAGACTTTGTAGGTATAGGCATTTTACTCCTCCACTTCTGGTTTGAGTATGAAGTCACATACTTCTTTTATAGCATATTGTTCTACAGATTTCAAGCGACATCCAGGATCAAACTTCTCAGTTGCTTGTAATAACCTCGGCTGTGACCAAAGAAACTGTGTTTCTATGAACATTTCTTTAGTTTCTTCAAAGAATGATTCTATTTTAATCTCAATATGTACGGGATCAGGCCCCTTAGTAGCTGGTACAACTAATCTTAAGCCTCCTCCTAATATAGGCCTTCCGCCCAAATACTTAAAATCAATTTCTTTTTGCCCAAGCCGAGTTTCCCATAGATATTTGAAAGCATGTTCCGTACAGCTATATAGATGACGAATTGTAGCGTCACAACGAACTATCTGGCAGGGCCTATTTTCTATCCACGTTTGACGATAAGCATCATAAATTGCGTCTGCTTCCTCAATAAAAAACTCAAGGTTGTAAGCCGGTCTTGCTGAAGTTACCAGAACATTTGATACATCTGGCCCTAAAGAAGCTATTCTTATTCTTAATTGAGATTCTTCTTTCCTTGCCAGTTCCAGAAAATGCTTATTAGTCTTTGTCTCAGAAAACTCTATCTTTTTATCCAACAGAGCATCTTGAAAAGCCAATATTTTTTTAGGGTCTGTAACCCATGCTTTTGCGACAACGTAGTTTATGCCAAAGTGATGGCTTCTTCTGCTTTGTTGATTGAAACCATTCATCTTATTATGATGTTTTAACCTCTAACCAACCCACTTGCCTCGTTCACGACCATCTCTATACGTTATACTATATATTTCGGCTAATTGTTGCATTTTGCTTGCCAAAAACTACGTGTACAGGTACCAATTACAGCCTTTATATCGGAAAAATCACAGAAAGACAAATTCTTCTGCCGGGGCTAGACCGCCGTACACACCCCTTCCCAGCCTAAGAATCCAGCTTTAGATATATCAGGTTTCAGTACAACAGCGAGGGTTGAATAATAAGAATCGATTCACGCTTTCATTTGTGCGACGATTTGGCGGGTTTCAGGCGACTGGGCCTGATGAGCTTCCTTGAAGACGGGAGCCTGAGCGGGATTCTGCTTTTTGAATAGCTCATTGCCGGAACTATTTATGCCGCTAAGGAACACTGTCCAGGTTAAACTATTAGTTCTCGCCTCTCTAACAGGGTTAACAAGATGCTTGCCTAAAACATTCGACAAAAGCACCCATTCTTTATCGTTGTTAGCTGCAAAATAGTCCATATCCAAGCCATCTATAGCAATCAAGGCGTCACCCAATTTAGTGCAAATATGGTCATCACAAAGATGCCTTGGATTCTTTTGTGCTTCTTCAATAATCTCTTTAGTCCTCTTTAGTTCGTCGGATACATTACTGCCTTTTTCGATTGCTTGCTTAATCGCGAGAAAATGTTCTTTTATTCCTCTCAAAAAATTGATGTATAATACATTTGATGTTATTTTGCCTACACAGAGGAACTGATGATGTGACCCCCGAAAACTGTACCATTGTGAATTAGAGGGTATCCTGAAAGAATAGCGTGGTTTTTTTGAAAGGGATACCCAGATGAAACGGAAATTGCACACGCCGGAGCAAATCGTAAACAACCTCCGGCAAGCGGATGCCAGAATCGCATCTGGTTCAACACTCGAGCAAGTCTGTAAGGAACTGGGCATAAGCGATGCCACCTATTACAACTGGCGAAGGCAGTATGGCCAGATGAAGCTCGACCAGGTCAAGCACCTCAAGTCGTT
>CAZMLE010000174.1:0-4001 GCA_964567045.1 uncultured Pirellulales bacterium | reverse complement strand
CTCAATTGTAGGCACTCTGGCTCGCATGTTCTATCAGGCTAACTTCTTGTACTGTCCATATTCTTTCAAATTCTTGTAAGGTGGCTCATCCAGATCGATCGCTTTGGCCATATCCCTGGTAAGATAATCCTGCTTCAGCCTCTGTCCTTGCCGGGAGTTAATCATCGATCATCCCTGCAAATTTTTCCAGGATGATGTCTATTCTGGCCAGGGTCTTCTCTCTGCCTAATATTTCGACCGACTCGAAGATCGGCGTGCTAATTGTCGAGCCGCAAATCGCCACACGCAATGGCTGAGCAATCTTGCCTAAGCCGACCTGTTTTTGCTCAGCTAAGCAGCGCAGCATCTTCTCGATATTGTCCCTGTCGAATGGCTCTATTACAGCGAGTTTGTCACGGAGGGTTTTCAGAAGTTCAAGCCCGTCATTTTTCAAGAGAACTTTTTCAACAGCTTTCTCATCGAGCTTTATCTCGGTATTGGGCAAAAACAGAAATCTACTTTTTCGCTCAATATCTGCAAGGGTCCTGGCCCCTTCGCAGAGATTTATCAGTTTTGAAAGAAGCTGGTCGTCCGCAGATAGGACCGGTGACTCGGTAGCCCTCAGGTAATTCTTGAAGTGCCCGAGAAGTTTTCCGCGCGACATCATTCTTAAATACTCGGTGTTGAATGCGATAAGCTTCTGGCGGTCAAAGAGGCTGTTTGCCTTAGTGACACGTGAAAGGTCAAAACTATTGACCAGCTCATCCACCGACATAATCTCGCGGTCGCCGCCCGGATTCCAGCCCAAAAGAGCAAGAAAATTAACCATCGTCTCAGGCAAATATCCACTCCGAAAGAAATCCACCACATTTATTTCCGGCAGCGTAACGCCAAGGCATCCCGCCATCGCGTCGATGCTGGGCATATCGGGCGTGGTCTTGCCATCGACAAAACTTCTTGCTTCTTCAACACTGATACCGCCTGCGTCGGCCAGTTTTTCAAGGTCGATGTCGGCTCTTGTCTTGACTGCTTGGCGAAGGGCTTCCGGGCGCTCGCGCTTGGATAGCTTTCCCCCGCCCTGGCTGATAGTAACAGACATGTGGGCATATTTTGGCAGCGGGCCAAATCCAAGAGCCATCCATAACGCCTGTTGGCCGGGCGTATTCATCAGATGTTCCTGGCCGCGAATCACATGCGTTGCCTTCATCAGGTAGTCATCGACTACACAGGCAAAGTTGTAGGTGGGAAACCCATCGCTTTTACGTATGATAAAATCGCCGACCTGCCCGGCTGCGAATCTTACCTCGCCACGTACCACATCCTGGACCACGATGTCCTGATCCTGCGGCATAGCAAACCGCACCACTACAGATTTGCCCTCGGCTTTCGCTCTTTTGACCTCGCTTTCATCGGGAAATTTGTCCGGCCGGCGATACATCAAGTTCTTCTTCTGGGCTACCGCTTTTTCGCGCATAGCATCAAGCTCTTCGGGCGTATCGAAGCAATAATATGCCTCACCTTTTTGCAGTAATTGATCTACGTATTTGTCGTATATGCCTTGCTCTTTGCGCTGAGATTGCAGGTACGGTCCATTTGGGCCGCCAACTTCGGGGCCTTCGTCCCAGTCGATGCCCAGCCAGCGAAGGTCGTCTATAAGCTGCTGGGTAGCTGTGGGCGTATTGCGTTTGACATCGGTATCTTCGATCCGAAGGACAAATTTTCCGCCCGTATGCCTGGCCCAGAGCCAGTTAAAGATAGCTGTTCTGGCTCCGCCCACGTGCAGATACCCGGTTGGCGACGGCGCAAAACGCGTTACGACTTTCTCAGACATAGTTTACAAATCCTCAACAATGTTTAGGTTAAGGCATAAACAAGATGTTGTCAACCAATAAACCGAGTCACCGCTACCTTGACCCGCTTGTGACCGTTGCTTATAATGCCTGCTCAACGTGAAATAGCAATAAGACAAAGAACGGTTAAATGAGTATGGCAAGTCACAAAAACAACCAGGCTGACACTCAAGACCAATCGCCAGAGCGATTAGACTTTATCCGGCAAATTGTTGCTGACGACCTGAAGAGCGCCAAATGGAGCGGGAGGGTTGCGACAAGGTTTCCGCCGGAGCCAAACGGGTATCTGCACATCGGGCACGCCAAAAGTATTTGCCTGAACTTCGGCATCGCAGAGGAATTCGGTGGCACCTGCAACCTGCGATTCGATGATACCAATCCGGAAAAAGAGGAGCAAGAATACGTTAATTCCATCATCGAAGACGTCCGCTGGCTGGGCTGGAACTGGGACGATCGGCTGTACTTCGCATCGGACTACTTCGAGCAAATGTACCAGTATGCAATCCAGCTTATAAAAGCCGGCAAGGCCTACATCTGCGACCTAAGTGCCGATGAAATTAGAGAATACCGCGGCACCCTGACTAAGCCGGGCAAAGACAGTCCTTACCGCAACCGCAGCGTCGAGGAAAACCTCGACCTTTTCGAGCGTATGCGCAAAGGCGAATTTCCGGATGGCTCCCGAACGCTGCGAGCAAAAATTGATATGTCACATCCGAATCTCAATATGCGCGACCCGGTTATGTATCGAATCCTCCACGCGACGCATCACCGCACCACCGATAAATGGTGCATCTATCCGACTTACGACTGGGCGCACGGTCTGGAAGACTCCATCGAGAAAATTACTCATTCAATTTGTACGCTGGAGTTCGAAAATCATCGCCCGCTATACGACTGGTTCCTGGACCAATTAAGCGTTTGGCATTCCCAGCAGATAGAATTCGCCCGGCTTAATCTCAGCTATACCGTGATGAGCAAGCGAAAGCTTCTGCAATTGGTGCAGCAGGGCCGCGTCAGGGGCTGGGACGATCCGAGGCTGCCAACTGTCTGTGGTCTGCGAAGACGCGGTTATTCACCCGAATCGATCCGGAATTTCTGCCAGGTTATCGGCGTCAATAAGTTCAACAGCACCGTTGACATCGCGCTATTGGAGCACTGCGTCCGCGAAGATTTGAATAAGACCTCACCGAGGGTAATGGCGGTGCTTTGCCCGCTGAAGGTAATCATCGACAACTATGCGGAAGGCCTGGTGGAAGAAATGGAGGCCGTAAATAATCCGGAAGATTCAAGCGCAGGCACGCGCAAGGTTCCGTTCTGTCGCGAGCTTTATATTGAGCGGGAAGATTTCATGGAGAATCCGCCCAAGAAGTTCTACCGCTTGGCGCCGGGCAGAGAAGTTCGCCTGCGATACGCCTATTTTGTCAGGTGCGTGGATGTCGTTAAGGATGCAGGCGGCCAGATTGTGGAATTACACTGCACCTACGATCCCGGCACGCGCGGCGGCGATGCTCCTGACGGGCGCAAGGTCAAGTCGACGCTGCACTGGGTATCTGCCCGGCACGCGCTAGACGCCGAAGTCCGCCTCTACGAGAATCTCTTTACTAAAGAGGACCCCGATGATGTGCCGGATGCCCAGGATTTCACTGCCAATCTGAACCTAAATTCTCTTATCGCTCTGACCAACTGCAAGGTTGAGCCTTCGCTGAAAAATGCCAAGCCGTTGCATCGCTATCAGTTCGAGCGCCTCGGCTATTTTTGTGTCGACCCGGATAGTTCGCCCGACAGACTTGTATTCAATCGGACGGTGTCTCTGCGCGACGAGTGGGCCAAGATGCAAAAAGCCCAGCAGCAAGAAGGCTAACGCATAATGCTCGTGAAAATTAACCGCGCCTGATGTGCACCTGATTTTAATCCGCAAGTGTGCTTACCGCTCCCTCACGGTCGCGGCTCTGGTTTGAGGTTATCATTTTGTCAGTATCATCTTTATCGAAATCATAAGTAGAGCCACACCAAAAAGCCTGCGTAAGATAGGCTCAGGCAGTCCCACAACAATTTTTGCGCCAAGTAAGCCTCCGAAGAAAAAGCCCAGACATACAAAAGCCGCTATCTTCAGATCGACGTAACCTTGCTTATAGTACTGCCAGGCAGCCAGGAGACCTATAGGCGGAACCA
>CAZMLE010000173.1:0-4077 GCA_964567045.1 uncultured Pirellulales bacterium | reverse complement strand
CGTTTGCATCGCTTGGGCTATCGGTATCCGGCGGATGGTACATAATCTCGGTGATGCGGAGGTTTTCTGCTACCGGCCCAACTGCAAAGGTCGCTTCATTAAGTGCGCTCCAGGTGCTGCCGGTGAGCACACGCGCCTTGACCTGGGTGCTCTGGGTGAGCTTGATAGGTGTGGAGTATCTGGTTGCATGGCCGGTGTTGATATTGCCGCCCGGCACGCGCGGGTCAGAGCCGTCGAGGGTGTAATAGACTGTGCCACTTGTAGTGGTAATCAAAAGCAGGTCTGTTGGCCAAATCCGCCCACCATGTTGATATGAGCCGTTTACGCGAAAGACCGGTGCATCCACCGAAGGATAAAGGCTGGCACTCCGCAGTTGATCCAGGACGATCTGCGAGCGCTGAGGCATATACGTGTAGAGAATCTGATCCCGCTGGCTGCGCCACTGCTGGACGGTGTAAGGTGTGGAGCTGCCGACATCGCCCCATCGCGCGGATTCTCCGATCATAGCTCTTTCGATGGAATTAGCCAGTTCGGCGTACAGCGCTGCCGGGCGGTTCCGCTGGGGATATGCAGGATTCCACTGCGAATTATAAGGGTCCACATACATTGGCCCGCCGTTGAAAAAGGCTCTATGCACGTGATCGGCAAAGAGCTGCCGGAACTCAGTATTGTTGCGAAGACGGGCATAAGGCTCGCAGAGACTACCGCTGACGCCGGTCATGTTTTCGGTAAGGGACGAATCCAAACCGTGACCTACAATAAGCCCTACGACCCACTCGGCATCCCATGAGAAGGACTTCCAGCCGGTGGGATTGACGCGATTGAAAGCAGCGTACCAATTATGGCCGGGCCAGTCGGTATTGCCGACGTAGAAGTTGACGATCATATAATCTATGTAATTCTCGATGTCGAGGTAATCGACGTAATTTGGGTTTGGCGTACCGTCAGGGTTATTGCCCTGCAAGCGCTGATAGGCCTCATTCGTCTGTAAGCTCTGGCGAACTGCATTAAGCATAGCATTGTAAGAGATTGTAGTGCTGTCTCCAACGGGGCGTCCGGAGTTGAGCGCATCCCAGTCTTCTTTGTCTCCCCCAAAATACGTGGCGGCAAAAGAGGATTCAGGCCGCTCCACGGGATTGTACAAGCCCCAGTACAGACCATTAACGTATAGGTGGACAAAAACGCCGTGCGGCGAGGGATGCCCAAGAGCCAATTGCAGCCGACGACAAAACTCGTCACGAATGTATTGTGAACAAGCCTGACCAAAGGGATAGCCGTCGTTGAAGTTGGAACGAAGAATCAAACAGTCAAATTCGTCAGCCGCATCTTCGCCAAACAGAGGATATCGCAGCCTGGTCGGCCCATATATGCCCTTGAACATCAGACGCAATGTCCTCTTCTTCTCCCGGCGTCCGACGCCGCCGTAAATGCGGACGCCGCAATTAGCTTGAAAGCCTTTTGAGCCGTCCGGCTTAATCAGCTCGATAGACCCCGGCCGTTCCCACGTAAGTCCGCTGCTCTGTGGATGACTATAGATACCGTCCTTGGAGTCGAACAGGTGCTTGGAATCCATCACAAGCGACATGGTTGGAATAGATTTGAGGTCATCCTTGAGCGTACCGACATTGGTGTTGACGATGTCAGGGTCCATTTCATAATCAGCCGACTCAGAACCCCACACACTTGGAAACCCAGACGGATTTGCCGGCTGGTGGATTACGTTGTCGAGAAAAATATAGGTCTGGGTATCGACGTTGCTGGACATCCAGCCGGGCTTAATTGCCACTGCGCGCAGGCACGTAGTCCTGGTGATGGGAATAGGACTGAAGTAGACCCTGCCTGTCGGAAAACGCCCCCCAGTTTGATACGGCTGCGTACCGTCAAGGGTGTAATATATGATCGCGCCAGGCGTTTCGCAGGTAATCGTTAGCTCGAAAGGTTGATCATAAAAGCTGCGGGCATGACTGAACTTTGTGTCAGCGACCCGGCCCAAGTACACGCCCTGGTTTTGCCCTGCCGGACTGGGCAAGCCAAGGAACCTCAGATTGTCCTTGCCGTCAGGGTAACGACCGAAGGAGATGTCGGCGGCCTGGTCGGCGAACGTGATGCTGTCAATCAAAGTATGCCCATCAGCCGCGAATAGGCCTACCTGTTCGCCGTCGGCATTGAGCTGGAAATTCGCGTGCAGGCCCGCGTCTGCGACCTCGTTGTCTGCCCAGACCAATAAGTACCCGCCCGCAGGGATGGTGGTTGCGGCGGGACGATTAGTGGGAATTTGCCACATGGTAGGCTGCTGGGGGTCGTCTGTGAGATACATGCCAGCTACATTGATGGCATAATCCGCAGCATTGTAAATCTCAATCCAGTCGTCATATTCGCCCTGCGGGTCCAGGATAGTGCTGCTGTTGGCGGCCATAACCTCGTTGATAACCAGTGGGATGCCTGTCTGGAGCCATTTTTCAGCCAACATGGCAAAATCAATCACGCCCACTTCCTCATCGCTATTCAGGTCAGCCTGACTATCTGGGGCAGCCAACCACTGCTGGGCGAATAATTGTAGGTCCGCCATATCGACCTGACAGTCGCCATTAAGGTCGCCCGGCGGACATTTTGCACGGGCAGAACCAGGTAGAAACCAGGATAATGCCAGAACTAAAACTATGACTCTTATGGACTTGACCATCTTCTGCGACTTTCTACATCGGTGTTTTCAGTAGCTATTCTAACAAACTTATGGTGCCAAAGTCAATGACAATTGACAACGGGCGGCAAACCACTTATCCTACACCCGGCAAAGAAGAACCAAATATTTAGCCCTCCGTTTCACGGGGGGTTGTGAATTAGCCTTTAGAAGGAGTCGGATTATGAGCGATGCACTAAATCGACGAGAGTTCCTGGGCGCAGGCGCAGCCGGAGCAGGGACTGTGCTGCTGGGCGGGCAGTGGATGGGCCAGCCCCTAAGGGGTGAGCAGGCAGAGTGGCCGCCTAAATTGCCGGCGGTGAAAATCCACAAGGTTTATGTCGGTAGAACCGGCGGAATTTACTTATCAAGGCCGACCGAGGAGATCGCCAAGTTCGAGCAATACCTTGCTAAGCTGGAGGGCAAGCTTGGCGACGTGAAGTTTGTCGGCGGCGAGGTCGTCCCTCCGGCTGATGTGAACGCGGTCGTTGCCAAACTGAGCGAGGCTGACGGCGTGCTGCTATTCCATCTTTCCGGGCACGGCGGAGACGCGCCGGAACAGGCGATGAGCCGAATCATTGATGTCGGCTTGCCCACAGCGGTATTCTCGCAACCATTCAGTGGTCATGGCTGGATGTACTTCCCTCTGTGGCAAAAAGCCGGCAAAAAGGTAGTGCTGCTGCCCACCAGTGACTGGAGCGAGCTCGCGCACGTGGTCGCACTGATGCGAGTGCCTGCTCGGATGAGACAAACACGGATCATTATGGTTGGCGCCCCCCAGGGAACAGCCGCCGCCTGCTCCGCCGAGCAGGTCAAGCAGCGCCTCGGCACAGAACTGGTGCCCGTTAAGAACGAGCAAGTTATCGAGGCCCATAAGGCCGTCGATTTGAAAGCCGCCGAGGCCGAGGCCGAGCAATACTGGATTAGCAAGGCCAAGGAAATCCGCGAGCCCAGCAGAGAAGAGATTATCAATTCGGCACGCATGTACCTGGCGATGAAAAATATGATGATCAAAGAAGGCGCCCGCGCTACCACCAGCTCACATTGCATGGGCGAGCCGGCCAAAGGCTGCCTGACATACAGCAAGCTAAATGACCAGGGTCTGGTCGGGGTCTGCGAGGGGGACATGGACTCGACCCTGACGATGCTGATGTTCGGCTATGCGTTCGGCGTGCCCGGCTTCGTTACCGATCCGGTTTTCGATACTTCACAGGATGCCCTGATCCATTTCCACTGCACGTGCGCGACAAAGATGGCGGGCCCCGCCAGCAAACGGCTGCCCTTTACTATCCGCACCCAAACCGATAGTGACAGAGGTGTGTCGCTGCAGGTTGAGATGCCAATCGGGCAGCCTGTAACCTGCGCCAAATTCATCAACCTCGACACGATGCTGATCT
>CAZMLE010000172.1:0-4142 GCA_964567045.1 uncultured Pirellulales bacterium | reverse complement strand
TTCCTATATCGTCATGACCACCCTGATTAGCTGAGGTTTTTTCCGGTAGCCCTTAACGAAGTCGGCCGGCAGATAAATACTGCCGCGCAGCAGGCCCCATACGAACGGCTGGCTTATACCTTCAAGCAACCAGATCTTTGGGAGAGTTTTCAAGTCAAACCCGGAGAATAAGTCCTCAATCCCGCTTTGCAGTTTAGCTGGAAGCCGCTTTCGTTGCCGATACAGCCAAAGATTAGTCCGCAACGCCTTTATCACGCCAAAGACGGCAAATACAGCTACCCCGACGACCCAGCCAAAGCCAAGCCATTGGTGGACTGTGAGTCTTACTGCTTTTTCTTTCACAACCGGAGCTGAAATAGGTATAGGAGGTTCTGTTATAGCTGTATTGACTGTCTCGATGGTCGCTGCTGGCAGTTCGGCTGGTAATATTGGAACTGGTTCAACCAGGCTTTCTTGTGGCAGAATTGCCAATGGTATTGTCACCAAAGGCGGCGCAAGACATTTAGCTAAGACAATCAGCCAGAGCAAATAGCGAGCGTGCGCACTTTTGTTTCTCAGCAGCCACGATAGCACTGCCACTGCCGCTGCAAGAATTGCTATCTGCCAACTTTGCGTCAGCAGATAATTCGTGATTTGGTTTAAATGATTTTCCATTTTTTCCTCTCCACAAAAAAAACGATTTTTCAGTTTTTGGTTAGTTCCTTAAGCCTTTCGATATCCTCAGTGTCGATTTTGCCATGCTCGGCCAAATACTGCATAAGCGGGATAGGGTCGCCGCCGAATAGCCGATCTAAGAAATCGCCCACCGATCTTTTTATAACCGCTTCCCTTTTAACGGTCGGGAAAAAGACGTGGGCCTTGCCCCGGATGGTGTGTTTCAAGTAGCTTTTCTTTTCCAGCCGACGCAAGAGTGTCTGAACCGTTGCGTATGCAATCTTTCTTCTGGCAGGTAAGCTGTCGCAGACCTCTTGCACGGTGGCACTATCGAGCTGCCAGACCAATCTTAGGATTTCAGTCTCAGATGGGCTTAAAGCAGGTAACCGTTTCAGCGTCATTATAATCTCCTTTTACAAGTGTATTGTACAAATGTACAACCAAAATATCGTACAATTGTACAAGCTGTCAACAAAAAAATAGAAATTTTTATAAATTTTTTGCGAATCTCGGCCGCCAAAAAGACTGTGGCAGGCCGTACGGGGAATACTCAATCCCAAGGTGAGTATCGCTAGAGGGCTCAGGCTGAGTGCTATAAGAGCTTAATAACTTGATCGTAGCACTCCGCCGGGCCAAGAATTGGCGTTTCAACACCATTAGCGAACAGAAACTGTCGGACGCTCGTGCAAAGGTGGCATTTACTCGCATAGAGCCTTGCCTTCTTATAGCCAAGACTCTCGATCTGTTCGAGGAAACCGTGAGGACCATAGTTGAACAAGGTGTTGAGAAATTCATTTTGTGAAGGTTGAAATCTCTTCCATATCTCTTCGAGGGGGAGTTGGGTTATATTACCGATAATGATACCGCTGCAAGTCCCGCTAAAGACATTGCCGAAGGGGTCGATGTGAACGCCCTTAGCGCCAAGAAATTCTGCCCTGCAATTCATCGAGGTGATTTCCCCAATTGGCATTGCGGCAACCAGGTCCGCCAATCTGCCGCCGGCCCGGCCAGTAAAGCGGCACGGATAATCCCGCATCGCTGACACGTATGCCTGCTCACGCTGTGCTGTTGACAGTGACTTCACAGAAACGGGTGCAACGAGGTACTTTTGCCAGCGGACCAACACCCGCTCTGGGCCGAGTATCTCAATCGCTATTCTTGCCAACAGCTGAACAGGCTCTGCCTCAACGTATTCCTGATGGAACGGGTCGGTGCTTATTTTGAGTCGCCGCATCCCGAGCTTGTCGAGAATTTTCAGCCGCTGCCTTGCAACCTCTTCGCCGGTCGCCCAGGAGCCATTTGTTTCTATCAAATCAACCTTACCGAGGTTTAGTCTTATTGCTTGTTCAAGGATTTGCTGGAGTTGGTCCCAATACAGAAACGGCTCACCGCCGGTGATATGGATTCTCGCATCGTCACCAGCCAGCACTCTCAAAGATTGCCACGCACTTATGGCCATATCAACAGACATCAAGCCGTTTTTTTCAGGTGAGCAGTTGTAATAGCAGAATTCGCATGCACAGTTGCACTTGTAAGTCAGCAGCAACCCTGCCGACCGCCAGAGCTTAAACTTGGGCTGGTCCCTACCCAGAGAGCGGTTGTAGATGTTATCAGACAGAGCAATCATAAGTATAGCGTACAGCGTATAGCGTTTTGCGTCCAGCGTACAGGCGAGGCAATAAGACAACGAATCTATAGGCTATCAGCGTATCAGGGTAACAGGACGCAGGATATCAGGATATCAGCAGAGCAGGCAACCTGATAACCTGATCCTCTGATCACCGTCATCTGATAACCCGGTAACCTGATAACCTGTCCTCCGTGTCTTTGTGGCAAAATTCTCGGCATCCTCCTTCGACTTCACTCAGGACAGCGTCTGTGGCTTTGAGCAATCCGTTTGACTTGCCGGCGGGGGCGTGGTATCATCCTAACAAGAGTTTAAGGGAAAATCCAATGTGAAAGACCACCGAGCAAACCGATCTGAGGACAACAGCCTGCATGCCGTGTGAGCAGTTCGGCCGATATGCTTTGAGTGGAGTCTTTGCCTGACAGTGGATCAACCAAATGCTCTTATGAGGAAACCATATAATACATAGTCATCAGCTGTAACGCTGACAGAAAGAGAAATCAGCATGAGCATCTGGGACAGACTCTTCGGAAAAACCAGGCCGACGGAAAGTCAACCTGCAAAGCCGGACGTCCTTGAGGTTCCAAACAACTGAGGTATCGGAGATGGAAAACCATTAGTTGTCGAGCGTACACCGGACGTTAGGAAGATCTTCAGTGTCCCAAACCCACCGGTCCCCCAAAAAGTCACCGACGAAAATCGCGAGTATTGGAGGAAAGCGGATACGAGGACGAAGCACATCGGCCTAGCAATTGCTTACATGCAACACCCTGACCCTGGCGTCCGCAGGGCAACGATTGAGATTTCTGGCTCCCTCGATGCCATCGGTGTTGATCAGGAGCTTGTGAACCGACTGGCTGATCCAGACTCGTCCGTTCGACAAAGTGCGGCGAGAACCTTATGGGAACGGAAAAGGGATGATCATTGTAGATTTGCTGTACACGCCCTTCGTGATGAGATCCGAGGACATTGCCTGACGTTCTTGGGGCGTCCCATCACAGAAGGTCTAACCCTAGGACGTGAAAATGCTATCCGAGCTCTTGATGTCCTCGTCAAAGAAGCGCCTGACGAGAATTCTCGTAAGTCTATCAAGGAGTTGATCAACAGGGATGTGGTTATAGAAGAGCGTGTGAGAGCAGAAGACACATCTTCTGTCCAATTCGTGGGAATGGATTACAGGGATGCTCCTGACGGTAGGCGGTATACCTATCAAGTTCATCGAGCGAAGAACAAGCAACAGGCGCTTGCGTTTTTGAAGTCAAAGGTGGTAAAAAAGGAACTATATTATATCGAGGTTGAAACACCTGATGGGACGTTCGGCCGGGATATTAAAGGTATGTACAATTTGTAATTGCACGCCAACGCAGTGAAGGATAACAAGCGTTTGCAGCCGACGCGCTATTGCATGCGGCTGAGTAGGCCACGATAGGCGGGCCCGACTGTGCAAAGACCGCCCTATACGCTTTTAATGGTATCTTATGCTAACAGTGGATTGAACAAAAAGTCTTACGCTGAAACCGAATAATACATAGTTGGGCACAATAAACAGGAGGATAAGTAATGGACTTTATGCGCCGGGTCCTGGGATTTATCATACCCATTATCATACCCGTGCTGATATTGATGCTTCTCAGCTTAGCAATAGAACACATTGGTGACATCTTTAGTTACCTTTATTTAGCCCTCCTATGGGCCGTCCTTGCAGTCGAATGGGCAGCTTTCGCTATATTACTCGGGGCTGGGTTCTTTCTCCCTTTCTACCTGGCGTGGATCAATCTCGAGATGGTTAGCTCCCAGAAAAGCCTTACTCGGCCATCTGCGTCCTGGATCACGTCTGTCTTGAATAGACCGGCCGCCCGGC
>CAZMLE010000171.1:0-4479 GCA_964567045.1 uncultured Pirellulales bacterium | reverse complement strand
GCAATATCAAGACCAAATATATCTTTATTCACAAGCTCTTCAACCATCTTTGCGCGTTGTTCCGAATCAGGTCCAATTGTTCTTATGAGGGTGTCAACCGCCGAATAGAGAAATGTACCGCCGCCACAGGCAGGATCAATGAGAGAAACAGTGTTCTTATCCGGAGCAATTCTGCTTTTAAGATTTTCAGGAGTGTAACCAATTTGTTCGAGCATGAAGTTTACAGCAGCGGGGTCAGTAAAATATTGTCCCTTTTTCTCGTCCTCGTATAAACCTTTCAGATAATTCTCGTAGATGTATCCGAAGATTTCATTCCGCACTTCGGCGAAGTTATATTTCTTTATAAAAACAAAAATATCAAGCCACGGAGCAACATCGTGAAGTTCATTCAATGGCTTACGGTAAAGAGCTAAAAGTCTCTTTGTAATAAAGTCCTGCTCCTTCGAAAATGGCCGATAAATATTTTTGGATATCTCTGCGGAGATTCTATCAATGCAACCTAATATATCTTTGAACCTGTTTTCTTTTAAGTGACTCTGAATCGCCTCTACTAAAGTTTCATATTCTTTTGGAAACTCATCGAACTCGTTGTCTACCAGAGTCTTGTACAATATGAATTGAATTATGTAGGCGTAAGTAATTTCTATAGCCCTTTTTGGCTTGTCTTTTTCAGGCAAATCATTCAAGTAACCCTCTACATTGAGCTTGTTTTTGAAGCTTGCAATGAGCTTGGTAATGTCCTCGAAGAATAATTGGCGGTTTGCCTCAACAGGTAATTCTTCGGTTTCCTGCAATAACGAATGCTCCCATCGTTTTTCAAAGAAAGAGAGATAATATTTTTCCGGTTTTATATACTCACGCCAGAATTCCAGGAATAGGGCTGTGTCGTCCAGAATAGTGTCTAAATTGAGTTCTCTATATTCGTTATTGTTATAAAACTGCCAGGTGTAACCATCTGTCAAAATGCCATATTTCTTTTCCAAATCAATTTGGTATTGCAATAGCTGATCTTTGCCTGCATTTATGTTTCCATACCTCTCCACTTCTACTGGGATAATAATTTCTGGCGTCACAAAAATGGTGATATCAGGCTGTCGGGAGCCTTTGGGTGTTTTCTTTTCCAGGAATTCGTATTTTCTGTTCTCCAATTTTGTCGAGTTGAGGCCCACTTTTAGCCCAAAGACATCCGACGATCTCAATACGTCTTTAACAAATATCTCCACACCCGTGCCAACTTCTCTGGCTTCGTAAAAGGAATTCTCTTTGCGCCACTTTGTGCGCAGTTCTGAAATGGACAACAGGCTTTCAGACATATCAATTGCCTCTTGTGCTTAGCTTCTCCCCTACAATTACCTACTAATTTGTCCCGCCAGGGCCCGGTACAACGTTACGGCCCAGCCGGCAGCAAGGACGATGATCAGGGCAACAATTACGTGCCTGATCTTGACCTCGGCAAAGAGACGATCGAAAAAGTTGAAATATATTCCAGAGACAGCTACGAGAAAACATAAAGACGCTGCGACCACCATAAGAGAACATAGAAAAGCAGCGGCCGGCTGAATGTAAAATGCCTGCCAGACCTTGCCCTGTGCGAACGCCAGCACCGCGGTAGTCATTCCGCAGGTCGGACAAGGCAGTCCGTATCTTTGCTTGAACCCGCAGTAACCCATCCAGCGGCCCATATCGACTTGGTAGTATCCTGCCAAACCGAATAGTGCGAGTGAGCCAAACACAGCCAAAGAAATAAGCCCTGCGATAGCCCGCTGGCGAGGCGACGCCCTGCGGATAGTTTCCACTTTTCTTGCCTGTTGGCTTATCTGCATCAATTAATTACAATATGTGCGTTCATCAGTTCTGTCAAGGTTATAGACGGGCAACGAAAAATGGTATTGGAGCAGCGAAACTTGAGCCAGATGCTGGAGACTGCCATTGTTGCAGCACGCCTGGCTGGTCAGCGGGCAATGGAAGAAATCGACTTTGTAAAAGCCGCCCAGAAGAAAAATCAAGAGGAGCTGGTTACTCAAACCGACGGCCGGTGCCAGCAGATAATCATCGGTCGAATCAAAGAGACGTATCCGGATCACGGCTTTGTCGCTGAAGAAGGCGACCAGGGCAAGTTCTTTAGGCAGCCGCCGAGAGGAGCTGAGCCTATCTGGTGGGCTATCGACCCGATCGACGGAACAAACAATTTTGCGCACCGGATGCCTACATTCACCGTCAGCATCGCAGCAATGTATAAAGGTGAGCCGATCGTCGGCGTCATCTTTGAGCCGGCCACGGACTCGATGTACACTGCTGTCAAAGCCGGCGAGGCACAATTGAACGGCAGACGGATTATGGCCAGCGAAGAGTCGATGGATGAGTTCTCCAGCGCCGGTCTTGACAGTCATTTTGGAAGTCCGGTGCCGGCGTGGGCCAGCGAAATCATGGTACGGACGAGATTTCGCTGTTTAGGCTCAACTGCCTTGCAACTAGCCTACGTGGCCAAAGGCAGCTTCATCGCCACCATCCACACCAGCCCTAAGTTGTGGGACATAGCAGCCGGCGTCCTGATCGCCGAGTCAGCGGGAGCGCTTGTGACTGATTGGCAAGGCGGCAAGGTTTTTCCGATAGACGTAGACAGCTATGAAGGCAGAAGGTGGCAGATAATAGCCGCTAATAAAAAGGTGCACGGAGAAATCCTGGAAATCGTAAGTCATTGACGATTTTCGATTTCCGAATGTCAATTTTAACCATTCAGTTTTGCGGTTTTGCGCGATGTGGCCATAATAGCGGTCAGCTCGTCAGCCTCAGCTATTAGTCCTTTTACCGAATCATATGATTGACTTACACGATTTTCAATTGGAAATCGAAAATCAGCAGTCGCAAATCATCTTGGGTCGGGAACGGGCTGTAGTGCGACAACTTGTACCTTGTCGGCGGGGGAATTGACTAAACTTCTATCGAGCACGGCTAGTACCCTTTTTTGAGGGCCGTCTAAGCCGATGCGAACAACTATATAGGCGGTGAAGACGTCACTCCGCACTGTAACAAGATTACTCGCGCGTGCGAAAATCACATCCCGCTCCTCGAAGTCCCCTCCGGCGCCATCTCGCGGCGTCAGGTCGGGAAAACCAGGCAAATCATTCGAGTCGGCTGCGTAAAGGCCCATCTCAGTAACCTGCATCAAATCGGCGATAATTCTAAAACCTGGCTCGCCTGAGCGGCTGGTATAGTCCGGGCCGCCGGGCAGCGGTGTTTTGTCTCTGTATGCGACTATCGCCTGGGCAATTGGGGGGCCCACCCACGGTAACTGGGCTATCACAAACCACGGAGCCGTGTTGATGTTTATCCGCCCCTTTATCCTGGTTTCATTCGCCGGGCAACGATGCTCTGCCGGGTCAATGACAGTTAGATATTGAAGAATATTCGCAAAGGCCGGGCTTGCCAAATCAAGACGGACAAGCCCTTCAGCAGGCTCTGTTGCGAACCGCACGCCAATCATATCGCACGGGTCGGTGCTGGGGCCGACGATAAGTATTTTTGCGATGTCCCCTGCCGTAACAATACGCCCTACGGAATTCTCAAGATTGTAGTTTTTTCGGTTGGCAGCTAATCCATTGGGCCTGCCCAGCATATTCGCTGTGGGCTGTAAATCTTGATAGACGACATTCCAGTTAGTGTCAGGCCTGCAATAGAACTGCGACCTTCCCTTAGCAGCATCCCAGGCAAACCAGGCGTCCTCGGTTTTTTGTTGATCGAGATAAAGGTCCGTAGGTGTGACTGTTCTGAGCAGATAAATGTCATATCGATCGGTCAACCTATATGTCGGCGGGTCCGGACTTACCAGAACATACGTTGCCAGCACCAAATTGCCGTCTTCTTTGCCGAGGCCCGCTGACACTAAGTTAGCGACACCAAACTGGCTGGAAGCAGTAGAGCTACTGGTTATCACAAACCGGCTATTAGCAGCTATAGCACGGCCTGCAAGGTTTATGGTACTGACCAGAGCATTATTCCGGCGAAGCTCCAGCCTGAAATCTCCCAGCGGAATATCTACATTGAACGGATTATATAGCTCAAGTGCGAAATAGTTGTTTGTCCTGATAGAGGGGTCTGTTGCGCTGATCTGCAAGGCTATCTCACTGATAAACGGCTGCGCCTCAAACCCATAGTAGGTACTGGGCCCTACGGGTAAGGTAGTAACACCTACATCAGCATCGCGAAAATCCACTATATTGACCGCTAATTGAGCGGCAATCTGCTCACGGTCCACACGGTTGATGCTGCTTAGCAACGCCTGGTGTATTTGGCTCAGCGAAGCGGTGTTCACATTGACCATCTTCTGGCCGGCAGGGTCAATAATCCGGTCTATGCTGCACGTGGTAGCAAGGTGACGGTAGTCATAGTTGGGGTCGACGCTGCCAGGATGATAGACTCTCTCGAACCAGGCATCCAACTGCTGCCCGCCTGATGTCACCGGAGTAGACAGCGTCGTAG
>CAZMLE010000170.1:0-4562 GCA_964567045.1 uncultured Pirellulales bacterium | reverse complement strand
CAAAAGAAGACAGATGGATACTGCCTAAATCAATTACTCGGACAGACTCCTAGCCATAACTGACCGGTTACGAAATCCCGAAATCCCTAAGTTTGGACGCGATTACCCATTTCTCGCTGCTTGGGTGCCTTCTTTATAGTTGGTCTTGGCTTGAAAGGCAGCCTACTGTGCTGATATTGTTGAGAGAGCCGGCTTTTCGGCCTTAACAGGCCGGATCAGGATGTCCTCAACTTTTTGTGTACAATTTCTGAACCATGTGATGTGCTGTTAAACCGAAAGCAAAGAAGGGCGTTTTCACGCAGAGAACGCAGGTTTGCTGAACCTTCTGCAAAACGTGTAATGGGTGCATGTCATCTTTGTAGGTAAAGAACCGGCTTATTTGGGTCTATTCGTGTGTTGATGGTTGCGTGAAGATGTGGATTCCCGCTTTCGCGGGAATGACAGAGGGGTAGTAGCTATTATTAACGGGAAAATGGGGCTAATGGCCCAAAAAATCTACCTACAATCGTGACATGCACCCACGTGTAATCGCGTCTAAGTTTGTACTTGACAATAGCTGCGAGTTCGTTTAGTATTTGCTTTGTGAAATTCTAAAAGGACGGCTTCGCCTGGGCGCCGTGGAAAAAATCGAGAAGAGGGGTTTTTAGGAGGAGTGGTAATGATGAAAAAGTTCGTGACAATGTGTTTGGTAGGAGCAGGGTTTTTGGTGCTGGGCTCGGTCAGTAACGCTGCCAACGTCCAGTGGACCGACCTTGGCGGCGACCACCTCTGGAGCAATCTGGCCAACTGGGATGTGGGAGTTCCTACCGTGGCCGACGAGGTCAGGATCGACGTACCAGCCGCAGCAGCGCCAAGCGGCCCGCTTATTCAGGCTGGGATCGATGCGAAGGCCCTGGGGCTCTTTACTGAAGCGCCCGGGGAGCCCACGCTGACGATGACGGGTGGAACGCTTGAGGTAGCAGACTGGGTTTGGTGGGGCGACGGAGCGGGTTCCTTTGCCATCTGGAACATGAGTGGCGGCACCGTAACTGTTACTAATGAATTCGAGCTTGGATGGGGCGGCGGTGCAGGTACTTTGAATATGACCGGCGGTACGATCACTGCCGGTACGTTCAAGGTTCCTACAGGGAGTGGAGCATTTGCGGAAGCATTCCTTTATGGTGGCACCTTTAACGTCACCAAGCCGGGCGGCCTCGGCTTTGGAAACGTAAACGGCCTGATCGATATCACCGTAGGTACGCTGGTGTTAGAAGGCGATGACACGGCAAAAGTCGCTGGTCTCATCGCCGCTGGCCAGATTACCGGCTACAGTGGGACCGGCACAGTGCTCTATGACTACGGCGTCACCATCCCCGGTAAGACCACGGTAACAGGAATCCCCGAGCCAGCGACGATTTGTCTGCTGGGTCTTGGTGGATTGGCTCTGCGCCGCAGGAAACGCGCCTAATTCTTGTCCAATAGTATTAGTTCTGGTAGATGCACGTTGGTTCTTGGGGCCCATGCCGACGAAGGGGCTATGGGCTTTACCTTTTTTGTGCGCGCGCCGCCCGTTGCGTTTTTTGATCGCTATCGGCTGGCCTCAGGAAAAATCAAAAGTCAAAAGTCAAAAATTAAAATTGTGGAAGCCTTGGAAACGAAAAAGTTCGACCCAAAACGCAAAGCTGTGGAATTCAAAAGTTTTTCGTTTTTAGCTTGCAGCTTTTAGTTTCCAACAGCCGGGCTGCCACGCCCATTTCAGCGGTTTCCTCAGCCAGACCTGGGGACGGAGATGGTGAGCATTTGTGCGTGACCGGAGCTCTTGGTGCCTTTACAAATAATGTATGCGGATTGTGAAGCGACCGCGTCCGGTGGGCGCGATTAAAAAATCGAGAAGACCGATTTTTAGGAGGAACAGCAATGATGAAAAAGTGGGTGACAATGTGTGTGGTGGTAGTAGCAGTTACTTTACTGCTGGGCTCGGTCAGTAGCGCTGCTACCATCCATTGGACCGCTCTGGGCGACGACAACCTCTGGAGCAATCCGGCCAACTGGGAAGGCAATAAAGTCCCCACCAGCGCCGATGAGGCCTACGTCGATGTACCAGCCGCGGCAGCGCCAAATGGCCCGGTTATTCAGGATGGGATCGATGCGAAGGCTCTCGGCCTGGGTTGTGAAGTGGCTGGTGAGCCCACGATGACGATGACGGGTGGAACTCTTCAGATAGCAGATTGGGTTTGGTGGGGTGATGGGGCCGGGTGCCACGGCACGTTCTATATGAGTGGCGGCACCATAACGACTGGTGCAGAATTCGAGCTTGGATGGGGCGGTGGTGAAGGTACCTGGATTATGACCGGCGGTACTGTCAACGCCGGAGAATTAATCATTCCGACAAGTACCGGGCGTGCAGGGCAATTATACCTTCATGGTGGCACCTTTAATGTTGGCAGCGATGGCCTCAGGATGACAGAAACCGGCCTGATAGATATCACTGAAGGCACGCTGGTACTGGAAGGTGATCAGCGGGCGACTATTGAGGGTTTCATTAGTGCCGGCCAGATTACCGCCTACGACGGCGCAGGGTACTTTGAGCTGGACTACGATGAAAGAAATCCCGGTAGGACCACGTTGACAGCGGCCCCTATTACGGAAAAAGCCTACAAACCCAACCCCCCTGATGGTGCCGAAAATGTGACCGTGCCGCTGCTTGGGTGGCAAGCTGGACTTGCCGCGGCCTTCCACGATGTCTACTGTGGCACCAATCCGACGCCGGGGCCGGCTGAGTTCAGAAGCCGACAAGGATTCAACACCTACTGGCACGCTGCTGGTCTTACGCCAGGAACAACTTACTACTGGCGAATAGATGAGGTCGAGGCCGATGGTGTCACCATCCACACAGGCGATGTCTGGAGCTTTACCGCTGCACCATTGACCGCCTATGATCCGGTCCCGCGTGATGGCGCTAAATGGGTCGCCACCGATGCGGACCTTACCTGGTCTGCAGGCGCCACCGGCATTAAGCACGACGTTTACTTTGGCACCGACCGGACTGCTGTGGCCAATGGTACAGGCGGCACATTGAAAAGCAACCAGCAGACAACGGCAACCTATGATCCCGGAACTCTTACACCGGACACCACTTACTACTGGAGGATCGATGAGTACGACTCCGGGGGCACCAAGTATCCGGGCAACGTCTGGAGCTTTACAACGATTGGGCCCAACGCGGGTATCAGAGGATACTACTTCAAGAACATGAATTTGACTGGTGCTCCCATGCTTGTCCGTATAGACCCTGCAATTGACTTCAACTGGGGCAGCGGTGGTCCAGGAGCTCCCATCGGCACCGACCAATTCTCGGTCAGATGGGCCGGCGCGGTGGAGGCGTTATACTCGGAGCCTTACAGGTTTGAGGGTCGCACCGACGACGGCTACCGGATGTGGCTAGACGGTAAACTGATAATTGATGCCTGGTGGGATCAGTCAGCAACCTCGCATCCCAGCGCGCCCATTAACCTTGTCGCCGGTCAGCTATACGCTGTTCAAGTGGAATTCTATGAAAATGGCGGAGATGCGGTGGCACAACTGTTCTGGCAGAGCCCCTCCACGCCCAGACAAATAGTCCCTGCAGGCGCGTTGCAGCTTCCATTAAGGGCCATCAGCCCTAATCCACCTAATGCCGCTGTAGATGTCAAGCACACGCCTACGCTTCGCTGGTCGACCGGTGAGAAAGCTGCTAAGCACAATGTGTACTTCGGCACTGATGAAACCGCTGTAGCCAGCGCTTCCACAGCCTCAACAGCCATCTATCGAGGCCAACAGAATCTTGATGCTACCAGCTATGTGCCCAGCGAAGCTCCGCTCGAGTGGAATAAGACTTACTACTGGCGAATAGATGAGGTAAATGCCGCCGATACCTGGAAAAGCAACGTCTGGAGTTTCACCACCGCCAACTTTATCGTGGTGGATGACTTTGAGGACTACACCGATGATGTTGGCAGCAGAATCTTTCAGACCTGGCGCGATGGATTTGGATTCACCGAACCGGCGCCGGGCTATCCTGGCAACGGCAGCGGCTCGGCTGTAGGTTACGCTCAGGCGCCCTTTGCTGAGCAGACTACAGTTCATGGCGGCGGCCAGTCGATGCCGTTAGGTTACGACAACAGCGGAACGGGTGGCAAAGCCCGATACTCGGAGACCCAGCGGGAGTGGGCCTCACCACAGGATTGGACGATAAACAATGTCAAGGCCTTAACGGTATACTTCTGTGGTGCTCCAGCCAATGCTGCTGAACAGCTCTATGTGGTGGTGGAAGACAATGCCGGCCACGTTAAGGTCGTGAACCATCCTGATCCGGAGGCGGCTCAGATAGGCGCCTGGCAGGAGTGGAACATTGAGCTAACGCAATTTGCCGGTGTGGATCTGGCTGCTGTCAAGAAGATGTATATTGGCTTAGGCAACCGGACCAGTCCCAAGGCCGGCGGCACTGGCTTGTTGTACATCGACGACATCAGGGTGTATAAGTCCAGATGTGTTCCTTCGCTTGGCAAGCCTGCCAATGACTTAAATGGCGACTGCGTGGTTGA
>CAZMLE010000169.1:0-4644 GCA_964567045.1 uncultured Pirellulales bacterium | reverse complement strand
AAATCAATATGTAGGAGTCAGGTCTGTAAGGCCAGGGCCTGGCTGTTATCTTCGGGTCTCTTATATACTCATAGAAGAAATTAAAATCTTCAAGTATATGCCTCCTACGAGCCGGAGAAGACTTGTTCCAGTCCGCCAGTCTCCCCAGGCTGATGAGCGGGAAATTGTCACGAGGATTATAAATCTGGTCTTGATAGTTGGCAGGACTGCCGCTGGGGACGAGGCTCTTACTGGAGGTATTTGCCCGGTAATACAGGATGGGCGTGCCTGCATGTTGGGTAGTCGTCTCAAACATACCGGGCTTTGTGAAGGTTATCTTCTTTACGCTGAACACGTCACAAAGCACAAATGTATCCGGCGCCAGCGGAGGAGTATCGATGAATAGGCCCGGCTTAGTGGGCGAGATGTCGCCCAGTCTAAATACGCTGGCGCTTGCCAGCTCCAGGTAGGGCCCTTTTCTTTGAGCCATCAAGACGGCATCGTTCGGATTGTATACGAAGAGGCCGGCATCGTTGGAGCCATTCGCTCGAAAGTCAGACTTGGGGTGAAAACCCATCAGGTCCCAGCCCACCAGAGCCTCCGCCAGTTTCTGTGCCCCGCAATAGTCACGCGGCCCTGCCAGGGCCGGAGCAGGGTCCCACCAGTTGGATGGCGGATAATCCCCGTAATCGTTCCTAAAAGCCGTCAGACCCATTTCGATAGAAACAAACTGAGCTTTCTGACTGACTTTTTTGGCGGTAAGGCGCACAGCGGTCACAGCCGGAATGAGCAGCGCAACCAGCATCGCCATTATCCCGATGACCGTCAACAACTCCACAATCGTAAAGCCTGATTCTCTGCGCTTCATAGCCAGATTCTTTCACAAATCCGTTATTTTTAGCTGCGGCGACTTATTGGCTCTGACCTTCCATGTAGCTGCTGCCGAGCCAGTTATCCGCAAACACTGCAAAATCACGAAAATTGACAATAGCGTTTGGTTCGAGATCATCGCCTCGGAATAGATTATGCTCGTCATCGAGGTCTACTTGCGCCAACCACTTGCGGGCGAACGCGGACAAATCGGAGATATTACCTTTCCAGATGCCGGCGTATGCTGCAAAATCAAGAAAGTTGATCGTGCCGTAGCCTTCTACATCGTCGCCTCGAAATGAATTCCGTCTGTCGTATGGGTCTACTTTGCCGAGCCATGCATCCGCCAGCAGTTTCAAATCGTTCACATCAACATAGCAGTCGCGGTTCAAATCGCCGGCCAAAAGACCACCTCCGCCGCAGTATAAAGTACACCTTATGGAATCCCAGTGCGTAATATAGCGGTCCCACAACTGCTCTGCTACGTTCACCCGGATACCCAGCGATAATCTGTGCAAGCCTGGAGTCTTGTATTTCTCGCCAATAGTTATGGCCTGGTTACGGTATTCGCCCCTTACATCTGTCCCTGCGCTTTTCGATTCCCAGACCACATCGCCGTCAATCAACACAACCGCGGTGCACTTATTCGGGTCCCACGGGCTGAACGCGTATGTGTCGAGATTCAGGTCAAAGCGAATCTCATTAACGTCTGCCAGATATAGCTGCTGAGAAACTGTCGCCACATCTCCTGGAGCAAATGTCTGCCAGAACTCCGAATAAAGCGTCAAATTGTAGCTGCCGTCAGTCCGCCAATCCGAGCTTACGTACCCACGGAAATTATCTGCCGGCACGTTTGCAGACCAGCCGTTCGGGTCTTTTACGGCGATGTCGCTTATCCAGGCGTCATCTTCGAAGCTTCCGTTTACGATCTGGCAAAGGCTCGCCTGCGCCGAGTTCACAGCCAGCAGTACAACCATCGTCACTCCGAAAACTATCGTTCTTTTCATCACCTGATTTCCTGTCCTTTCAGCAAGGTTAGTTCAACATTTGGCAAGTGGTTTCTATGCTCGTGACTGTTATTCTCTGTATTTCCACTCAAAATTGCAGATGTCGTCAGCCGTGCCGTACTCGCCGTCGAGTCCTGCAGTAATCAGAATAAAACTGTCTGCCCGGTATGGTCTGGGCGGATACGGGATTTTGTGGTTCCTCGTATTCCTGTAAAATCTCTGCGGGTCTGCGAGGCTGTGCTTATTAGAAACGCCTTGCTCCCAGGGTTTACCAAGCATCACTAACATCTGGTTATCCCAGTAATTGTAGATGTTTCCCTTGCTGTCGGTTGGGGTGGGAGCAGTGTTAGGATCGTGCAAGTTGTTTGATGCATCCGCCTTGTAATAAAGTATGGGCATGCCGCCTCTGGCACCACTTTTGTACGCGTGGCTAAAAACATCGCACAAGACATAACTGTCCGGAAGGAACGGGTTCGTATTACCCGCACCGTAAATGTCTTCCAGCTTCTGGACGTTGGCGTTTTCCAACGGCAGGTATGGCTTTTTTCTGGCGTCAAGAGTTGCAGTAACGTATAGCGCCCTGCCTGCACGGTCAACCCCGTCGCGAAGGAAATCTGAGTCCGGATGAAAGCCCATCAAATCTTGCCCCATCATCGCTTCGCAGAGCTTGATTGCTCCACAGTACGGCCGACCTACACCGTCAAGCGCACCGGAAGGCGGATAGCCATCGGACTCGCTGTTAAAGAACTCAATCCCGGTGCCTATAGTAGCCAATTGAGTCATCTGCGTTACCTTCTTGGCATATTCCCTAACCCTGCTTATAGCGGGCACCAATAGGCCGATGAGAATCACAATGATGCTCATAACGGTCAGCAGCTCAACGATAGTAAACCCCACTTTTTTCTTGCTGGTTGGTTTGGTAATCGACTTCATATTTTTCTCCTTCTTTCAGCAAATGGCATTTTCATTGGCTCAATATTGTTCCTATGCGGCGCCGCTTAACGCCGAAATAATCGATATCATGGGCAGAAATATTGACAGCACGATGGTCAAAACGACACTGCCGAGCACGACAATTATGACCGGCTCCAGCAGGTGCATTAACGAGCCGACCATTACCTCAACCTGCTCGTCATAATTGTCGGCTACTTTCAGAAGCATCTTGTCCAGGTCGCCTGTCTCCTCGCCAACCGCAACCATATTGGAGATAATCAGGTCAACGGTTTTGGACTGCCGCAAGGGACCCGCGAAAGTATCACCCTGCCGGATGGAATTGTGAACGTTGGCCAGCATGTTGGAGAAAACCTCGTTTCCTGCCGTCTCGCGAGTAACGTTCAGGGCATCGAGGATAGGCACACCGGCACTAATTAATGTTCCCAGGGTTCTTGTCCATCGTGTGACAGCGACCTTACTGCTGAGCTGCCCAAGTATTGGTATCTTCAGTTTGATCATATCAAGGACTAATCTGCCGGGGCGAAACCTCTTGGCAAATCGCAGCAGAGCAATTGCTATAAATGGTGTTGCAACAAGGACGACCCATCCACCAAGCCGAACCGTGTATCCCAAAAATGGTATGGTTATGCTGGGAGACCACTCGGGACCGTATGCTATCCAGCCGCTTATGCCAAGCACTACTCGCGTTATCGTTGGCAGTTGTGCTCCCTCACTCATCTCAGTGAGGACTTGGGTGAAGTTTGGTATGACAAAAGTCATCAACAATAACAGCATAGTAAAAGCCGCCGTCAAAACCACCGCTGGATAAATCATTGCACCCACAACGCGAGACTTAAGTCTCTGAGCTTTTTCCATGAATTCAGCCACGCGCGCCAGGATAAGGTCCAGCACGCCGCCCGTCTCGCCGGCCGCAACCATGTTGACAAAGAGCCGGTTAAAGGCTCTTGGGCATCTTGCCATTGCTTCTGAAAGCGTTGAGCCGCCCTCTATGTCGTCAGCCACATAGCCGATAACCTTTTTGAAGGTTCCCCCTCTCTGCTGTTCCTGAAGAATTCTAAGTGAGCGCAAAATAGGCAGGCCTGCGTCCTGAAGCGTGGAAAGCTGTCTGGCGAACTGACTTACAAACTTTGCTTTGACCTTGCCGCCGGCGCCGCGTCTGCGTTGTGGTCTGGTAATGGCTTTTGCCGCTGCTGCTTTGGCGGCCCGTGAGCGGACCTTGGTGGGAAAATATCCCATATTCCGTATTTTGCTGATTGCTTCCTTCTCACTGAGGGCTTCAATTTCGTCTTTTATTTCCACGCCCTGTGAGTCCAATGCTACATACTGGTAAACGGGCATCTGAAAACCTCCCTCTGGGCCGCAAATTCCTATTGACTATTCCTCAGAATCCTAATCTTTCCTTACGCTTCCATAACCGTTTCTTTTACCACTTCGTCTATGGTAGTGATACCGTCATAGATGGCGGCCAAACCGCTGTTACGCAGCAACTTCATACCGGCTTTTTGAGCGGCTATGCGCAAGAGATTTGTCGAAGCACGATCCATTATCAAGCCACGGATTTCGTCGTTCAACGTCATAATCTCGAAGATGCCGGTTCGACCTCTGTAACCGGTATTGTTGCACCTAGCACAGCCTCGTCCGTAGTAGAACTTTTTGCCCTTTATATCGTCCTCGGTGAGATCCAGCTCTCTTAATTGGGCTTCATTCGGCTCGTAGGGCTCTTTGCAATTTTCACATATCTTCCTGATTAACCGTTGCGAAACGATGCCCTCCAGGGTGGCAGTGAGAAGGTAAGGCTCTACGCCCAAATCCAGCAGTCGAGCTATCGAGCTGG
>CAZMLE010000168.1:0-4658 GCA_964567045.1 uncultured Pirellulales bacterium | reverse complement strand
AGTCGGAGATTAGCCAAAAATGCATGTGTCTAAGGCTTTTCACACACCCTCTAAGATAAGGTTTTGTGAAGGAGACCTCACTATGAAACGGACTTGTACATTCTCTTTAATCGCCATTCTGGGATATGCCCTGCTTGCAGGTCAGATGCCTGCTTTACGAGCGGCTGAGGATGGCTTTGTGCCCTTGTTTGCCGGCGACAGTCTGCAAGGCTGGAAGGTCAGCGACTGGTCCAACATAAGTACGCCGCAAGAGGTTCAAGGCACGCCCTGGAGGATTGAAAAAGGCGTTCTATACGGTCTAAATAAACGCACCTGGATTACCTCGCCAGGGGAGTATAGTGACTTTGTCCTCAAGCTGGAGTCTAAAATCGGTAAGGGCGCCAATGGCGGCATCGGCCTGCGTTTCCCGCTCGATGGCGACCCCGCCTATACTGCAATGGAGCTTCAGGTAGTTGACCACGAGGTTTACTATGGAGGCAAATCCACGCCGCAGCAGCGCACAGCCTCTATTTACGATGAGATTGCTGCAAGCCCCGAGGTTACCAAGCCGCCAGGCCAGTGGAACGCCTGGGAAATCACCGCCAAAGGCAGCCACGTAATCGTCGTGCTTAACGGGCAAAAAGTGATTGATGCGGATTTGTCCCGTGAAACAAAGGCCCGTCAACAAAAAGGCCCAGCTCTGGCCCAACGCCCGCTCAAAGGCCATATCGGTTTTCAGAACCTTAACGGCGAAATCACGCTGCGAAATATCACGATCAAGGAACTTGGTGCAGGCGAGGAAGGATTTGTGCCCCTATTTAACGGCAAGAATTTAGATGGCTGGGTGAATGTCAACTGTGCGCCGGAAACCTGGCAGGTAAAAGACGGCATAATCGTGTGCAGCGGAATCCCTACGGGCGTTTTGCGGACAGAAAAGCAATACGAAAACTATATTCTGGAGCTCCAGTGGTGTCACATGAAAGAAGGTGGTAATGCCGGCTTATTCATCCACTCCGATGCTTTGCCTGCGGTTGGGCAGCCTTTTACGCGCTCCATCGAAGTGCAGATAATGGATGGCCGCGATACCCAAAATTACACCAGCCACGGCGATGTATTTGCGATTCAAGGCGCTGCTATGACGCCTGATAAGCCCCATCCAGGCGGCTGGATGCGCTCTTTGCCTAGCGAGCGACGATGCAAGCCGGCCGGCCAGTGGAACCATTATCGGCTCGAAAGTCGAGACGGCACGGTTTCCCTGGCGGTCAATGGCAAAGTTGTTACTCGCGGCTACGACCTCAAGCCCCGCAAAGGATATATATGCCTGGAGTCCGAGGGCAGCGAGGTGCATTTCCGAAACATCCGCATTTGTGAGTTGCCCGGCTCCAATCCGCCTGCTAATGTGGTGGCGGAGAAAGATGCGGGCTTTCGCTCGCTTTATAACGGCCTGGACCTGCGTGGCTGGAAGCAGGAGCCAGGTCATAAAGGTCACTGGCAGGCAAAGGATTGGGTTCTGGACTATGACGGCAAAAGTGAAGCGGGCGACAAAAATCTCTGGACTCAGCAGGAATTCGGCAATTTCACTCTTATTGTGGACTGGCGTCTGCCAGCCGAGCCCAAGATTGACAACGTGCCGGTCGTCCTGCCGGATGGATCGGAGGCTACCGATTCGCAGGGCAAACCGTTGACTGTCGCTGTACTTGACGCAGGCGACAGCGGCATCTATCTTCGCGGGACTTCCAAGAGTCAGCTCAATATCTGGAATTGGCCGGTCGGCTCGGGCGAAATCTGGGGCTATCGAACCGACAAGAATATGCCGGCGGAAGTACGCAAAGCAGCCACGCCCATGCTAAATGCCGACAATCCGCCGGGTCAGTGGAACCGCTTTGAGATCACTGCCGTCGGCGAGCGTGTCACCGTGAAGGTAAACGGCAAAACCGTAATTCGCCAGGCCGAGCTTCCGGGCTTGCCGAAGCGCGGCGCCATCGCCCTACAACATCATGGCGACCCCGTGCAGTTCGCCAACATTTTCATCAAGGAGCTCGACTGAGAAATGAAAAATTCAAATATCAAATATCAAAAATCAGCGTTGCACACTTTTGCAGTTTACTTTCTGATTCTTAATTTTGCACTTGGTGCTCTGGCTGAAGAAGAGGTTTTCCGTATCGGAATGATTGGCCTGGATACTTCGCATGTAATCGCCTTCACCAAGCAGATCAACGACCGTGCAAAGGACTATGGTTGCAAGGTAATCGTCGGTTATCCTGGCGGTTCGCCGGATATTCCTGATTCGGCCAATCGTGTGGAGGGATTCACCAAGCAGTTGCGCGAGCAATTCGGCGTGGAGATTGTCCAGAGCATTGAAGAATTGTGCAGTAAGGTTGACGGCGTAATGCTGGAAAGCGTCGATGGTCGGCCACATCTAGCGCAAGCCAGGCCGGTGATAGTGGCAAAAAAGCCCGTTTTTATCGACAAACCTATGGCCGGCAACCTCGCCGATGTGCTGGAGATTTTCCGCGAAGCCCGTGAAAATAACGTGCCTTGCTGGTCGAGCTCCTCTCTGCGTTTTTCGCCCGGCCTTGCGGATATGAGAGGTAGCGAAAAATTTGGCAAAGTCCTGGGTTGCGATGTCTTTAGTCCGTGCAGCCTTGAAGAGCACCATCCCGATCTTTACTGGTACGGCGTGCACGGAGTCGAGATGCTTTTTACTGTTATGGGCACAGGTTGCCAGAGCGTAAGACGCATACAAACAAAAGACACCGAGTTCGTTACGGGCCTATGGCAGGATGGGCGAATCGGCACATATAGAGGTCTTCGCAGCGGGAAAATAGATTACGGCGTTTCTGTTTTCGGCACAAAGGCCGTAGGCCCTATTGTTGCCTCTGCCGGCTATGGCCCGTTGATAGATGAAATCGTTAAGTTTTTCAAAACCGGCAAATCGCCCGTGCCGGCGGAAGAAACGATTGAGATTTTCGCCTTTATGTCTGCTGCCGACGAGTCCAAGGCCCGCGGCGGCGCAGAAGTGTCTATTGCTTCGGTAATTGAAGAGGCCCAGAAGCAACGCACATCGCCGCAGTTACAAAGTCAGGCAAGACGATAGTCTTTTGATTGGTTCCGGTCAGGGAGAAAAGCGATGGCACTGAACTCCAGAAGAATGATTCTATTATTGGTCTGTATACTTTTGTTTTGCTGCTGTCAAGCTCGGGCAGAATTACTCTCTGTCGAGAACGCCACAATTTCCGTCACAGTTAACACTGATAACGCAGCGCTCTCGGTAGCCGACAAACGTACGGGTCAGACCTGGGGTCAGCAACCACAGAGTGCCGAATTTAAGGCCGATAGTGCCAGAAAAATTGAGGACGGCATAGAAATCAGATTAGTCCAAGTGCCGACGGATGCTTATATTTCCGTGACACTGCAACTGGATAAAGAGCTTCCGGAATTTACGCTTACGCTTTCAGCAGGAGGCGAGCCTAAATGGCCGATTCGCTTTCCGCACCCCTTTGTCACTGAGCCGGGGACGTACCTGGTGGTTCCTATGAATGAAGGAATTTCGTATCCGGTCGGGGACCAGGCCATCGAGCCGATGAGGCTTGTCGCGTATGGCGGGCATGGAATCTGCATGGCCTTCTTCGGTGCCACCGATGGCCAGCGCGGCTATATGGCTATCATCGAAACGCCCGATGATGCCTCTATTGATATTAGGCGGTCCGAGGGCAGGCTTTGTATAGCGCCGCTGTGGGAGCCGCAAAAAGGCACATTCGGGTACACCAGGAGATTGCGCTACATCTTCTTTGACAAGGGCGGACACGTAGCGATGTGCAAGCGATACCGTGCTTATGCCCAGAAGATAGGCTTATTCAAGACCCTTACACAAAAACGCCAGGAGAATCCGAACGTAGACCTCCTCATCGGAGCGGTAAACGTTTGGTGCTGGGACAAAGATGCACTTGGAATTGTCGGCGAGCTGAAATCTGCAGGCATAGAGCGTATCCTGTGGAGCAACCGGCAACAGCTGGCAGGCATAAAGGCGATGAACGAGATGCCGGGCGTTCTGACCAGCCGATATGATATTTACCAGGACCTTATGGACCCGCAGGTAGTTAAAGAGAAACTTCGCGGCGTGCATTCCGATTGGACGCAGGCCGGCTGGCCAAAAGACATTATGCTGGATGCAAACGGCAACTGGCGAAAAGGTTGGCAGGTGCGAGGCAAGGATGGCCAAATGTATCCCTGCGGCGTCCTGTGCGATAAACAGGCTCTTGTCTACGCTCGCCAGCGTATTCCAGATGACATAGCAACCAATCCTTATCGCTGCCGTTTTATCGACACCACGACCGCTTCGCCCTGGCGTGAATGTTACCATCCCGATCACCCGATGAGCCGCAGCGACAGCCGGCATTGGAAAATGGAACTGTTGCGTCTTGTAAGCGAAGAAGTCAGACTGGTCTGCGGCAGTGAAACGGGGCACGCTGCCGCTGTGCCATACGTGCACTATTTCGAGGGCATGCTCAGCCTCGGACCTTATCGTGTGCCCGACTCCGGGCGGGATATGAGCAAAATCTGGGACGAGGTGCCGGAGCGGGTAGCTAAATTTCAGCTTGGGCACAAATATCGACTGCCGCTCTGGGAGCTGGTCTATCACGATTGCGTTGTGGCTCAGTGGTACTGGGGCGACTACA
>CAZMLE010000167.1:0-4748 GCA_964567045.1 uncultured Pirellulales bacterium | reverse complement strand
TATCGTAATAGCTCGCCCGGTGTTCAACTCCAACGGTCTCGGCTGCCGTAATCTGCACACTGTCGATGTAGTTGCGGTCCCAGACGGCTTCAAAAATCGCGTTGGCAAACCGAAACATCAAGATGTTTTGAACGGTTTCTTTGCCAAGATAGTGGTCGATGCGATATAGCTGTGACTCATCGAAACAGCGACTGATATGCTGGTTTAACTCGGCGGCACTTGTCGAGTCCCTGCCGAAGGGCTTCTCCACCACCAGCTTGGCTTGCCGTTTCGCACCGAGCTTTTCGGGACAGGTTAACTGAGCCTGGCTGAGCTGCTCTACTATCGTCGTATACAAAAAGGGAGGAACCGCCAGATAATAAACCAGGTTGTCGTAGACCTTGTGCTTTTTGCCCAACTGCGAGAGTCTACCTTTGATCCGCTGGTAGAATGTAGCATCGTCATAATCGCCGGCGATATAATACAGCTTCCCGGCAAAGGAATTCAAATCTTTGGCTGATGCGTGGTCGCTGCTTTCACGTATCGCCTGCTTGGCGGCCTCTCGGAAACTGTCATCTGACAAGTTCGTTCGGCCGCAACCTAACAGGTAGAACCGTTCGTCAAGCAAATCCCGTGCGAAAATCTCAAATACACTCGCCAGCAATTTTCTGCGACTTAGATCCCCAGAGGCCCCAAAAACGACTATGGCGTTGGGCGGAGCCTGTACCTCTGCACACAGGATTTCCTGCGAAATCACATATGGGCGAATCTCTGGCATGGCAGCCACCCCCAAAGGCTAATCTTCAACAGGCTCAAACTCATCCTTGCCTGCCCCGCAGTCGGGACAGACCCAACGTGGCGGCAAATCCTCAAACGCAGTGCCAGGCTCCACACCATTGTCTGGATCACCCACAATCGGGTCGTAAATATACCCACATATAAGACACCGATATTTCTTCATACTTTGCTCCTTCTTTGAAGGGAGGTGCTGCCCCCCGTGTCTTCTGGCGAAGACAGAAACTGGGGTAGAATTTTGCCCCATTTCTTTCGATCTGCTCAGCCATTTCAGAGATTTCATCTGCGCTAAAAGTGACACCCACAGTTATTCTCCTTCGCTTGTGGCCGATTTGAATACGCGCTTGCCCATCTCATTATCAAGCATATACACTCCGCCCGGAGCATCTGCCATTAGCTTCAGTTTCTGCACTATTTCGTCAGCGATTTTTTCTTCCTCGACGCATACCTACGCATACTACGCCTACGCCAGAATTTGGTTTTTTCAATCCTCTGGTTTGAGGAGTATATCACAAGGTCAATTCCAGGTTCAGTAATTTTTGGCTTCGAGTTCGAAATAGCCCTGTGCGTGAGCGCAAGCCGGGCAGACCTTTGGTGCCTCGGGTCCTTCATGCACATACCCGCAATTTCTGCAAATCCATCTGACCGACTGGGTGCGTTTGAATACCCGACCGTCGGTTATATTCTTTGCCAGAGCAAGATATCTTTGTTCATGCCGTTTTTCAGCAATGGCTACCTTTCTAAAGACAGTGGCAATTTCGGCAAATCCCTCTTTATCCGCTGTCTCTGCAAAGCTCGGATACATCTCGGTATATTCGTAATGCTCGCCTGCTGCCGCTGCCTTTAGGTTCCCCAGCGTATTGTCAATAACGCCAGCCGGAAAGGCCGCGGCAATTTCCACATCGCCGCCTTCGAGAAATTTGAACTCGCGCTTGGCATGTTCTTTCTCCTGGTTGGCAGTCTCTTCGAAAATGCCAGCCATCTGCTCGTAGCCTTCTTTTCTTGCGTGGCTGGCGAAATAGGTGTAACGGTTTCTTGCCTGAGATTCGCCGGCAAACGCGGTCAATAAGTTCTTTTCTGTCTGGGTACCTTTGAGATTCATTAACGGCCTCCCTTTACACAAATGGTTAGCAATTTCACAAACACACGATATTCTGGTCACCTGGCGCCTCTACTACACAGGTTACAAAAACCCTCGAAATATACCGTTTTTCTTAACACCGTAAAGATTCTGAATATATTCTTCGGAGTGGGGATATCATCACATGGCTCATGGTGAAAATCGATAATCCTTTTGCACTTAACGCACCGGAAGTGCTGATAGTTTCTCGTGTCACCATCGAATCTCTTGGCGTTCGCCCGCACCTGGTACTCGACCAGGCTGTCGAAGCCGGCTCACCCAAGACTATGGGTCCTGTCGAGGCCTTCCGCCAAAGCACCCAATACGCCAGACGCATCTTCACTGACTTTGAGTAGTATCCTGTCACAATGCGATCGATGGTCGTAATTGCAAGCGATTCGTCATTCGTAGCAGAAATACTCCGCAGAATGGAAGGGAAACAATCACTCTTGCGTGGCAACCAGAGATTGCCACGCCCGCCTTCGCGGGCTCGCAATGACAAACAGCATTTACTCGATGACGTGGATATTTTTCTTTTTGCACATATCTTTGAGGATTTTGGGCCAGACGGTAGCGCTGACTTCGCCGATGTGGGCCTTTTTTAATAGCAGCATAAATGTGCGGGATTGGCCGATGCCGCCACCAATAGAAAGCGGAATCTGATCGTTCAAGATGGCCTGATGATACGGCAGCTTTAGAAAATGCAGTTGGCTAGAAATCTCCAACTGATTCCTGAGCGTTTCTTTGTTGACACGGATGCCCATAGAAGTCAGCTCGTGCCGGCGCTTTGTCACCTGGTTCCAGACAAGAATGTCACCATTTAGCCCGTGCATCGGGCGTCCATCCTCGGAGGTCGTCGGCGTGACCCAGTCATCATAATCGGCTGCCCGCATTTCGTGCGGGTAGCCATCTTCGAGTACCCAGCCGATCCCGATAATAAAGATGGCCGGGTATTCTTGCACAATGGTGGTCTCTCGCTGCTTTCGCGGCAGGTCTGGGTACTTCTCAAGTATGTCC
The DNA here is from genome assembly GCA_964567045.1 of uncultured Pirellulales bacterium. Lineage (GTDB taxonomy): Bacteria > Planctomycetota > Phycisphaerae > Sedimentisphaerales > Anaerobacaceae > JAFNGF01. Next base: position 1,837 of record CAZMLE010000167.1, on the reverse strand, counting down.
TCGGCGTGGATGAAGATAAGCTCATCGGGCAAATTTGGGTATTTGTCGGTCTTTAGTTGCGGGAAAAGCTCCTGGATGTGGGTCTCGGCGCCTTTTAAGACCTTCCAGATTTTTTCCACAACTTGCCGCAAGAATTTAAGATTCCGCTGCTCTTTGGTGATTGCCAGCTCCCAGTCCCACTGGTCGACATAAGCACTATGGTCGTGGTCGAGGAAGTAGTCCTTGCGCACCGCTCGCATATCGGTCAGAAGACCCTCGCCGATGTTCATGCCGAACTGCTTAAGGGCCATTCGCTTCCATTTGGTTGCAGCCTGAACGACCTCGGCATCGACGGGGTTCTTGTTGTAGTCGTTTGAAATGTGAAAGCCGATCGGCGTGCGCGAGCCGTCACGGTCGAGATAATCGTTTACGCCGCTGGCGACATCCACGATTAAGGGAACCGTCACGCGAATAAGATTAAGCTCTTTGCAGAGATTCTGCTCGATGTAGTCTTTTAGGGCATAAATGGCGATTTGCGTCTCCTTCGGCGACAACAGAGAACTGTAATTCTGCGGCAGGATTTTCTCCAGCTCGGCATAGTCACCGATGCCCGGCCCAGCTAAGTCTGCTTTTTTGTCAGCCATTGTGCACTCCTAAAATTCGCCGATGTAAAGAACCCGCAATAAATTGCGGGGCTAAATATCGATTGCAGTAAAACCGTTGGGCAAATCTTATATCGCTCGGGATAATTGTCAAGAAATGATTTATTTCGTGGCTAAACGAATTCAACGGGGTATTTGCCTGGATTTCTGATCGCTTTTATCGAGTCGTCAAGACACGCAAGCTCGCCGGCCAGTCTTTGCTGGATTGTCTGCATCGGCTCGGCTGATTCAAAGGACTTCAATAAATTGTCCTCGCGGGATTTTAGCGGTGAGACAGTGTCTTTCTCATAGAATTTATTCTTTAGTCTGGCGACCGTTTTTCTGCCCGGGCGGATTTGTTTATCGGGCGAGCTTTTGAACACACCTCTATCACCATATTGGACGACTTTATATACGATCTCAATAGCCGGGGCAAAGCGTGACACGGCAAATCGCGTGCCGATGCCGAAGCCGTCAATTTGGGCACCGGCTCGGAGCAGATCGTGAATCTTAAACTCATCAAGGTCACCACTGGCGAAAATCTGCAAAAACGAGACGCCATTTTCCTGAAAGTACTTGCGGGCAAAATTGCTCAGGCTCACCAGGTCACCGCTATCAAGCCGAATGCCTCTTATTCTTGTGCCCTTTCGCTCGTAAAGCTGCTTCGCAATTTTTGGCTGCTATTTTTACCCCTTCGATAGAATCATAAGTATCGACCAGCAGGATTGCGTTTTCGCGGTAACTTTCGGCGAAACTGCGGAAGGACGTTTCTTCCGATTCGTGCACCTGGACAAATGAATGTGCCATTGTTCCTGTGGGGGCAAAATTCAGGACTCTGGCAGCGAATAAGTTGCTGGTTGCCGAAAAGCCTGCCATCTGCGCTGCCCTTGCCGAACGCAGCGATGCTACAGGCCCCTGGCAGCGTCTCAGGCCGAAGTCCACAACCGCCGTGCCGCCGGCAGCAATAGTAGTTCTGGCTGCAAGCGTGGCCTGGATAATGGAAAAGCCCACTATGTTCAAAATATGGCTTTCCAGGATTTGTGCGCTAATTAAGGGGCCTGCCACCTCAAAAGTCGGCTCTTGCGGAAAAAATACCGTGCCTTCGGGCAGGCATCGTATTTTTACATCCGGCTTGAGGTCTGAGAGATATCGCAGAAAATCAGAGACTGTAGCAACAAAACAGAGCTTTTTTAAATAGTTTCGGTCCATATGACCGA
>CAZMLE010000166.1:0-4835 GCA_964567045.1 uncultured Pirellulales bacterium | reverse complement strand
AGCGGCGATAGCGCGGCCGCATATAGTCGCTGCCGTGAACGCGGATTCCACAGTCAATTTGAAAGCCCGTGTTATCCTGCGGCGAAATTATCTCAAAAGACACCGGGCGTTCGTACGCCCGTCCGCGCCGTGTTGGATTGTTGTAGCTATTCGAGCCACTCGAAACCCACCTTCCGTCACCACCATAGTACCCGCCAACTATAGCCATGACCCCATTCGGCTCGTAGAATGTTTTTTGAGGGTCGCCGACAAGCGAGACTATCGGCAAAGACTTAAGTGCAGCACTGGCATTGAGCAGGTACGTGTGTGTCTCGATTTTGGAAGGTTTCCAGCCAGGCTTAACGGCCATTGCGCGCAGGCACGTAGTCTTACTAATGAGGATTGGGCCAGTATATGTTTTGCCGGGGTAGAACCGGTACGAGAGATCGTCCGGAACAAGGCCGTTGAGCGTATAGATTATCGCAGCCCCTTCGGTTTGGGTACTTAGAGTGACAGAGAAAGGCTCATTGTAAAAGCCGCGTTCGTGGCTGAACTTCGGCTCGGCAACAGCGCCGAGATAGGCATCGCCATTTTGTGCCGCCGGGGTGGGATAAGCCAAGAAGCGCAGCTCCCTGCCGCCGTCGGGATAGCGTCCGTAGGAGATGTCGGCAGTCTGCTCGTCAAAGCTGATACTGTCAATCAGGGTTCTGCCATCTCGGTCGAAAATCCCTATCTGCTCACCTTCGCCAGCGAGCGCAAAGTTTGCATGCAGGCCGGCCTGCCCGAGGTCTTCGTCAGCCCATATCAAGAGATAGCCGTGACCAGGTATGGTAGTTGCAGCGGGATTATTAGCGGGAATTTGCCACCTGGTGGGCTGCTCAAGGTCGTCTGTGAGGTACATGCCGCCGACATTGAAAGCCTGATTCCCCCCGTTGTGGATTTCGACCCAGTCATCGTACTCGCCCTGCGGATCCTGGATAGTTTTGCTGTTGGACGCCATGAGCTCATTGATCATTATGGGAATGCGTTGCCGGCACCATTCTGCGGCCAACAGTGCCAAGTCGGTCATGCTGACCTCTTCATCGCCATTTAGGTCGACGGTGCTGCCCGCCGGAGCCAACCACTGCTCGGTAAGAATCTGCAGGTCCTCCAAGTTGACCGCGCAGTCGCCATTGAGGTCACCGACCGGGCAGTAGGCGTGCGCAGAGCCGAGCAAAGAGATGGCTAATCCCAGAGCGAGCAACCCTGCTCTGCGAAGCCAGCTACGCAGGGCGAAGAAGAGTAAGATTTTCTTGAACCTGAGCATCGAAATTGAAAATCGACAGTTTTACCCGCCTGACGCCTGGCGGGTGAAAATCTTCAATCAGTCCGGGCCGGCAAGAACATATAACATTATATCCGCGCGCCGCAGATCAGTCAATGTCGGGCGACGCCAAATGGCTGCCGAGAGCTGGTAAAGATTGCTTTGGAGATGGATAACCCCGCAATAAATTGCGGGGCTAACCGGTTAACCCCGCCATCACATGGCGGGGTTGATCTACTGTTTTCCGCCGCCAACGGCGAAAACGTGTGAGTAGGTCCGCAGATACATCCTTTCGCCCGAGACGGCAGGAGTGGCTTGACTTTGTTCGCCCAGAGGATTGACAGCCAGCAGCTCGTACGTTGGTCCTGCCCTGATCACCACCACGTCACCATTGGCAGCGATACAGTACAGTCTTCCATCTACCCACACCGGCGAGCCATAGAACTTGGCAGCGGCTTTTTCCCGCCAGAGCTGTTGGCCGGTAGCCGTGCGCAGACAAGAAACGTACCCGCGGTCATTAAATGTAAAAAGCAGGTCTGCTTTAGCCAACGATGTGGGAATATACGGGACGGTGCTACTGTCGATCTTATATGCTTCAGCAGGCGGCGTGGACTTATTGCCCGTGCCGGGCCGAATTGCGATCAGGCGTTTGCCGCCGCCGGCGTCGCCGCAGGTGCCAATTACCAGCCCATCTGCTATGACAGGCGAACTGATTACGCGGCTTATAAATGCGGATTCCATTTCCCACAAAACTGCTCCGGTTTCACGATCAACACTGCTTATGCCGTGAGCGAAGCTGGTGAAGATTAACCCGCCAGACGTATGGCGGGTCAACTGCGGTGCACCAGATGCGGGCGAATAAACGCAGGGCGTCGAATAAGAGGTCTTGGGGTTAGTCTGCCGCGGCAGTCTCCAGCGAGTCTGGCCGGTCCTGCGGTCGACTGCAATCCAGGCGCTGTCCATGTCGTTCGTGTCGGCCTCATGCTCGATGGTAAAGACCACGATGCCACCGGTGACGATTGGCGAACTGCCTGCCCCATGCTGGCAACGCACACCCTCAAAAGTGCGCTTCCAGATCTCTTCGCCACTGTGGTCCACCGCAACAAGCAATGTCTCTTTTGCAGTTGGCCAGAGCACATAGACATAATCAGCGTCGACCGCCGGCGTGGCGGTGGCGTAGCTATTCAGCCTGTTCATAGGATACGAGGGCAGTTTGTATTGCTTCTGCCATAGGACCTGGCCGTCGGAAGCACTTAGAGCCAGCAGGATTCCCAGAGCAGCTTTCTGATCCCCGCTTGTCACAAAGACCTTATTGCCCCAGACCACCGGAGAAGAGTGGCCTGTGCCTGGCAGCTCAACCTTCCAGGCGTAATCATTTTCCGTCCACTTGACGGGGATAGTTTTGGCCTGACCGATACCCTGACCATCGGGACCACGGAACCTTGTCCATTCCTGTCCATGCAGCACCGAGGCAAACAAAACGACAACTGCCGGCAAAAAGCCGTTCCACATTTGCTTGCTTTCCGTAACCAACTGCCTCAGCCCTTTCATTTGATAGAAACGTAGGATGAGCAATGCTGGCCCGCCTCATGCCCGTCATACGTCTGGCGAGTAAATCTGGCGGGCGAGTTGCCCACGCAAGTTTGGCCGCAATTGTCAATTTTCAATTACCGATTGTCAATTGCAAATCCGCCTGTTACCAACCGGCCACTTTATGCCTTTTATAGGTGGACAGAGAACCCAAAATAGCATTGCCTGATCGGTACGCAAAATGCGTGAGGCCTGTGACATGAAAGCGTTAAGGTTCATACGAAAATGGTGGCGCAGAACGCTGGCCCGCCACACGTACAGCGGGCTGGGCTTGGGCACGAGTTTCTCAGCCGGAATAGATTCGCACAAGTGGGAAACTAAAATCGAGATTCTGCGAAGTCTATCCAGCGGGTGTTATTGATTGAGGATTTTCGATTGCCGATTTTCAATCGAAAATCCAAAATCCTAAATTTGAAATTCCATAGGCCTGGGCTTGCTAAAGCATACAAATAAGCAGCATGTTTGACTGATTACGTTTTTTACAGAACATTTGCATAATTTCGGTATGTTCGTGCGTCTATAAAGGTAGAGGACACCAATTGGATATGCAAGTGCCTTAAATGAGTGAAGACCAAGATGCGCTCAACAGAGCCAGCGATTTGTCAGGGAGGAACCAAAGATGGAAAAGATCGATGTTGAGGACAAATTTCAGATAAAGCAGTTGCTCTACTGCGATTGCGTTCTGGGCATCAAAAACTACCGCTACTGTTCTTTTGGCGGTTTTGCACTTTGGTGGTATGATAAGCAGCGTGATATTTGCACCTGCTGCGAATCGGGCTGGTCTGATTTGGGCAAAAAGATCGTGCACTATAGTCTGGATAAGGCTGCGAAGATATTGTGGCGTTACCGCCGCTATTTATTTTTGCGCGGCAAACGCCTTTCTCAAGACAGGAAATTGGTAAATGTCGCGCATTATTACAACTGAGATAATGAGCCGGCGCAAAGAACAAATCGGCTTAACAAGCGTAATCCTATAGGAAGAACCTGCAATTGAGGGGCTGGGACGCGCTTTTCCCTCCTCATCCTCCTTCGTCCCAGCCCTTTCATATTTATCCGCCAGATTTACCCGCCAGAAGTATGGCGGGCAAGTGGCGGATTTGCCTCTTGACAGCCGGACATCAGCCCCCGCTCTTGCTCAGCAAGAAGCTGTGGGGGCGGAGCCTATCCCATCGAGCAAGAGCGACAAAAAAGCACAGCAGCACACATATTGCCAGGCTAAGGCTCCATCTTGCCGCCAGCCCCGCAGCGCTTGGAACATAACCACACACAAGAGCCAGCCCCGCGACCAATAAACTGTAAGGAAGCTGGGTGCGAACATGCCGCATCAGGTTACAGGAGCTGGCGGTAGCACTTATGATTGTGGTGTCGGAGATAGGCGAACAATGGTCGCCGAAAATAGCGCCATCCAATACCGCGCCCAGGCTTATTATCGTGGTAAGGCCGTAAACTCGCCCATCGAGCGCAAAGGCAATCGGAATGGCGGTTGGAATTAATATGGCCATTGTCCCCCAACTTGTGCCGGTGGCAAAGGAGATCACACAGGCAACCACAAAGAGAATCGGCGGAAACCAACAGGGCGAAACCCTGCCAGCCAGCACGGTTATCAGAAATTCTCCTGTCCCCAAGCTATCGCAGCAATTCTTCAGCGACCAGGCAAGAATCAGTATTACAGATGGCACAGCGGCCCTTTTGATGCCCCGGTAGAAGCATCCGGGCAGAACCGAGGTCCGCAGCGAACCAGATAATCGCCCGCAAAGTAAAGCAAGTGTCACTCCAAATGACGCGGCACAGAAAAGGATAACGTGGCTGTGTTGAGCACTGCTGATAACCTCGCGCCAGTAGACCCAGCTAAAAAGCAGACCAGCTTGCCGAAGCTTGGCTGGGCCATTACCATCGATCCAAAGTCCCGTTATATGAAACAATATAAGCCCGCCCAACGGCAGTAGCGCGTTAATTGCCCGGC
>CAZMLE010000165.1:0-4890 GCA_964567045.1 uncultured Pirellulales bacterium | reverse complement strand
GTTATTGAGTCCATAGGATTGAAGGCTAAAAAAACTCGCTTGTTTTGGGTCTAGTTGAGTCAATTTCACCCGTTAGGGGAAAGTCCCCATCACGGAATGTGTGGGTTACATTTAATCCCTTTTGTTTCCACATCTGTATATCTTTTTCAAACTGCTCTCGTGAAGTAGTGCAAATCATTATCCAGGGAGGATATAGTCCCATTAAGACCACAACCGTTACCGCTGCCCACAAAATGACTATCTGTTTCCGGTTCAAGGGTTAATTCCTAACGAAATGCCAATTCGTTTGATTTTTACCTTTTCCATAGCCTATAAGTATATCTTACTGTGTATCGATTGGCAATAATTAGCTCTGTTTTTCCTTGATTTGGAGCCTTCGGGAGTATATAAATCTATAGAACTAAACCAGTACAAAATTCCCTGAGAATTGACGTATAATGAACGAACCATCAACTGAAAACATAGAGCGCATGAAATCTCTCTGCTGCGGTATTGTCGGAGATACAGCAAGAGTTCTTACAGATAGTGGATTCAATAGACCAATTGATACGATTGAACTAATAATTTTTGCCATGTTTATAGTTACAGAATCCTACATATTAGCAAAGAAAGAGTCAGCGAAAACAACAGAAGCACTTGACAAGTTTCATTTGGAGATGTTCAACTATGTAACTAACAAGTACTTTATTAAACAACATGAATCTGACGATGAAGAGACACTGCTCGAATGGCATTCACAATGGCAAGACCACTTTTATGACACTATTGCTTCCCGATATACGGAATATCGGAAACTTCTTCCACAAGACCTAAACAATCCTAACACAGTCTATAGCAACATATTGGGCGCATTCATAAATCACATGTTTGGCGAGCCAATCAGCGAAGATGACAGGACACACTTAATAGTACCTATGGCACTCAAGCTTGTATGCTTCTTAACAGGTTGTCTTGAATCATTTAAGGAACGCTAGAAATCTAATCTTTCGTGTGCTCGTTGCTCGGCTTGGGTTCGGCTATTTTAGGCAGGAAACGCTGCTCAATTTTCGATTTTCAATTTGCGATTTACGATTTGTAACACGCACTCCTTCGACACTGCTCAGGACAAGTTTGCGATTGTGAGATTGCCACGCCCGCCAAACGACGGCGGGCTCGCAATGACCTTTTATTCATCGCGCGGCTTTTCTGGTAAGTGCTTGGATAAAAAAGTGAGCAGTTTCGGTATCTCAAATTCGGCGGCGTTCCATATCTCGCGCAGGTCTACTCCGCGGTAGTGGTGAATGAGCTTATCGCGCATACGAGCCATAGCCGACCACGGAACCTCCGGATCCGTCTTTCTGAAATCATCTGAAATTAGTTTCGCCACTTCGCCAATAACAAGAAACTGGTGTATCATCGCGGACTGCGTTTTAGCGTCTGCGTGAAACTCTTCGAAGTCCATTTCGCCTTTGAACTGCACAATCTGGGTTGCTGCCTGGAACATATCCAGCAGTAGCGAAGCGTCACGCTGCATAAATCTGCCTCGCTGAATCCAGTATTGCTCGGCGGGAAATTGGGTTTCGATTTTCTTCTACGGCCCGCACGCTGACAAGATCGACCTCACGACCGAACAGATGCGACAGCTCCTCCTCCATCGCAAAATGGTCGAACATGGTCCAGTCGGCATCTGGGCTAAAAGTTACCAGCAGGTCTATGTCGCTACCAGGGCGAAGCTCTCCACGCACGAAAGACCCAAAAACGGCCAGCCGTCTTATCTTCCACCGCCGACAAAATTCAGCAATCCTCTCCGCGCCAACCCCTAAGTTCATCGGCGTCATTTAAGACCTCCTGCAAATTGTTATGACTTATTCGACTCTCGAAGCCCTCATTATCATAGTCGTCCAAGAAGAGATAATCAACAATTTTTAATATGTAGTGCATACCGGACGATATCCAGACAGTGGCACCCAGAAATCTGCAAAACCTACAGATGCTAACTCATGTTGCTCGGCTTTCTTGCGGTTATTTTAGGCAGGAAACGCTGATTTCCCGATAAATCGGGATCATTTTGCAATCTTTATTGTGCCCGGCTCCTTCTCCGTAGGAGATGACTACGAAGGAGAACTCCATTTTTATTCGCGGTTTTTCACACCCACAGAGGGCACAGAGAACACAGAGAGTATTTTTTTAGAGCTGGATTTACGCTGTTAAGTATTTTTCTGTTTTCTGACAGTGTTAATCCCTCGACGTTGCTCGGGACGGGGTCTGTGTTAATCCGTGTCGGTTGAATTCGACCCCGGCGCTCTCAGGCGCTAAAAAATATGCACTAAACATGCTATGCCTTTGCTGCACGACTTTGGTGCGGTGGTTTTGGGAGAAAGATGCCGGCAAACCATCTTTGAGGCTTGACTTTTCAACACGAGCTTGGGATTCTATTAAAAATGAGACTCAAGCGGAGCAATTGAATGAATGCAATTGGGAATGGCGAAAGCCATGCTGTGCAATGTCAGGTAAATCCGCCAATCAGTGTGGCGGATAAAAACACAAAACTATTAATCCCAGAAAGAGGGTAATGTTATGGAATTAATTGTCGAACGTGTAAATGTGTGGGCTGCGAGCATTAAAGACGAACGCGGCAGTTTAGCGCAGTTGCTTACCGGCCTGCAGGAGGCCGGCGCCGACCTTGACTTCATCCTGGCCAGACGGGCGCCGGAAAAACCCGGCACAGGCGTTGTGTTTGTCACGCCGCTGCGTGGTGATAGGGAGATCGCCGCCGCCGCGGAGTTAGGCTTCAACATCACCAGCAGTGTCAACTCAGTGCGTGTTGAAGGAGAGAATAAGCCAGGCGTCGCAGCGGAGCTAACGCAAAAGCTCGCCGCAGCGGGTATCGACCTGCGAGGACTTTCGGCGGCTGTGATCGGGGCAAGGTTTATCCTCTACATTGGTCTGTACTCCGCCGCAGACGCCGTAAAGGCCGTCAACATCCTCCGGAAAGCATAGGAGCTTGAGCACCTTTTATGACCTATCAGGTCTTCTTATTACAAGGATACTCAGAAGGAGGAAATGCGATCCTAACGAATCACATTTGAGCCGACTGCCTTTGGCGGCTGAACTCGGCCGTTAGGGATAGCACCCGCTGAGGAAATCTGGAGACAGGCTTTTTGCTTTTAGCTCGTCAATCGTACCTTCTGCCCTCAGGTCTGTGCCCGCCCATTCGGATAACCTCTCCGTGTCAACCAGTTCCCTCGAGTGCGCTCGGGACAAGGTAAATCCGTGTCTGATTTATCCGCCACTTTGTATGGCGGACTCACTTTCTGCCCCTGTGTTCTCCGCGTTCTCAGCGGTAAGTTTTTTAGTAATTTGCACCTGGGTAAGGGCAGAAAAACCTGCTCAAAACCCGGTTAAAATCTGGTCATTTTTGTTAATTTTTGCTCAAAATGCGCGCATTTCCGTCAATTTCCTGTGAATTTCCGTCAGTTTTTACCCTCATTTTTCGCTCAAAAACAAATATGTCCTATAAAAAGGCTTTTTTCACTACTGATAAGAACCCCAAAATCCGAAAAAACCTTCAAAAACCTCCTCCTCTCCCCTATTTTCCGACTTATTCACTCCACTTTTACCCCCCTACTACCCGCTCACTCCACAGCCTCGATTGCTCAGGGCGGATACGGCGCGATGGCAGCGCACCTGCCGGGGGACGTCAAGTGGCATGATCTCCCGGGCAGGTGGCGCGGTTGGCCAAGTTTAAATTCTTGCATTTCGTTGCCCAAAAAATTTGACAAGTGGGCAGAATCCGCTAACATTTGTGGTTTCGACAACTGGCAGAGTTCTATTATGAAAACCTATATGGCGAAAAAAGGACAGGCTGAAAGAAAGTGGCTTCTGGTGGATGCCCAGGGGGCTATTCTGGGCAGAATGGCAGCGAAAATCGCGCCGATACTTATGGGCAAAAATAGCCCCAAGTATACGCCGCACGTCGATGCGGGCGATTACGTAGTTGTAATCAACGCTGAAAAAATAAAAGTCACAGGCAAAAAGGCCCACCAGAACGTGTACGATTACTACACGCTCTATCCTGGCCACCATAAGTTCGTCAGCTTTGCCGATATGATGGAAAGAAAGCCCGAAAAGATAGTGGAATTGGCAGTCAGGCGGATGTTACCGAAGAACAAGCTGGGCAGAAGAATGTTGAGCAGACTAAAGGTTTATCGCGGCCCGGAACATCAACAGCAGGCTCAAAAACCGGAAAAGATAGAGTTATTTTCATTTTGAGAGACAGAGCAAGTCATGGCAGAGACCAAAATCGAGAGTCCTGATACCAAGGTAAGCGAAAAGACCGCCGAAAGTCAGCCAAAGCCGCTGCCGAACGCTACTGGCGCGCCGAAGAGCGGCTATTGGTGGGGCACCGGCAGAAGAAAAAGCTCGGTGGCCCGCGTCAGAATCAAGCTCGGCACCGGCAAACTACTGGTCAATAAAAAAGAGCTCAACGATTACTTTACCAGAGAGCAGGATAGAAAAGCGGTGCTGGCGCCACTAAGAACGGTCGAAGCAGAAAAATCCTTCGATGTCTTCATCAATGTGCGGGGCGGCGGAATCACTGGACAAGCAGGTGCATCATTGCTTGGAATTGCCCGGGCATTGAGGACCTATCATGAGAATTATACTCAGGCCCTGCGCGACGGCGGGCATCTTACTCGTGACCCCAGGATGGTTGAAAGGAAAAAGCCCGGACAAGCCGGCGCCAGAAAGAGATTCCAGTTCTCAAAGCGTTAGTTTGCAGATTTAACCTGGGATTATTACAATAGCCGCCGAGAGATTTTCTTGGCGGCTATTTTTGTAAGAGGCAAAAGCAATGGTACGAGTGGCAATTATTGGTGCGAGCGGCTATACCGGAGCCGAATCGATCCGGCT
>CAZMLE010000164.1:0-5072 GCA_964567045.1 uncultured Pirellulales bacterium | reverse complement strand
GGTACTCTCCTAGCTGTAGATGTGTTTGTCCAATTCACACTGAACCACTACACTCCTCCGTTCGGATCCGACGCGATGTTCCTATCGTCGTCGGTAATAATGGCGCACTGAACGCCGAGTCTTTTCTCGCTCGCATTTGAGTTAAACAACTTCGCAAACGGCTCGAACGCAACCCCTCCAATGCTCACAACTTCGATCCCGTTCCTATCCAAGTCATAGCCAATCTTCTTAGCAAAAACAGCCAATAATAGTGCCTCTGATATTCCTTCCACAAGTATTACACCGGTTGCGAAGAACAGTTGACACTTGGTGATATCCAGAAATCGTTCAAGTTTCATCCGGTCATCTTTTGTCAGGGGTACATCACACATAGTTGTGGCTTTCAGCTTTCTGCTTGTTTCTTTCTCCATCACAATTAACGACTCGAAATTCGTCTTGGCTGTGATCGTGGGCGAATGCGACGTTATGAACACTTGGATACTCTTTTCTTTTATACTCCCAAAATAATTGAAAAGCGTGTCCTGCAACTGCGGATGCAAATGTGCCTCTGGCTCCTCCATAAGCAACGCAACATAAGCTTCGCTTTTAGTTCTTTTTCTCTCAATGATGTCACCAAGAACCGTAGCTATGAAGATTAGATTGTTATAACCCAACCCATTCTGTGAGACCTCGAACTTAGTTAAGCTCTCCCTAAGCAAACCCGCGATTATCTTTTCAGTGCCATTGCTAGTACTTGTACCTGTCAACTGAGCGATAAACTCACTTTTCACCGTAAGGTCATTCTCATCTGGATTAGAAAAGTATTTTCTCCACTCTTCATCCTTAATGCCAGCCGCTTTCAAACTCTCCTGTAACTTCTTCCTCTCTACGGCGCCAGCGAATGGTAAGAACACTTTCAACTGCTCCACAATCTTCTTGTATTCAAGACTCACAAAGTCGATGTCGATTTCCTGGGGCTCTCTCACTATTGTGGTCTGTCTAAGATGTTGATTGATCTTATCCTTTGCCGTGATTCGTAGTCCTTTCCACTCTGCGTCCTTTTCGACAATGTCGTTTAATTTCCTCGCGTAATCTCTCTGTTTCTCCACGTCCCCCACCAACTTCAAAAACAACTGTCCTAACCTATTCCCGCTTCTTGGCAGTAGATCCCGATCCGAATTCCTCAACGCATCCAGATAAACGAAATACAATAGGTCTAACAGTTCTTCAGGCAAACTCTGCCCTTCATTTTCCCCTCCCCAGTATTTGCGCCGAATCCTTTCTTCACCTTCTTTCTCTTCCCTTGTGAAAATCACGTGTAATTGAAGCTCTAGTTTGTCGTTCTTACCTACAGCCAGCATCTCAACAAATACCCCTTCCTCGTCCTTGCTCTCTGGGATGAACACCAGATCGAATCTAATTGAATCGCTTTTCTTGCCATATCGGTCTACAAAGAAGTCCTCGCTTCCTACCCGAATCTCTCCCCGTTGATACCCAAGCCCCAAGCATATCCGTAGCGCGTCTATGATCGATGTCTTACCGCTGTTGTTTTCACCTATTATTATGTTCAGTCCCTTTTGGAAAGTAATCACCAGATTCTCTATTGCTCGGAATCCCGCTATTTTCATTTGCTGCAAATACATGTTCCTAACCTCACGCGTTAAACTTCCGACAGACCTTAAAGCTCAACTTGCGACTGGCCATATGCTCAAACCCCAAATTAGTCTGACCAAACCTGGATTTTCCCATCCACAATCCCGATTCATCGGGATCGGCTGAACTTTAGCCTATTATAACCAACAATTCATACCCCATAAATAGTATTTTTCCACTCAATAATTTCAAACGGCCTTCGCAAATTCCGCGCCCAGTATACCTTTTTGCACGGAAGTACGCGCCAAGCGTGCGGGATTTTTCGCCTTTTCATCGTGGTTTTGGTTGTACAGCCGGGCAAATTAGGGTAAATATGAACCATCAGCAACACGACATACGAAGTACGAAATACGAACAAAGGAAGGGGATAGCGAATGTTAAAGATAGGAATGGTCGGAGCAGGTTTCGTGGCTGGATTCCACGAAAGGGCATTATGCTCGGTACGGGGCGCCGAACTGGCGGGCATCTACGCACTCGATGGAGCAGAAGACCTGGCTAAACGTGCACGCAAAGACGGTCTCGGCAAAACCAAGGTCTGCAAGAGTGTCGCCGAGCTTTGCCAGGCTGTGGATGTCATTTGTATCTTTGCTCCAAATTTTGCCCGCATTCAGATAATGCAAGACATAGCAGAGGCCGTGCAGGCTGGAGCGAAACTGAAGGGCATCATCTGTGAAAAACCCCTTGCCAGAAATTTAGCCGAGGCAAATACTCTGGTGAATACCGCTAAGAAACTTGGCGTGCCGACCGCTTACTTCGAGAACCAGATTCACATGCCCGGCGTGGTTGAGGCCAGGCGTCAACTGGCGGCGGTAGAAAAGCAGATGGGGCCGGTGCATTTAGCCCGCAGCGCAGAGGAGCACGGCGGACCACACGAGCCGTGGTTCTGGGACCCCACAAGGCAAGGAGGCGGTGTCTGCTGCGACATGGGCTGCCACAGTGTGGCGGCAGGTATGTACATGCTGACGCCCAGCGGCAAGCCGCCCAACTACCTCAAGCCGATTTCAGTTTCGGCCAATATGGCACTACTCAAGTGGGGCAAAGAGCCCTGGATCAGCCAGCTTCGCAAAAGAGGCGTGGATTATTCGGCAACGCCGGCTGAAGATTATTCGAATGTCTCAATCATGTTCGAGGACCCGCAGACGGGAGTTCGCGGCGTAGTCGGCGCGATAAATTCCTGGATGTACGATGCGCCGGGGCTGCGACTGCTTACGGAAGCCTTTGGGCCGGGCTACTCGTACACGGTCAACTCTCTACAATCGCCGGCGGGACTATTTATAAGCGATGCAGCGGCGACTGCAGTTGCTGATAGCGAACTCGCTCTGGAGAAAGCGCAGGCAACGCGAGGGGCTCTGGTTCTGCAGGCTAATGAGCCTGACCTCTATGGATATATCGGTGAGTGGCGAGATGCAATTGCAGCCTTTGAGCAGGGCAAAAATGCGATGCTCGATTTCGAATACGGTCGGCTGATTACAATGCTGATTATGGCAGCATATATGTCCCACGAGCAGAAAAAGGTTATAGACCTTACCGATGCCAAAGTTTTGAAAGCGTTGGACAGCTACGTTCCACTGATTCAGCAGGGAAAAGGCGCAGAAGTACTCTAAGAGACCAAGCCAGCACCGGCAATTCTCAATTTCGATCGCATGGCTGATACATTTCTAAACCGACGTGATTTTGTGAGAATCCTGGGGTTGGGAGCGGCGTCGGCAGTTTTTCCAAAGTGGCTGACCAGCGCTGCGCAATTGGCAGCATCTTCTAAAACGCTCCGCAAGTCAAATTTTGTTTTTTTCCTCATCGATGACCTCGGCTGGGCGGATCTCGGCTGTTACGGCAGCAAATTCTACGAGACGCCTAACATTGACAGACTGGCCAAAGAGGGGATGCGGTTCACCGACGCCTATGCAGCCTGCCCGGTCTGCTCGCCCACGCGGGCCAGTATTATGACGGGCAAATATCCTGCCAGGCTAAAGCTGACGAATTTTTTGATTGGCAGGCGCCAGGGCAAACTTAATCCGCCCGATTACATTCATCAAATGCCGCTGGAGGAGGTCACAATTGCTGAGGCACTGAAAGAAGCAGGCTATGTCACCTGCTTTGTGGGTAAGTGGCATCTCGGCGGCCAGCCTTACTGGCCGGAGCACCAGGGCTTCGACATCAATATCGGCGGCACCAGCAGCGGTATGCCGCGAAGCTACTTTTACCCGCAATGGAGCGGAAACCCGCCGATTGAAGGCCGCCCGGGCGAGTACCTCACGGATAAGCTCACCGATGAGTCACTGAAATTCCTCGAAGCCAACAGAAACCAGCCATTTCTTTTGTACCTGTCGCACTATGCAGTGCACATCCCGCTGCAGGCAAAGCAGAATATGATCGACAAATACCAGACAAAGGCGGTGGCTAAGCTCATTGAGGGGCCGCGTTTGTTGCCGGAGGGTGACACCAAGGCCCGGCAAGTGCAAGACCACCCGATATATGCTGGCATGGTCCAGAGTGTAGATGAAAGCGTCGGACGCGTAATGAAAAAGCTCGATGAGCTGGGCGTAGCTGACAATACGGTTGTGATATTTATGTCCGACAACGGCGGATTGTCCACCGCTGAAGGCTCGCCCACATCAAATGTTCCTTTGCGAGCGGGCAAGGGCTGGCTGTACGAGGGCGGCATCCGCGAACCGATGATTATCAAATGGCCGGGCGTTGCCAAACCAAGCAGTACTTGCAGCGAACCTGTAACCAGTACAGACTTCTATCCAACAATGCTGGAAATGGCAGGTCTACCACTCAGACCCCAGCAGCATATCGACGGCGTAAGTCTGGTGCCGCTGCTCAGGGGCAAAAAGTCACTCGATCGCGAGGCAATCTTCTGGCATTATCCCCACTATAGCAACCAAGGCGGCGGCCCCGCAGGAGCCGTGCGCGCTGGCCGTTATAAGCTGATCGAGTTTTACCAAGATAGTCGCCTGGAGCTTTATAATCTTACAGAGGATGTGAGCGAGAAGAACAACCTTGTCAAACACATGCCCGACAAACCTGCCGAACTGCACAGAATACTAAAGAACTGGCGACAGGATGTGAACGCACAGATGCCCACGCCCAATCCGGACTATAGGCGGGGTGAACAAAAATAGCCGGTCCGCCGAGAGCGGAGCGGCAATTTCATGGGTTGGCAACGCCTGGGGAAGGAGTGCCGGCCTTCCAGTTGGCTACGTCATTGCCGTAAACACTGGCCAGCTTGCAAGATAGTGATAAGCCGCCGCCATCGGCTTCGGTAGGCCAGAGGTCTACTCCGCCAGGACAATCCTCAGGATGAGAACCATCGCTGTAGTTTAGCCTGTCAATCCGGATGTAATAGCGTATGCCAAATACATCCACGTCACCAGGCATACTAAGCTCTACCTTCTCACCGCCATTCTGCAACTGCCCATCATAAGGGCCAAGAACCA
>CAZMLE010000163.1:0-5179 GCA_964567045.1 uncultured Pirellulales bacterium | reverse complement strand
AGAACACTGCTCCGCAACTGCCGGCCAGTTTATCAACGCCGAGGTCACTGGCACAGAAAACTACGACCTGATTGTCCGGCAAATTTAGCATTGAATTATATCCCAGAAAGGCTAAACTTTTCGCCATGGTTGAACTGGTCCCGAACATCTTGACGTTCTCCCGACTCGGCTTGACTGCTATTTTCCTGACTATGGTTCTCTACGTACCCTATGTTGAAAACAAAGCACTCTTTCTGGACGTCGCTTTTATCCTGTTCGTAATTGCGGGTATTACTGATCTGATCGATGGGCCCATCGCCAGAAAACTGGGCGTTGCCAGCAAGTTCGGCCGAATGAGCGACCCGCTGGTTGACAAAACCCTGATCTGCGGGACCTTTATTTGTTTTGCGATAATCGGCCAGCCAAAGCTCTTTGACCTGCCCGGCAATGCCCTTAGGATTGTGCATTGGTCGATTGCAGGCATTTTGGTCCTGAGAGAGGCTTACGTAACCGTCCTGCGACACGTCTCGGAAGCTCAAGGCATAAATTTCGGCGCGGTAGCTTCCGGCAAGATAAAAATGTTCCTGCAGTCTTTCGCCATCGGCACAGTGCTTATTAAAATGGCCCACGTGCAAACGGCGACGTGGGGATACTGGTTCACCACCGTGACGTTGGCAATTATGTCAGTGGTTACGGTTGTGTCGGGCCTAACGGCAACCCGGCGAAGAAAGTTGAAAGAATCTCCTGAAGGAATAGAAGCATGAAAGGCCAATCGCATTCTACCACCAGGTTCGCAGCTCTGGGCATTGTGCTCTGGGCGTTAGCCGCTGTGGCACGGCCTTCCAGGCCGTGGACAGAAGAATTTTTGCCAACAATACCCGAAGCAAAAGAATGGAAGTTAACCTGGAGCGATGAGTTCAACGGCACAAAGATTGACCAGTCCAAGTGGGAAATCCTCGGCGACTGGAAGCGGCGAGATGGCTATTGGGTCAAAGAGGACGCCTATCTGGACGGCAAAGGCAATTTGATACTCCGCACAAAAAAAGATGCTGACCGGTACACCTGCGGCGCCGTGCGCACCAAGAACAAGTTTGAGCACAGATTCGGGTACTGGGTCTGCCGGTGCAAGTTTCCAGAACAGCCGGGGCACTGGCCGGCATTTTGGGTGCATACAGACAGCGTCAGCAAAGTAGGAGAGGATGGCAGAGACGGCACAGAAATAGATATTATGGAATACCCCTGGCGCGACGATAGAATAACCCAGAATCTGCACTGGGATGGCTACGGAAAGGACCACAAGCACGCAGGCAAAGAATCCACGATACCCGGCATGAGCGAAGGGTTTCATACATTCGGCCTGCACTGGAAGCCCGATGAATACGTTTTCTATGTCGATGGCAAAGAAACCTGGCGCACCAGCGCAGGCGGCGTCTCGCAGGTGCCACAGTTCATAAAATTGACCGAAGAAATCGGAAAATGGGGCGGTGACATAGCAAAGGCAGAGCTGCCGGATTACTTTGTAGTAGACTGTGTCCGGGTATACGACGCGGTGGATAAGGCCGAGCCGCCCGACCAGCAAGAAATCATTCGTAAAGTTGCGCACGTCACGCCTTCGCCGAGGCAGCTTGCCTGGCAGCAACGCGAGTTTATTGCGTTCATACACTTCGGCATAAATACCTTTACCGACAGGGAATGGGGCACCGGCAAGGAAGACCCGAAGCTGTTCAATCCCACGCAGCTCGACGCCCGGCAATGGGTGCGTGTCTGCAAAGAAGCCGGCATGAAAATGATAATCCTGACGGCAAAGCACCACGATGGCTTTTGTCTTTGGCCCAGTAAGTACACCGAGCACTCGGTAAAAAACAGCCCGTGGCGCGACGGCAAAGGCGATGTTGTGCGGGAACTTGCAGATGCCTGCCGGGAAGCTGGACTTGCGATGGGCATTTACCTATCGCCCTGGGATATGCATGAGCCTACCTACGGTGACACGGTCAAGTACAATGAGCTCTACAAAAACCAGCTCCGTGAACTGTTGACAAATTATGGCGAGGTCGACGAGGTTTGGTTTGACGGTGCTAAAGGACCGAACGCCAAGGATATGGAGTATGACTGGGCCGGCTACTATGCAATCGTGCGCGAATTGCAGCCGAACGCAGTTATTTTCAACGGGCCTGATGTCCGATGGGTCGGCAATGAATCCGGCTACGCCCGCGAATCCGAGTGGAGCGTTATGAACAGGAACGACAAACCGTTCGAGTTTGTGAACCTCACGGCAAAGGATTTAGGCAGTGCCAAAGCCTTGGGTGACAGGGCAAACCTGATCTGGTATCCAGCGGAGGCGGATGTATCGATCCGGCCCGGATGGTTTTACCATGCCAGCCAGGACGACAAGGTAAAATCGCTGGAAAAACTGCTGGACATCTACTTCTGCTCTGTGGGCCGAAACAGCGTTTTGCTGCTGAATATTCCGCCCGACCGCCGGGGTCTGATTCACGAAAACGATGCCCGACGCCTTGGCGAACTGGGAAAAGTGCTGGATGAGATTTTCAAGCAGAACTTCGCTCTCGGTGCGGTCGCCAAAGCCTCGCACGTGCGAGACGATAATCCCATCTATGGAGCCGATAAAATAGTAGACGGCAACAGAAATACTTACTGGTGCACCGATGACGGCACGACCAGTGCGACCGTAGAATTCAGTCTGGCTAAAAAGTCTACTTTCAATGTCGCTGAGCTTGCAGAATATATCACAGTAGGCCAAAGGGTCGAAGAATTTACGCTTGAAGCCTGGGACGGTGGAGACTGGAACGAATTTGCTCGATCTACTACTGTCGGCTATAAGCGCCTGCTGCGATTTGATGATGTCACGACTGAAAAAGTCCGCCTGCGGATCCTCATGTCCCGTCTGTGCCCGACGATTTGCCAGTTCGGCTTATATTACGCCCAGCCGTGACTTCATGAGGTTCCAGACCTATTTTATCGAGTATCTCGCGTTCCAATTCAAAAATGGCGGCATCAATCCGTTCGCTGTCAAGTTTGGCCTGGTTCGCACAATTCCGCTGAGGCACATTCCTTCTATGCGCTTCCTCCAATCGCTCCTTCAGCGGTACTATTCTATCGTGCATCACCCTCTTGTCGGCGTAGTAAACTATTTTCTCCTCCCATGTTACTGGCTTATCTTTCTCGTCCAGCAGTGCGGCATATCTGTGCCTTCTTACGGCTAAGGCAAGTTCCGGATATGCGTCCCTCAAAAGGGCAAAGGCGGCCTCCTCATGGCAAAGCCTCTGAAATCTTGCTCTTAACTGTTGCCATTTTGCTCTGTCTTTATCTGTGATTGCCTGCCGGGACCTGTCGTAACCCGATTCTTCGAGGTCACAAATCCTCAAAAGATCGTGCAGTAAACATGCTCTATCGACCAGGTCCACATCTACCGACTCGCCCGCCTGACGTCTGGCGGGTAAACCTTTTTCTTTCAGCTTCGTTGCCAGAAAAACGCCCAGCCTGGCCACCGCCACGTTGTGTTCTCTGATGTGCAGCGGAACACCGAATTCGTCCATCAGCTCCAGACATTGCTGTCGTGTTGGCAGACTACATTCTCTCATTTATCAGCTCAGCGACTTTTTTGCCCGATTTTAGCATTCCGCCAAAGATTGGTCCCATTCTCGGCAGATTATAAACATCGCATACTGCCATGCCTGCCACGTAAAGGCCCGGAAAAACTTCGCCCGTTTTCTCGACGACGCCTGCTTCGGATGCCTCCACGTTCATGAAATACTCCTGCAGCTCCCTCGGAAACAGCTCCGGCTTTCTCTTTTTGAGCATACCCACAAGCTCAGCCGGGTGACCGGTAGCGTCAATTGTATACTTGGCACAGATGCAAAATGGGTCAACGTGCAGGCCAAGTCCTCGTGCGCTGGCACTATTCACAACGATGCCTTTGACAGTCTCCTGCTTTAAGACAATATCCTCAGCCTCTATTAGGTTGAATATCGCCGCTCCTGCTTTTTTTGCCGCATAAGCCAGGCCGGCGGCAAATTCTATGGCATCGGCTATATATAGGCGCCCCTGCTTTTTTGTCGTGACGCCGATTTCATCCAAGATTTCCTTGTCCTGGAAGGTAACCACATTGTAGCCTGCGGCCCCGCCCCAGATTCCGCCGCCTATAGAGAGCTTCTTTTCAATTAAGGTGGTCTTGACCTTGGCTTTAGCCAGATAATAACCGGCTGCCAAACCCGCAGGCCCCGCACCGACTATGACCACATCGTTCTCAAGATGCTCCGAGAGTTTCTTGCCGTACTCTCCAATAATTACGCGGGAAATATCAATTTCTATCATCTTTGTTCCCTTTTCCTGTATTTTCTTTGCCTTCCTTCGCAGGCATTATCGCGATCGGGTTCAAGGATGCAAGATATTCCCCTTGCCATCTTACAATCCTTTTCTTGCAAAGAATTTGGCGTTCATTTTAGCCCCCGTGGAAATTGGCTTTGATTGGCTTCGTTTTTCATTAATCGCCGAGTTCGCAGAGGACACTGAGAAATGGGAGAGAGAGCGTATTTCTCTATTGGACAATCACTTACACAGATGCCTTTCTTCTCAGCGTACTCAGCGTTCTCCGCCGTAACAAGGCAAAATTGGCTTTGTTTGGGTTTGTTTTCACCAAGTGTCCAATTCGATTTTTCTCTTATAAACCCCTGTAAAAACATGGTTTACACTCACTTGACTTTTTCACAAATTGGCTTTGTTTTGCAAAAAAACTTTCAAAAATTGGCCGTCTTCTGCCCAAAAAGCCCAAATCTCCCTCTTTCTCATATTTCTGTTTCCTGTCCTGTGTCCTCTGTCTTCTGTCTTCTGTCTTCTGCCTTCTGTCCTCTGCCTTCTGTCCTCTGCCTTCTGCCTTCTGCCTTCTGCCTTCTGTCCCTTCGACTACGCTCAGGGCAAGCTTCTGTCTCCTGTTAGTATTGCGATTTTATTCAATTTAGTTATATATTTATCATACGCACCGAGGAGCCGGGTGTCAAGTGAATTCCGGGCAAAAAAGGGGGACAAGAAAAAGAGCCACAGAGGACACAGTTGATCTCGGACACTGATTTACACGGATTCGCACTGTTTTGTGATGGCTCGGCCATCCCTGATCGGGACTGATAAAGAAGGTGTGACGACAAGAGATAGGTAACACAGTACAGACAAGACATAGGTAACACTT
>CAZMLE010000162.1:0-5275 GCA_964567045.1 uncultured Pirellulales bacterium | reverse complement strand
TCTTTATAGATACGCCTCCAGGACCCTGGAATGTCCGTTCCTGCAACAGATCACCCGGTTGCGATTGTGGGCACCGACATAGGCGGATCGTATCTGTCGTTGTTGTGGTCGGGCCATCTGCACTCCAGGAAAGGACAGGATGTTGGTACCCCCCTGCGACCAGCACCGAGTGAGCAGCGCAAGATCTTTTAGGCTTACGATCCCGCTGCCAGCCGCCCAATTATGGCTATGGCCGGTCGCGCACTGGGCGCTCTGGTGACAGATGGCGATCCGTTGATGGGGTCTATATCGGCAGGCATATGACGTTAGATTATTAGCTGCAGGTTAGGCCGATGAAAAATCGCGTCCCTTATCAGGGTGGCAGGTACCGGTGTATTTATTTACCGACCAGGAATAGCGTTTACCACGGACACAGGATCACGAAGCTCTGTCTTCAGCCGGGTTGAAGATACTTTGGTTGTGAGATCACTAATCAGCACCCGGCCCGATCTTCCTTCCTTCGTGCTTTCTGAAACCCCATCTTGCAGAACTGAACGTCATTGCGACTCAAGTACTTTCGCTGGGTCCATTCTTCCTGATTTGAGTCCGGGCACATCTTGGTAGTTTTGAAATTCCTCCTCGTGCTTCTCAAATGCGCTTCTGGTCTGTTCAGATATTCTCTCCAAATCCCTATGAGCGCCCGCGAGTGCCTCTGCTGGTCTTATTATCTCAGCTCTGACGAAAACATACAGTCTGCTTTGTATGTCGCTACGCGCCAGACTCCTGAATAACACTCCCACGAGCGGCAGGTCTCCCAGTATGGGCACCTTTGCTCCGCCCCTACTTTGGTTGAGCCTTAGCATACCACCCAAAATGATTGTGCTACCATCGGGAACGGTAACAACGATTTTCACGTCGCTGCTTGTCTTATCCGGCGGCTTCTCGCCCGTTATGGTCCCAAAATCTGAACGGCGGAGGTCTATATCGAGACGAAGCAAATCGCCCTCACTTATGTGCGGCTTGATTGCGAGTGTAATTCCGGCATCGTATTCCTGATATTCAATCGCCGTCTCAATAAGGGTGGTCTGTTGCCCTCCTGCACCTGTGGTGACTGGAATCGAGGACTTCTTGGTTACATAAGTGATGTCTGCAGTCTTAATTGTCCCTGTTTCATTGTCGTTTACCAGAACCTTAGGCCTTGCGAGGACCCGGCCATAGTTCTTCGTCTCCATCGCATGCAGCAAGGCGTTGACGTGTATGTCTGCATAGAAGCCAGTAAGTGCCCCTGCTTCCGACTGGAAGTCAATGAATTGTTCACGCATGCCCGGCTGAAGCAGCTTGTCCACCACAGTTTGATGGTTGACTGAGAAGAAATCTGTCTGGCCGCCGGTTTCAATCAAGTCTGGGAAACTGGTTATCAGATTCAGGTCATAGTCGAACTCATCAGTTTTTCTTATCTCAACCAGAGTCACGTCTATGAGAACTTGTGGTCTTCGCTTGTCGAGGCTCTTTATGAGCTTACTTATCCATTCCTGATTCTTCTTGTTGGCATAGACAATAAGAGAGTAAGTGCCTTCATCAGGAACAATCGCGATCAGCTCCTGGGTCCTCTGGCTCACCTTTTCAATCTTTCCTTCTTTATCTATAATGGTTTCTCTGATGACTTTTTCAAGAACTCCCGCCAAGCGATTAGGGTCCTGATTCTCGAGAAAATGGATCTCATAAGGGATAGCCTGCTCACGGATCTCAGCATCTACGTAACTGATAATTGTCGCTATTTGGGCATGTTGCTCTTCGGTGGCGTTGATTAGCAGTGAATTGGTCGCTGCTAACACCACGACCTGTGGCTCCTCCACCACGGTCCTTTCCATCATATCCGCTGTGCCGGCTGCTACCATCATCGGCTGCGGCTCCTCCGCCGGTGTTCCTTCCTTCACACCCGTCGCGCCGGTCACGGTTGATGGTGTGGTCCTGGACATGGGTGTTGTTCGGGATGTCCTAAGAGTCTGGGCAGCTTTGCGGATGATCTCTACCTCCTCCAGTCTTTTCTTCACCTCCTCCGCGTCGATGCGCTCAATGTCATAGACCCTAAGAGTCCGCAGGTCCTGCGGCGCCACATCAAGTGCGTCTACCAGTTCTTCCACGGTCACTAGTTGCTCCTCATAACCGATCGTCAAGATACGATTCGTTCTCTCATCGGCGTCGAGATAAACCGTCTGCCGGGAGGACACCGGTGAACCGATTAGCTGGCCTGACTCATGTGGCGGAAAAAGCCCTTGAGGAACACTTACTTTTTGGGACGGTCCCAACGGTGTCTTCTGTCCCGAAACAATAGTCACGGGGACGGTCCCAAGTTCCTTGGCGAGGGTCTCGATCTTCCTAGCAAGTGCCCTGGCCGTGGTGTACTTTAGCTGCCGGAACCGGAACTTCCTTCCGGGTCTGTCGATCATGCGCAGCAGTTGTTCGATGCGGCTGATACGGTGCGCGTAGCAGGTTACAATGAGGGACTGAGTCTCCTCAACAGGAGAAACGGCCACCCCTAATCTCATATCCTTCAGCAGATTTGTGGCGCTGAAAGTATTTAGGTGCTGCAATTCAAAAACACGAGTGACGACGATATCTCCTGCCTCTATGGTTGTGACGTTAGGGTCCACCAACTGAGGGTCCACTTCCAGGGCATCAGCCACAGGGACTATTGTCACGAGATTGCCTTTGTGGCGAGTCATGACATAAACTTTGAACTTCAGGACCGATTCAAGCAAGGGATACAGGTCATTCACCCTGATCTCACCCTGCAACTTGCCGTGAAGCTTGAGTGTAACCACCTCATTCTTGATCTTATTTGGATCATACGTGTAGTCCAAATGCAAATATGTGCCCACTAAGTCCAACAACTGAATCAAGTCCATCTCCGCAGGCAGGTCCAACTCAAGAGTGTCGTCACCATTGGCCAGAGGCGCCAACTGAAACACCTGACCAGCACAGCCTGACCGCTTTACTAACCCGCATATTTCATACGGTTTTCTAAAATGAAGTTTAATTTATATCTTATTTTGCAAAATAGAGTTATATCTCTGTGTTCTCGGCGGTCTCTGTGGCAAAGAAATATTCAGGCTAAGAAAGACAATGCTTACCGGCCCGGAAAGAGAATCGCCGAAATGGGAAAGTCAAGATTGAAATAGTGCCGGATTTTGCTATATTGTGCTCATAGTTTTCATTGATATTCCCCGAGTCATAAGGAATGGATTACACCCGAGCCGAACCCTTCGACTCGCTAACGCTCGCTCAGGGCGGGCACAAAGGTATTTGGCATCTTATGCGGACCAATATAAACAATGTTAGGCGGAAATAAATATGAAAATCGAAGGGAGATAAATGCGTAACATAGATCTAACCCCTGAAACAAAAAAGGCTATTAACGATGCCATTGATCAAGCGTTTTTTAAAATGGGATTTTGGTAGTTTGAGTATTTTTCGCTGGTATAATAGAATAGGGTAAGGTCACAGGCGGAAATGCCAATGCAATCTGTTCTGAGAGAGGTTTTTGAATAATTCGATTAATCTGAAATTAAATTAAACTCAGAAAAAGATGGAATTTGATTATATAAGCACATTCTATTCCAAGAAGCATACTGACGATACCATAATGAATGAGGTTGATTCTTTATTTGGGGCTTGTCCAGATCTTTACCTGCGATTGTTCCCAGTCTACATTGAGCCGATGTATTGGAATAAGATGAAACAAGGAAATTTTAATTTTAAATTGTTAAAAGAACACCAAGCAATTTATTTGTTTGAGTTTTCATACAATATCAAAGTTGCCGGCGAAAAGAAAAAAATCAGTGGGAAATTTTATGCTATTAAGAGTGTAGAATACGAGAATATTTTTATCATCCTATCAATAGAAAACTACCTTTTCTTTTCAAAATGTCTTCTTCCATTTTTTAAGAAATCTTACCCCAGTATAAGTCTAACTTTCATTACACATAAGAAATTAAAAAATTTGTTGCTCGAATTCAGAGATAGGAACAACTTCAAAGAGTTTACAATCGTTCGAACTACCACCTACAGCCGAATCGACAGAAAGATCATGCCGTCAGTTAATTGGCCGGAGTTTTCTTTGGAAAAAGCTTTTGAGTGGGTTGCCGAGGACAATGGATGGTTTAACAATCTTCTGTTTAAATTTAAAAAGTCTCAAGGACAGAAATTTGAGGCATCCATTTCGCGTAACGGTGTAGTCAAGACAAACGGGTATGCCAAAATTATCTATGAATATTTCATTTTGCCGATATCAAAAACAGTGTTTGAAAATGTTACGTTTTTTAGCAAAAGATCAAGGCGCGATAACCCAAACCGAGATATTCGTCCCTTGTGCATTAATTTTGGGTATGAAAAATTTTCTGATATAGAAGAGAATAATAAATTCATTTCTTCCATGAGACCAATGAAGGCCACTTCTTTATCGGTGGTTCATAGCAATCCACATGTCCAT
Source organism: uncultured Pirellulales bacterium (assembly GCA_964567045.1). GTDB lineage: Bacteria > Planctomycetota > Phycisphaerae > Sedimentisphaerales > Anaerobacaceae > JAFNGF01. The sequence continues at coordinate 804 of CAZMLE010000162.1, read as the reverse complement.
TTATCACTATTCGATTACTTTGACGGCAGTTCATTCGATATATGGATTCTTTCTTCGGAAAAAATAATCATTGTTCCACAGTTAAAGGCTTCGTTTCAATCAATTAAGCGGTTGCTAAATCATATTTTTGATAATTATGCCGAAGGCAAAATCCAAGATTACGAGGTAGAAAAGCAATGAGCAGTAAGACATTTCAAGAACAAATCGATGATTATAAAGATTCGATATGCGCGATTATTGGTTTTGTGAATCTTTTTCGTTTTGATGATAAAGCAAAAGAAATGAAGCGAGATGTTAAGGTTTCTCAGGGTAGGCGGATGCGAACTTCCACAAGTAATAAAATCCGTCCTAATTCAGAAGTAACGCCTGATTTTTGTATTCAGTTTCCCAATAATAAAGGAATTGTTGGCGAAGTCAAAAAGAGTTTTCCGGCTAAGCAAGAATATTGGAAAGACGATTTTGACCAACTTATGAGTTATGATGATGATTTCTTAAATTGGCTTACCACATCCGGGAAAATTGATGACCACGAAATAGTTTTGCTTTCTGAACAGAGTAGATCGCGGTTGGTAAAAAGATATTTTGAAGAACGTAATGGCAAGGAAATAACTTTCAAGAAAAACTTTATCATTGTTGAATTCAACCGTAATGACCAAGTAAACAGTTATTTCTTTTTTCGGAAAGAATGTGGGGCATTTAAATATTTTGAGGATGCGAATGAACGACTAGAGCAAGGAGTTCCAGTCCCTCTAGCCCCAAAACAAGCGAGTTTTTTTAGCCTTCAATCCTATGGACTCAATAACT
>CAZMLE010000161.1:0-5350 GCA_964567045.1 uncultured Pirellulales bacterium | reverse complement strand
AAAAAGAGCAACAAAAAACCGCTGCTCAAAACTGCCAGCGGTTATTGAAATCCTTAGATAAAGGCTTATCCGTGAGCAGTTCAAAGCCAAAATACAAATGTTATCAAGACCTCTCTCAAAATTCCGGTCTAACCTTTCTGCTGGGCTATTACACTCCCAGCTCACCTTCCTAAATAGATTCTATTACGGTATCGACACACCGTCAAGGTTTTTTTAATGATTTTTTTATTTTTCCTGTTCTTGCGTTTACGCTTAATACCAATATATTGTTCGCACAAATCCAAGATTCACGCCCAAAGGATTTTTCTGGACAGAAAGAGCAAATGCCGTACAATCACCTTCAATTGGCCAGCAAGCCCAATTTTACGAGGATTTTAGCATAAGAAAGCCGGCTTAGAAGCGGGTTTTACAACAGGTATGGAGGGTAGAAACCAATGAGAAAGGCATTTCTTATAAATCTGGCTATCATCCCGATCTTCGCCTCAGTTTGCAGCGCTGAATTTCAGGTCAACACGCATACAACCTGGGACCAAAAAGACGCGGCTGTGGCAATGGATAGACAGGGAAATTTCATTGTAGTCTGGAACAGCTACCGGCAGGATGGCGACTCAGGCGGCATTTTCGGCCAGCGCTTTAGCGCGACCGGCGAACCGCTGGGCAGCGAATTTCAAATCAATACCACAACCTCCGGCAACCAGGCAAGTCCATCCGTAGCGATGGATGCCGCAGGCAATTTCGTTGTCGTTTGGCAGGGACCAGGCCTGAGCGACGAAGATATTTTTGCGCAGCGCTTTGACCCAAACGGCCAACCTCTTGGCGCCGAATTGCAGGTCAACAGCTATAGCGATAGCCAACAACTCTACCCTGCTGTGGCGATGAATACGACCGGGCAATTCATGGTTGTTTGGGAGAGTCAGAACATCCCTGAAGACCCGAACAAAACGTCGATATGCGGCCAGTTATATGATAGCTCAGGCTCAACTATTGGACCGGAATTTACGATTAACAGCCAACCTGCAACCTGCCGCTACTCGGCCGTAGCGATGGATAGCGATGGCAACTTTGCGGTGGTATGGATGAAAGAAGCCAGTAAGAATTCAATAGTGGCTCGGCTCTATAATGCCGACGGTTCTGCCGGGACAGAACCTTTTGCAGTAAACACAATCAGTTTCAACTCGATTACACAGCCTTCGGTCGCAATGGATGGCAGTGGGCATTTTGTGGTAACCTGGGACGGCGACCCTAACCGTGCCGGCGACGATGACATTCACGCCCGGCTGTACGAACCGGACGGCACGCCAATGCGCGAACAATTTGTCGTCAATACCACCCGCAGGAGTTCTCAGCAGAATCCGCGGGTGGCGATGAACAACTGGCAGGAGTTTATAATTGTGTGGGAAAGCAGAGTCGACCCTAACGTTAACGAGAGAGACATATTCGGTCAGCGATTCGATAGCGCCGGCCTTCCTATCGGCGACGAGTTCCAGATTAACACTTACGCCGCCGGCGACCAGAGAAACGCAGCCGTTGCTGTGAACGAAGCCGGCAGATTTGTCACCGTGTGGCAAAGTGACGGCCAGGACGGCTCGGGCTACGGCATCTTCGGCGAAATCGGCCCGCTTGTCGGCTCAGCAGACTTCACCGGCGACGGATTTGTCAACTTTCTCGATTATTGCGTTCTGGCCGCCGAGTGGCAGAAAAAGCAAAATCCGCTGAGCGCAGATTTAATTGACGATAACCGAATTGATGAGCAGGACTTGGCCGCCTTTTGCGACCAGTGGCTTACGTCCCTTCAGTAGTAGATAGCAAATAGAGAGAAGTAAATTACGCGACACTGCGGGCCCCAGCTTCGCCCCAAGTGGCCAACTGGCTGCCATGCCTCCCAGGCGCCAGGACTTACTTCACCGCAAACAGAAAGTCCAATCGCGTCGCGCCTATATAAAAAGGGCTGAGGAAAAAAGGTTCGCGAAGTGTATGGAGGGCCTTTTTGCGCAAACCCCAAAAAACCTCAGCCCCGTATTTGTCATCTTATCAAACAGACGACCGAATTCAAGACCAGTTTCTTCTTCTCAGCAGGATCACTCCAAGGCCAAGCAGCAATACCGTAGCCGGCTCGGGAATCAGAACCGCGCTGGTCGCCAGAAACCCGACTACCGAGCGGGTCATATTCGTGGCGAACTGATAGTCAATATAGTCCGGCGTATCTACAGAATCACACGGCCTGTGGTAACACGGATTGTCCCAGACGTCATATTCAATAAATAGACACGCCTGGAAGCCTGCAAACTCAAAGGGGTCATGGTCGCTTCCAGAAACACTGCCGGAATCGAGAGCTGAAATTCCATTGCCGTAGAGCGATACTGCCTCTGCCAACGACTGTTTCAGGGCAGCGGAACTCTGCCGACCGTAGACTCTCGCCCTTTTGAAGCGGCCAGAAGCGTTGTAGGCGATCATGTCCATAGAGACCATGCCCAGAATGTTATCGTTGACATGTTCCGTGACGTAGGCATTGCTGCCGCGCATTCCTTGTTCCTCTCGGTCAAAGGCGATGAAAACCAGCGTGGCCTCGAACTCATACTGTGACAGCACGCGGGCCGCTTCCATTACTGCGGCAGTGCCGCTAGCATTATCATCGGCCCCAGGATTATTCACGGAGTCATAGTGTGCGCCGACAACGTAGATGTCATCGGGCCGGTCTGAACCAGAGTGAACGCCAACAACATTATAGTAGGTACTTCCGGAGTAGTAAAAGGGATCCAGGCTCGTCTCTAATCCAAAGCTTTCAAACTCCGAATGTATGTTACTTCGAGCCAAATTGTGTTCAGGGCCAAACCCTCTGTCATCGCCTGAATGGGTATAGAGCATGTTGTCCAGATAATCGGTGTAATTAGCTTGACTGACATGTTCGACCACATCTAAGACGGTCAGGTCTGCAAGTCCAGGCTGAGAAATGCAGGGCATAACTGCAAATAGCGCTGCCAGTGCCCAGATTCTCAGGCGTGTCTCGACCATTTCCCACCTCCCTCTAAAAAGTTGGTGACATCTACAACCTGCAGCTTGCGCGGGGATACTGCGGTGAAGTGTGCATCAGCTCAGATAGAAAACTCGAATTACCCATCCTCTTGTCACAGATCAGAGAGCAACTAAATCTAAACACATTATATGCCTCTCAAGTGACAGGTCAAGCAAAAAACATCGCAAAAAAAGGCCTGCGGCAGAAACGGTTTGCGTAACCTGTTGGAGGGCCTTTTTGCGCAAACCCCCAAAAACCTCAGCCCAGTGTTTGCTATCTTATCAAACAAACGACCGAATTCAAGGCCAGTTTTTTTCTTTTCTCAGGATCGCCGCGCCAGCAGTTGTAGCCCCCCTAACTTGTCAGAGTTTCCTGTAGATATCTTTTCGATGCCCAATCCTAACTACCAACACGAGGACCTGTTTCTGCCGTATCTGGTAGACGATGCGGTAATCACCGGAGCGGATTCGGTAGAGAGACTTATCCTGCTGAATGACTTTACAGCCGGCCGGGCGCGGGTTTGATGCCAGGTTATCAATTTTATTGGCTATTTGTCTCTGAATCTTTCTGGGCAGCTCGGCTAAATCAGCCAATGCTTTCTCATCAATGACGATTCTATAAGCCATAGCTTACAGGCCCAACTTTTTCTTTGCCTGCTTCCAGGAAGTAAACTTATTCCGGCGGATTGCCTTTTCAGCTTCCTCGATGTCCATAATATCTTCTATCGCTTCAAGAAGCTTCATATCTTCCAAGCTTACCATTGCAAAAGCCGGCTTGCCGTTGCGTTTCACACAGAGCCGTTCCCCCTTAAATGCGACCCTATCCGCATAATCGGCCAGGTGCTCTCTTGCCTCTGTTATGCTGAAGGCTGTCATTATCTATCTCCACTGGGAAATACTGGAAACAAAAATCTTACAAACTGTACGTTTCTTACAATATCATTATCGCAAATAACCTGTACCTGTTCAAGGACAATTTGTATAAAATCCAAGACATGGCAAAAGGAGTAATCTTGCACACTGTTTCAGTACTCTCTTGTCACCATCACCGCAGCCAAGCCGGACAGCATGTGTAGGGTATGCAGGCCGCTGCATACCTGGCCCCCGCCGATTTTTCGGTATGCACAGGATACCGTACATCCAACATGCCACATGCTTGCGCGGCAATGATAACCATCAATTGGCCTGCGATAAAAAACACTGGGGGCGGCTTGAACTTCAGCCGCCCCCGCCCTGCAAAGTAATGCTACGCAATTCGGACCCTACATGCTCCAGCAGCCGGTCATCCCTGCGGCATCAGTACTTGATTGTCCCAATGCCCGTAAAGCTCTGCGTAATTGTCAGCAACCAAGGGAACTCAGGGTCCGGGAGCATGGTCTGCGCAGTAATCGTTAGAGTTGCCGACCCAGTGGCGCCTTCGAAACGGCCCGTGCCGCCCGCATAGGTGAGGATAAACGGGGGTCCTTCTATCTCCCAAAACACTTTATCCCCGTTGGCCGCGATTTGCTCACCGCTGCCCGTTAGGTAGAGGTCCGAGTCAAATGTACCGCCTCCCGAGCACGTGTACCGCCCGAAGTGGGTGGCTTCGCCGATCTCCTCCACGATCGTCCAAGTCCCGGACATAAAGTCAATGATAATCGTTTGCTCGGCGTGGAACTTAAACGGGCGTGTCACCTGGTGCTTCGCGCTGGCGGTCACTGGCAGTAAAAGGGCACAAAGCGCAAGGGCCAATACGATGTTTCGTTTTGTCTTAAAAATGTGATTTCTCCTCAAAAAAAAGATAGTTTATAGAATGTCAAGGGCGTTTTGCCCAATTTGGTCAGTACGGTTGGCAGACCCCTGCGGCGGTGCACGGGGTGTCGCCGATCGCCATTGGGGTTGATCGAAGCCGCGCTCAGGTATATCTGGAATCTCTACCCCTGTCATAAATGCCGCCCTCTTCCGCTGCGTGCAACGGCGACAAAACGATTACAAAAGCCCATAACTTAGATTACGGAGCTTGGCTCCTCCTTGTGCAAATAGGATTATTATAAGACTAACCGCCCGGATTACAGATATCAAGGGGAAACACAGCAAATTTGTGTGATTCGCGGGGAATTTTTCTTTATTAGACGGGATTAACAAGATAATCCTGTTATCCTGTCCTCATATTCATGTTAATTTGTGGGGGATTTTTTGTTGTGTCAAAACCCTCGCAACCTCGCTCCGCCGAAACGGCTACGCAAAAGCGAGTAAATTGCGGGGCTTAACCCGCCATACGTCTGGCGGGTAAATATTTTGTTATCTCTGTGCCCTCCTATGAACCGGAGCCGGTCAACAGATTTTTGGCATTAGCAAA
>CAZMLE010000160.1:0-5483 GCA_964567045.1 uncultured Pirellulales bacterium | reverse complement strand
GGCCAAATGCGAAAAGCAGGATAGAAAGGAACTCTGTAAAGATGCTACAGTCTCATATTTTCACATAAATTTTCATTTATTTTAGTCTAAACGGAATGACGCACTGCGCCCGCCAAAACCGCATCAAAGTGCGTGCTCTCGTTGGGTCTGCACGTTCAGAAGTTATTGTCCGCTGGGGGATGCCTAACGGCACTTGTATATACGGACATAGTCCACCTCGAATTTTGCAGGGAAATTAGTGTTTGAGGGGTCGCCGCCGGATGTTCCGCCGACAGCCAGATTCAGGATGATGTAGTGCGGCTGACGGAATGGATTTTTTCGCTGCTCGCCCTTGTTGAACGTTTTGTTAAGGTCAATCGTGTTGAGAAGCCGATCATCCACATAGAGCTTGATGCTGTCGGCATCCCAGTCCATCCGCCATACATGGAACTTCGTGGACCAGTCGGGATCGTTGAAGTCGGCAATGGGTATCCTGATGTCGTCCCACTCGGGGACCCACGGCTTTTGCGAAGCCCAGGCGGCGTTTGCCAGCAGCAGGCCTCGATAGTATTCCATGATATCGATCTCGCCACAGCTTGGCCATCGTCCTTCGATGCCCAGCGTCCAGAAGGCGGGCCAGAGACCGGAACGCGTATCGATCCGGCCTCGCATTTCGAAACGGCCGTACATCCAGTGATGCAAACCTCTGGTCGTCATGCTTGCGGACGTATACTCAGAATATTCCCTGTTCTCCTTCCAGTTCTTGCTATCCGGCTTGTAACGGGGGTTCTGCTTGCGTTCGCGTCGGGCCTCAATGACAAGCAGACCCTTTTCGCATCGGGCGTTGTCGGGCTGATACCATTGAGCCTCGTTGTTCCGAACCCATCCGGTTTCGTAGGTCCACTTCGTGGGGTCCGGCCGCCCCTCTTTGTCGAACTCATCGGCCCAGACCAGCTTACATTCGGCTGATGACGGATTGTCCTTCGTGACCTCTCCCACAGAGGTTGCCTGCCGGGCGATGACGGCCGAAGTGGCCATTGACAAAGCATATACTGTTACAAAGACATGCCAGAATCTCATGTGTCTTTCCTTTCAGTTGCCTAAGGGCAAAGGTCACCCGCCCGGCGAAGCAAGGCTGGTTCGGACAATTTCGTATTGCGTAAAGCGTATAGCAATTCTGTATTCTGTCCACTCCCTTACGGTCGGGACTCTGTCTATGTTCTTTTCTATTCTGTCTTCTGTCTCCTGTTTTCTGTATTCTTTGTACGCTCCGCCTGGATTAGCACTATATTCGGATGCGGCGGCGCGGCCATGCCGTCGCCCATGTAAAAGCCGGTTTGGGTAGGCTGATTATAGGCTACGTTCTGCCAGGCCACGCTCAGCCTATAGATAGGGTCGTGCATGAATGTGTAGAAACGCCGGTTTGTAGGTATGGTAGTCGTAAAGATACGCAGCTCTTTGTTATCGGTTGTTCTGCAAATCAGCTCCTCTCTCCAGTCGCCCAAAATATCGGCAGCCAAACAGGGATTGGATTTTGTTCCATTGTTTCTGGCGCAGCCCTCAGCGGAAAACAGTCTGGTCGCCGTAGCATCGGCGTAGTCCCACTTATCAATAGTAACGCCATCAAGTAGCTCACGGAGCACATCACCATCCCACCATATCCCCATATTGCACGACCGGGGCTTGGCATCGGAAATCTTTTCACCTCTGCAGTTGTATAGGCCGGCTGAACTATTCGCCCAGCACTCATAGCCTCGATGACGGGGATCAATATCAATAGCCAGTCCTCTTCCTGGGTCTTTCAATTGCAGGCCCCATATAACTTTTCCGGTTGCTGCGTCACGAAGGTTGGCGCCGTACGGGTGACGCGGCCTTTCATGGATGGCAAACACTTCCAGGCCCGCTCTATCCGGATCGATGTCGGATAAATGCATCGCATCTCCGTGCCCTAAACCTGTTGAATAGAGTCCTTTGCCATTATGATCAATCGCACACGCCCCATACACAATTTCATCCTTGCCGTCGCCGTCAACATCGGCGACGGCCAGATTGTGGTTGCCCTGTCCTCTATAATCTCTATTGCCGGCAGTACCGTCATCGCTGTCGAAGGTCCACACGTGCGTCAACTTGCCGCCCCTGAAATTCCACGCCGCCAGCACAGCCCGTGTATAATAGCCGCGGCACATTACCAGGCTCGGCTTTTGCCCGTCGATATACGCGATGCACGCCAGAAATCGGTCTACTCTGTTGCCGGAGTCATCTCCCCAGTCAGAAACATTGTCTCTGGGTGGTATATAATTGGTCGTGGCAAGTTCCGCGCCGGTCTTTCCGTCAAATACGGTGAGAAACTCCGGCCCATCCAGGATGTAGCCCCTCGAATTACGGTAATCCGCGTTGGCGTCGCCGATTGTTTTACCTTTTCCATCGATAGTCCCGTCCGCTGTTTTACAGACAACCTCAGCTTTGCCGTCGCCATCGAGGTCGTATACCATAAATTGAGTGTAGTGTGCGCCTTCACGGATGTTCCTGCCCAAGTTTATCCTCCATAGAAAAGTGCCATCGAGTTTGTATGCTTCAAGTATCGGCGGGTCGGTCATGCCGGACCGCGCGTTATCACGGCCTCTGCCCGTTTGGTGTAATACAATCTCATACTCGCCGTCGCCATCCAGGTCCCCGACAGAAGCATCGTTGGGCGTGTAACCGTCGGGAGTCGCAAGAGGGATCGAGAGGTAATTCTGACTCCAGACTTTTGCCTGGGCGGAAGGCTCTCCTTCTGAGCCATTGATGACAGCCCGAACAGTGTAGGTAGCGCTGGTATTTTCGTTATCATCCACGAGGTTGGTGGATTCGGTTATCGGCTGACTGTTGACGCGGGCATTATTTCTGTAGACGTTAAAGGCGATGTTGTCCGGATCGGTTCCTAACATGCGCCATCCGACATAGACCTTTCCCCCGCTCTGGTTGATCGCGACCAGGCCGCGTCCCAGATTCTCCATCTGCCGCTGTGCGCTTGCTCCGGTTACAAAGAGCAATACCGTCCCGATCGTCACGGCCACCTGTGTTTTAGTTCTTGAGTTCATCATAGGTTCCATAGAATGAGCGGCTTCGCTGCCCATGCTGCTAATTCTGTCCCCAGCCGTTAGTAGTTGGGTGTCCCTATTATCTGTTATTCCAGCCCGACCAGCTTGCTTCGGCGCTCTACCAGAATAACATCCCGCCAAGTTCCTGCCAGCCCTCCGTAGGTCATTTTGCCCAGTTTTTCTCTGCGGCCCACTTCTCGAAACCCGTGTTTCTTGACCAGGGCAAGACTGGCAGCGTTCTCCGGGAATATCCCGCCTTGCAGCGTCCATATCCCCGCTTTCTCGCAAGCGTCGACCAGCGCGCAAAGAAGAGCCGACCCTACGCCCTGGCGTTGATACGGGGTGCCAACGTACAGGCTGATTTCTGCCACACCTGCGTACACATGGCGGCTGGAAACAGGGCGCAGCGCAGCCCAGCCCAGGATCGCACTATCCGTTCTGGCCACCAGCCGGGCCGCCGACATGTGAGCAGCGTCCCATTGCCGCCAATCGGGCGCGGACGCTTCGAAGGTCGAATGTCCGCCGGCGATACCTTCGAGATAGATCGAGCAGACTTGCGGCCAGTCCTCGGCCGTCATCTTGTCTATCTGGTATTTCATCGTCTTTCGCGCTCGCAAATGGGCATGTATGGTTTGCGCATAGCGAACAGCTCAGCGGCGTCGCCTCTGTGGCGTCCGAGTGCAGCCGGTTTATCCTGCGTAGCCTTGTGCGAAGCAAGGATGGTTTAGTTTTCGTCGCTTAGTTTATTACGGACAGTCACCAGTTTTTATGCACTGTCCCCAGCCATTAATAGCTGGCTGTCCCGAATGGCGGTTCCTTAAGCTGGTTTTAAGATTACAGAGCTGTGTTTTAGGCTCAGAATCGAGGATTCCGGGCTTACCTGTCCGCTTAAAGCACCGCCATTCCTGGCTGTCCCTATTTATTCGACAAGATACAGTTCCGCTTAATTCTTAACAAAATTTATTTTTGTATATGCGCTGCGTCCCATTGCTGGTTTGAGTTTTGTTTATTATTTCTTACCACCATTATGTCTTCCTTTATATTTTTAGCTTTCGGAAAAGTAAACGCAGGTCTTTTCTTCAGCAGCGCATAGCCAAAGTTGAGCATTGTATCATTGCCGAGTTTATCGACCTCCACCGGCTTTATAATCAAATTGGCTATTACCGCCTTGATATGGCCCCAGAGACTATCAGATTCGGTTCCCTTATTGATAGATGCTACTGTTATTCCCATTCTGGTGCTTTTTTCACTCTTTTTGAATGTAAGCGTGTTCACCCTCGCGATTAGCTTATTATATCTATTTTCGCACTTATATTGTCCGTTTTTAGGCTTAATACTATAAAGACCAACGGTTACAGGACTTTTTCGGCCCCTTGCGTTGAAATGCATATCTACCTCGGTGACGGTCGTTGTAGAACCAGTTATCGTTCCTTCGACATCTATACGGCCGAAGCCTTCTCCTTCAAGCTTAATGTAATCGAGTATATTTGTCAGCGGTTCCCCTTCTTCCAAATTACGGATGCGTTTCGTTATCATCCCTGCAGAGTCAAATGTGTTCTTGTGAAAACCCTTTCCCAACATTTGAAATTCACAGGATACATAGAAGCGCTTTGAATCAACCTTTCTCTTATACGAGATAAAACCTATCCGCTGCTCATTATTGACACTGGTTTCCCTGTCAACAAGTGTCGGAGATATCAGAGGAACGAAATACATAAAAGAAGAAACAGGATTCTTCTCAAACGCATCTTTGCTGAAATCCAGCGCAACAGTGGGGCCGTTGGAGTCTTCGGCGACATTATTGCCGTCCGCCGCAGATCCACTGCTGTAGCTGCTTACATAACTGTTGGGGTCGGAACTTATCCCGACACCAGCCATCAAAAGCAGGATACAAACAACAGTAATTGCAGATAAACCAGATAGATGGTGGTTTATTGAAATTACACGTGGATCTATCAGGTACGCGCACATGGCTTACCTCCTCATACTGAACAGACCATACTTTGTTTTGGTTCCCGGTCCGTTGTATCTTCGTACCCAGAGTTTATTACCCCTGGTATCATACTCGATGGTCGCATAATCATAAAACTCTATCCCCCGGTCCGGCACAAGTCCTTACTATTGCTTTTCGCCCGGCGACCGCGGCTTGCGAGGCTCCCGTAGCACGTAGCTGGCTATGACAAGCCCCAGAATAGAGCCCATTATGAAAGTAAGAATCAACAGCAGGACTAACGGCATCGTAATCGTGACAAAGAGCAGCTTTGTGTCCACCGCCTCCCTGTTCTGGACAAACACTATCAGCGACAACAATGAAACAATCAGAATTACGATAATCTTGGCTTTCCTCATTTTTCGGAGTTCTTCTCTTTCCGTCATTTGTTATTTTAATCCCCAAAAGCGCAGCTGGTGCGCACATAACAACAC
>CAZMLE010000159.1:0-5483 GCA_964567045.1 uncultured Pirellulales bacterium | reverse complement strand
GATAAGGCGGATAAAGTTGCCAGATGATTCGTTTTCTAAACATCTGCTAATCCTTGAGACGGTAACCAACTCCCCGAACCGTTTCGATATACTTGCCATAGGCGCCGAGCTTTTTTCTCAGAGACACTATTTGAACATCTACAGCTCTTTCGGTGACCAGATAATCGCTGCCATGCAGCGCATCTACAATCTGATACCTCGTGAAAACCAGACCAGGGCGCCTGGCCAGCAGATGAAGGATATTAAACTCGGTAAAAGTCATCTCAATCTGCTTATTCCCTGCCAGAACCTCACGACGTGCAGGGTCAACGGTTAGCTCGTGTATCTTGATTGTAGACTTTTGCTCCCCTGTAGTGACGGTCTTTCGCAGAACTCTGCGAACTCGAGCCACCAGTACCTTTCCGCTGAATGGCTTGGTAACGTAATCATCCGCTCCGAGTTCCAGGCCTGTCACTATATCTGCCTCTTCACCTTTGGCGCTTAGAATGATTATTGGAATCTGCTCGGTCTTCGGGTCGCTCCTCAGCCGCTTGCATACCTCAAGTCCGTCAATACCAGGCAGCATAAGGTCAAGAATCACCAAGCTCGGTAGCTTCGAACGCGCTATCTCCAGCGCCTGCTCGCCTGTGCCGCATGTGAGCACCTTGTAGCCTTCACGAAGAAGATTAAGCTCCAGCAGCTCCACAATGTCCTCTTCATCGTCCACTAAAAGTATTGTTGATTTGTCCATCTGGACACCTCGACAAAGATGCTTGCCTGATTCTCGGATTCAGACCTTCTCACTGCCGTCCAAAACCGCCGCCAATCTACCAATTCTCAGAACCCCGATAAAGCAGTTTCCCTGAAATTAACGCGTTTCTAACATAAACCTAACCAGTTCTAAATATCTCTTGAGTAAGTTTCTAAGAGAAAGAGTCGCACGCGTGTGCAACGTAGCAGGGCATACTTGCGCCTTAGGAACTTGATTGAAAGGTCAGGCAAATGAATGGAATTCTGAATGATATGGTATTCCTTAAGGTGATATGTCTCTTTGGAGCGATTTACCTGTTCTACCGCGTTGGCTCGTTCATAGTGCAAGTGACCAGAAATCTGGCACGTTACTCAAGAACCCACACAAGAAACACCACAGTCCGGTCTATAGATTAGACCACTGCTGCCGAGCTGCGCCGTTCACAAAAACCCGCATTTTGCAGCTCTCATGCAGTATTCACATTTTCTCTCGTCTCCTGTTCGTTGACATCTCTTGCGCGGGTGGTATATATAGACTATGAGCACAGGTTATAGTGATTCGCTAAATAGGCTGATAGAGGAGTTCGGCAAGCTGCCGGGCGTTGGGCCTAAGACGGCGGAACGGCTGGCCTTTTATATATTAAAAGCTGAGCCGGCTGAGGCAACGGCCCTTGCCAATGCAATAAAAGACGTGAAAACCAAAATCAAGCGCTGCGAAATCTGCTACAACTGGTCGGAACAGCAGGTCTGCCAGATTTGCTCGGACGCCCGGCGCGATAAAAGCGTGATTTGTGTTGTCGAGCAGCCCAAAGACCTCATAGCTCTGGAAAAAACCGGTGCCTGCAAGTGGGTCTATCACGTTCTCGGCGGACACATTGCACCGTTGGATGGCATTGAGCCGGAAGACTTAACCATCGACAAGCTCGTCCAGCGGGTACGTAGCGGCAGTGTTACGGAAATTGTAATGGCCACCAATCCCAATCTGGCCGGCGACGGCACCACACTTTATATAAGCTCGCTGCTTAAAGACACCGGCGTGAAGATCACCCGCCTGGCAAGGGGACTTGCCACGGGCAGCACCATCGAGTACGCAAGCGGCAAAATGCTCGCCGACGCTATAATCGGCAGACAAGAGTTAGAGTGATTCTTCGCCCATGTCAAGTAACGGGAGGCCAGCGGAATTATGTCCAAAAAAACAAGGGTAAAGGTTGGAATAATAGGGTCGCAGTTTGAGGCGGATATTCACGCCTATTCATTTATGGCGATGCCTGATGAGGCGGAGGTCGTCGCAGTTGCATCGCCGACGCCCGGCAATGCTGCAAAACTTGCCAAAAAATATAATATCCCCCGTGTCTTCACCGACTATAAACAAATGCTGGCTGAACGCGACATCGAAATGGTGACAATCGCGGCTCCAAACTATCTGCACGCACAAATGACTATCGATATTGCTAGCGCCGGCAAGCACGTAGTCTGCGAAAAGCCTTTGTGCCTGACGCTCCAGGAGGCGGATATGATGATCGATACGTGCAAAGCCAAGGGCGTCTTATTGATGTATGCGGAAGAGCTTTTCTTTACGCCCAAGTATGTCAAGGCAAAAGAAATGGCTGACCAAGGCGCCTTCGGCAAGATATATTTGGTCAAGCAGAGTGAAAAGCACTTCGGCCCGCACGCGCCGTGGTTCTGGGACGTGGCCAAATCCGGGGGCGGCGTGTTTATGGATATGGGCTGTCACGGCATCGCCTTCTGTTACTGGTTCCTGGGCCGGCCAAAGATAAAAAACGTTTATTGCCAGATGGGCACCTACGTACACGCCGACAAGACCAAAGGCGAAGATAATTCAATCTGCATTATCGAGTTCGAAAACGGCGCAGGCGGACTGATTGAGGATAGCTGGGCGCGTCGCGGCGGAATGGAGGACCGGATCGAGGTCTATGGAGAAGGCGGCGTCACCTATGCCGACCTGCACCTGGGCAACGCCCTACCCACCTATAGTGAGTACGGCTACGGTTATGCAGTAGAGAAGGCGCCGACAACAAAAGGCTGGACCTGGCCTGTCTTCGAGGAGTTGTGGAATTATGGCTTCCCGCAGGAAATGCGCCACTTTGCGCGCTGCGTGCGCGGCAAAGAGCAGCCGCAGGCAACCGGCGAGGATGGACGCGTTGTGCAGCAGGTGCTCTACGCCGGTTATCAGTCGGCAGGCCTCGGCCGCAAGGTTGCGTTGCCGTTTCAGCCTAAAGGGGTCAAAACGCCCATTGAACTATGGCGTAACCCACGCGGGCAAGGCTGACAAGGCTGGTCGTGAAATCTCTCGGTGTTGCTCCTACTCAGCAAGGAACCGGAGCTACGCATGGCAAAAATCAATATACAGTTTTTGTCTGAGCGGCAGATACAGGCTATTCATGATGCCAGCCTCGCAATCCTGCGTGATACGGGCGTAATGGTGCACCACGACGATGTGCTCAAGCTCTTGGGCCACGCAGGCGCTAAAGTAGACAGGCATACCAAGATTGCATGTCTGCCTGAGCAACTGGTCACAGATAGCATCGCCCGTGCCGGCAAAGAGTATATTCTGCATGGTCGCAGTCGCAAGTGTACTGCCCGTTTTGGCTATGGAGATTTCGTGCTGATGTCCAGCCCTGGTCAGTTCGGCTGGATAGATTCGCGCAGCGGCCGGCTTCGTCCGGCAACAATACAGGATACGCGAGACGCAATTCGCCTGGGCGACGCTCTGGGCAACATCAACATAGTAGGTGCGATGGGCCAACCGCAGGAGATACCCCAAACATATCGCGATGTCTTTCTGACCGGCGAGCTTGTCAAAGGCACGGGCAAGCCCACACGCTGCTGGGTGCGCAATGGGCAAACGGCTCGTTACATCCTGGAGATATATCGCACTGTGGTTGGAGGCGACGCCGCTCTGCGGGCAAAGCCGATGGTGGAGGCTTTCTTAGAGCCGATCAGCCCGCTGCGGCTGCCTAAAGACGGACTGGACATACTGGCGGAGTTTGTCCGCGCATGTCAGCCTGCCAGCATCGGTCCAATGGCCATGACCTGCGGAACGGCGCCGGCGACACTGGCGGGTACGTTAGCTCAGGAAAATGCTGAAATCCTTGCCGGCATCGTCGTTACGCAGCTTTTAGCGCCGGGCACGCCCGTAACGTATGGCGGGATCCCTCATATTATGGACCCAGGCACGGGCATTTGTTCATTTGGCTCCGCCGAGCAGGGACTAATGGCTGTAGCGATGGTGCAAATTGCCCGGCACTATGGTTTGCCGGTATATATCAACGTGGGCCTGACAGATGCCAAGGTCCCAGACGCTCAGGCGGGCATAGAAAAAGGCACAAGTATGCTTTTAGGCGCATTGGCTGGGGCAGATACTTTTGGCCATTGTGGTATCTGTGGAACCGACCACGGCGCCAGCCTGGAGTGGCTTTTCATCGACAATGAGCTGGCTGAGTACGTCAAGAGAATTTTGCGTGGCTTTGAAGTCAACGCCCATACTCTTGCCACCGAGGTGGTAGAGAAGGTTGGGCCGGGCGGCAATTACCTTGCTGAGGAACATACTGTTGAACACTTTCGCCGGGAGCTCTGGCTGCCGGGCGTCGCCTGGACAAGACAGAGCTGGGGTATATGGGAAAATCAGGGATGCAATTCGATGGCCAAACGAGCGCAGGCCGAGATCAATCGTATTTTGAGCACGCACAAGCCAGAACCTATAGACGAGGGCTTGGCCGCGGAAATTGACCGCATAGTAGAATGCGCAAAGCACGAGATAAAATAGGTCACCCCAGTTAGAGAGGCGAGCAAATTATGGATAGGATTAAGACTGTTTCGACAATTGTTTGTATGCTTTTTCTAATTACGTTCTTTATGAGCGGATGCAAGACCAGGGATGTAAATGTAGATACGAGTAAGACTGACAAGCAAGTGACAGTGGGAAGATGGAAGATTCTGGCTGACGTTCCTGCTCCCCGCTTTGGCGGTGCTGGGGCTGTAGTGAATGGTAAACTCCATCTATTCGGCGGAGTGAATATGAACCCGCATACGCCGAGCGGGGCGCTTCTTGCGCGAGCCGTGAACTTGCACCACATTTATGACCCGGCTGCCAATACCTGGAGCACAGGCGCCCCGATGCCTGATAGTAAAGGTTGGCCAGCCATCGCCGTGTATAAGGGCATGATATATCTTTTCGGCGGCGACAATAAGGCAATAGATGTAACTATGACAGATACAGCCTGGATGTACGACCCGGAAACGGATAAGATTGTGAATATCGCACCGCTGCCACATCCACGCTCATACTGTTATGCGGTGACTGTTGGCGACTATATTTATATCTTTGGAGCAAGAACATTGCGGTCTGACGGCAAAGCCGATCGAAGCACGTTCCGATACGAGCCGGCAACGAACACATACAAGCGAATGGCGGATATGCCCGAAGGCGCCAGATTCATTGTCCATGGCAGCTACAATGGGTATATCTATGCTGTTCACGGCGAAACAGACTTCGAGACGTATGGCGACGGCGTTCTGAAATACGATGTGGCCGAAAATAAGTGGACAAAGCTGAATATCCCGCGGATTGAGCAGCGCAAGTGGTATCTAAGTCAACACTCCACCCACGCAGCGATAGGACCAGAACTTTTTGTACTCGGTGGCATGAGTAAGGTCACCAATCGAAGAAGTGCTCGAGCCGCCTATTTTGATATGGAAAAGGAAACTTTTGGCCAGGTCGAACCGATGCCGGC
>CAZMLE010000158.1:0-5517 GCA_964567045.1 uncultured Pirellulales bacterium | reverse complement strand
ATTCTGCCCCAATTTGGGTCGCCGCCGTGCACCGCGCATTTTACCAGCGGAAAGTTGGCTATCGCCCTTGCAGCTTTCGCGGCGTCGGCCTTTGTAGCCGCCCCTTTGACAACCACTTTGAACATCCGCGTTGCCCCTTCGGCGTCCAGCGCCATCTGCCTGGCTAAATCGTCGCACACATCCGCCAGCGCCTGGGCAAACTTCTTATAGCGCGGACATTGGCTCACTATTGGCCGATTGCCGGCTAATCCCGATGCAAGAATTATCGCCGTATCGTTTGTGCTCTGATGCCCGTCAACCGTCAGCTTGTTCAAGGAGTTGCCGATAGCATATTTCAGTGCCTTGGCCAGCAAAGGCTTGGTGATCGCAGCATCGGTCGTGATAAAGCAGAGTGTCGTGGCCATCTGCGGTGCGATCATGCCGGCTCCTTTGGTAGTGCCCGCAATCGTGACTTGGGCCCCCGAGATTTCGAGCCTGCGGAGTGCTTGCTTGGGCCTTGTGTCTGTTGTCATTATCGCTCTTGCAAAGTCCAAGCCTGCTTGTGCGGAATCTGAAAGTTTCGCCGCGGCCTTGGCAATGCCGGCTTTTATTTTTTGCATCGGCAATTGATGCCCGATTATGCCGGTCGAAGCCACAAGAACGTTCCGTGGCCCGTGACTCGTGACCCGTGACCTGAGCGACGGGGAACGGGCGACGAGCGACGCCGTAAGGGCGCACATTTCTATCGCGTTTCTGACGCCTCTCTCGCCCGTACAGGCATTGGCGTTGCCCGAATTGACAACGACCGCATATATTTTTGGGCTTTTTATATGCTTTTTGCTAACGTCGACCGCCGCCGAGACAATTTTATTTGTCGTGAATAGCGCCGCCGCAGTTGCCCCCTTCGGACAAACGATCAGCCCGAGATCGAGTTTGCCCGACTGCTTTATCCCACAACTTGCCCCGGCTGCCAGAAATCCTGTGGGTTCGGTAATGGTGTTATTTGTCATTTATCCCTTTCTTGTTCAAGTTAGCCAACTGTTATGATTCTACAACGCCAAGAGACTTTACCATCTTATAGTACTCCAGGTGCCTGCCATTATCAATTTCCACGAGGCCTTTAGCAACTGTCACATACCCCAGTGATTCATAGAACTTTCTCGCGGCTGCCAGCGCACGCAACTGCACAACCTTTACACCACTGACTGCGGCCTGCGTTTCAAGCTCGTTCATGATCATTTTGCCCAGGCCTTGCTTCTGGTACGCAGGGTCAACAAACACCCTTAAGGCAGAATCGCCTATGACGCTGCCTGTCCCCACAATTTTCCCCTGGATTTCCACAACAACAGTATATCCATCGCGGGCTACCTTGAGGATATTTCCGTCCCAGTGGAACATATCGAAGTAGTCCATGACCTCTTTGAGGTAAAAACCGTTGTAACAAATATCTATCGTCCTATGTATCACATCCTTTACGCTTTCCAAATCCGATAACTTAAATCTTCTGACCAACACCTGTTCTTTCGATAGCATCTTGTTTCCCTTTCGATTTGCTTTCGAATTTGTCGCTAATAAAAAAGGCCTTTCAGAGCGCTCAGCTCTGAAAGGCCTTTGTGACTTCATATTTTCTGCTCAGAGCATTTTGCGCTTTTCCTTACTTGCTGCGCCGAACCAAAACATAAATGTGCAGAATCTACCTTGAGCCGCAACTTGGCCTGATGCTCTGAACAAACTATCTTGCGACAAATCCTTCATCGACTCAGTTCCGCTTATCAACTTATATCGTCAAATGTTTATTATAACAACTTTCGGCGAAAGTCAGTACAAATTTTATGGATATTAGCAGAAAAAAATTTGCGCTGCTTATAAAAGCCAGACCGCCTGTTTCGTCATTATCTTCGTTCATTGCTCTAATAAGCTTGCGAACCTGCTCCCTATATCTTCGTGCTCAGAAATCTTACTAAACTCCGAAAGCCATCTGTCAATATATTTGAAATCAATCTCGCTTTTATGCTTGACCAGAATATTCCTGACATCCTCTTCATCGATGGCTCTACCTGCGACCATCTTGTGAATAATGACATCTTCACACGATGCAAATTTCACCGGATCATTGTCCACTAATACTTTTTTCGCTCTCTTGATGGCTTGTATCTCATAAGCAGTAAAAGAAAAGATGAAATCTACGCGTACTTTTGATTTTGGTTCCTCTGCCGGAAGCACCTTTGTTTTGCCCGCGAAATCTTGGGGGTTTTCAGGCAGCATCCTCAACCCTAACTTCTCGCACACGCTCTCTATCAACGCAAATTTATCGGTATCAATGCCTAAAGTTATGTCGATATCTTGTGTCAATCGGGGCCTGCCATATAACAGGATAGCTTGGCCGCCAATGATCATGTAAGGAATTCCTTCCTTGTCCAGACCCTGAGCGATCTTTTTTATGAGATTCTTTATCACAAACCCACCCTGTTTATCGCCCTTGCGATCCGCAAATCCACTTCGAAGCCGTCCCAGATATTGTCGTGGCTTATGGCGCCCAAAGAAACGGCCTCCCTGTGCAGTGCCTCATATATGGCCAGAGCCTCTTTGTAGGAAAGTTTTTCTTCTGCGTCTAACTTACGATAAAACTCGTCCAATATATGCCTGTTTTGTATCATCGCCAGTTCAAGGCCCGCCAGTCCTTCGACCTATCAGGCATTTTCTTAGCCCTCTAATAAACAGGACAAAAATGATGGTCACAGACCGATGTCATTATAGTCGCCTGTGTCTGTTTTAGCCAGGCTTTTTCGACCTGCCTTACAATTGGTGGCTAAAGACTTGTTGTGTTTCTTGAGCGCGGGTCGGTAACAGGTTCTGGTGCATTACTGCGGGCACCGGCAATCACCATATCACGAAAATCTGCCATCGGGTCGTAAAACTTTCTGCTCAAGTCAACCGTGTTGACCATCATACCGGGGCGATTGGTTTTGAGCTGCCGAGCAATTCTGCCGTCCGGCTGGATAAAACACGATGGATAGGGCGAGTAATAGCCGCTCGAATTTGCCATGCTCACCCAGAAGTGGTTCTCCGCCGCCCGGCACTGCATCGTTTGCCGCATAATGTAGGTATGCACACTTGGGCCTTTTTGCCTGGCATTATAAAACGATTGGAAAATGCAATTGACTCTTTGTTTGTACAGCTCGCGGTAAATCTCCGGAAACCGCAAATCAAAGCATATAAGCAGCGAGCACTTTACCTTGTTGACCGTGAAATACACAAAGTGGTTGCCCGGCGTAAGCCGGCGCAGGTCAGCTTTGGTGCAGAACCTTTTGTCGTAGCGATCGACAATCTTGCCCTTGGGACTTATCAGATACAGGCTATTATGCGGCTTGTTCGGCTGGACCCGCCCCCGAAAATCTCGGCTCGACCGAACTCGCCGAAGTCTGTCGGCGATTAATCTGTGCGTGCTACCCAGAACAACCCAAAGGCCGAGCCGACCAGCCAGAGCGATAATTTTTTCGGTTTCTTCTCTAAGCAGGTCCCAATCGAACCCGGCGAAAGAAGGAAAATCGGTGCCCACATAGCCGCTAAGAGCGCACTCGGAGAAATGCACGATGTCCGCCTTGGCCTTTTTCGCTCGGCGCAAGAATTCACAGATTTGCCGAGCGTTCCGCCGGATTTCCCTTCCCACCGCAAACTGACAGGTTGCAATCTTAAGTATGCCGGTAGCCCTCCTTAATCTTGGGAGGTAGAGATGGTTGCCTATTTTCCATTTCTGGTGTGCCCGTTAAAGCCAGACCACCTCTTTAAGGACGTGGCGAATCCAGAGGTTGCCATCATCTTTCATTTTTGCCATTTCGTCTTCTGTATACGGGAATACATCGCAATCAATCCTCAAGTCATCCGGCATAAACTCAGGTATTCGGTCCACGAAGCGTTTGTCGCTGTGACTTAAAAGGATAAGAAGATCCACGTCACTGGCAGGACCGTACCTGTCTGTCGCGTATGAGCCGAAAAGCCCCACCTTTTCAACATCGCTTCGTTGAGCTTTAAGCCGGCGAACGTATTCTTTTAACCGACACAGAACTTTATCTTTGTCAGCGAAGAAGACCTTCACAGAACCGGACGATTTGTTCGGCATTTGCGATTGCCTCTTGTGCATCCTTTTTTGTGTAATAGTCGCCCGGCATCCCACTGTCGAAACCGTTGGGATAACGGGCAGGGATATAATGCTTGTCAAGTGCCTTGGCGGCATCGAGGATGTCCTGACCGACAGCGGTTTTTTCGTCAAGTTCACTTAGCAAACGGGATACCGAATGTCCCCAGCCCTCGCCATGCAAATACAGGAACACAGCCTTGACCGCCTTCTCGGCTGCCTGTTGCGCGCTGAAACAAGACCACTCATGGTCATCACTATCACAAGCGTGCACAGCGTGCCTCAAATCCCGCTGAGCCTGGGTGAACCAGTCTTTTGACCTGTCAGGCATTTTCTTAACTCCCTAACAGAAAGATAAAGAGCCGGTTTTCTGCCTCCGCAAGTATATCAGACGTCTCATTTCAAACCAAGTGTTTCATCCAGGCCGAAGAGGATATTCATATTCTGAATCGCCTGGCCGGAAGCACCCTTTGCCAGGTTGTCAATCGCCGAGAAAACCACGATTCTACTTTTTACGCTGGTCGCAAAAATGTGACAGTAGTTCGTCCAGGCAACATCCTTTACATTAGGGGCGTCGCTGCAAATCTGCACAAAAGGTTCCCCTGCGTAGAACCTTCTGTAAAGGGCGGAAAGCTGTTCGCTGTCGATCTTTCGCTTCGGCTGACAGTATATCGTTGAGAGGATTCCCCGATCGAAAGGCCCGGCGTGAGGCTGAAATAGCATTTGAACATCGGTGCCGGCGATTTCGCCGGCGATTTGCTCCATCTCCGGCATGTGACGGTGCGTGCCAATCCCGTAGGCAAAAAGACTCTCGTTCATGTTGGGAAAATGGAATCTGCTGGAAGGATTCTTGCCGGCCCCGGATACGCCCGTCACGGCGTTGACGACGATCGAATCCGTCTCAATGAGGTTCTCCCTCAGTAGCGGCGCCAAAGCCAATAAGGCTGCCGTGGGAAAACAACCAGGATTGGCCACCAGTTTGGCGCCCCTTATCTGCTGGCGGAACAATTCCGGCAGGCCGAAGACAGCCCGTGCCAGATTAGCAGTATCGGTATGCTTAACGCCGTAGAACTTCTCGTAAATCTTCGCGTCCTTGAGCCGATAGTCCGCGCTGAAGTCGACAATTTTTAGCCCTGCGTCCAGCAACTTGGGCACAAATCCCATAGAGACCTTGTGGGGCAGACAGCAAAGTGCAACATCAGCAAGGCCAGTGAGCTTGTCCAAGTCCAGCGGCTCGATTTGAAGTTTGCATCGGCCCTTGAATTGGCCAAAAACTTCGCCGACCGGCCCACACTCCTCGGGTAGGGCGCTTAGATAAGCTAGTTCTGCCTGACTGTGTTGTAGAATTAGCCGGATCGATTCGGCTCCGGTATAGCCGCTCGCACCAATAATTGCCACTCGTA
>CAZMLE010000157.1:0-5528 GCA_964567045.1 uncultured Pirellulales bacterium | reverse complement strand
ATTCACATACTAATTCAAACTCAGGAAATGTCCAATTCCGTCTGAATCACCACAGGAGAGGTATCAAGCCGGGCTCAGCGCGCAAAGGGTTTGGAGGGAGGTAATGTAAAAGTTGAACTTAGCTGCCATACGCTGGAACATGAGCTTTATGGGTGCAATAGCAGCTTGGTGAAAGAGATATATAAAGGGATGCATCCGCGCACTTGTGTGCCCGATGCCAATGATTTTGTTGAAAAGTTGAAGGCTAACAAAGACAAGGCAGAATTCGCGCAGCTTCTGGCGTTGCGATTAGAGAGTGATGAAACAGCATTCGATGGGTTCAAGGTCCCAGGATACATTCAGCGAGCTATTAGGTGGGTGATAGATGGCAAAGAAGAAAAGGTTGACAGACAATCAGCAAGATATAATTAAAAAGCAGGGCTTCTTTGTTGTGAAAGCTTGCCCCGGTAGTGGTAAAACATTTGCAGTAGCCGCTCGATTAGCAAAACTTCTGAATGAATGG
The DNA here is from genome assembly GCA_964567045.1 of uncultured Pirellulales bacterium. Classification (GTDB taxonomy): domain Bacteria; phylum Planctomycetota; class Phycisphaerae; order Sedimentisphaerales; family Anaerobacaceae; genus JAFNGF01. The sequence goes on along the minus strand of CAZMLE010000157.1, from coordinate 5,026 downwards.
AAATACAGACATCAGGGAATCGCGACGATTTCTTTTACAAATGTTGCATGGCAAGAAATTGAAAAATATCTAACCGATGATTTCGGAGTGAGAACACCTATTTCATACCCTCATTTCCTCGGAACGATCGACAGTTTTCTTAATCAGTACATTTTCCTTCCTTTTGGTCATTTGGCTATGGGGTGTGATAGGCGACCAGAACTCATAGGGCCGCCGGTAAACAACTGGGAACCAATAAGACATGGATACTGGTGGAAGGAGCATGAGTGTAACAAGTGGTGTAGGCTTAATCAATTTTCGTATGATTCAGATGGTAAGCTTATAAACATTATATATCCAAAAATATTTGAGAACTGTGGATTGAAGCACAGTAGATGCGAACACTTGAAAAAGGAAATAACAGAGCAGGGCTATGCAACGCAGCGGGACGCAAATTATTTTGCCATGAAGGTTGTCCAGAAGTATCCGGCAGTAGCGAAGGCAATTGCATATCGTTTCCCTGTAATGATGATGGACGAGGCGCAGGACACATCTGACGTGGAGATGAGGGTTGCGGAGCTTCTTATTGAGAATGGGCTTAAAGAAGTAATGTTGATAGGCGATCCTGAGCAAGCGATTTTTGAATGGAGGGACGCTAAGCCATATCTACTCGACCAGAAATACTCACAGTGGAAGAACAATTCTCTGACATTGGATGAGAACTGGAGAAGCTCTCAAAAGATTTGCGATTTTTTTCAGAAGATGTCTTCTTTACCAAGACCACCCGAAGCAATAAATGGAGACGTGAGGAACTTTGCAGGGTCTCCAGAGGTATGGGGCTACGCAAACCAGAATTATGAGGAAATAATTGGTAAGTTTCTTAGGCACTGTGAAAATTGGGACGTTAAGTCTGATAAACATGATATAGCAGTGCTTGTCAGAAGCAGGGAACTGGTGAAACTAATGAAAGGGGGCCGAAGAACCGGGGCGAACTTACCACCTTGGCCAAATGATACGAATGATATTACAGAGGGTGTGTGCTGCAGTAAGTTCCTATTCGACAGGAATCAGTTCAGGGGGGCGTTTTATCTTCTGGAAAAAGAGATTTGCAAGAAGGCAAGAGGTCAGCCATACTGCTCTCACAAAGATCTGGAAGAACTGGTCAGTGAACAGGGTTTCGTTGAATGGCGCAAGCAGGTTTACATCTTACTTGGCGGCTTGCCCAAAACGGACTGTCTTCTCGGTGAGTGGATAGAGAAGGCTAATACAACCTTGGGAGCTACAACACTTATTAAGCACGGTGAACTCGCGATCAAGAATAGAAGGAACTACGGTGAAATGACCTTCGGAAGCCTTTTTCTGCATGAGGATGCAGATTGTGTTCATAATTGCAGAATAGGTACTGTTCACTCGGTAAAAGGACAGACACTCGATGCGATTTTGCTTATTTTGAAGGGGAAAGCTGCAGATGCAAGGAAGTACACAAAAATGCTGAGTGAGAGGATCATACAAAATGAAGAATTGCGTATTGTGTACGTTGCGATAACGCGAGCAAGGAAGGTGCTTGTGGTTGCGGTTCCAGAATCAGAGAAAGAAGGGTGGGTTAAGAAATTCTTTGGTTAGTCCTTACAGGGATTGACTATGAAGAGTGCTGGTTGGGATATTTCATTGATTTGCCTATAATAGACCTTAAGGAAGGACCTTTTTGAGCTATGCCGGATAGGCGTGTGAAGACAATGCCACCTGTGGCGGACAATACGGGATTTGATTCGCCGTTTGCGCGGGAATGACAATTGGGCGTTGTGTGGGTTCAACAAATTTGGTTTGGAATGCAAGGTTTGATAAGGAGCGTGGCAATGCGAGTTTTGAGGTTATTTATGTTGGCTGCGGGGCTGGGGCTGGTAATCCTCGGCTGCGCAAAGAAAGAGCCGATAGGCGAGCCGGCTAAGCCGAACGAGCGAGTGGAAACACCCAGAGTTAGCGAAACGCCAAAGGAGGCCGCTATGGGCGTAACTATCCAGTGGCTGGGACACGCGAGTTTCAAAATCTGCCAGAAAGATGCGGTCATATACATCGACCCCTGGAAACTAAAGGACGAGCCGCACGATGCGATGTTAGTGCTTGTCAGTCATAGTCACGGAGACCATTACTCCGCTGGAGATATTGCCAAGGTTCGTGGGCCAGCCACAAAACTAATTGCATCGGCTGATGTCGTTGCCAAAGAGGGCTCCGGAGAGGCGCTTACGCCAGGGCTGACGATTCAATCGGGCGATGCGCGGATAATCGGCGTGCCGGCTTACAATCCTAACAAGCGATTTCATCCCCGGCAGAATAACTGGCTGGGGTTTGTAATTGAGGTCGGCGGCAAGCGAATTTATTATGCCGGCGATACCGACCTGACGGACGAAATGAAGGCCCTGAAGAACATCGACGTGGCACTACTGCCTGCGGGCGGCACATACACGATGAACGCAGAGGAAGCGGCTGAGGCCGCCAACCTTATAAAGCCCAAGATGGCTATACCGTACCACTGGGGTGACATCGTCGGCCGGCAAGAGGACGCTGAGAAGTTTGCCAAATTGGCCGGGTGCGAAGTAAAAGTGATGAAGCCCGGCCAGACCCTGCGCATAGAATAAAATGCAGTATTTGTTGTGAACCAAGACTGCGGCAAATTGTTCCATTTTTTTTGTTGACAGTCAAAGTTTGCTCCGGTAGCATTTCTTTTGATAGTGTTAAGGGCGTATTCTTTTATCCCTCGAAGAATACCTCTGGTAAGAGTTGAGGGAAATTTTTTACGGGGCTGGTCGGCCTAAGGAGTGTATTGTGGCAAAAGGTAAGGTAAAATGGTTCGATGAAAGGAAAGGGTTCGGTTTTATCACGCCGGACGATGGTGGCAAGGATCTGTTTGTGCATCACACAAATATCATGGGGCAGGGGTTTCGGTCCCTTAGTGAAGGCCAGAGCGTCGAATACGAGGTTGGGGAGGGACGAAAAGGACCACAGGCAACCAATGTGCGTGCGGCCGAAGCCTGATCGCGGCTCGCCGGAACGTGAAAGCCGAGGGTCCCGCTGATATGGGCGGGACTTTTTTATTGGCTGCTGCCGAGCCTTAGCCAGTTTTCGGTTTGACAGACGCTGCGGTTTTGAGTATTGTGTATCCCGATTTATCTCTGGCCAGAGGCAGCGCAATCGCGGCTAAATCACAAAGGAGTGTTTCAATGAATAGCGACGAACAATACCTAAAACTACTTTCAGTTTTTCATTATGTAGTAGGCGGCCTCGCTGCTTTCTTCTCATGTTTTTGCCTCATCCATTTGAGCATAGGCGTGGCGATACTTGCCGGAGCCATTGACGATGCGCCGAAGTTCGTTGGGCTGTTGTTGGTGATGATTGCCATGTTCGCAATTTTTTCAGGCTGGACGCTTGCGACTTGTATAATCATTGCCGGGCGGAACCTTGCCATGCGACGGCACTACATGTTCTGTTTAGTCATGGGCGCTGTTAGCTGTATCTTTATGCCCTTCGGCACGGTTTTGGGCGTATTTACCATCATAGTCTTGCTGCGCCCGTCGGTTAAGGAGCTATTCGCAGCTAACGCAGCAGCATGATTTGCTGCTGATTATTTACGGCTGGCCGTTTCACGCGGCCTGCGCAGGGAGAAAGTTATGGCTGAAGCGAGAACGATGCCGTGGTTTCTGTGGCCTTTCGCAGCAGCCTGGAAACTGCTGGCAACAATTCTGCTTATTACGGGGCGGGTTTTGGGCATAATACTGGCGCTGGGATTGATGGCTGTCGGCATCGTGCTGACGATGACGGTGGCCGGTGCACCGGTGGGTATCCCGGTTGCCATCCTGGGATTTCTGCTGATGATACGCAGCGTTTTTTGAACCGGCGGGCAAAAACCCCCGGCGGAGCCGGGGGCTAAATATCTTTTGGCCGGCGCTGGCTGATTATCTTGCCGGCAAGGCCAATACTCTCTGGCACTTCGGGCAAGTAACTTCGTTGCGCTTATAATTCGGTGGGATTTTCAATTTCAGGCCGCAGACGCAAGTCAGGAACAGAAAGCCTTCCACCTTTCGCATAAGGTCGCCGACCTGGCGGAGCTGTTTTTCCAGACGCTCTTCTTTTGCCGTTTCGGCACTTGGCCCGCGCAAGGGGACAACCTCTTTACGCTGCGCAGAAAGTGGCACGATTGTCTTATGCCGCGTGACGCCGGTATAGGCATCGGAGTAATCTTTGAAAGACGCGCCGCCAGCCATGCTTCGCAGAATCCTTATTCTTTCAGAGATCGGCGGATGTGTGCTGGTCAGATTAGATAATTGCATCTGCCCCTTTTTCTTAAACGGGTTGACGATATACATTGGGGCAGTGACTTGGTTGGCGGCAGCCAATTGCGGCGAAGGGTCGTTGGCGATTTTTTCCAGGGCGCCGGCAAGGCCTTGTGGGTAACGGGTCAATCTGGCGGCGCCGGCGTCAGCGAGGTATTCACGCCTTCGGGAGAGTGCAAAATACAAAAGATATGCCATTATCGGCGCCAGGATTGCGGCAGCGACGGCGATCAACAATAAAACAAGCTGTGCCTGGCCGCCGCCTCTGCCGCCAGATGAATACCTCCGGCGCGAGCCCGTCATTGAACCGTAGAACGTGCCACGCAGAAAAATCTGTGACAGCAATACAATCGCGCCGAGCATTATGCCGGCCAGTGTAACGTACAGGATGTCGCGGTGAAGGATGTGACTTATCTCGTGGGCGACGACGCCCTGAAGCTCGTCACGGTTGAGGCGGCTTAAAAGCCCTGCAGTAACCGCCACCGAGGCGGACTCGGGGCTCCGGCCGGTCGCAAAGGCATTGGGAGCAGGGTCATTGATGATGTAGATTTTGGGCATCGCGGGCAGACCTGCCGCGATTTTCATTTCCTCGACTATGTTGAAAAGCTGCGGGTGCACATCGTGCGTGACCTGCCTGGCTTTACTGGCGGCTAACAAAATTTGGTCGCCGGATGAAAGGCTTACCACTGCGAGCACCAGCCAGACTGCCGCCGCAACAA
>CAZMLE010000156.1:0-5590 GCA_964567045.1 uncultured Pirellulales bacterium | reverse complement strand
CAGCTTGAGGCTGAGCGACCAGTCCCCGCTGACGTTCGTCAGCTTGACCAAGAACCGATTATCCCCCTGCGCCAGCGCAATGTCCAGCACATTGGGCTTCGATGTCCATTCGCGGTTCACTCTCGACACATACACCGGCTCGCCGTTCTGCTCTTGCACATCCCGTCGCGCTGGCTGTGCAGCAGGGTGTTTTGCGATTGTCCCGCCTTCGCCGTAAACGCCAGGTAATAGACCTTTTCGTCTCCCTGTCCCGTTGAAAAACCTCGTCCTCCTTGTCATTGCTGGACTTACGTCAACTCGCTGCATGCGGCTAATTGTATTATCTTGGCGGGGTGAATACCATAAGAAACCTTCTGACAAACTCAGTGTTCTTTTGCTCACCGCTTTCGCAGCGGGTCGGCGATGGAGCGCGGTGGAGTGAGAGCCGCCCGGGACGAGCGAAGGGGTGATCGCCTATTTTCGTGAGTCGACAGGTCGAGTAGACGTAATATAGCTCTCTCACGTAGGCATGCTTTGTATTCTCCGTTGCTCCTCTCTTTCGATTGAGGAGTGCCACAATATTCTGCCTTGTAAGAGAACTTCGACACCCCTCGCAGGCTACAACTTGGCTACAACCGCACAATCCATTATCTGGGAATCCGGCAAAAATACTCATGCCATAAGTGTTGTACTTACAATTGGTTATGAAAAAGTGAAAAATTGTGCACAGGATTCAATGACCGATGCGATCTCTTGGCAATACTAACAGGGTGGTACGAGTCATGATGATGTGTTTCATGGCTGTTCTTTCGGCCTGTCACGTCACAGTTTTCCCGACTGGATCCCTTTGGTCTCGCCGTTGACACGGATTTTCACTGCGCGTGGCTCGGCGGAGGCGCCTCGCGAAATGCGGACATCCCCGGCCATGCGGCCTGGTCCGCCGATGTTCGACACCGCGAATGTCAGCACATTCGTGCCTGCCTTCACCGCGTCGCCACAGGCAATGCGATGCGGCCCCTCCCAGTGCGCGGCCGAAGTTCGGCCAACCTCGCGGCCATTCACGAAGACAACGCTCGTGTCATCGAGCGCGCCGAAGTCGACAACCCACCCGTCCTTATCATCATCCGCTACCCGGAAAGTTGTTCTGAACACCTTCCAATGCTTGATGGGAACGTCCAGCACGGCACCTTTCATATCTGTCGGCTGCCACCTGTCGGCGGAGCCTGACTTCGCAACTTGCATTGCGTCGTCTTCGGACGCAGCGCTTACCCAGGACCAGCCGCGGGGTGTTTCTTTTGCAAGCCCGGTGAATTCCAGGCGCAGATTGCCGAGCGTCTGGTAGCAGCCGAACGGCAGGTTTGCGCCGTTCGCATGACCGGAACCCTTGCCCTGGCAGGTGAAGTTGGCGTTGACCAGTCTCTCCGCCTCGATGTTCTTGCCTTCGAGCAAAAGGCGGCGGATTTCCGACAGGACCTTGTGCGCGTCGGGCCGGTCGGCATCCTCGCGCGAGCCGGACCAGACGGAGCTTTCGTTCAACACAATGCGTTCTTCGTCCACCCCGCCGAACACCATAGCGCCGATGCGCCCGTTGCCGAGCGGCAGCGACTGGTGGAAGCTCGTCGCCGGTTGGTCGAACCACAGCGCCGTAGTTGCATCGGCGCCGCGGACGGTTGAGGTCAACGCGGCCAGCGAAGCTGGCAGCAGCGCGGTGAGGAGCGGGATGGCGTGTTTCATTTTGTCTGGTCTTTCTTCCGTTTCGCTTTGATTGAAACCGGAGGTGCGTCGGTCTTGGGCAGCCACCTGGCGAGTTGCGCTTTCACGGAGGCGAGCTCCGGCCCGGCGTCAACTGATAGCATATGAACGAGCGTTTTTTCTGATAGCACCTGCATGGTATTCCTCCAGCCAATACTGTCAACATCATCAGTTGCTGCTGGGCCATGACGGATGATACCAGGATTCGGAGGATTCGGCAACATGGACTGCATGTCGTCAGTAAGAATGAGACAGAAAGGTCTCTGAGTTAGGAGACGATTTCAACTCCGGGTGTCATTGTACTGTTGTATTGTTTCATTTCAAGAACTATTCTTCGTTTTAACTGTGCTCGCTTTGCCAATATCCTCTCACGGCGGCCATAGTAGACATCATCAGGGGTCACATTCCCGATGGCCTCGTGATACCGCCGAGTCTTGTACCATTCCACAAATCGGGCAATCTCAGACTCAAGTTATAGTATCAATGCCGATGATCTGTCTGCACCTGGCAGCTAACTGGGCTCATCTTTTTGGAGCATTCATGATCTGTGCACGTTCGCCAGCAGGGCAAGACTATCCGGGTGATTAGATTTGATGACCGAATGGGACAAGGTCTTCTTGGAGAAGTTGAAGAGACTGATGGATTCAGGAGACCTCTGGGTGGGGCTCAAGCCTGGTGAGGCAAGCCACGTAATTCTCAAAGGAACCTACGGAGACAAGAACAGCCAGTTTGACCGCATCAGCCTCCGTGGCGCACTTACAACCCGGCTACAACTGGATGGCTCGTTATCTGCCAATTCTGCAAAAATGGCCTTTTCACAAGCCATTTATCATCAGTGATTTATGAAAAAATCAAAATTTAGCACCATTTTCAATGACCGCTGCTTGCTGGAGATTGGCTGATATGTCGTAAGGGGATGCCTCAAACAAGAGAACTTGTGGCAACAGGCATTTCAGTATTTGACTTTCAGCTCTTCATCGGTGGCCTCTTAATTTGGAGCCCTGTATCGATTTTGCACATATGCGTGGTCGTCTCTTCTCGTTAATCGACTTTGGGCGCCGACCAGATAGTCGCGGCGATGTAGCGCTCGGTGCGGGGCTCGTCCAGCCAGTAATAGACGGTAACGAGTTTACCGTCCGGTCGTTGTACAGTCCGCGTATAGCCAATAGGAGCTTCTTGGACCGGTCCTGTCAGCCTATTCAAGCCGGTGCGCGCGCACCGAAGTCGCTCAAAAACGGCCCTTTTCGGCTTTAGCCTGATTCTTGGCCAGCTGTCGCAAATGCTTATCCCAGTCTATGGCAAATGCAAAGATTTATAAACTCCAAATTCCTTATATACGTTGAAGGCAAAAACATCCAAACCTAAAAAGCTGCTTTCAGTCCTGACAAAACGCTCGCAGAGACAAGAACTGTCGGGATAAACAAAGTGGCTTTGAAATGTTGGATTTGACTGCCTTTCAGATTTGGGCTTTTCCACCCTGGAAAACCAGGAATACCTGGAAAGGTCAGAGATGTGCGAAATTTTCTTCGTAGCCAGCGCTGTATAAAATTCAGTCTTTTCTTCGTAGCGTTCCTTCCTTTTCTCCACTTTTTTTCCTTACCTTGTTTTCATTCTCACCCGCACCGCTGTCCGCTTTTCCCCGACGATATTTTCCTGCTGATGCTGATTGTTTAATCAGCGGCCACCGAGAAGGTCTTACTGAAAGTCGCTCCCGTAAAGGTCGCTTCTTTAGCGACTTCTCTCGGCCTGAGATTTATCAGCATCAGCCAAAAGGTTTATAAACCCCTACCACCTTGTACGATCGTACTGATTGGTAATATCCAATCGATAAGGAATAAGCGGAAAATGGCAAAACCAGAAATTGTTTTCAAGGTGGGAGCTGTAAGAGCCTCTATATTTAGAAACACCATCCAGAAGAACGGCAAGTTAATACCACTTCCAAAAGTAGTGATTGAAGTCAGATACAAGGACAAAACCGGCCAATGGAACGGAACCAACAGCCTTAGCGTGAATGAGCTTCCTAAAGCGATATTAGCCCTTCAGAAGGCATTTGAGTACCTGATGGAACATAAAGAGCCGGGACAAGCAGAAGAGCCTGGAATAAGCCCTGCATAAGCTGCCAGCCTGCCTGCACTTCAAAAGCAATACCGAAATATCAACCCTTTTACTTGGAGGTACGAATTACGGTCGCACCACTTAAACAACCAACTCATAGAGAAACCATCAAACTTCTGCCTCAGGAAAAAGAAGGCACGTATCAGTTCAATGGAAAGTTCGTGGCGACACGCAATGCCATAGGAAAGTTCGGAGAACCCATGATTTTCGCAGCATACACCATGCTTCAAAAGGAAGTTAAGAAAAAAGGCGGCTTAGATTATCTGCAGGTCCTTGAGATCGATGGTGAAAGGTTGTGGTTTATCGACGATGTCAGCCATGTCACCTGCCTGCTGCCGGAGGATTACTAACTTCTATTTACCAAAACGTCTTTGGAATGAAAGGGATTCTTATATGCAAGATCAAATAGAAATAGCAAAGATAAACGCTTTTCTCTCGCTGGTGTCACCTATAGTTGTCGGTGCTGTAAGAACAATACTACAAACACTCAATTTTGAGGTCAAAGAGGAAGGGGATGGTCTGGAAATAGCCTTTTCAATCAAAAGGGACGAAAAAGAGGCTAAGTTTTATTTCCATAACCTGCTCTTGGAGATTACCACCATCGACAGGGATGAGCAGGCGCTTAAGTTTGACGAAAGCCTTCGGGACTTTGATTACTTTTTGGCCAAGACATCCCGTACTGTCGCAAGCAAGTTGAATGTTCTTTTCCGGCTGTTCGACCAGGAAGATATGGAAGCGGCGATAGAAAGTATTGCCAGAGATGCTAAGCGATATGAGCGTATTCGCATCTGGCGGTTTGACCGGAACGATTCTGAACAGAAAGTGAGGTGACGGCTGTGGTTGTGTGAAAATTCGAGGCAGTAAATCAGATTATTTTGGACAGCCCTATAGTGACATTCGGGGGGCAAGCCTTTTGCAGCGTGCAGGAGGCATTTTTTTCGCGTACATCCCGCCACAGGCGGACAAGTTTTGAATATGGAAAGGAGCTATATCATGAAGGCGTATAGACATGGTGAGATGGTGCTGATACCGGTGCCGCAGAACCTCGAAGGCCAATGGCAAGACCTGTATCAGCAGGCAGGCAAAAAGATGGACAATCCCCGAGTTATCGCACAGGGTGAAATCACCGGCCATAAGCATGAATTAACCGGCGGCCAGGTCGATGCTAAAGCGTTAAGTGAAGATAGCGCTATGGCAAAAAGCCCAAGGACTTCAGAGTATATATCCAGGAGAAGTCTTCTGAGGGCCCTGGGGATAGGAGCTATAGCCGGGCCGATGGTTCTGCTGAAGGTAGCCAAAGCGGCAACGCTGCGACACCCTGAGCACAATGCCTTACCGATACCAGCAGGCAGCTATGTAGCATTCGCTCAACGAGAGTACGATGAGACTATGGCCAGAAGAGTAGTTGACTGACCATGCGCGGAGGGAGATGCCTATTTATGAAAGGAGACCAGAACAATGGAGCTACTAACGCTTAGAGCCGGTTGGGGCAGGAACCGAAGGTTTCAGATCAAAGATGGGCACGTACGGATAAGCAGGAACGGGCAGCAGCCAGAAACTTCATTAAGCATAAAAGATGGGTGGATAGTAGAGATACAGGACATAGAGCATCCTGCCCAAAATACAAGTGCCAGGACTGTAACTACCAAGGCATGGAACGAATCCAGGAGAATGAAAATAGATGCAATAAATGTGGTGATTCAGACGGAATTGGACATTTCCTGAGTTTGAATTAGTATGTGAA
>CAZMLE010000155.1:0-5704 GCA_964567045.1 uncultured Pirellulales bacterium | reverse complement strand
TTTTTTGTAGGCCTGAAAAATTGAATTCAAGAAGTCACGCTTGTGTAGGGTCTAGGACGTCACTCTGGCCCATCCTTTGAAGGTCAAGGCCATAGCAGAGGCGAAGATCAAGACCGACAAGATTGATGCGACCACGCTGGCGCATTTACTGCGCTGCGATCTGGTGCCGGCAGCCTATGTGCGTTCGCCGCAGGCCAGAATCCTGACCAATCTGCTTGGCCACAGGATGTTCCTGGTTCGGCTTGCGACCATGACCAAGAATCGCATTCATGTGCTGCTGGACCGTCACCCATTGATTCGATCTGAGCGGTCAGCCACAGAACTGTTCACTAAGATAGGCATTGCCTGGCTCAAACAGTTGCAACTGCCCAAGTATGATCGGTACATTCTGGGTAGCGAGACAGAGCTTCTGGAGCACCTTCAAGAGCAGATCAAACAGGCAGATGGCTGGTTAGCTTCGGTAGGGCGCAAGGACCGGCGGGTCAAACACTTAATGAGCAACCCTGCCGACCGCCAGAGCTTAAACTTGGGCTGGTCCCTACCCAGAGAGCGGTTGTAGATGTTATCAGACAGAGCAATCATAAGTATAGCGTACAGCGTATAGCGTTTTGCGTCCAGCGTATAGCGTTTTGCGTCCAGCGTACAGGCGAGGCAATAAGACAACGAATCTATAGGCTATCAGCGTATCAGGGTAACAGGACGCAGGATATCAGGATATCAGCAGAGCAGGCAACCTGATAACCTGATCCTCTGATCACCGTCATCTGATAACCCGGTAACCTGATAACCTGTCTTTCATGTCTTTGAAAAATCCAAGATTTGACTTGCCAGCGGTCCAGTAGTATTATGCTGAAGACGAGGTAAAGGAAAATCGTATGTTAATAACCGCCGAGAGAACCACTGCTGGGATACATCGTACTGGAGCAGTGCCAAGCTGCCGTCCCGATCAAGTCGGGATGCTCGGACTACGTTTGGTACACGCAAAAAAAACGGATCTGAAGTTGGCACGCTTAATCCCGCCGATTTGACTTTCCGATAGGTATGTGATATTATGCAGCCTGTATAATCCCGACAGCAAAAATTGAAGCCGACGTCTGAAGAGGTTGTAATAACAAAGGTTGCGATGATTTTTGAAAATGACGGAAAAAGTTTGATACAGAATACCGCCTGCATTTGCAGTTTTGGGCAGACTGTATACTCGTTGTTCAGCAGGCAGATGACGAGAATAACCGTCCTAATATTCATGATGATCGGAGGATTGTCTCCCGCGTTCGCTCTGGACCCAAATTACTGTCCCTTTTCAAGGGCTGAGATGAAGCTGGTGAAAACCACCAGGGTAAAGAACGCGTCCCACTCGAACGTCGCCGCGTCCGTCATTCATACGGGGGAAGACACCCGTGTGTTCCGCATTACCATCGGGGGGACAAAGGTTTATGAGGAAACGGTAGACATCTGGATGGAAAGAACGCGGACAATTGTTGCGGACCTCGACCGGAATGGACTAGAAGATGTAATCAAGGAGGTCTACCATGGAACCCAAGGGCTTGGTCTCGGTTGCGAACTCCTGATCTTCACACAATACGAGTCAGGGAAATTCGCGCGGATTCTTATCCCGTCGGAACGATTCACTCCGGACGATATCTGTGACTTGGATGGTGACGGTAAGAAGGAGATAGTCACCTGCGTACTTGTAAAGTACGGAGGGCATAACTATTGGGTCTATCGCTGCTGGAATATACCTGGAGCCAAATTGGCGTGTGTCGATGCCAAACATGGATTTCCGAGAGCCGTGTGGTTTACGAAGAAACCGAATCAGCAGCTCATAAAACCTGATCTGCTCCAGAAGATCACGGATAACTATCCAGTCTTTTCGACGGAAAAAACAAAATCGCCGAACAAGCCGGATGAAGGCGCGATCAGAAGCGGCATTTAATATTTATAGAGAAATAGCGTACCAAACGAACCTTATGTTTACAGAAAAATACAAAGATAACATTCAACATTTCAAATTTTGTGCCAATGCTATTGCCGGGCATTCAAAAGCAGCACGACAAGAAATAGTTGCTTTTTGTAAGCATCAGCTTAATGGGTCTGAGCCAGAAGAACGTGATTTGAAGGGCGTGGATACAGAGGAATCTAACGAGGCGCTTCAGCGAACGCATTGACGTGCGCCGCTGATTTTAGGCGTTCGTTTGATGAGAGCGTGGGTGGTCGGCGGACTTTCTGTTAGGCGCAGACATGAAGCACTCGGGATCAGGCCGTTTGACGCACTGCACCTGGCGTAGGCAGAAGCGGAATCAGGGATAGGCGCACAGTATGGTTGGGATATAATACAGGCAGAAGTTGAACCGACCAGAAGGAGTACATAGACAATGGCCACTCAAGAGCAATTTGTGGTTGACGTCAACGGCAAGAAGACCGCTGTCATTCTTTCACTGAAGCGATATCAAAAGTTGATGGAAGACCTGCACGACCTTGCGGTGGTCGCAGAGCGCCGGGCTGAACGACCGATTAGCCTCCAAGAAATGAAGCGTCGATTGAAGAAAGATGGCGTCTTATAAAGTCATATTCAAACCATCGGTTGAGAAAGACCTGCGTTCGCTGCCGCAATCAATAGTGACGCACGTCTTCAAGCGTATCGAAGCATTGAAGGACAATCCTTTTCCACGTCAGTCGATCAAGTTGGCAGGCGCAGAGAAGTTGTATCGAATGCGCATCGGTGATTATCGGATGATATACGGCTTCGATAAGGACAAACGGCTAATTATCATTCATTATGTTCGGCATCGGCGAGATGTTTATCGGCAACTATAATGGGCTGCAACTGTTCGGCAAGCCGCTACACGTATGGGCCGCCCGGCAATTCATTGCACCAGGCCGCGTACTGTTGGTGTGCCATAGTTTCTCGTTCCTGCCTATGCGCTTCACGCTATACGCTAACTACTCAATACTTATAGCTTTTCTTGAGGTGCACCTGCAAGACCGTGATGTCAGCCGGAGTAATGCCACTTATTCGTGAAGCCTGGCCAAGCGTGCCGGGCCGAAACGCCGATAGCTTCTCTTTTGCCTCTGCGCGCAGGTGGATAATCTTACTGTAATCCAAATCCGGCGGGATTTTCTTGTTCTCCAGAATACTGAAACTGGCTACCAGACGCTCTTGTTTCGCTAAATAACCCTCATATCTGGCATCGATGATTACCGCCTGCAAAACATCTCTATCGAGATTCATCCTTTTAATATCAGGAACATCAGCCAGTGTCTCTGCGATATTATTTTGTGGCTGGCGAAGCTGCTGCCACAGGCTTAGGCCATCCGAGCGGGTGCTCATTAAACAATTTTTAAGCACACTAATGTCACTGAGCTTTTTCTGAAATTTTGACCATCGTCTTTCGTCTGCAAGACCGACCGATTTACCGACCGGTGTTAATCTTCTGTCCGCATTGTCGGCCCGCAGCGAAAGTCTATACTCAGCCCGCGAGGTAAACATCCGGTAAGGCTCATCAATACCTCTTGTTAGCAAATCATCTATCATCACGCCGATGTAGGCCTGGTGTCTGCCGAGAACAATCGGCTCTTTGCCCTGCAATTTTCTGGCTGCGTTTATACCAGCGATGATACCTTGCCCCGCGGCCTCTTCATAACCGCTGGTGCCATTTATCTGGCCCGCTAAAAATAGCCCTGATATTTTTTTGGTTTCCAAGCTGCTATACAATTGAATTGGCGGACAATAATCATATTCAATCGCGTAGCCGAAATGGATAATCCGTGCCTTTTCGGTACCCGCCATAAGTCGCAGCATCTGTTCCTGAACATCTCGTGGCAGCGACGTGCTTATCCCGTTACAGTAAATGCTGCTCATCTGCTCATTCTCGGGTTCGAGAAATACCTGATGATGGCTCTTATCTGCAAACCGGACAATTTTGGTCTCTATACTGGGACAATATCGCGGGCCCACGGATTTTATTTGCCCTGTATATAGTGGTGCGCGATGCAAATTGTTCCTGATCAACTGGTGTATTCTTTCGTTGGTGTACGTTATCCAGCATGGAATCTGTTTTCGGTCTATCCTCTTGGTCATAAACGAGAAAGGTACGGGTTCTTCGTCTCCGAGCTGGATTTCGAGTTTGTCGAGTTCAACGGTAGATGCGTCCAGGCGGACCGGCGTGCCGGTCTTGAGTCTTTTCAGTTCCAGGCCGAGCCGCATTAAACTCTCGGAAAGCTCATAAGCTGCAGGTTCGCCGAGCCGACCGCCCTGAAACTGCTCAGGCCCTATGTGCATAAGGCCGCGAAGAAATGTCCCTGTGGTTAGAACTACCGTCGGGGCGTAGTATGTGCCGCTGTTCACGCAGTCGACAGCCCCGACATGGCCTTTTTCGGTGATTATCTGTGAGGCCATTGTCTCGATAATGGTCAGGTTTTCGGTCTGCTCAAGCTGTGTTCGCATGAAGTCTTTGTATTTATACTTGTCTGTCTGGGCTCGCGGCGAACGAACGGCGGGCCCTTTAGAGCGGTTGAGCAGACGAAATTGAATCCCTGTGGCATCAGTGGCCAGGCCCATTAGTCCGCCGAGAGCATCGACCTCGCGTGCGATCTGTCCCTTGCCCAGACCTCCGACAGCCGGATTGCAGCTCATCTTGGCGATGGTGTCTTTGCTGATGGTTATAAGGCAGGTTTTGGCGCCGATTTTCGCAGCGGCGTGAGCAGCCTCCACGCCAGCGTGACCGCCGCCTATAACAATACAATCGAACTCGTTTGTTTTCATAGCAATACAAGACAAATTGTCATTCCCGTGAAAACGGGAATCCACATTTACGGAAAATATTTCTGGATACCTGCTTTCGCAGGTATGACAAGTCGAATCGTCACATTGAGTAATCAGTATATCTTTTTGGTCTTTTTAATCAAGTATTGACAACTGATGTCATTTTTCTGATAATGGTGTTAGAATCACAAAAAAAAGATGAGCAAGAAACCAAAAGTTATCTACGATTATGAATCGGATGTACTTTATATTGTAGCTAAGAAAGCTGTGGAAGAAGAATTTATAGAGGTTGCTCCGGGCATAAATGTAGAGCTTGATGACAGAGGCCAGGTGATTGGGATAGAAATCCTGAATGCCTCAAAATGCTTAAAGCCAATCGCTAAACCTTTATACAAAAATATGCAGATGACTTAAGCGCCTTATATGGAAAAAGTTTTGTAGGGTGGGGTTCACCCCACCGATTCGATTAGGCGGGGCAAGCCCCGCCCTACAATTGATATGCCTTGCCGTAGTATCATAGGAAAACGAATGGAAATAGCGCATTCATTCAATTGAGTATCTATACGACTTACCTATGGAGACAGAAGATTTCATCGGAAAATGTATGGCAATCGTTTCTGACATGGTAAAACTGCCGACCCGCCATGTATGGCTGGACTACGACAAAGAGGCTGATGTATTATATATGAGCTTTCGGAAACCTCAAAGAGCGGCAAAAACAATAGAAACGGATAAAGATATCTTGATAAGAAAAGATGGGAAAGAAATTGTCGGCCTGACAATTATGAATGTAAGTAGCAGGTAAATGCTTAAAGCCCATCGCCAAACCTTTATACAAAAATATGAAGATAGCGTAAGGCGTCTTATACAGAAACCATATAAGCAATATTTTGAGACTGTAGCAACAAAACAGAGCTTTTTTAAATAGTTTCGGTCCATATG
>CAZMLE010000154.1:0-5717 GCA_964567045.1 uncultured Pirellulales bacterium | reverse complement strand
GCCTCGATGAGCATCATTGGGCGTTTTTCGATCTTGTTTCTGCCTAAATAGGCGGTTTGACTTTTGCCTTGAAAATTTACCAGCATGACTTCGTCGCCGGCTTTTAGGTCTGCCAGGTATTTAGTTTTTCCGCCCGGCGTTAAGGTGTATGCGTGCACGGCGCCGGCGTTGACGCGGAAAGGCCGGGAGGCAACATAAGGGTTCTCGACGGATTCAGAGTGCACCAAAAAAAAGCCCGAAGCCGTATTGCCGATGAGCATGCCTTCGCCGAGCGTCATTTGCGTACATGTATCAAGACACGACCGATCACCCATACCAAGCTGCTTAGTGCCTGTGATTGTAGCTATTACTAAGGGAATTTTCTCGCTTATGCCGTGAATGATCTCAGCTGTTTTTTTAATCTCGCTGGGATCAGTGGTATTGAGCAGGACGCCATCCACTCCTTTTTCAAGAATCTCGACCATAAGTTTGGCTTGTTTGCTGTTTTCGACCTGCGCGATGATATTCTTGCCACGTTGGGCGAGCAGATTTTCAATCGGGATGATCGTCCAGTCGAGCATTCGCAGGACGAGAATTTTGTCAGTGGGAACCGCCGCAGCCCTATCTTCGTCGGCTTTGCCTGCTATATCTATGAACTCGACATCGACGCCCGGCTTGAGGTCGCCGTTTTTTTCGATGGTTTTTATTTTGCCGAACTGCCGAGCAATTTCGCTTTTGCCGTCCGGCAGGACGAGCGCCTCAGCACCACTTTCCAGCGCCGCGATAGCAAGCCCCTTTTCGTACGGAACAACATTTACCCACAATTTCTTCATTATTCCTATCCTTACAATCAATTCATAACCTGCAGGATACAGCTTGTTTTTTTCTTTGAAGATATTATAATAACATTATGGGAAAATACGATAAACTTTTCCTCAAGATTTTACGAGGCGGCTCTGATAAGAGTATGCGGTTTAACGATTTGTGTCAATTAATGAAACGGCTGGGCTTTGAAGAACGTGTTCGTGGTAGCCATCACATGTTCAGAAAAAGCGACGTTATCGAGAAGGTGAATCTACAGAGAGACAAAGATAAAGCCAAAGCTTATCAAGTTCGCCAAGTTAGGGATATAATTCATAAGTATAATCTGAAGGTGGGATAGGTATGTATAAATATGAAATAATAATTTACTGGGACGGCCAAGACAAATGCTATATAGCCGATGTTCCCGAGTTGCCCGGCTGTAAAGCACACGGCAGCAGCTATGACGAAGCGCTGTTAAAGGCAAAGGAGGCCATTGCACTTTGGATCGATACTGCCAAAGAGTTTGGAGAACCGATTCCTCAGCCGAAGGGATGTCGGCTGCTGTATGCCTGAAGAACGACAGACTGTGACTACTCTTTTCGTTTCTTGGTCTTACCAGCCTTTATAAGATTCCGAGATTAAACGCCAATTGACGGTCATGTCAACACATTTCACTGCCTCGGTTCGGCCGGGCTTACACCAGGAGTGTCTTGAAATTGGCCATTTTGATATTCGCATTTGTTTCGAGATTCGGATTTGGAGATTCGTGCTTGACATTATGCAACCAGCGAAATATAATCCGGAGCAAAAATCGCACAAATCATCTTTGGTCGAAGGGGTTCCCGATTGCAGAAGAGATGCAGAACCAGAAAATCCGCCGATGCCACAAGGCTCAACGCCAGATTTAATGAGAGTAGTACAATCACCTACACATTTCATGTTGGAAAGGAGTAGCGTATGAAACAATTCGGAGTCATATTGTTCCTTCTCGCTGTACTGACCTCAATTGCACATGGTATGGCCATCGATGAAGAATGGGTTTTTAGCACAACATTCGTGGTCAACCAATCCACGGGTAAGGCAGGCACCGGTTTCTTTGTTACACGAAATGTTGAACAGGACAAATCGAAGATATTCCTCGTCTCGAACAAACACGTCTTGGCACTACCGGAGGAGTTGAAACAAGCCTCCAGTCCTGCCAAAGCTACGTTGTATATCACCATCGAAAAGAACGGTGAATTATCAAGAACCAGCTTTGAGGTATTATTGCGCGACGGTGCGGGTAAGAAACTCTTGGTCGAGCACCCTTCTGAAAAAGTGGACGTTGCGGCGCTCGATGTAACGGACTATGTGGTTGAGAAGGGACAAATAAAAACAGGTTGCAGAGTTGGCTACATTCCTGAATCCAGATTCTCGACGAAAGAGTCTATTAGGGAAACATATATTACGATAGGAGACCCAGTCGTCATTCTGGGGTATCCATTGAGCCTTATGGAAGGGCAGACCGCGATTCCTCTTGCACGAGGGGGGACGATAGCAAGCGCGCCAGATAGGCAATTTCAAAATTCTCCTAAGTTTCTCATTGACTGTCCAACCATTAGAGGGTCTAGCGGAAGTCCTGTATTTGTCCCAGTAAGACCTTACAAAGTTAGGAAAGAAAACGGGAAAACGATTTTGGACTCTCTTTCAGGATACAATCCTGAACTACTCGGCATCGTTTCGGGAACGATTCAGGACTGGGAATTAGTGTTAAAGAAAACAAGAACATTAGGGATTCAAGCCGAGACAACTTCGGTTGCTGGGTCATCTGATCTCGGAATCGTATTTCCGGCTGCAACCATCAGTGAGACGTTGGATGCTTCTGGTGTTAAGAGGTTTAAACCCGTAGCTGGCGAAGAAAAACCCAAGAACGAGAAAGAGGAAAGATACCCTCGCTAATCTTTGTTTGTTATTATGCAGAGCTACCACCAGGTTGTCTCTGATTCATTACTGATGATCCGTCCTTAGCGTGTGCTCGACACACCGCTACGCCTCAGGGTGGTCTCAGCTAGATATTTGTGAAGCAGACGGTGTTGTTGTGGGCGGATAAGCCAAAAAAGGTGAACCCCCCAGTAATACTGGGGGCTAAAAACAATTATTCGTTTAATGTTGCAGTTGCCTGTTCGACGCTGGCGCCTTGGTGGACCATCTTACATAGGGCAGCGACCATTTTCTCCGGCGTTTTGTGCTGAAAGGCATTTCGGCCAATCGAGACACCTGCGCAGCCGGCTTTGAGTGCACCTTCAACCATCTTGAAGATGTCCTTGTCGCTATCCATTTTCGGCCCGCCTGCGATCACGACCGGCACCGGGCAACCCTCCACCACTTTTGTGAAACTCTCGATACTGCCGGTGTACGGCACCTTAACAATATCCGCACCCAGCTCGGCTCCAACGCGGGCGGCGTGTTTGACGTTGTTGACATCGAACTCACTTTTGATTTTAGGTCCGCGGGTGTACATCATCGCAACGAGTGGCATCTGCCATTCCACGCACTTTCTGCTGACCTCTCCGAGCTGCTGAAGCATCTCCTTATCGGTTTCAGCGCCGAGATTTATATGGACGGAGACCGCGTCGGCGCCCAGTTTGATTGCCTCTTCAACTGTGCAGACCAACTGCTTGGCGTTCGGGTCAGGGCTCATGGATGTCCCTCCTGACAGATGAACAATCAATCCCACATCTCTGCCCGTGCCTCTATGACCTGCCCGGACCATACCCTTGTGCATCAGGATGGCGTTTGCCCCGCCGGCCACTACCCTGCTGATCGTTGTTCGCATATCCGCCAGCCCTTCGATCGGGCCTACCGTGACGCCATGATCCATAGGAATAATTACGGTCTTATGCGAATTGCGGTCTATTATTCTTTCAAGTCTTATCTTTTTGCCTATCATTGCTAAATCTCCGGTCGATACTTTTGGTTACTAAATCTACCTAAAGCTACCCGAAATGCAAGAAAAAAACGCTCAATTCAAGATTTCGCAAAGCCTGTTTAGGATTGAATTACGGTGGGCTACTTGACGCCTGTAAGCCAGTTATCGGCAAATATGGCCAGGTCCAGCGTATCAATAAGACCGTCACGTGGGACGCTTATGTCACAGTAAGGCTTCCAACCTGCATCCTCTGGCGATGTCAGCCACGCGTGCGCAAAGATGGCAAAGTCTACGGCGTCAACGTCGCTATCTGCGTCGCAGTCGCCCGCAAGTGCTGCTACGAAGTCAACTGCCCATCTATTTCCTGACGTATTGGCCCAATCGTTTGAAGTACCGGTGGTGACAGTCTGCCCTGTGAACCGGTAACCTTCCTTCGCTGCGGTCACCGTGTATGTCGACGCCGACGGGATTTTCGCCAGGGCATATATGCCGTTGGCGTTGCTTGTCGTGGTGTAGGGCCCGCGTGCACCTTGCGCAGTCACTGTCACGCCATCAATCGGAACTCCGGACGCGTCGGTGACACGCCCACTGATAATCTCGCCTGTGCCTGAGACGAAAATATTATAAAGGCACACGGCAACTGATGTGTATGTGTAGTGTGCCTCGACGTTGGGCAGGTTGTACCATGCATCATCGGCACCGCCCCAGCCCATACTAAGATGGTGATACAAGGTCGCGGCGCTGTAGCCATACCCGTCGCATACAACAGCATGTCCACTTTGTTCGTGCCAGATGCCGAGAATGACGGGATTGGCATAGTCGAGGTTAGGGTTGATCATGCCGAGCAAGCCCGGCCCAATATTACTCTCCTTGTTATAGCCGTTGACTGCACTGCCATACTTGAAGATGCCTATCAGTGCGTCTTTGGCTTTGAGCGCATCGCCGCTCGAGCTGTCGGGGCCATAGTCGACATTGGCCGAGATGCCCGCATCGTAACAAAGTGCTCCTATAGCTGCTCGCTGCGTATCGGTTGTCTGACAGTCGGGCACGAGCGGCATATCGCTCCAGTTGTATTGGCCGCCTAAACCGTTGCCGCCTCCTGTAAATAGTGTTTGCGGGTTTCCTTCGACTTTGACAGTAAAACGGTGTACGCCTATTGCTGTCCTGGGATGCTGGTGATATCGCATTAGCTGAGCCATAGCCGTACCAACGCAGCCGCAGTAGTAGTGATTGGGCGTGTAATAATTGAAGCAATTCTGGCCGCAGACATCACCCTGAGACCACTTGCTTTGCAGCAGCGGTGCAACACGAACATCAGGAATTGAGGACATATCCATAGAGGCAAGGTCATCTTCAAAAGTTTCCGCAAGTCTGATAAAACGATTCCGCTTACTCTGCAGCCGCGAAACTCTCAGCATCTTATCTTGTGAGTTGTCCTCGGCCTGGCCCGCCGTGATTCGCCCACGTAAGTCGCGACTCACTAATGCTCCGAGCGGATTCGCCGGTGAGCAGTCGTAGGTTCCATCGTCGGCAAAACCAACGATTGGCTCTACTAAATCGTCTGCCGATACAATCACGAATCCGGTTGGCCGCAAGTAGATGACATAATAGATCGGCTCACCGTCATCACCGGTGAAGGTCTCCGTCTTCTTGACGTGCCTACCGATGGTTGTGCCGAGTGGTTGCGCATCGGTCGCCAGCCAGCCCATAACTGCCTGTTCGGCTTGAAACGGCGTTGTTGACCGTGCCCACGCTTTGCCGCAGCCGAAGTGCAGCAGTGCCAGCAAAGCTGCGAAAATGATGCCCTTGTGTGCTATTGTTATCTTGCCCATCGGAAAAGGCCGATGATTACACATCGCCCTCTCTCGGTTACGGCTGCAACTTCAGCAGAACCTAAATCCGCCATACGTCTGGCAGATAAGTCAACGTGGCTTGTACGCCTTTGTTCCTCCCGAAACTCGTCCAGTATAAAAATATTATACAGTTTATCGCTCTTTTTGTCAAGGCCGGCGCGTGCCAAATTGTG
>CAZMLE010000153.1:0-5812 GCA_964567045.1 uncultured Pirellulales bacterium | reverse complement strand
TCGCATTTTCGCTCTACCGTTGTGAAACACGGACTTGCGGTTGACGCTTTGCAGGATGGAGAATCTTGAACTCAGATACAATAAAGAAAGTCCTGGTTTTTCGGTAACCGAATGATAACCGCAGCAGGCTTTTTTAAATAAAGTTTTACATAAAATTGTTTCCGCAACAGGAATTATTTAGGCAAGTCATATAAAGTATATGAACAAAAAATATTTATACAGAAGCATATATACTAAGTTGAATTCTAGACCTCTAAGGGTCGCGTCTATAAAGATTTTAGACTTGCTAAGAATACGCATTTATCGGATGGGTATCGATACAAATAATATTTGTAATTTGAAATGCATAATGTGTTACTTGTCTTTTTACAAAGCCAAAGAAGTTCATATCTTGCCAATAGATTTATTTGAATTGATTGCAAAACAAACCTTCAAAAAGGTAGGCATCCTTGACCTTTCTTGTGGATTTGAACCATTTATGACTAAGCATTTCTTAGATTATGCAAGAATTGCGAGAAAATATTGTAATGGACAAATTGGAATATGCACAAATGCTTTACTTATGGATGAAGAAAAAATACAAACTATTATATCTGAAAGGTTATTAGATGAAATTAATATCAGTTGTGATGGGCTTACTGAACCGACATACAACTCAATAAGAAGAAACGGAAGTTTTTATAAGATATTATCAGTTTTGAAAATCTTGAAAAATGAAAAACAAAATAAGAAAACAAGTGAACCGGTCATTAGGTTAAATTATACCATGCTGAGAAGAAATATTGAAGAATTGGAAAATGCCTATGATTTTGTTAAGGAATACGGTATAAATATCCTTCAATTAAGACACGCTAAGTTGACGAAGGAATTTTCTGGACTGTTTAACGAGTCATTGTTTTATCACCAAGATTTATCTGATGCTATTCTTTCAAAAATAAGGTGCCAATTCGAAAGAGATAAAAGTTTGACATTAATTTCCCCTGCATTATTTTCAGAAAAATCTAATTTTATCAGCGACAAATCAAATTGTGCATATCCATGGTTTAACTTTATAATCTCAAGCAATGGTGATCTTAGAATTTGTAATATTGGGGTAGTTGGAAACTTTACCAGACAATCCTTTTCAGAAATCATACAATCAAGTTTTGCTAGAAATATTTATTCAAGGTTGCTGAAAGGGGATTATAAAGATTTATGTCAAAACTGTTACACCATAAGCGATATGGGGAGTGTAAAGGAAAAATCCACTTTTATTCGAGATGATATAATCCCAGATAGGGTACAAACTGGCGAGTTAGGTTAGGGTATAATACTCTCCTAATTTGAGACCTGCGTATAAGGTATAAGTTCTGTTATAATTCTTTCGGGAATTAAATTATTAAAGTAAGTACGAATTACGGCACAACACGAGGAATTTACCGACCATCCATTTTAAGGGGATTTAGCCTATGGTTGAGTTTTGTATCAAGTGCATAACCTTATTGTTAACCATAAGCGAATTCGCACACCTTTAACCCCTACCAGTTGTCAAGACCAATTTTTGCTTTGTATTGGCGTGACCGGCGAAACATTGAAGGAAACAGTTGACTTGGGAGTAAAACTGAATACAGATAGCATCGCTGTGGGACTAATGGTCCCATATCCTGGAAAAAGGATACTTGATCTTGCCATGCAAGGCAAAAATGGATACCGCCTTCTTTCGCAGAATTGGTCGGAATACGACAAATATGGGGGCAAAGTTTTGCAAATTGACGGTTTCCCATATGCCGAGTTAGTAAAATGGCAACAGCGAACATATCTACGTCTATATCTAGTGAATAGGCGCTTCAAAGACTGTTTTGAGTTCTTCTGGAAAAGACGAAAAGGGATTAGTTTTGTATTGAAGAAAAAGCTTTTATCGCTACTTGAAATTGGAAATCGCAATTATAATGAAAACATCAATAATTACTGTCTGCCTCAATAGCGCCGTGACCATTGAAGATACTATTAAGGGGGTGATGGTCCAGGACTAGAAGGATATCGAACACATCGTTGTCGATGGCGCCTATGGCCTTTTTCGGTCATGGCTAACCTGGTCATCTGCGCCGGTCACCACCGTTGGGGAGGCTTACACTAACTTTGGCTGGCTGGGAATACCTCTGGTCTTTCTTGTCTTAGGCTGCATATATCGCGCCATGGATTCTGTATTTAGATCACGCTTATCATACGCGGAAGCGGCGATTTTGATATTTTACTCAACGCTTCTGACTCGAATGATGGTGAATCCGGCTGTCAGTCATCTTTCCTGGATGTTGAAGATATTAGCATTGTTAATTACATCAAGAATCCTGGCACATATAACCGTTAAATTTGACTTAGGCTCGTTTTTAAGATCGCGTTTTCACTCCAAAAATGTTAAATGTGGACTTGCGGTTGACGCTTTGCAGGATGGAGAATCCTGAACTCAGATGCTATGAAGAAAGTCGTGGTTTTTCGGATAGGCCAATTGGGTGATATTTTGGTTTCGGTGCCTGCAATGTGGGCCGCTCAGAAGCATTTCAATGGCGCCAGGATAACGCTACTGTCTGATGAGCATCCGGACTCAGGATACGTCCGAGCCTCTGAGGTACTTGGCGGCTCAGGAATTGTAGATGATTTTCTCAGTTATCACTTTATCAAGCCTAAAAAAGGCTTTTTAAGCCAATCCTGGAAAGTGCTCGGCCTGCTTTATGAGCTTAGGTCAAGAAAGTACGATGCGATGGTTTACCTGCCACCCTCTGAGAGGAGTAAATTTCAAATTCGCAGGGATAGGTTCTTTTTCAGTCTTGCCGGTATAAGGGAGTTTTTCGGATTTGATGAATTTCCAGATTTTCCCGCAAAAGTGCCCGGCCAACCACTTCCTACTGTTCCTCAGGAGGGTGACCTGCTGCTGCAAAGACTTCGCAGATCAAGCATAGAAGTCCCGCAGCCGGGAAAGGGCAGAGTCGATGTTAATATCGGAGAAAAAGATGCAATAGCGGTAGAACGTTGGCGGGCGACTCTTCCGTCTGATGACGGCAGGCCATGGATAGCGGTCGGCCCCGGCTCAAAAATGCCCGCAAAAATCTGGCCTAAAGAAAGATATGCCGCCGTGGTAAATCGACTAATCAGCGATTTTGATATCTGGCCCGTTGTCTTTGGTGGTCCGGAGGATGTCGAATTGGCAAAATATCTAACTTCACAGTGGCATCGGGGTTATATAGCTGCCAGCAGCTTGATAATTAGACAGGCTATAGCAGCTATGTCAAAGTGTGTTTTCTTTCTTGGCAATGATACAGGCACGATGCACATGGCCGTCTCAGCGGGGCTCAAATGCGTAGCTATTTTTTCAGCCAGGGACTATCCCGGGAAATGGCACCCTTATGGCAAAGGACATGTAGTCTTGCGCAGTAATGCGCCATGCCAGGGCTGTATGTTGGAGGTTTGTTCTAAAAGAAAGGCGGAGTGCATCAGGTCGATCGGCGTGGATGAGGTGTTCCAGGCATGTTCAAAAGTCTTATGTAAGGAGTTATCAAAAAAGTGACAATTTTGGGGGGGCAAGTAAATGTGCGGTATAGCAGGAGTGCTCGGAAGAGGTGCATCAAAGCAAAAAGAAGCCGTGCGAAAGATGATGGACTCAATGGTGCACCGCGGTCCGGATGGGCAAGGCCTGTATGTCTCGCCCTCAGGCAACTGTGTTCTTGGTCATCGAAGGCTGGCTATACTTGACCTAACAGACGCGGCGTCTCAGCCGATGGTATCAGTCAATAAGCAATGGGCTTTTGTATATAACGGTGAGTGCTACAACTATAAAGAGCTGCGCGCTGAGCTTGGGGCTATCGGGGACAATATTGTTTCCACCGGTGACACGGAAGTTGTATTTCACTATCTTGTACGAAATGGCCCATCTATATTAGCCCGTATCAATGCAATGTTCGCACTTGCGCTCTGGGATGAACGTGAACAGACGCTTCTTTTGGCTCGCGATAGATATGGTCAAAAGCCTCTCTATTTTACCCACGTCGGCGAACTTATGGTTTTTGCGTCGGAAGTACGCGCCCTTTTAGCTTCCGGCTTGGTCGAGCATCGGGCCGATCACAATGCCATACTCAGCTATTTGGCCTATGGCGCTGTTCAGGAACCTTCTACTATTGTCGCCGGCGTATCAACTGTCAAACCGGGCACTTATATAACTTTTAGCCCCGAAGACCACCATACCGTCTACTCCTACTGGACCTACCCCACCTATAAGAACAGCACCTCGCCGGAGGAGCTGAAAGAAAGTTTTGCTTCCGCCGTCGGAAGACACCTTATCAGTGATGTGCCCATAGGTTTGTTCCTTTCTGGCGGAATCGACTCTTCAGCCGTAACACTCGCGGCAGCTCAATCATCCAAAACGAAAATAAAGACACTAAGTGTCGTCTTTCCAGACCAGCCAGACCGTTCAGAAGCAAAATATGCCTATCAGATAGCCAAAAAAGCGAATACCGAACATCATGAGGTCTCCGTAACAGGTAGTGACTTGTTAGAAATGCTACCCAGAGCACTTGATTCAATGGACCAGCCAACAGGTGACGCGATTAATACATATATAGTTTCATACGCAGCCAAACAGATAGGGCTCACCGTTGCTCTTTCAGGCTTAGGCGGTGATGAATTGTTTGCCGGCTATCCTACTTTCTCAGATATACCAAAAGCAGTTTTTTTACGTCATATTTTTGGGCCCATAAAAAAACCGGCAGCTTTTCTTCTGGAAAACTGCTGGCCATATTCGACAAAGCCAAGCAAAATTGCAGAGATGCTTGACTGTCCGTCAGACGTGTTGTCACAATATCTTATGCGGCGGCGAGTGTTTTCCCATCGCCAAATCAGAAAAATGTCACCTGAGCTTGCCAACAGCAGTTGGCAAAGTGGTTTGGCTGATGAATTCAGTACAGACCTTGCCAGCCAAATAAAAGATAGAAAAATTCATGATGCAATCGGCATCTTGGAAATGCGTACTTATATGGTCCAGATGCTCCTGCGCGACTGTGATTCGATGGGAATGGCAAACAGCATTGAAATTCGCATACCCTTTCTTGATACTGAATTCTCGACCCATGCTCTAACTCTTGATTCTGGTGTGAGAGTACCTCACAATTGCCCCAAATGGTATTTCGTGAAGGCAATGGGCGATTGGCTTCCGCAGCGTATAGTATACAGGCCCAAACAGGGTTTCACTTTGCCTTTTGCTGACTGGATGCTCAGTGAGTTGAGAGAAGAAATCTTAGACGGGATTACGCCATTGTTCAGTTCTTGTCAGTTTATGCAAAAGGATGTCGTACAGAAGTGGTGGGACAGCTTCTGTTCGAAGCCAAAAGAGACAGGCTGGTTCCGACTTTGGGCTCTTTTTGTCCTCGGGCGATATTTGAAAAGCCAGAGATTGTGCGTATGATTTGCTCGTGCTCCAGAGACCATCACAATCAGCGGATGAGCAAGAGGCTGAGAATTCTCCTTGCTACCCCTTGTTACAGACAGACATGTGATCATATTGTGTGTCTGAGAAAGATTTACGTGGATATTGTACTGAAAGGTATTGTTGGTCAGATGATGCGAGTTAGTCAGTCGTGCGTGTAGCTATACTGAATATCACCTCTGGCGGTATGAGTGGTGGCTACCGGAGTTATCTGGATAATATAATCCCGCGAATGGCGTCTCACAACCATGTTTCGGCGATGCTCGTTGGATTGCCGCGTACGGTTAATATTTCCTGTCAGAACCTATCTATTCCTCGCGTGGATTGGCTGGAGTTCGAGCCTGTAAACCGACTTTTTAA
>CAZMLE010000152.1:0-5814 GCA_964567045.1 uncultured Pirellulales bacterium | reverse complement strand
CGGCCACGGGAGGCCTTTTTACTTGAGTCGCTTAACGGAACGCCATTCGTGACTGCCACCTAATAAAAAGAGGCCGGCGGAGCCGGAGGTAAGAGAGAATGAAAGAGATACCGTTAGGCAACGGCCTAAGAACAGATGACGGAGTACGGAAGACAGATGACAGAAGACGGAAGCCTGCCCTGAGCGAAGTCGAAGGGACAGAAGCCAGAGTTCGGTCCTCAGTTCTCTGTCCTCCGTCCTCTTTTCGCGGGACGAGCTTATTGACTGGATGAAGCGAACTTATTACTATGGTATCTGGTAAAATAATAAGTAATGCGATGCGGAGGTGATTGGTGCCTGGTGGTGCTCCTGGTCTTCAAAACCAGTGTGGGGCCTAAAAGGTCCCGGGTGGGTTCGATTCCCATTCGCCTCCGCCATTTTTAGCCCGAGCGGTTAAGTAGGTTTTAGACACGGATTTACACGGATTCACACTGTTTTGTAATGGCTCGGCCATCCCTGATCGGGACTGCTAATTTTCTTGCCGTGTTAATCAGTGTTAATCTGTGTCGAACAAAGCTGTAGCCCGAATGGTTAAGTGGAAAGAACCTGTATGCTCAATAGTAAGCGAAAAATCATGGTCTCTTGCGTGCTGGTTGCGGCTGGAGCACTGGCCCTCACCTACGGCGTGTTTTTCCACTCCACAAGCATCTCGCCCGCCCAGGGAACGGACTCGCCGGCGTCGGCTAAGGCCGAGCCTGCTCTTATCAAGGAGGTTACTGTTGGAGGCTTGGAGCGAGATGCGTCAGGGCAGGTGAAGAAAACTTACACCGACAAGGCGCCGCAAGCCTGTCCTACCTGACTAAAGTGAAAGGAGGCCATGGTGGCCATGGCCAAAACAGCAAAACCCCGCCATGGTGATGGCGGGGTTAACCGGTTAGCCCCCAAATCTATTTGGGGGTTGGCCCGCTGGCGAATGTGGATACAATCGGCTTTTCTGTTGCTCTGGCTTGACCCGCTTGGATTGCGCCTGCACAATATGTGCGGCCCCGTCTTTCATTGTTACGCATGTCCTTTGGCTACTTTTGCCTGTCCAATCGGCGTCCTGGCCAGCTTTACGGCCCTGCACATTTTTCCGTTCATCGCTGTCGGTTTGCTGGTTCTGGCGGCGGCTGTGTTCGGCAGCCTTATCTGCGGCTGGGCATGTCCGTTCGGGTTTTTGCAGGACCTTCTGGGCAAGATTCCGACTCCCAAGTTCGACCTGCCGAATTGGACGGGGCATTTACGCTACGCGGTTCTGATAGGTGCAGTGTTTTTAGTGCCGTATTTTTTTGGCAAGGACCATCCACTATTTATCTGCCGGTTCTGCCCGGCTGGAGGCCTGGAGGCAGCGGCGCCGAACATGGTGAGCCAGGCACTGGCCGGCCTGCAGGTTGTCTGGCCAAACGCGCTCAAGCTAACGATACTGCTGCTTTTTCTCGCGGCGGTTTTCTTTGTGAGAAGACCATGGTGCAGGATTCTGTGCCCATTGGGCGCGATATTCTCGCTGTTTAATCGCGTCTCGGTCTTTTTCTTGCGTTTGAATCCCGACAAGTGTACTCACTGCGAGAGGTGCCATAAGCTGTGTGAGTTCGGCATCGAGCCGGAAAAAAGCCCGAATGATTTACGTTGTATCCGGTGCCTTGAGTGCACGCGCTGCGGCCCCGGTGCCCTCACGCTGGGCAGCATCTTTGATCGCCCTGAGACTAAGAGACTGTAACAAAAAGAAGTTAAGCCACAGAGTGAATGTATTTCATTTTTAGACACAGAGCACACAGAGAAATGAATTATAAACAGTGTAAATCCGTGTTAATCCGTGTCAAAGAATAATACCGGAGAAAACACATAAATTGGCCGAAACTGCTTTCGGCTGAGTTTCAGAAAAATGTAAAAAGCCCGAAAGATACCTACTTTTACTATTCACAAAAGGCGAATAGCGGGTGTAAAATCGTGCTCGTAAAAGAGGACCTGCGATCGTATTCTTTTCTTTGTCCTGTGACACCTTCAAGAAATGCGCCTCGGTGCCCAGGATATTTCTGGTCAGTTCGAACGTAGATTTTGCAGAGTATCTGTCGGAGATAAATTGTAAAGATAAAGAGGGTGTTGAATTCTAACTCGCAGATTCGTTATCAAGGACTTGATGAACGAATTTTTTAGGAGGATAGAAAATGAAAAAGAACCTATTATCGCTTAGTTTTGCCGTAATAGTGGCGTTTTGGCCTGTAACTGCTTTGGCGCTAGACAAAATTATTGCCGGCCCACAATACGCGGGAACTATCGATAACGGGACATTGTCACCAACTAAAATATGCGGGTATTATTGGCGTCATACCTCAACAGATGCGTGGTTGGTTTCCCCTGCTTCGACTGGTAGCGATTATTCCAGTGGTCACACTATGGGAAAAGACTTGAGCTATCTCTGGAAAGATCGACTAGAATTAGTGTTTCCTTTATCATCTGTCTTGGGTGATCCGATACACGCCAAATTCACTATAAAATTCAGAGGCAAAGGAAAGACACTTTTGGGTGATATTCTCAATGTTTATGTTCGGCCTAGGACTTCAGGTGCAGACGTTATTGCAGGACTCAACTGGCAACGAGACCAGATTAATGGACCATCATGGTCTGGCCAGTATTACTCGGATAGTGGATTTACGTTGATCGATAATATTGATTTTGACGCTGACGCGTTGTACGAAAGTCCGCAGTTTAATGGTTCCGACGTTGTTCAGGATCAAAGCGGCAATCCTATTATATGGCTTAGGCTGAAAGTTGAGGATCCTGGATTGGGAAGCGACTATACTGTTGACCTCAGTTCTATAAGCGTTTATGGCCACTGTGTCAGTTATCCAGACAAACCTTCTGGGCATACGAGCGTTTATTTAGGAGAAACTCACAGATATTCAAGCGCTTGCATCTGCAACCACTATCACTCAATTCAGTTAAAGTGGGTCTCGGATAGATACTTGGATGGTCAATGGCAAGGTTGGGTGACCGACAAAGATTGGAATAGTACAGATTACGTAGATAAGAATTTTGGCCAGCCAGGAATTTATTTCTTAAAGTGTTACGGGCGCTGTTCCGTGGACAACGAAGTATGGAATGTATCTGATGGCCTTTATGTTAATGTTATGTACGCTTTGAATACCAGTGTTAGTCCCAGCGGTGGTGGGTCTGTGACGAAGAACCCCGATAAGTCAAGCTATAGTTATAATGAGTCAGTTCAGCTTACGGCAAATCCGAGTTCTGGTTATACCTTCAGTAATTGGAGTGGAGATGCTTCAGGTTCTTCAAATCCTACCAGCGTCACGATGAATTCGAACAAGAGCGTGACAGCAAACTTTACAGCTAATACTTACACTTTGAGTACCAGTGTTAGTCCCAGCGGTGCTGGGTCTGTGACGAAGAGCCCGAGTAAGTCAAGCTATAGTTATAATGACTCAGTTCAGCTTACGGCAAATGCGAGTTCTGGTTATACCTTCAGTAATTGGAGTGGAGATGCTTCAGGTTCTTCAAATCCCACTACCATCACCATGAATTCGAACAAGAGTGTAACGGCAAATTTCACTGCTATACAAACCGGAAGCCTTAAGGTTACGCTTGGGCCATCCGGAGCGGTTTCAGCAGGTGCCCAGTGGAATGTCGATGGCGGCGCTTGGCAGAACAGTGAGGATACGGTTACAGGCTTGTCTGTTGGTTCCCATACGGTTAATTACAAAACGGTAACCGGCTGGACTGCGCCTCCAAGTGAACAGGTCACCATAAACAACGGCCGGACAACTGCTATCAGCCGTAATTACACGCAACAGACCGGCAGCCTTCAGGTTACACTTGGTCCTGGTGGGGCAGTTTCAGCCGGTGCCCAGTGGAATGTAGACGGCGGCGCTTGGCAGAACAGTGGAGGTACGGTCACAGGTTTGTCGGTTGGTTCGCACACGGTGAATTACAAGTCGATAACTGGTTGGACTGCGCCTCCAAGCGAACAGGTCACCATAAACAACGGCCAGACAACTGCTATCAGCCGTAATTACACGCAACAGACCGGCAGCCTTCAGGTTACACTTGGTCCTGGTGGGGCAGTTTCAGCCGGTGCCCAGTGGAATGTAGACGGCGGCGCTTGGCAGAACAGTGGAGCTACGGTCACAGGTTTGTCGGTTGGTTCGCACACGGTCAATTACAAAGCGGTTGCCGGCTGGACTGCGCCTCCAAGTGAACAGGTCAATATAAACAGTGGCGAGACAACTTCTATCAGCCGAAACTACACACAACAAACGGATGCCTATGGCATGAGGATCACGTCGTGCACGATCAGCGACACCACTCCGGATCCTGGCCAGTCCGTGACGCTGAGCAATACAGGCGGAGAGGTGCACGGGGCATCGAGTTCCGACCTGATCAAGGTGGTGGTCGGATTCCGCGACGGTTCTGGGAATTGGGTCGGCGGCGAACCTGTGGTGGTTTCGAGCACGGTGCCGGGGCTAAGCTGGCAGCCATGGTCGGGCAGCAATGCCGTCATCAGCGTCCCCTCGACCCCTGGCACATATTATGTTTGGGTCCGGAGTGTGCCGACGGTGGATAGTGCCACGGGGATCCAGGACTTCAAGGATGCGACGCCTACTAGCCCCGATGAGGTTCGGGACGACAGGTGGGATGCGGCGGTAGTAGTGCAGGCGTCCGCCGGCGTTAGTGTTGACGTTGATGCGAGTGTGGAGGGAGTACAGAAGACGAAAACTATTGCGGGACTTAATATTGGAGATCTTATAGTAGTACAGATATGGGCCGAAAGTGTCACAAATATGTCTGGTTTTGATGCCACAATTGTTTTCGATGTGAACAGTATAGAGTGCCAAGGCGCCGTTGAAGGACCTTTCTTAAAGTCGGCAGGTGGAAGCACAGCCTTCATACCAGATATTAACAACGCTACAGGAAAGACAACTATAACAGGGAGCATCTTGGCGGCGACAATGGACACGTCACCGGAAGGCAATGGAAGTCTAGCTGAAGTCACATTCAAGATTTTGGAGAAACAAACGAGTACAATAAGCATAACAATGCCTCTTTTCTTCGAGCCCACGGCAGATGGTTATGAGGCTTACGAGCCAGAGACTAAGCCGGGCATGCTGACAATAGCACCGATTGGAGATTTCTGTGGCGCTAATGGTGGCCCGCCAGATGGATATGTGGATGTGTGGGACCTCATGCAATTTGCGGATCACTGGCATACACGCACCACCGACTCTAACTGGGACGCAAAGTTTGACTTGGCAGGACCAGATTTTGGGAATATAGATGGTTACGTGGATGTCTGGGACCTTATGGTCTTTGCAGATAACTGGCACACAGGGCAGAAACCATAAAATGAACAAGTGATTAAAATGGCAGCGGCTACAGCGGCAGCGACGGCGGATGGTAAGCCGTATCTTGATTTGTCAGGCCTTTTGGGCGATGGCAAACTCTCGCCGGCTGAATCTATCACCAAACGGCTGTACTTCAACAACCCAAGCCGAGTTCAGTTCACATTCAAGCCGAGTATTCGCGGCGTGATTTTACCTTAGCCTGACCCCCGGCCCGCCAAAAGGACGGCGGGTAAACTCCGGTCCGGGGGCTAAAGCAGATGCTTTTGCAGGTTATTCGCCCAGATTTCCCTGAGCTAAATAAATCAGCCACAACGGTCCTGGCATTTCTTGGGTCTGAGTTTGTAAATACTCGGCTACGTCTGGTTCGGTAAAGTCGCTGTCGGCCGGCTCTATATCCTGAAGATAGGAAAATGCCATCGACCCTTTTGGGATGCCATTTACT
>CAZMLE010000151.1:0-5835 GCA_964567045.1 uncultured Pirellulales bacterium | reverse complement strand
CGTAATCGCGGTGTGCTTTTAGTGTTTAGCCGACGCCGGTACGGTGTCGGACCCCGCAGTAAACTGCGGGGCTAAACCCTAACACCATTTCGGGGCCTATGCTGATTAGCTCGGTATAGGCCCCGGCTGTTTTTGTCGCATTATCCTGCACGGTTTACGAATATTTGATTTCAACCGTATGCGGCAAGTGCTCCAAAGGGCAGCCAGAGCACTGAGCTTTCGGTCTGCAGGATTGTTTGCCCAGTCTTACCAGCAATGCGTGGTACTCATTGAAAAGCTGCACATCCTCCGGCAGGTTCGACTGAAACAATTCTTGTAGTTGCTCATAATCGGCACCAGCATCGATCAAAGCGTGTCGGACGGCAATTCGAGCCGTGTAGGCATCGACGACAAAAATGGGGCGACCAAGAGCATAAAGCAAAATTGAATCGGCTGTTTCGCGGCCGATGCCCTTCACCGCTAATAGCTCGGCTCTTAATTGTGGTGTGCTGAGGGTCTGGAGGCATGACAATTTGCCACCATGCTTTTCGAAAAGCCAGCTTAGGAAGCTCTTTAGCCGCTTTGCTTTTATGTTGTAATAACCGGCGGGTCGAATGAGCTCGGCAAGTTGCGAAATGTCCAGGCGGTAGAGCTTGTCAGGAGTCAGATGGTCGTCGGCTTTTAGATTTGCGATTGCCTTTTCCACGTTAGCCCAGTTTGTATTTTGCGTCAGAATAGCACCTACGATTATCTCGAATTGAGTATCGCCTGGCCACCAGTGCTGAGTGCCGAAGCGGTCAAAAAGTGATTCATAAATTTCAGTTAGTCTCTCGGTTATCATCATGTCAATCGCTGACAAGAAGTAGGTCAACAGGCTATTGTAATCTCAGCTCAGTTAAAGTAAACTTTGAAAGAGGTGGCAAACAGATTCAAGTACAACACGAGTCAACTGTTTAACTTTGCACAGGACTCCTATCTCGAACGGACGAGCCGGCCGATTCACGCGTTGATTTTTCTGCTGCCGTTCATAGTCTTTTACGAGATGGGAACAATTCTGAGCAGCACTGATGTGCTAAGCCAGACCCAGGACCGGGTAGTGGCGTTCATCTGGTTGCAGAGCTTTCTCGATAAATATCTCGGACTCGACGCCAAGCTGGCCTGGGCAGCGCCACCAGTGGCGGTGGTAGTGATCTTGTTGGCGCTGCAGTTGGCGTCACGCAAACCATGGCAATTTGGCCCTGCCGACTTCGGGTCCATGGCGATCGAGTGTATCTTGCTGGCAGTTCCATTGATCGTGCTTAGCTTGTTCTTGAGCGGGCCGGTTCAGCAGACAGGCGACTTTGCACAGCCAGCCCATAGCACCATACAGACGGCACCACCTGATGGTTCTTTTGCCAGCAATTATACTCTGGCATCGGCCAGCGCATCTGCCGGCAACACTGGTGGGCGAAGCGAATCTCTGTTGGCTAATATTGTCACCGGCATAGGAGCGGGGATATACGAAGAGCTCATTTTTCGACTCATTTTGATGTGCTTATTGATGGTTCTACTTCAGGACTTGATGGGACTTAGCCATACCGGTTCGATCACAGTTTCAGTCCTCATTTCGGCAGCCCTGTTCAGCGCACATCACCACGTGATTTTCGTCAACGGCCAATTGACGTCCAGCTCACCGTTCAGTTGGAGTGAGTTTGGCTTTCGGACTATTGCCGGGATTTATTTCGCGGTTGTGTTTGCAATTCGCGGTTTTGGAATTACGGCTGGAACACATGCTTTTTACGATATTATGGCGACTTTAATAAACGCGGTCTTTTTTCAATATTGAGAACGCTGGGGGGTACAATTTTTCGAAGATTTTTCAAAAAAATTCTGCGGCTCTTAGTCTTTTATGTTGCCGCGCTTGCAGAACATTCGTCCCATAAGCGCCATAACAAGTGTTTTCAGCACTGATATTGCGCTTGAATAAAGGTGGCAGTTTTTGTATAATACGGGAAAAGTTAGGTTCTGGCTTTTCAAGGTCTTTGGTTATGGAATCGCCGCAAATCAATATAGCTATTGACCAGCTCACATTCAGCCTCTTTCAGAGACCTTTGCACCCGGAGCTTTTCCAAATCTATGCCAGTCGGCAATTGAAGACCGAGAAGTATGAGGCTCTGATATGGGTTACGGGTTGCACGCATGTTGTAAGCGTCTTCGCGGGCGATGTGTGTCTTAGCGAGGTTGTCAGTACCCCCGGTCAATTGCTGCCGCACCGGGGTCTGCTTGAGCGTTTTCAGTTCCGCGGCCCCCGGACTCACAAGTGCACTTTGAGCCGAGGCGTAAGTTACATGACCGACTTCCAAGTGGAGAAAATGAGTCCGAATCTCTATCGCCAGAGCCATATTGATTTGGAGCGCTTCGCTCGAAACCGCGGCGTGTTTGTCAAATTCCCAGAGCTTGAGGTCGGCAGTCTTCAACCTTTCTGCTACATTGACTTCGAGGCCAGACGCAGCGAGCTGCACATTCACACCTTCGCGGCTTATCCAGATCAAGTGACAATGGTTAAGACCCAATCTTTGTTCGATATTCAATAGACCTGCAACATCGGCTGGATATGTCGTTACTGCACCTTCTCCCTCAGGACAGCCATTTTTTCGCGGATCTCCTCAGCCATCTTACTGTTTGGGAAATCGCGAATGATCTGTTCGCCCGTCTGGAGAGCGTGGTCCCACCGCTTTTCTGTCACGGCGATGGAAAACTGCACGCCCAGGTTATGCAATTTCGTTCTGAAGACGTCCCTTGCTGCCTCCTGCAAAGCCAATCCTTCATTTGGAGTCAGATAAAGGTCAAGCTCTTTGAGAATTTCCAGGCTGTGGTCGGTGTCTTGGCGTTTTATGGCATCGTCCCAGGCAGCGAGCAGCGTCCTCTTTCGTGTCTCTTTCTTTTCAAGCAGCCTTTGCCGCATTGTCCTTGCCTGGTCAGAGTTGGGGTGAGCCTTGATGAACTCTTCGATCTGAGCGCTTGCCTTGATCCAAAGGCACTCATCCAACAACTGTTCGATATGCGCAATGGTCTGATTCATCCGCTCCTGGTCGGTGGCATTACGGTACTGGTCTGCTTGAGCCTGCAACTGCTGAGCCAATTCTTCATACTCCGGGCGGCCGGCAATCTCGTTGATCATATCGTAGGCAGAGACAAAGTCCTGCTGCTGGAGCTTTTCGAAAACAGCCTCCCGCAGAGATTGCTTGTCCACCTCACGGAATGCGATGGCTTTGGCTGCCTCGCTGATGCGCGTGCTCTGGTTGATTTGTGCCAGCCCCGCGCTAATCTTCTCCAATGCTCTGGCTGCCTCCTCAAACCTCGAACTGTTCTCTCGCAGTGTCTCGGCTATCTTGGACACGCGGGAAACCACGCTCAGTAGTGCGCCCAGAAAAACCAAGGCGCCGAGTAACCATACCAGGTGCCGCACAGTTTCGGATGTTTGGAAAATGTTGGTAAAAAACGCCAGCAGGAACACGATTGCCAACACACCGCAGACAATCGTGATGTGCCATTTGAAGCGCCGTAAGAAGCTGTCACCTTCCAAGTCCATAGCCTTTCTCTCCTTTCACAGCGAGATCTGCGCACTCACACCCGCGCATATTATAACAGGTCAGAACCGACGGTGTCAATAATCGGCACAGTTGTGGTGACCCATTCATACAGGGCACTTATGGGTTTCTGCAATAATCCGGGTCGGAAAAGCGTCTAAAAAAAGAACAAGGATCCGCGGTCGCAGTACAAAAATGTACTCATAGGTTTAGGCGCAGGATTGCTGAGTTTGACGGTTATATTGCCTGGGCGAGGGTAAAAGTTGCGACGAAGTCTTACAACCGCTGTCGTTTGGCAGTGTTAGAGCGGTTTTTGTCTTTTCTTTTGCGAATGCTTATTGTACAATAAGACGAGGTTTGCCGGAAATACGTGGCAGGGTGATATTTTCAAATAACAGAGTATGTTTTATAGGTCACAATTAATGAAGCAATCTGTCTGTGGGTCGTGTATCTGTTTGGCTATGCTTATTGCGGCCGGCTGTAGCCCTGAGCATTATAAAGCAGAGGCTGATAAGGAGGTGTACGAGATAATCAATGGCAAGTGGAAGGACGACTTTGGCCAAAAAGTGAATTACACAATCAGCGACGTTGCACCCTCGCCAAATGATGTCCAAGTTGACAAAGTTTTGCCGGCATCACGCGTTATAAGTCTTGCCAAGGCGGTGGCTACAGCTACCGCACATAATCGGGAATACCAACAGCAAAAAGAGCAGCTCTATCTGACGGCACTGGATTTGACCCTGGCCCGCCACCGGTTCGCCAGGCAATGGTTTGGAACTATCGATGCCAGCTATCTCAGGGATAGCCAAGAAGATAGGAGCGTGAGCTATAATGCTTCAACAGGCTTTAACCAGCTATTAGCAGACGGCGCCATGGTCAGCGCTAGTCTCGCCTTAGATTGGGCACAGTTTCTAACCGGCGACCCCCGAACCACAATGAGGTCGTTTCTCAGTGCCCAGGTGACCCAGCCGTTGTTGCGAGGAAGCGGCCGAAAAATAGTCCAGGAAAACCTGACTCAGGCCGAGCGCAATGCACTATATCAGATACGCTCATTCAACCGTTATCGCCAGAGTTTCGTAGTCTCAACTATCGATGCCTACTACCGCGTTCTGCAGCGAAAAGATGAAGTCACCAACGCTGAGAATGACTACAAAAGCAGGGTGGATTCAAGAGAGCGTGTAGAGATGGAGGCCCAAGCCGGTCGTAAGCCTCCCTTCGAGGTAGACCAGGCCAAGCAGAGCGAATTAACTGCCCGAGATAACCTTCTGCGGAGCCAGCAGAGATATGAGTTTCAGCTCGATGAATTCAAGGTCATGCTGTCTTTGCCAACGGATGCCGAAGTCGTATTGGACCAGAACGAGCTGGACGTGCTAAGAGAAACCGGCGTAACCGACCCTAATTATACGCCGGAGGCAGCCGTTGAAACAGCGCTGGCGCAACGTTTGGACCTGGCTAACAGCAGGGATGCGGTCGATGACGCGGAGCGCAAAGTCATGGTAGCGGCTGACAATCTCGGCGCGGAGCTAAATCTGATTGGAAGCGCCAACGTTACTTCTCCCGGAACGACTGAATACCGGAGGCTGGAATTCCAGCGCGGTACTTACACACTGGGTTTGGAAGCGGATTTGCCCTTTGAGCGAAAGGCCGAACGCAACGCGTACCGAGAATCCGTAATAGCCTTAACGCAACGGCAGCGGGAGCACGAGAACTATGTCGACCAGGTGAAACTGGGCGTCCGCGACGCTTATCGCACGCTCCGGGAGGAAGCAGAATCTTACCGCACTCAGCAAATAAGCCTGGAGTTAGCCAAGGAAAGGGTTCAGAGCACAACGATGTTGCTGCAGGCCGGACGAGTCACAACCCGAGACTGGCTGGACTCTCAGGATGCGTTACTTAGGGCGCAAAATAGCCTTACGGCGGCTCTGGTAGCTCATGCAGTGACAAAACTGAGTTTCTTCCGCGATATCGGAATTCTGCAGGTCAGACCGGATGGAATGTGCGAACAATGGGAAGCCGGCCAGCCGCCCGACGCGCAAGATTCCGCGGTTAAGACAAGCACGATGTCAGAAAAGCCTGTGAGTGAGCAGTTAGTCGAGCTTGACGATTCCTCGACACAGGCCAACAGAACAGTCCAGGAATCTGCAAGCCCGCGTCAAGTCGATTTTCGGGATTTCTTGGCTCAGCCCGAGAAGATATGGGACAAATAAAATAGGAACTATAGTTGAAAGCGGTACTACGATGCAGGCGAAAAGTATGGAAAAAGAACGGAATAAGCAGGGTAATAAAA
>CAZMLE010000150.1:0-5938 GCA_964567045.1 uncultured Pirellulales bacterium | reverse complement strand
TGACGTTTCTGGCTAAAACCTCATCGCGAGTCTCAATCGCCAACATTGCCTCACGGACCCTAAGCTCGACCATTGCGCCCAGGCCTAATATCTCTTTTTTGAGACCTTCTATTTCTCTCTGTAAGTGCAGCGGCATAACTGTCTTTTTTCCGGCTTAGTATTTCACTTCTGTCAGTTCGTCTTTAGACCCGGACCCAAGAGGAAACGACCACCGACTATCTCGGAAAAGAACTTCGCCTTGTTTATCACCAATCAAGGTGTTCCTAACATAATCAAACGAATCCGGAAGCTCATTGATTATCTCAATTCGGCTCCAGGGAACAACTCTAACCATAAGATTTCCGATCTGGACGTCTTTAGGTCCACAAATAACTCTGCCAAAGTGATATGTCCTGCAATGTAACCGAACATATGAATCGGTTATCTGTAAGACCTTGCCCACCAGTATGTGATTGTGGGCCTGCGGGTAGTTCTTGATGGTTCTAATTTTCCAGATTTTGTTTTCACTCTGCTCAACCATAGCCTTAGCCAAATCTCCCTGTAATGTAATCCTCTGTTTGTTTCTTGCTGGGATTTTCGAATATTTGCGTGGTTCGTCCGAACTCGATGATACGTCCTTGATAAAAAAAGGCAGTATAATCTGATACCCTTGCCGCCTGCTGCATATTGTGCGTAACCAGCACTATGGTATATTTTTTCTTGAGGGTTTCGATTAAGTCTTCAATCTTGCCCGTAGCAATCGGGTCAATGGCCGAACAAGGCTCATCCATAAGCAGAACCATCGGTTCCAGAGCGATGGCCCTTGCGATGCAAAGCCGTTGCTGTTGGCCGCCAGAAAGTTGCATACCCGGCTGGTGAAGCTGATCTTTTACTTCATCCCACAGGGCAGCTCTTTTCAGGGCATCTTCAACCCGGCCCTCAAGCTCACCGTGAGGCATTTTGTTATGTAGCCTTAGCCCATATCCGACGTTTTCAAAGATGGACATCGGAAAAGGGCTTGGCTTTTGAAAGATCATCCCCACTTTATGGCGCAACTGGATCAGGTCCACGTTGTCCTCAAGTATGTCTTGCCCATCAAGCATAATTTGACCTTCGACCCTTTGGTCGCGGTACAGCTCATAGATGCGATTGTATGTCCTTATATGCGTCGATTTTCCGCAGCCAGACGGGCCTATAATTGCAGTAACCTGTCGCTCGAAAATATCAATGTTATTGTCAAACAGAGCCTGATACTGGCCGTAATAGAAGTTTAGCTTACGTGCAGAAACCATAACTTTAGGTTCTGAAATAGCCGACTGGTTTCTGTGTTCACGTAAGTTTGCTTTTTCTGTTTTCAATACCGTAACTCTGTTTTTATTCGAGACAATCATTTTTTATGTTCTGCCAGTGCAAACCGAGCAATTACAGTAAGCAACAACACGCCGACTGTAATCAGCAATGATGCACCCCATGCCTTTTGCTGCCAGTCAGCATACGGTGACATTGCATAATTGAATATGGTAACAGTCAGGTTAGCAGTGGGTTCTTGAAATCTTCTTGGCCAATATGGGCTATTCAACGCCGTAAATAATAAGGGAGCGGTTTCCCCGCTTATTCTGGCTATTGCCAAGAGGATTCCGGTAAGCAAACCGCTCTTTCCAGCACGGAAAACAACTCCCAGGGTAACTTTCCAGCGGGACGCTGCCAGAGCCAAGGCAGATTCCCTCAGCGTATTGGGTACGAGTTTTAGAATATCCTCGGTAGTTTTTG
This sequence comes from uncultured Pirellulales bacterium, assembly GCA_964567045.1. Taxonomy (GTDB): domain Bacteria; phylum Planctomycetota; class Phycisphaerae; order Sedimentisphaerales; family Anaerobacaceae; genus JAFNGF01. Next base: position 4,189 of record CAZMLE010000150.1, on the reverse strand, counting down.
TAACCACAGGCAACATAAGTATGGCTAAAGCCACTGCCCCGGCGTAGCCAGAGAACCGATGGGCTGGAACGACCAACAAGGAGTAAACAAACATACCGATAATAATAGATGGGGTGCCCATGAGCACGTTGCACATAAATCTTACCACGTTTGCAAAGCGGCTTTCTTGTCCGAACTCCGACAGATAAATTCCAGCCAACAAGCCTATCGGAACACCAATCGCAATCGCCAAGACCGTCATCATCAACGTTCCCACTATCGCATTTGCTAAACCTCCACCTGGGACGCCCGGAGGTGTAGGCAGCTTGGTAAAAAACGAGAAGTTCAAACCTGCCCCGCCGCGCATAATAACTTCATATAAGACCCACGCCAGAACAAATAGAAACAGGCCGGATACCGCCGCTGAAGTCGCCATTACCAGCCGATTCACGAAAATACGTTTGGCCTTCGACCTCGGCTTCATAATCCAGCCCCCGTTTTTTTGCGAATACTCTTCAGCCATAAATGGGCAACTGCTTGAAAACCAAAGGTCAGCACCATTAGAGCCAATCCCAGCTCTATTAGGGCGCTGAGATAGAGGGGCTCCGATGCCTCGGTGAATTCATTGGCTAATGTTGAGGCTATGCTGTTGCCTGCTGCGAATAGCGACGCCGAGATGTTGTGGTTGTTGCCTATAACGAAAGTGACGGCCATAGTTTCCCCCACGCCTCGGCCCAGTCCTAAAAACATCGCTCCTAAGATACCATGTAATCCATAGGGGATTGTCACTTTACATGTCACTTCCCAGGTGGTGCCACCCATTGCATAAGCTGCCTCTTTAAGCACTTCGGGCACCATCGTAAAAACCTCACGACTGACGGCGCAAATGAACGGCAAAATCATAATGGCCAAGATAATTCCTGCCGAGAGGATGCCGATACCCATAGGTGGACCCTGAAAGAGGGGAAGGTGGGGCATGGTCTTAGCCAGTGCAGGTTGGACATAGCGGGCCATAAATGGGGCAAAAACAAACAAACCCCACATGCCATAAATTATGCTTGGTATAGCCGCCAGCAATTCGATGCCCACGCCTACGGCGCGGCTTAGCTTAGGTGGGGCCAGCTCGACCAGAAAAAGAGCGATGACTAAGCCCGCCGGTCCGGCTAAAAGCATAGCAATCAAGGTGGTTACAATTGTGCCATAGATGCTGCTGGCAGCACCGAATTCTCCGGTGACAGGATTCCAGAGCCGGGAAATAAAGAATCCCAAGCCGAACTGTTTAATGGAAAGCCGAGAATGCAGCAACAACTCTAAGACTATGCCCACCACAACCAGCACTACAATAGCTGCACCAAACACAGTCAGCCAGCGAAAAAATATATCCGCTCTAAAGGACTTACTTGAGTGAACGAATTTTTTCACTAAAGGAGTCTCCTTTTTCGCAGGCATACAGCATCAAGCCATCCCCTCGGTTCACTCGGGGCAGGCTTAGCATTACGGCCAAAGAGATTGACTGACGTAAAGCTGCTCGTTCCAACTTTTCTCTACCAGTTCCACCACGTTTAACGGGATCGGCACATAATGAAGGTCTTCCGCCATCTTACTGCCGTGTCGAAAGCACCAATCGAAGAATTTCAGCATAGATTTGGCGCGCTGGGCATCTGATTGTGCTTTGTACATCAGGATGAACGATGCACCTGTGATTGGCCAACTATCATTGCCGGGCTGATCCGTTAATACCATATAGTAGCCTGGGGCGTTTTTCCAGTCGGCATTTGCCGTCGCAGCCTGGAAGGTCTTGATGGTGGGAGCAACAAACTTGCCGGCGCGATTCGCAAGCAAAACATAAGTCAGGTTATTTTGCAGCGCGTATGCATATTCCACGTATCCGATAGAACCATCGACCCTTTGTACATATCCTGCGACTCCTTCATTGCCTTTGCCCCCTACGCCAGTTGGCCAGGCGACTGCTTTGCCGGCACCGACTTTTTCGTGCCATTGATTCGAGACCTTATCCAGATAATTGGTGAATATCCAGGTTGTGCCGGAACCATCCGCTCTATGAACTATAGTAACCGCCTGATTGGGCAGCTTCACATCATTGTTCAGTTTCACTACTTGCGGGTCATTCCAGCTTGTAATCTTTCCGAGAAATAGATCTGCCAGAATCTCCCGCGAGAGGCGCAACTGGCCCGCTTTGACCCCCTTGATATTAACCACAGGCACTACGCCGCCGACTACCATCGGAAACTGTATCAGGCCGAGCTCGTCCAGCTCTTTGACCTCCATTGGTGCATCTGAAGCACCAAAATCAACCGTCTTTGCCTTAATCTGAGCGATGCCTCCACCTGAACCTATAGACTGATAATTGAGTTTTACACCCGTCAACTTCTCATATTGGTACGCCCACCGGGCATAGATCGGATACGGAAAGGTTGCCCCCGCGCCGTTTATTGTTATGTTCTGCGCAAATATGACTGTAGGTAAAACAAGGGATAACAAAGTTACCGTTAGCACTCTTTTCGTTAGGACTCTTTTCATTTCTGGGTCTCCTTTTGAACTTAAACTGAAATCGTTAAGATTGCGTTGTGTTATTAAAATTTTAACATTAGGTCCACCTGTAGCCTGTGGTACTCGTCCTGGTATAAATTCTTTCTCTCGTCAAGATAATATGTCACAGCCGCCTGCAAATTCTTCGCTACCTGATAGGTGAAACCGAACCAATGGCCTTTGCCATTTGCGCCTCCACCGACGAAATCCGAATCGTTGAACTGCCCGACAACGGCATCAGCATCAAGGTCGCGGTAATCATATCTAAACTCCCATGATCCGGGGTCCTTGGCCTTATTAAGTGTGCAGCCGATTAGCCAGCCGCAGTCTTTCTTACTCGCGGCAGTGTTGTTCACATAGTCGCCGAACAGAGCCACCGGCATGTTATCGACCTTGAATCCATACTCCGCAAAACCTTCGATGATGTCATAGTCATTAGCAAATACGGCGGGCGTACCAGTAGATGTGTTTCCGAACCACTTGGCAGTAGTTCCACCAGCCCAGGGTGTGTAGAGGTCTCCGTGTCCCTCAATGTTGCCGTAGTTGTAGTAGCTTGCGCCACCAATAAGATAGCTGTCGTTCTCAAGTTTCTGGTTCACGTAACCTTGTATTGCCCAGAGAGACGTATAGCTTGCCCTTCCCACCCAGAAGCCGCCACCGCTCATATATAGCTTGCATGCCTCATTCAGTGGCATCTGATACTTTGCTGCGAGGCCTTCGGGATTCAGGTCATGGTCCCAAATAAGCTGATTCTTGCCAACAGCGTAAAACGGATTCGGAATCTTTCCGCCGACTAAATCAAAGCCCTTGATGGCGGCTGGGTGCCAGTCGAAGAACGCCCGGTCAAGCCACAGCTTCTTGCCCGAAAAGCTACTATCCAAATCCTGGTTTGTGGAAACCGGATCGCCAACACCGCTTGCAATTCGCAAGCCAAGGTCCCATTCGTCATTGACCTTTGCATCTACCCCCAATCTCGCCCGTAACCTGTTGCGATTAACACCAGCTTTCCAGTCCCCACTGCTCTGCTCATCGATAGACTCATGTCGATATCGCAGATCGCCGCTGATTTTGATGCTCTCCAGCCATTTGATACTCTCCGGCAAGGCAATAGATTCTTTCTTCTCTGCTTTCTGCGCAACCTCATCTAATTTGTGCGTCAGCATCTGCTCTTTCAGCCGCTGCCTCGCTTCCAGTTGTTCGAGCCTCTCCTGCATCTGCTGCAAGAGCTGTGTCTGGACCTTTAGCTGCTCTTTGAGGAGGCTTTCCTCATCCGCCCTCGCACCTTCAGCCAGCCATGGCAACAGGAGCGCCAATGCTGTCACCAAAAACACAATACCTTTTTTCTTTCCCTTTTTGTCCATTTCTGCGACTCCACAAAAACCGCATTGTTCTGCGCTATACTCAAGTTGATCTTGAGCGGTGATTTACTGTGCCGGGTTTCGGCCAAATCAAGACCCTTACTTTTAAGATACTGCGGAACTGTTAAGGTGCTGTCACGAAGACGTTAGAATTGTATTAAATTTAGAAGGTACGGTAATGTGGTCACTGCAAAACAGCTTGCGGCATTAATCTGCCGGCAGATGAATGGTGAAGGTGCTGCCTACTCCGGGTGAGCTTTCAACCGTGACTGAGCCGCCATGAACTTGAGCAATATGCTTGA
>CAZMLE010000149.1:0-5951 GCA_964567045.1 uncultured Pirellulales bacterium | reverse complement strand
CGCTTGCCCGCCAGGAGTCTTTCTCGCCCCAGCTATTTGGGTCAGGATTCGCAGGGTTTACGACGGTCAGAGAAAAACCACCGCCATCGGTAATGTCACGCCAGCCGTCACTGTATTTGAAATCCAGCATCGTCTGGCCGACAGCATCTTCCAGGCGGATTCTTTCTCCATCATTGGCCAGACTGCCGGAATACTGGCCGGCAATAAGACCAGAAAATTCCGGATATTGGGCGTAAAAAGCTGCTTGATCTTTAACAACCAGAACATACTTGCCCGCCGCCAGTTCTACGCTGGGGAAAGTGAAGTCGATGCCGTTGGTAAAGCGTGCCAGATTCAGGTTGATGGTTTCGCTGCCGATATTATTTAGCTCTATGAACTCCTCGTTTGCATCGCTTGGGCTATCGGTATCCGGCGGATGGTACATAATCTCGGTGATTCGCAGATTCTCCGCCACGGGACCTACTGCAAAGACAGCCTCATTAAGTGCGCTCCAGGTGCTGCCGCTGAGCACCCGCGCCTTAACCTGTGTGCTCCTGGTCAATGTGATAGGCCCGGTGTATCTTATCGCCGTTGGTGAAACCCCGCCGACAGCAGAAGAACTACTCCTTCCGGCAATAAGCTGAGCCGAGACGAGAAAATCGGGACTGCCGGAGGAGATATTCACGCCCTGAATACCCAGAATATTGCTGCCCGAACGTAGGGCGTTGATGTACACGGAGATGTCCAAGCTCTCTAACATCACCGCCGAAGAGTCAGGGTTCTCGGCGCTGGCCTGAGAGGTGCTGGCTGGACTGCCGGTGAAATTACGCCTGGCAACTTCAATGCCGTTTATATAGGCCACAAAACCGTCATCGTAGCGTATCCCCAGAGTCATAAAGTTGAACTCGCTTAGCTCCGTAGTGGTCACGGCAAACGGAATCCGGATATAACAGCAAGTATTGCGGTTGTACATCTGCTGTTTGAGATCGACGTTGATAAGTGCTTGGTAGCCTGACTCTGCCTCGTAGCCGACCCCGCCTGTGCCGCTTATCCAGGCTGAGTCATCGAAGGCCGCCCCGCCTTTCCAGTTGTCGCTTATCGGCCTGGCCGGGGTCAGCACTCGCTTAGCCGCATCCTCAGCGACAAGTACAACACTGGTAGGGCCGCCCGTGCCACGGGAGCTTTTGGGCAAGCGTGGATCAGAACCATCAACGGTGTAATAGATGGCGCCCGAAGTGCTACTGATTGTCACCTTAAAGCCGAGACTGACGTGACCGCCCTGCTGGTTGAACACAGGAGGCATGGGGGCAAATTCGCTGCTGATCTGACTATCCATCCAGACAAGCCGGTTTTGGAGCCAGCCCTTCATCCAGTTGATTTCTTCCTGAAAGGTGGTCGCGATGAACCAATTTGGCCAGACGTACACACCAAGAATACGCCAGCGATCAAAGTTGCGAAACTGTGCCTCATTGAGCAGATTGGCAGCGTCATCTATGTTGGCAAGCAACCGGCTCGTGGCAAACAAATTCCTGCGTAGTGCATACCAGCGATCAGCATAGCGCAGCCGGAACTGCTCGTCTTCGAACAGCCGTCTCCACCACGGATAATCACCGCCACCAAGCAATCTGTTATACCACCCATCGGGCTTCCACCCCTCCAAGTAATTGGCGTTGCCCAGAGACAAATCATAATCCCAGACGGGTCCCATGTTCAGCTTGCCGAGCCGGTCCTTGAACATATAGGTGCTGAGGCGAAAACCGTCGATATTCTTGGCCAGCTCCACGAGGATGTGATGGTCGATGAACGAATCGACATCGATGTACTTAGCGTACCCGTTGACGGGGTCAGTGAAGTTTGCCCCGTACAGGACCGACTCAAACCGATCCAGATAAGCCTTAATCCAGGCCTGCTGCGGCGGCGTAATCTCGGTTCCATCCGGCTCAACATATATCAACTGCAAACCGGTACTGGTGTAAAACGTTGGCTCAGCCGGGTCGAGCTTATCTTTCTTTATGATGTAGCCGCCGGTTATCTCAGGCTCAGCATCGTGATGCGCCTCAAGTTTTGCTATGTTGACGCGATCCGTGCTCGCCTTTATCCTTTCCATGAATGTGTACACGCCCACGTAATCGCCCAACGAAACCGGCCCGTAATCGCTGTTGAGAAACATCTCCACGAACTTCGTGCGCGGTGCATATCGACCAATATCGTTGCTCCAGGTATAGGGCAGAAAATTACGCATCAGCGACTTGTCGGAGTATTGGGCCTGGAGAACCCAGTCCGATTCGGCAGGGAAACCAAAGACGGAGACATCGCTATCCTGATCGTATTCGTCCCGTGTTTCCAGGTGGTATTGTTTCTTTGGAAAACCGGCTGAGCTTTTGCCGCGGATATTGATGCCGGCGTTGCACACCAGGTCGGCCTTGTCAGTAATCCTTGCCCTATCCTGTGAGGTCGTATCAATGAAGCAGGCAAAAGCCGGCGTCTCTTCCCCCTGGCCTGGGGCCCTTCCAAGCGTGTCAATGACGACTATCGGCAGGTTCGAGCTGAAGCTCTGCACATCGCCTTCAAGAAACACATATCTGCGTGTTACCACATCGGTGGGCCTCCAGCCGCGCTTGAAGGCCACGACCTTAACGGTTGTGGTTCTGGAGATTGTGATCGGGGCACTATAAACGGTGCCCATAGGGATGCCCCTGGCATAACTATACGGGCTGCTGCCGTCGAGCGTATAATATATGAGGGCCCCCTCCTTTTTCGTGGTCATCGCCACAGATAGAGGCGCGTGGCATAAGCAGCTATCACGGCTGAATTCCACGTCGTCAACGAACCCCAGGTAGAGACTAACGTTTGCAAGGCCAGGCGTGGGAGAGGCCATCAGCCGCCAGCGGCAAGAGGCATCGGGGTATCGACCATAGGAAATATCAGCCGTCTGATGGTCAAAAACAACACTGTCAATAAGCGTAATGCCGTCGGCAGCGAAAAGGCCAAGCTCTTCACCATCGGCGTCAATTCTGAAGTTGGCGTGCAGACCCGGCTGCCCCGCATCGCCGTCTGCCCAAATCAGCAAGTATCCGCCGGCAGGAACGGTAGTTGCGGTGGGATTGTTATAGGGTATCCGCCACCTGGTAGGCTGATCCAGGTCGTCGGTCAAATACATGCCGCCCAGATCAATAGCCTTGTCGCCGGCGTTGTAGATTTCGACCCAGTCATCGTACCGGCCCTGCGGATCCTGGATAGTTTTGCTGTTGGATGCTGAGAATTCATTGATTACCAAGGCAATGCCGGCCTTGCACCAGTTAGTTGCCGCCAGGGCAAAGTCGGCCATATCGACACGGCTGTCGGCGTTCAGATCGACCGGCGGATCTGCCGAATCCGGGGCTGGAGCAGTCAACCACTGCTCAGCGAATATTTGTAGGTCCAGCGAATCGACATAACAATCGCCATTCAGATCGCCCACCGGACAGGCGGCTCGCACTATGCCGCTCAGGCACATGACTAATAGCAGCCGGATTGACAAGATTTTCACCGATTGGGCCATCTTTTGTTCTATTTCACAACTCGGTCTGACCTCTGATATTTGACTGAGCAAGCTCGTCCTGTCCAATTACAAAGCCAGCGGTCGAAGAGCATTTTTTTGCCCCCCACTGGTCGGGGCTGGTCGATCCTAAAAATGCTGTTCCTACGCCATGCAATAATATCGTCAGCGGTTTGCGAGGAAAGTAACTCGGACAACTGTCCCCTTTGCGATTCAAGCGGGCGAGCCCTGAGGTCGTACACAGAGACGGTCTTGTCTGTCGGATTATATATGAACTTTCGGTCGCCCTGTACAAAACCAGCGGGTCCCTGCTGCATCCAGCCGGAGAAATAAACCTTGCGGTTCTTGGGAATGTCCCCCAGCGCATTAACGCCGTCAAAATCCGCGATGCTGGTATCAAAGCCCAACAGGCTCAGCAGAGTTGGCGTCACGTCGACGGAGCTAACCGGTTCTGTCACTTTGGCGCCGGATTCAGTCAGGAATGGAGCACGTATAACCCAGGGCACCCGCAAAACCTCATCAAAGGCTATTCGTTCATGCCCGAGCAGGCCGTGCTCGCCGAACGCCTCGCCGTGGTCAGCGATAACGCAAAGAATCGTTTTGTCCGCAAGATTCAGATTGGCAAGCTCCACGTCCAGCGCGGCTAAAAACTTATCGGTGTAAAAAATCGCCTGCCGATAGCGGTCTACCGGCTCTTTAGCGGGCTCCGCAAACCACTTCGGCACCTCATACGGATCATGTGCGACCGAGCAGAGAACCGTCAAGAAGAAAGGCTTCGCACAGGAGCGTATCCATTCGGTAATGGGTTCCAACATTGAGAACTCGTCGCAGGCAAGATAACCCAGAAAGCTGTTGGGATCGCCCAGGTCATCTCTGGCCCAGAATTTGTCGAAGCCAAGATTATAGACTAATCCGGGGCGAGACTCGAAGTTGCCTTTTGCCGACTGGAAAAACGCAGTGCGAAAACCCAGCCTATCCTTAAGAACGGTGGCGATGCTGGCGTAATGTTTTGGGGTGGGTACCGTCTCGGCAATATCCTGCACCACGGAAGGAAACCGACCAGTCAGCAGGGCGAACAACGCTTTTGTAGTATGAGTAACTGTCGAACGAGCATTTGTAAATTCGACCCCCTGCTTGGCCAAGGCACCAAGGTATGGCGTCAATTTACTGTGCTTATTTGCCAACGAGGTGTAATCATATTGGACACCTTCAAGGACAACCAACACCACATTATGGCCTATGTGCCGACCCGTTACCCGGGGCTGCACCTGGTCAGAAGCCGGTACTCGCCGCGTGGCTTTGGCGAAATCGTCCCTGGCCAGATGACCGAAGCCGGGCCGGAGAAAACTCATGATGGCTGCTGCCTGACAGTTGAAACGCAGCCCCACAGAAACTAAGTGTGCCGATCCTCGCCCAGCAGCAGTGCCACGCGCTGCCGCAGCAGCGAGAACTACAATGACCGAGATGATGATTCTGCCGGGAAAACGCCTGTAGTGGTAATTCGGGTCCACCGGTCTTGCCAAGACGAAGAAGAAAAAGCTAAGAGCGACCGCACTGGGCCCAAGCAAAACGACCGCTGCTCTGGGCATCTTTACCAGATTAACCGCAACGATCCCTAATGAATTCAGCGGGTCTCGAAACAACGGCAAAAGCTCCGCCGGCAAGATTTGCGTTCCCGTCCTTATGAGCCAGGCTGCATTCATAACCGACCAGGTGCACACAATACCGGCTATTACCACACATGTCCGTAGATATGCCCGTCGCGGCCAGCGAAAACAGACCATTGCCAGAATGACTTCCAGGCCCAGCAGTACAGACACATCCGCGAGTATCCAGCTAAAATACTCAACCGTCCGATCGTAACGCCACGAATGAATGAATTTGGTCGCCAGTGTGCAGAATAGCGCCGCGAACATAAGCACACTGTAAGCCCGCGGAGCCAGAATCCAGAACAGGCGGCGGATCAGTCGCCGGGATGGCTTCCGCCACAAAATATATCCGCCGCCCCGGCACGCCTGCGACTGCGAGTGCGCTATGTCCATGAATCCAATATACAAAAATTGGCGATAAATTACAAGAAGGTTTGTGTTCGGCATCGGCACAAAGCAGACGGGGCCTATCCCCGCATCCACGCTGAGATAGGCCCCGAAACTCACAGTTCATAGTTGATTGTTCGCCCGTGGCACGGGCTTCCAGCCCGTGAAAACACGGCCAAGATGGCCGTGCCACTAAACTATGAACGGTGAACTATGCGATTACGGCCACAAGACCTCTTCAAGCCAAGAATCAGCCAATACAGCAAAGTCCTTGAAGTTAATCACGTTGTCTTGACGCAAATCAGCCGGTATCGAGAACGTTGAAGTCCGGCCGGCAAGCCAAGCAATCTCAGGCCCGGTCAATGCGCGGTTCCAGATCTTCACATCATCAACCTTGC
>CAZMLE010000148.1:0-5989 GCA_964567045.1 uncultured Pirellulales bacterium | reverse complement strand
GACCTCTCACAGAATACGAAGTTTAATGTCCTGGTCAAACGGGAGGCAGTTGCTCTCTATGGCTGACATACGCGAGAGGATTCCGCTGGTCAAGCAAATTAGGGCTGCATATAATTCGCTCGTCAAGGACGTGCAAGAAACGCTCGAACATTTGTGAGCCGTCCAATAAATAGGAGGAAAAGTCAATGCAAAAACGGGTTAAATACGAGCAAGCCATCAAGACCAAGTATCCTGAGCAGGTGGTAATAGCAATAGCCAAAGACAAAAAGAGTAAAGCCAATCCCGTTACGTTAGGCTGGACGATGATAGCGTCCGGCGACCCGCCGACGATGGCAATCGCAGTAGCCAAAACGCACTATTCAATCAAAACTATCCGGCACTCAAAGTGTTTTACCATAGCATTCCCCTCGTCACAGATGGCCGAGGCGGCACTTTTCTTCGGCTCAAAATCCGGCAGAGACGCCGACAAACTCGCCGAGTTCGACTGCAAAATCGAGCCAGCCAAAAAGATTGACTCGGTGTTGCTTTTGGATGCTGTGGCCAATTTCGAATGCACGCTGGAATGGCAAAAAGCTGCCGGCGACCACATAGTCTTTGTTGGAAAAGTCGTTGCCTCCCACGTCAACACAAAACGCAAGAAGCGGCTGTACACAGTCGGCCCAGGGCACAAAATGGGCTCGTTCTCATAAGGAGGCGGCGCTAATCTTTTCGATAAGACTCGGCAGTTCAGCCAGGCGATTTATTTTCCAGGCGCCCTGGGGGATTTTTTTTGAGGCGTTGGTTGAATTGACTAACAGAACGGCTTGCATGCCGATCATCGCAGCGGCTTCAGCATCGTTTCTTATCTGGTCGCCTACAAACAATATGTTTTCAAACGCTTCGCCGACCCTTTGGGCGGCTATTTCAAAGATTCGCGGGTCGGGCTTACGAAAATCAAATTCGCACGAGTAGACTCTAACGGTAAAGAACTCCAATATGCCCAGTTGCTCTAAGTGTCTGTCCAGACAATAGCGATTGACAAAGGTGTTTGAAACTATGCCCAGCTTGAGGCCCGATTGTTTAAGTGCAGTTAGAGTCTGGGCAATATTTGGCTCGACCTTGGCGATTTTGCTCAGTGGTTCGTACCAAAGCCATGCCAGATGGTTCCACTGCTCCGGCTCAAGCTTGAGGCCTCTTTTTTCGCCCACCTTTTTTATCAGCGTAAGTGCATCAAAGTCCCTGTGGGACAGGGTGGAAAGCCAGCGCCACATCCGCAGGCGGATAAGATTTTGCCAGCAGTACCAATGAAAGTTGCCCACCAGCAGGTGCTGGCTTTTCAGATATTCGTAGGACAGTTTTGCCCCTTGCCGGAAAAGCCGCGTCACGCGGACTTTGCCAAAACTTAATAACGTCTCACCAAGGTCGAACAGCACCGCTTTGATTTTCTTAGCCGGCAATTCCTTTACCTCATTGGCGGTAGATCGCCGCCAAAAGCCTCACGCACCCACTGGAGCATTTCCTCATCGGATATGGCTGACACCCTGTCAGCCGAATACTCGGCCTCGATCTTTTCGTTTATTTTGGCGATGCGCCGGTCGTGCTTGGGAATTTCGATTTGAAACCTTGCTTCTATCCAGTGTTTGATGCCCGCCGCGCCGGTCTTATCGGTAATGGCTACACCTGCCGGACGGTTGAGCAGTTTCTGCGTATCAAAGCAATTGTATATTTCCTCATCCTTCAATAGGCCGTCTGCATGTATGCCGGCACGGGTGACATTGAAGTCTTTTCCTACCAGCGGATAATTATTTGGAATTTCAATGCCCAATTCTTTACTGGCGTATTCAGCAAGTTCGGTTATCGCTGTGTAGTTAACACCTTCAGTCATTCCTTTCAATTGGGCGTGCTCAACAACCAGTGCTTCCAAAGGCGTGTTGCCCGTTCGCTCGCCGGTGCCGAATATGGCTGCATTGGCGGCGCTGCAGCCGTAGAGCCAGGCCGTTACCGCGTTTATCAGAACCTTGTGAAAATCGTTATGCCCGTGCCACTCCAGGCACTCGGCTGGAACTCCGATACGCCGCAGCCCGGCAATGAGTTTCGGAACGCTTCGGGGCAAAGCTGCTGCGGCCCATGGTAAACCAAAGCCAAGTGTATCACACAGGCGAATCTTAACGGGCTTTTTATATTCCTCGGCAAGTTTCATCAACTGGCCGGCAAAAGGCAGCACAAAGCCTTCGTAATCGGCTCGCGTTATATCTTCAAAGTGACATCGTGGAATAACGCCGTTATCGAGCGCGGCCTTGCTAATGTCAAGGTAGGCACTTAGCGCCTGAGCCCGCGTTTTCCGCAGCTTAAGGAATATATGATAGTCGCTGGCCGAGGTCAAAATTCCGGTCTCGGTCAGTCCCATTTCGGTGACCCGCTTGAAATCAACGGCCACGGCTCGGATCCAGCCTGTTATCTCGGGGAACCTGTAGCCTCGCTCTTTGCAGAGTTCTACCGCTTTTCTATCCCGGCTGGAATATAAGAAGAACTCACATTGGCGAATCAAGCCGGTGCCGCCGTCTATCTGGTGCAACAGATCGTATATGCGCAGGACTTGCTCCGGCGTGTATGGAGGCCTTGCCTGCTGGCCGTCGCGGAAGGTCGTATCCGTTATCCATATTTGATGGGGAATATCATACTCAACCTGTTGGCCTTCGAATGCCACTTTTGGAAACTCAGTGTATGGGAAAACCTCGCGGTACAGGTTGGGTTTTTCTACATTTACAAGTTCAGGATTTTTGTCCGGCATTAATTATCTCCAATGTCGTCAACTGTTGACAGCTCAGCAGGACAGCTTGGATTTTTCCAGCGATACGGTTCACGTCTCGCCGGATACGAAAACTGGCCGAGATGGGATTCGAACCCATACGCCCTTTCGGACAGGGGATTTTAAGTCCCCAGCGTCTGCCTTTCCGCCACTCGGCCAACACTTTCGTATTGCGTTAACGGCTTAAGTGCAGGGACTGTCATTTTATCAAAAACGCTGGAATCTTCTTTTGTACGCAATACGCATCACGGACGACGAAATATGTTACTCGATTTGCCAAGATTATGCAAATGATTTGGCGAAAAACGTAGGGTCAAATGGTAACCGGACAGGGACAGAAATCAGCGGAGCAGCTTTCTGACGATGAATCGTGGACAGAACCGCCGCAGAGAGTCCTTTATTCGCTCCATTTTCTGGGCCAGGCAGATTCTGCGGGCCAGCGCTTTCAGATTAGCGTCATCACCGGGCAGGGTTTCGGCCCTATTGATCGTTTCCCGGGCATCAGCTAATCGTCCCATCGCCAGGTAGACCGAGGCCAGGTCTCCTAAAGCCGGGATGTGGTCGGGCTTGACCTCAAGCGCCTGCGTGAGAAACTCCACGGCTTCTTCCAGCCGACCTCTGTTGGCAGTGACGACACCGAGATAGTAATAGGCGTCCGCATTGGCACGGTCAATATCAACGGCCCGGAGCAGACAGTGTGTCGATAACTCGAGATCGCCGATCGTTAAGGACATCGACGCCATAGAAACCAATGCGTCCGTGTCCTCAGGGTCGAGTCCCAACTCGGAAAGCAGATAGATTTTTGCCTTTTGCTTTTGCTGTTTCATCAGCGCCATCTGAGCCAGCCTATAGCAGGGCCCCGTGAGCTTTTTGTCTTTTTGAATTGCCTGACTGTACAGCTCCCCCGCTTGGTCATAATCACAGTTACTAAAGGCGATCTCTCCCAGATAGAATAAAGCTGGTGCAAAATCACTTTTTAGCTCAAGTATTCGGTTAAACTTCTCTTTTGCCGATTCAATCTCACCGACTTCCAGCAAAAAAAGGGCGAAATCGAAAATGACGTCCACATCGCCGGGATTGGCGCGTAGCTCCGTTAGAAAATGCTCCCGGCTGCGTGCGGTGTCACCGTCGGCCCAGTATGCCTGTGCAATTCGGTAGTTGATTTGAGGGTGACTCGGCTCAAGTTCAGCCGTTCGCAGCCAGCAGCGCACGGCCCTTTTGTACTCGCCCCGCGCAAAAAGGCTGTTGCCGATGTTGTAGTAGCACAGCGCACAGTCAGGGTTTATTTGCTGAGCCAGGTAAAACATCTGCTCGGCTAAATCGTGTAGTCCCATTTCGGCGTAAGTGATGATACGATTGCAGTAGCAAGGCTCAAATTTGGGATCAAGTTTCTGGATATGCTCGAAGGTGTCAATTGCTCGGTCATATTGGCCGGTGCGGGTGTAATCGACCGCCAGCGAATTTAATATCTCCATATCTTCCGGACACAACTGCAGAGCGATTTCGTACTCGGCTATTGCATCATCGTAGCGGTTCATGGCATCCAAAGTCAATGCCTTGTTGAAATGCCAGGAACTGTTGGCGGGATTTATCTCCAGCGCCGTGTTCAGCTCATCCAGAGCCTGCGGCATTTTGCCGTCCTCATAAAGCTCGAACGCCTTGTTAGCTTTGTCCTCAGCTTTGTCGTAATAGCCAAATTCCACATCTTCGGAGAACATAGTCAGCTTTCTCCCGGCTCGTTGTCCAACTAATATGCGATTGCCCACCGCCGTTATCGCCCAGTGGATGCTATCGCCTTAGAGGTTTTTTTGCCGGTTAGGGCACGGGCGGCTTCCAGCGAAAATTTCTTTGGCAATTTGACTTATAAGCTCTTACAATTGCTTAGGTTAGACTGAAAATTCGGCATCGATACAAATAGTGTGCTGATGTGAAGTTAGTGTTTTTCTGGAATGTGGCTGCTGATAGTCTTATAATGTGCAGCGAAGAGCGATTCGTTGGTAAATCACAGCGGGCTTGTGGCGTCGCAACGCCAAGATTGTATGGAGAAGCGAAACTATGATTAAAGAAGTAAAAGGCCAGGTAACAGCCGGCAAGGGGAATTACGCAATTGTAGTCAGCAGGTTCAACGAGTTCGTAACCAGTAAGCTGCTCGCCGGCGCGATAGATTGCCTTCAGCGTCACGGTGCGGCCGACCAGCAGATATCTGTATTCTGGGTCCCGGGTGCCTGTGAAATTACGCAGGCAGCAAAGAAGCTCGCGCAGAGCGGCAAATACGTCTCCGTCCTCTGCCTCGGTGCTGTCATACGAGGACAAACCACCCATTATGATTATATCTGTCAGCAGGTATCACGAGGTATCGGACAGATTAACTATGATTCAGGGGTGCCGACTATATTTGGCGTGCTGACCTGTGATACGCTCGAACAGGCCGTCGAAAGAGCCGGGACAAAGATGGGTAATGCCGGCGCCGATGCAGCACGGACAGCTATGGAAATGGTCAATGTGATGGACCAGATCGGCAGTATTTAGCCCCCCAATTTACTGCGGGGTCAAAAAAAGCAAGCGTTTAGCCCCCAAATTTATTTGGGGGTTAAAAGCCCGCAATGGGGACCCTGCCCTGCAGTCTGCCAAAGGTCGATTGTGGGGTCCTTTACCGCGAACGATGAACGGCAGGCTATGAGTGTGGATAAAAGAACAAGGGCCAGAGAATTGACCCTGCAGGCTCTGTACCAATTGGACGTGCAGGGCCCGGAATTATTCGAGCGCCTAAGCGAATTCTTCGCTGAGGCAGAGCGAGACGCTGCCGCTCGAAAGCTTGCCTGGGATTGGACAAAGGGCACATGGGATAATCTGGCGGAATGCGACCAATTGATAGCGGTCTGCACAATAAGGTGGCAATTCAGCAGACTGTCGCCTGTTGACAAAGGCATTTTGAGGTTGGCCGTTTATCAATTGAAATTCTGCGCGGATATTCCGCCCAAAGTCGTGATGAATGAGGCCATCGAGCTGGCGAAAAAATTCAGCACCGATAAGTCGGGACCCTTCGTCAACGGCGTGCTCGACGCGGTGTTAAAGAAACTCCTCAGTGGTGACTCGGGTCCCGTGCGGCGAACGAGCGACGAGCCACGAGCGACGAGCCACGAACAATGAGAACCATCGCAGTATTAAATCAGAAAGGTGGAGTGGGAAAAACCACCACGG
>CAZMLE010000147.1:0-6024 GCA_964567045.1 uncultured Pirellulales bacterium | reverse complement strand
CTGGGACGAGAAGTACCTACTCAGAGTCCTCAGAATTTAGATGCGTTTGCCCTGGGAAGACGCTGTAATGATAGCGTCACCGGGAACCGAGGTCTGGAAGGAACCGTGGTCAGATTCATGGCCCAGTACGAAGAAGACCCAGTGGGTCTGGGAGCAGCTTAGCATCAAATTCATCAATGAATTGGGTGCTATGGGCAATGTGTTTTTTGTCTTCTTTGATGAACATTCTTACTCCGAAGGGAATATGGGCGACCATTCCTTGCATTTCTTCCAGAGCCGCGGCCAGGTATGGGTAGATTTGGATAGCCGCAGGTCCGATGTCACATGGGTTATGAGCAATACGTTAAAGGGCACCAATAAAAACTCCGATGCCGTATCGGGCTTCAAAGCCAGTCCAACCAGGCCTTACATCAATTTGGAGGGCGAGCCTTACGCTGGTGACGCCGTGCGAACTGCCATCTGGACCTTCGCAACAGGTGGTGGATACTACTTCTTTCACGCTGATGCAGGTCAGGCAACCGTCCGCACCGGGATTATGGGCTATGACCCGTATGTACCGGGTGGCGACAAGGGAACGTACAAAAGAGACTGGCTCGGGCATGCAAGTCAGTTCTTCAATAGCTGTCTTGATAATCTTGATGCCATGGCGCCTCATAATGAGTTAAGCAGCTCCGGCAGCTATTGCCTGGCTGACCCCGGCCGTGAATACGTCGTTTACTTAATGATCGGCTCGCCGGCCACTGTTAGCGTGAACCTGAGTGCCACGACAGGAAAAACCTTAAACTGCCGTTTCTACAATCCAGCCGATGGACAGTTTGAGCCAGTTTTCCGGCGCACGGGAGGCAGCAGTCATGAGTCATTCGCTAAGCCAGACGAACGTGACTGGGTGCTTCATATAGTGGCGAAATAGCCGTGAACCGCCGACCTCGCGCCAATGTCTTCCTTTGTAAGGCTTGGATTGGTGTGATGGTCAGCGGAAAATGAGTTGTGGTTTGCAGGACTTGACAGTTCTACTCCTCAAGGCAGAATGACAATGTACGAGACGATTGCTTGCGCTGACATTTTGGATCGGCACAGAATGAAGGAGATCACATTATGTTCGGTGAGCCAATTCTGATTCTTCTGAGAAACTTTATCTGTACGATACTTCTTGCAGGCCAGGTCCTCGCCCACGACGCCCAGGTCATCGAGCGGCGGGAACTGGCCGACGGACTGATCCGCGAGAAGCTGCTTCTTCAGGGGTGGGACCCTACCGATCCCGTTCCAGGGATTGCTATCTATCCTAAAGGCAAAACCAAACTCCCCTTCGTGGTTCTGCTCCACTGGTTTCAGGGCAGCAAGGAGGCAATGGAGCCCTGGGCGCACGATTTGGCGCCGAGACAGCTCTTTGTCCTGATAGTTGACCTTCATTTTCATGGTGAAAGAACAGTGGCCGGAGTCTTTGCAAAGCCGAACCTCCCATCGCTCGGTGACGAGTATGCCGTTTTTATCCATCAAGCCTCGATAGCACATTCTGCCCGTGATTTTCCCTTTATCCTGGAGGGTCTTCAAAAGCGCAAAGAAATCGATCTTTCGCGCCTTGGCGTAGCGGGTATTTCTATGGGAGGCAGCCTGGCGATGGTTCTTGCGTCGCGGGAAAAACGTGTTTCTGCTGCTGTGTCTTTGGTGGGCGCCTGCGACTTCTGGTGGGATGTGACAAAAATCCCGCCCGGGCCCCAGCAGGAAAACAAGAAAAAGGAATACGGTCAAAGAGTGCAACGCCTGGTTTCTTCCATTGATCCTTGGCCGCGTCTCGACGCCATGCCGCCGACCGCGCTATTTGTTGCGAATGGGCGCAACGACCCCTTCATTGATATTGAATCAATGCGTAGGTTCAGCACGAAGATGCGTGGACTCTATGCGTCCCTTCCGGATCGCTTTGCCTTCTATGAAGAAGATGTTGGCCATGAAGCGACCGAGACCATGCAACATCAGGCCGAAGAATGGCTCGTCCGCCATCTGAAAGAACGGGCCCTTGCAGAAAAGGCAGACCACATAGACAGTCCTTGAGGTTCTCACTGTGGCTGTTTCCCTATACCTTGGTTCGGCAGGGAAATCCGAACGTCTGAAATCGCTGAAGAAATCTGGTATGATTAGCTGCACGCATTCTGCGTAAATGGCTTGGCAAGCGAACCAGAGTCCGTGTGGCAATGAACAAGAGAGCCTGTTTCAGGTCAAATGATGAGAAAGCCAGACAAAAGAAAATTAGCTTTACTTCTGGTCCTCGCCTCGTTTTCGCCGGCATTCGGGGAGCTGCCACGGTGGGAGTTTGAATCCGGCTCAGACCTACATCAATGGGCGCCCAATTCACACCTGTTAAACGTTGTTATCAAGGAGGGAATTCTGAGGGCGGACGCCACCGATTGGGACCCGTTTTTCATTTGTCGAAATGTCACAATAGCAGCCAAGCCCTATCAATATGTGGTTTTCAGGCTAAGAGCTAACCGGCCAGGAATCGGCGAACTGTTCTGGTCTGGGGAGCTTGAAGGTCAATACGGCGGACTAACCGAGAAGAAGAAGGTGCGGTTTTCGGTTAAGGGCGAAGACCTCTGGCAGGAGATCGTGGTCTTTCCCTTCTGGCACACCGAGGGGGCAATCCGTCAACTGCGGCTGGACCTATACGAGGGCGCCCACTTTGAAATCGACTGGGTACGTGTTCAGGAATGGGGCAGAAACTGGCCCCAAAGCGGTGTTTATCTTTGGGGTATTGGCGGTGATACGAGCAGGTGGCAAATCCATCCTGAGGCGCCGGAGCTGTTCGCACCTCCACTGAGAATCGACGTTAGCGACAAGGCATGGGTAACTGTTCAACTCGAATCCGACCGAGAAGATGTGGCAAGCATACTCTGGGCGTGTGAGGATGCGCCTGGCTTGCAGAGCGATGAGTTTGCCGTCAAAGGTGATGGCAAGCTCCATTCATGCAACCTCCAAATGGCCGGCAATTCTACATGGCGCGGTAATATCATAGCTTTCGGAATTCGCCTGCCCCAGCAGGGCAAGGTACGGCTCGAATCCGTCCGGATAGGCAACGAGCCATCAGTGCCGGGTGAACTCGAGGTCGGTTATTTTGGTTTTGAGAATGGGGTCAACCGTGCCGGTCGGCCTTGTCGGCTCTTGGCGCAAGTTGTCAACCGTGGTGGAGCAGCTCAAGGCATTCGAGGAGTCCATCTGATTCTGCCAAAAGATCTGCAACTGGTTTCTGAGCCGGACAGACTCTGGCACCAGGGCTTAGAACACGGCGAGTTTGCCCAGTTCATCTGGGAAGTCACTGCCCCAAAGGCCGGCGCCTATCAAGTCAGCCTGTTCTTCAGCGGCAGGGGCAATATCCCGCCAAACCAGAAAATGTCACTCCAGTTCATGGAATCTCTTAACTTTCCAACGGCTGAATACGTTCCTGAGCCCAGGCCGGTCGAAACAGGAATTGAGATATGTGCATTCTATTTTCCCGGCTGGGATTCTGCCGGCAAATGGGATTGTATTCGCAGGGTTGCTCCTAATCGCAGACCCCTGCTGGGCTACTATGATGAGTCTAATCCAGAGTGTGTTGACTGGCAGATCAAGTGGGCCGTAGAAAACGGCATCTCGTGCTTTCTTGTCGATTGGTACTGGATCCAGGGCCGTCAACAACTGACGCATTGGTTCGAGGCGTATCGAAAGGCGAGATATCGGGACCTTCTAAAAGTTGCCATTATGTGGGCCAATCATAATCCGCCTAACACCCATTCAGTTGAGGACTGGCTAAATGTGACAAGACGCTGGGTCGAAAACTACTTCTCTCTGAAAAGTTACTATCACATAGATGGCAAGCCAGCGGTATTCATCTGGAACCCAAGAGGTATTCGCAGTGATTTGGGAGCGACCAAGACCGTCCAGGAGGCCTTTGACCAATCCCAGGCCATTGCGCGCGCGGCAGGGTATAGAGGAATTACGTTTGTGGCAATGGGCAACGATTTCGGCGCCGCTCACATCCAAGCTCTGCTCCAGGAAGGCTATGCCGGAATCACAACCTATCACGAGTGGGGCCGTACGATAGACGGGGCAATCTCTCAAAAGCTGTTTCACTACCAAGACGTTGTTCGCAATAGCGCGGCCGCCTGGCGAGAAAAAGACAAGGCTGCAGGGTCACTGCGTTACTATCCGCTCGTGGATACCGGCTGGGACAGCAGCCCTTGGCATGGTGACAAGGCCATGGTCATTCAAGGGCGAACAACGCAGCTATTTGAAGAACTGCTTCGGCAAGCCAAGTCTTTCTGTGAAGAACATGACAAGCCCATGCTGATTCTTGGTCCGATGAACGAATGGGGTGAAGGCAGTTATATTGAGCCCTGCACCGAATTTGGGTTCGCGATGCTCGAGGCCATTCGCAGGGTCTTCGCAAGGGGAGCTTCAACAAACTGGCCCATTAACATATCGTCTTCGGACGTAGGATTGGGACCATATGATTTTCCCCAGCGGCCTGCCAGAACCGATTGAACGTCTGACACCTGCCTTTCAGAAATAATCGTATACTAATTTCGCTTTTTCAGCCAACTGCCCTTGTTCGTTTGGAAGTGCTGAGATGAAAATGCGTATGAAACACTTGACCAGCCTGCTGGTTCTTCTCATTGGGTCATCACTTTGCGTCACTGTTATCACAGGGTGCCAAGAAGACGTGCAAACCGGCAATAGGTTCAGAACGGCGCCACTGATTCGTGGCACCTTGTGGTATATTGCCCAAGATCAAATGAGAACCTCTTGGCAGAAGAAGGATTTTGGCAAAGAAATACAATACCAGATAGACATCGGTTTCGATCTTCTGTGGCTACTTAACACGCCCACTTTGATGGAGGAAGCAATTGCAGCTGAAGCAAAAGGGAAGCCACGTGATGTGCTTGAAACGATCTTCCAGATTGCTGATGAAAACAATATGCGAGTAATTTTAGATTTGCCCCAGGCTGGCTGGTATGGCAAAACGGCACCACAGCAGATGATCGACCTGAGCATGGCACATATCCAGAGATTCTTTGAGCGATATGGAAGGCATCGTTCCTTCTACGGCTGGTATCTCAACTACGAGATCAATCCCATCAGTCCTTTAGAGCAGGATGAATCGAGATTCTGGCGACTGGTGTGGAAGGCCATCGTGGCCGAATGTCATTGGGTTGCCCCAAATACCGTAGTAACCATATCCCCTTTCTTTCTGCTCGACAGGGAAAGCCTACGGGGGTTCAAGTATCTCGAACCAGAAGCGTACGAGCAATGGTGGAGTGCAACACTGGCGGAAACAGAAATAGACATCCTCATGCTACAGGATTCCGGAGAGCATCTGGGTTTCTTTACCCTTGATCAACGCGAGCCTTTCTTTGCGGCCTTTGCCAAGGCCTGTCGCCAGGCGGGGACTCGATTCTGGATAAATGTGGAGACTGGGGAAGAGGACGTGAATGATTGGGGCGGGTACTTCACGAACATACAGAGACGTCAAAAGCCTTGGGACTATTGGCGCTTCACACCCATTGAATGGCTGGAAAAGAAATTATGCCTGGCAGCGTCTTACGCCGAGAACATCGTCAACTGGGGCTACTATCCCTTCATGACACCAAACCCATTACCCAGCCAAGAACTGCCGGCTAAGCAAGCGGCCTATGAGGCATACAAAGCCTACTTCCACAAAACCGCCAATCCCTGTGCGAATTGGACTCTACAAGGTTCTGGTCTCACGTCTCAATGACTTCAGGGTAGAATGTGGCATATAGAGAAGAGAATAGGGCTGGCAGTCTCGTCAGCAACCAGTTCTGCCAATTAGCCACGTTTATCCTGCCCAGTTCCATAAGAGGGCACCTATGAAGAACTCAAGGTCAAATGATAGAATCTCTGTCGCCACATTTCTCTTTGAGGCATCGCACTTCTTGAAATCGGGCATTGAATCCGTTTGACAACAAGGGGCTGTGGCTCTAGGAGTCTGTCCGAGTAACAAATTGAATGCCCTTTAATGTGATGGTAGAATCG
>CAZMLE010000146.1:0-6209 GCA_964567045.1 uncultured Pirellulales bacterium | reverse complement strand
TTTTTGTACCTCTTTTATTGCCAATTATAAAGTATCGGCCAAATTCTGGCAAATAAAAACTTCAAATGAGAGTGGTCATTAGCCCGCGTTCGGTCGTTCAAGCTCAAGCAGGCGTTTCTTCATAGTTGTTCCGCCGGGCGCGGAGAAACCACCCATTTTGCCATCGCTGCGGATGACACGATGGCACGGGATAATCAAGGGCAGCGGATTTCTGGCCAGGACATTGCCTACAGCTCTGGCAGTCCGGGGTCGGCGTGTTTTTTTTGCCAATCCAGAGTAAGTCACCACCTCGCCGAATCTTATCTGTCGGCACGCTGCCAGGACCAGGCGGGTAAAGCAGCTAAGTCCTTCAAGCAGGATGGGGATATCCGGGCTGAAATCTACGCGACCACCTTCAAAATAGGCAATTACTTGCTCTTGAAGCGGCCTGAAATAATCCCTGTCATATTGAGCGGCTGGCAGGTCTTTGAGCAGGCAACTTTCCGCCTTTTGGCGGTCGCGCATAGGCAGGCAGGTTCGAAAGAGCGTGCAGTCGCTACCAGCCAGCCCGAAATAGCCCCAGCTTGTTTTGAAGGTCGTATATTTTAGTGATTCATCACGCATTTTTGCGGTGCTCTCCGTCCAAAATATTCTATCTAATACCGCAAATTTGTTGACGCAAGGCCAAAATTGTGTTATCTGTTCTTATTTTATGGTTTGACCGTCGCCGTGCCGGCGACGGCTAAACACACTAGTGCTTAGGGTGCAGACCTTCGTTTATGTCCCTGGAAGAACTGAGAAAACGCATAGACGAAATCGACTATCAACTGGTGCAGTTGCTCAACGAGCGTGCCCGCGTAGTGATAGAGATAGGTAAACTTAAGAACAAAACCGATAGGCCTGTCTACTCGCCGGATCGCGAGAAGCAAGTCTTTGCCAAGATTGTTCAGGCCAACAAGGGTCCGCTGCCCGATAAGTGCCTGGTAGCCATCTGGCGTGAGCTGATGAGCGGCTCTTTTGTGCTGGAAAAGCCGTTGCGGGTCGGGTATCTGGGGCCGCGCGGCAGTTTCAGCCACACGGCTGCCATGCTGAAGTTCGGTCAGAGCGTCGAATACGAGCCGCTGGCGGACATAAGAAGCATCTTCGATGAGATTAGCAAGGGCCACTGTGACGTGGGCCTTGTGCCGATAGAAAACTCAATTGGTGGCGGAGTAATCGAAACGCTCGATGCGCTGGTAGATTCCGATGTAAAGGTCTGCTCGGAAGTATTAATGGCGATTCACCACAATCTGCTGGCCAATTGCTCGCTGCAAGAGATTCAAAAGATTTACTCCAAGCCGGAAGTGTTCGCTCAGTGCCGGAACTGGCTAAGCGCCACTTTTAAGGACGCGCAAACTATTCCGGTGGCCTCCACTGCCAAGGCAGCCCAAATGGCGGCGGAAGAGCCGGCAGCCGCTGCGATCGGCTCCAAGGTCGCTGCGGAACTGTATGCCCTGAAGATTGTCTGCGAAAATATCGAGGATGTGGCCAACAATATGACCAGATTTCTGGTGGTCAGCCGGGAAGACGCAAAACCAACCGGCGAAGATAAGACCGCCATATTCTTTAGTACCGCTCACAAGGCGGGAGCCCTTGCGGACGTGCTAGATGTCTTCAAGCAGTACAATGTAAACCTGACCAATATTGAGTCCAGGCCCAGCAAGAAAAGGCAGTGGGAATACTACTTCTTCGTCGATTTCGTAGGACACAGAGTTGACAAGCAGGTTCAAGAGGCGCTGGAAGAAGCTCGCAAGCATTGTCTGCAGCTTTCAATATTGGGCAGTTTCCCCAGAGCAACAGAGCTACTTTAGGAGGCTGTCGTGAGAAAGCCATTCGTAGCCGGCAACTGGAAAATGAACACCGATAGTCACAGCAGCGTAAATCTGGCTAAACGTATTGCTTCTGGTTCCTTGGAAGTGGCTGGCCACAGCGTCAGTGTGGCGGTTTTTCCGCCTTTTGTTTATCTGGAGTTGGTCGCCAAGGCGCTAAGTGCATTCAGCGTTGCGGTGGGTGCTCAGGATGTCTATTGTGAGTCTAAAGGTGCTTTTACCGGAGAGGTAAGTTCGCCAATGCTCAAGGATATTGGCTGCACATACGTCCTGTGCGGCCATTCTGAACGCCGACACGTGATAGGCGAGACCGACGAACTTATAAATAGAAAGGTTGCCGCTGCTATCACTGGCGGACTTTTGCCGATTCTATGTGTGGGCGAGCTATTAAGTGAGCGTGATTCTTCACAGACAGAACAGGTGGTGGCTCGCCAGCTAAAAAGCGGTCTGGCTGGATTAAGCGCCGAAAAGGCCTCAGCGCTGACCATCGCTTACGAGCCTGTCTGGGCCATAGGGACAGGCCGGACAGCGACACCGCAGCAGGCCCAAGAAGTACACCAGCTTGTGCGCAATTTCCTTGCCGCGATGTATGACAGTCAACTTGCCCAGGAAACGCGCATCCTTTACGGTGGGTCGGTCAAGCTTGATAATTCGGCTGACCTGATGGGCCAGCAGGATATAGATGGCCTGCTGGTCGGCGGGGCCAGTCTAAATGCAGATGACTTTCTGGCAATAATTCGGTCAGCAGCATAGGTTTAGGGGATAGGGCATAGGGTACAGATAGCTCTATTTAGCTTCAATTGGGGCTATCGGGGCATCAGGTTATCAGGTAGTGGACATCAGGTTATCAGGACATCGGGTAACCGCGCTGAAGGGGCGTTAGTTTTCCCTGATGTCCTGATTACTGGTATCCTGCAACCTGGTTGCCTGATATTCTGATCGCCTAAAACATTGCCGTTTTGGAGAACAGATATGACTATTTTGCCGTTATTGGCAGCAGGGTTTATTATGAC
Source organism: uncultured Pirellulales bacterium (assembly GCA_964567045.1). Classification (GTDB taxonomy): domain Bacteria; phylum Planctomycetota; class Phycisphaerae; order Sedimentisphaerales; family Anaerobacaceae; genus JAFNGF01. Next base: position 3,349 of record CAZMLE010000146.1, on the reverse strand, counting down.
GATTGTCGCCGTCCTGTTCGTTATTTGCTCGATAGTGCTAATCCTTGTCATCTTGATTCAGAAGGGCAAGGGCGGCGGTTTGAGTGGGGCACTCGGCGGAGGCATGGCGAGCGGCATCTTAGGCTCAAAGACCGGCGACTTTCTCACCTGGCTGACGATAGTGCTGGTGGGCGTATTTCTGGGTCTTGCGATAGTGCTGGTCAAATTCTATAGGCCCAGCGTGAGCGCTTACGACACAGTTCCGATAGCTCCACGAACCCAGCCGGCTGCTGCCAACGATGTCGCCACTCCGGTCACCGATGTTAATAAAAGTGCCGCAACAGGGTCGCCAAGAACCCCGTGATGAAAATGACGAGAACCGCCAAATAAATTTGGCGGCTAAATATTTAGCCCCGCGTTTTACGCGGGGTTTTTAAGGTACGCAGAGCTATGATAAAAAGTATGACCGGCTACGGCTCAGCGGAGGGCGAAATCAATGGCCTGGGTTGCGCCGTCGAAATCAAGGCGGTCAACAATCGTTACCTCAAGACCACCGTGAAGCTGCCGGAAGTAGTGGCTTTTCTGGAGGAAGATATTGAAAAACTTCTGCGCCAAAATCTCTCGCGCGGCACAATAAGCTACGTGCTTCGGCTCAAGGATGTGTCGGCCAGCGTGCTTTTTGATATAGACGAGGCGGCTCTGCGTAGCCTTATGCAACGGTTGAGCCGAGTCGGGTCCTTGTCCGGTATAAATGGGACGATCGATATCGGCAGCCTGTTGAACCTGCCTGGAATCGTTCGACCTTCTTTGCCGGATAGAGCCAGGGCTGAACAAATTAGAAACGTGGTGCTAAACATTTCACAACAGGCGATAGAAAAGCTCAAGCAAATGCGCGCCGCTGAGGGAAGCTCCTTGGAAGCTGAATTAGAGAGCTACTGTGAGCTTATCAGGAAGGACCTTGAGCAGGTCCGCACTCGCAGTGGTTCCGTTATCCAGGAACATGCAAAGAGACTGAAAAAGCGGGTCGACGAGCTGTTGGCGGAGGCAAAACTAAAATTGGATGAAGAGACTCTTGCCAGAGAAGTGGCGATTCTGGCCGATAGGTCCGATGTATCTGAAGAGATTGCCCGGCTGGATTCGCACCTGCTGCAGTTTGCCCAGAGTTGTCAGGCGGACGACCAGGCCGGTCGCAGATTAGATTTCATCAGCCAGGAGATGCTCAGGGAAGCCAACACGATTGCCAGCAAGGGCTCTGATAGCGAGATTGTCCGTTACGTGCTTAATATCAAGTGCCAGATAGACCGGATTAAAGAGCAGATCCAAAACGTGGAGTAGCCGTTGTTTAGCCCCCAAATTTATTTGGGGGTCAAAAAACCCCGCAATCCTTTGACCCGGCTCAGAGCTAGCCCTGAGCGTGCCGAAGGGACGGGTTTATTGCGGGGTTAACCCCGAATAATATGGATAAATCAAATGGCGCAACAGGCAAAGTTGTAATAGTTAGCGGTCCGTCCGGCGTCGGCAAGAGCACTATCTGCAGAGAGGCGGCCAGGCGCATAGAAAACGCTTACCTGAGCGTTTCTGTTACTGCCCGGCCGCGAGGCAAGGGCGAAAAGCACGGCAAGAATTATTGGTTTGTATCTAAAGAACAATTCCAGCAACGCGCCGGCAAAGGTGAGTTTCTGGAGCATGCCGAGGTATTCGGCCATCTATATGGGACGCCGAAAGACAAGGTTGAACAGGCACTAAATCAAGGCAAGACCGTGATTCTGGAAATTGATGTTCAGGGCGCCAAACAAGTAAAGGCGACTTATCCGGACGCGGTGATGATTTTCATTTTGCCGCCCAGCGCAAGGGTCCTGGCAGAGCGGCTGGGCCGCAGAGGTAGGGACAGCAGCCAGGCCGCCGAAGATCGGCTCGGCGGGGCGAGCGATGAGATCGCCGCTGCCTGGCAGTATTACCAACATCTGGTCATAAACGACAATTTGGAGCAGGCCATAAAAGAAGTGATGCAAATCATCCGTAAAGGCTCAGTCGAGGAGAAATAATGTTAGAGGAGCTCAAAAGCGACAAAATAGTCAATAAAGTTGGCGGCAGATTTAAATTAGCCGCTCTGATTCAGAGGCGGATGACCGAGCTTATGCAAGGTGCTCGGCCGCTAATTGAGGACGCCCGCGACAAAACAATGCTTGAGATCGTTGTTCAGGAAATCCTGCAGGACAAAATTACCGCCGGCGAGGCATCGGCTGCAGACTGGGACAGGAGTGCCTTGACCGGGCGGTCGCAACGTGGACGATACGCGGCCGGCGACGAATCCGCAGATGCTTGAGAATTTCAACATCTTGCTTGGTGTCAGCGGCGGGGTCGCCGCGTACAAGGCGGTGGAATTAGCCAGCAGGCTGACCGCCAGCGGCGCAAAAGTAACCACCGTTATGACGGAAAATGCCTGCCGGCTTGTTGGCCCCAAGAGCTTCGAGGCCGTGACCGGCTCAGCGGTGTATACCAGCTTGTGGAACCCAAGCGATACGCAATTTGCAATTTGCGATTTGCGATCCGAAAAGCCTGTGCATATAAGCCTGGTTGACTGGGCTGAGCTTGTCGTGGTGGCTCCGGCAACCGCCAACATCATAGGCAAAATCGCAAACGGCATCTGCGATGATTTGCTCAGCACAACCCTCTGCGCTTGCTGGGCCAAGCCCAAACTTTTAGCTCCCGCGATGAACAACAATATGTGGGAGAATCCCGCTGTGCAGCGAAATGTCGAGATCGTCAAAGAAATGGGCTACGAGTTGATAGGTCCGGTAAAGGGGCGGCTTGCCTGCGGGACGGAAGCTGTCGGCAGAATGGCTCAGCCGCCGGACATTTTAGAGGCAATTGAAAAAATCGCATCAAAAATTAAACGCAGAAAAAAACCGCCAAATAAATTTGGCGGCTAAATATTTAGCCCCGCAATTCATTGCGGGGTTATGCCTCGTGCAAACCGACAAGATGCGAATTCTAATCACAGCAGGCGGCACACGGGAATATATCGACCCGGTTCGTTTCATTTCTAATGCGAGCACCGGCAAAATGGGGTACGCCCTTGCACGCGAGGCGCTCAAAGCCGGGCACAAAGTCACGCTCGTAACAACCGTTGCGCGTAATTCCTTTCTCGTCGCTCGTCGCTCGTCGCTCGTCGCACGGGGCACGGGTCACGAGCGACGGGTCACGGTCATCGAGGTCAAAACCGCCTCTGAGATGTTCGACGCGGTGAAGAAGTATTTTCCCCGCTGCGACTGCCTGATTATGGCTGCGGCGGTGGCCGATTATACGCCCGCTCGGCCGGCTAAAACCAAAATCAAGAGAGAAAACAAGCCGCTGACCATCAAGTTAA
>CAZMLE010000145.1:0-6384 GCA_964567045.1 uncultured Pirellulales bacterium | reverse complement strand
CGTTCGTCCTATTCGAACCCCCTTGGGGAAACTCGGACTACTGGCGGTACAGCAGGCGGGGCGGCCAGGACTGCAAGCACCGGCTCTTCGACGGTGGCTCGACCGCGGAAGTTTCGACGTCATCCACTATAACAACGTTTCCCTGCTGGGCGGGCCACACGTGTTTCGTTACGGAACCGCCCTGAAGTTGTGTACGTTGATCGAGCACTGGCTGATCTGTCCCATGCACGTATTGTGGAAGTACGGCCGGGAGGTGTGTACGAAACCGTCCTGTTTTCTCTGCATGATCCACGGCAGACGTCCTCCGCAGCTCTGGCGATACGTGGGGTTGCTGCGGCGCGCCGCCCGATCAATTGATGCTTTCATCGGACCCAGCCAGTTCACCATGCGGATGCACAGCGAGCGGGGCTTGCGCGGCACGATGATCCAACTGCCCCTGTTTCACACCGAACCGGACATAGGTCTGGAACTGGCGCCGCGTGTCGGCGACGGCCGGCCGTATTTCCTGTTTGTCGGACGGCTGGAGAGGATAAAGGGCTTGCAGACCATAATCCCAATTTTCCGGGGGTTGCCCGGCGTGGACCTGGTCGTTGCCGGCAGCGGTACGTATGAACAGCAGCTCAAGCAGATAGCGGAGGGAGCGCCTAATATCCGCTTCGTCGGCCGAGCTGATGCGCGGCAGCTACACCGCCTGTACCGCGACGCAGTCGCAACCGTCGTTCCATCTCTATGCTACGAGACATTCGGCATCATCGTGGCCGAGTCTTTCGCGGCCAGAACTCCGGTTATAGTCCGGGACCACAGCTCCCTGCGGGAGCTTATTGAGAGCTACGGAGGGGGCTTTACGTTCAGCACCGAAGGCGAACTCCGTTCAGCGATCGATCAGTTGAGGAGTGACAGGAAGCTGCGCGACCGTCTCGGTCAGCAGGGCCGCGCCGCCTATGACGCTGAGTTCGGTGAAGAGCCATTCCTCGAACACTATTTGGCCGTGGTTCGTCGGCTCCTGGCCGCGAAGTAAGTTCTCTGTACAGTGGAGACGGACGCATGAAGGACAAGACACGCAGGTTCAACTCCGCCCAGCTAAGGCAGGCGGCTTGAACAGTGATAACTCCTTAGCGATCAAATGGACGTGAACCGTCAAACTACCCCATCGGCAATTAGAGGGCCCGACCGCTCTAGCCCGGCGGAGTCGGCCAGGTTCATGGTGGTCGTGCCGGCATATAACGCCGGGAGGGACCTGGAACATTGTCTCGAGGCTCTGGCCCGGTCGACGTATACGCACTTTGATGTGCTGGTCGTCGATGACGGCTCCACCGAGGCCATCAAGCCCCTGGTGGACCGCTTCGGTTACCGGTACCTTCGGATCGATGGACCCTGCGGGCCGGCTCGAGCGAGGAATCGGGGCGTCCAGCAAACTGAGAGCGAATTCGTCATTTTCGTCGATGCGGACGTATGTGTTCATCCGGACGCCATTGAGCGAGTCATGCAGAACTTCGCCGCGGACCAGGACCTCGCCGCTGTCATCGGCACATATGACGACGCCCCGGCAGATCCCGGCTTCTTCTCGCAGTATCGGAACATGTTTCACCATTACACGCATTGCCAATCTGCCGGGCAGGTTGCGACCTTCTGGTCCGGTTGCGGGGCGATGCGGCGCGACGTTTTCATCAGGTACGGCGGATTTGACGAGCAGCGCTATCGCCGCCCGGCGATCGAGGACATCGAGTTGGGAACCTGGGTGGCGGCCGATGGCGGCCGGATCGTGCTCGACCCGACGATCCAGTGCAAGCATCTAAAACGCTGGTCCTTCTCCAACATGGTCAAGACGGACGTATGCCAACGGGGCATACCTTGGATCGATCTGATGTTGCGCAGCGGCAAGGCCGTCAAGACCCTCAACGTAACCTGGTCGCAGCGGCTGAGTGTTGGACTGGTCTTCGCCGCCTGCGCCCTTGTCGTGCTGGCAATCTGGTGGCCGTCGGCGCTGATCGGCACTGCTGCCGCCATAATCGCAGTGACGCTGTTGAATATCGACTTCTACCGTTTTCTTGCCCTGCGCCAAGGGCTTTGGTTTGCAGCCTGTGCGTGGCCGCTCCACTGGCTGTACTTCGTTTGCTGCGGATTGTCAGTTCCACTCGGGATGATAAAGCACTTGCAGGCGCGCTGGGCTGGCCTGAGGGCAAAGGTCACCCCTTTGTAGTGCTTTCGAGTTCTGCAGTGGACGATCTGTCTGTGAGCGTCATGGCTCCAGAGCCAAACCCGAACTGTCGGTGGCGATATGCCTGACCTCGGGCACCACAAGCGCAATGGATGACTGCCTGACGAAGCTCCATCGTGGCGCAGAGGGAATCGACCTGGAATGCGTCGTTCCATACGACGATCGCCTCGGCCAAGTGAGGGAATTGGAGAAAAGGTTTGACTGGGTCGGTTTCCTGGATGCCCGAGATTTCTCCGGGGCAATCACATTCAAATTCTCTCGTTCTTTTGGTGTTCAAACCAGCTTGATCAGGAGTTCGACATGTATAACTTGATACCAATGTTGCTATGCTATATCGGGCCGGAAACGATGCTTCCACTCGCCTCGGTGCTCGCGGCAGTCATGGGTTTCATCCTGATGTTCTGGAGGTACGTTTTCCAGTTGATCCGTCGAATGTTTGGCGCGATCTTCTGCCGTAAGCGGAAAAACGTAGATGCCAAGACGGCTATTCCGATCGATCCGAAGGCGAAGAAGCCGAGGGCTGACGGCACGGTGTTGGTGAAGAGGCCTGTCCGAGAAGGCGACAGAGACGCAACGGAATGACCGAACGAATCAATCGGATCATCGTGATCGGTCTCGACGGTCTGGAACCGACCATCGTCGAGTCGATGCTCGACGCCGGGGCCCTACCCAACCTGGCTGAGTTGAGGAGGCGAGGCGGCTACGCCAGGCTTGGCACAACCTGGCCGGCGCAGACCCCTACGGCCTGGTCCACGTTTGCCACTGGAACAAATCCCGGCGGACACGGGATATTCGATTTCATCCGGCGCGATCCCCAGACGTACTTGCCGAATCTGGCATTGAACCGTTACGAGCAGAAGAATCCGTTCGTCCGGCCCAAAGCAGTGAATCTGCGCGGCGGCACGCCGCTTTGGTGCGTCCTTTCCGGGGCAGGTGTTCCGTCGACAGTGCTCCGCTGCCCCTGCACCTACCCGCCGGATGAGACCTCTGGACGGATGCTCTCCGGGATGGGCGTGCCGGACCTGCGAGGCGGGCTGGGAACCGGAACATTCTATACCCAGGCCGACAATGTGACAGCACGTGAAGATGAGAACGTGGTGCGACTGTCCGGCTCCAACGGCCGCTTCCAGACCCACGTTATTGGTCCACGAAATCCCAGAACCCGCGAAGACATTCGGTTTCCCATCGACGTAGAGGTGGACCACACCTCGCGGCGTGTCACGATTCGAAGCCACGGCGAGCCGGGGGAGGTCACGGTTGAGTGTGGCCGGTGGAGTGAGTGGCTGCATGCTTGCTTCAAGGCGGGGATCCTCACTTCTGTGTACGGCTGCGTACGGTTCTATCTGTGTCGGCTGGAGCCGCAGGTCGAGATCTATGCCTCGCCGGTGAACTTCGATCCCCGCAAGCCTTTGTTCCCAGTCAGCTCGCCGCACGATTATGCACGGCAACTACAGGAGACGATCGGCACTTTCTACACGACGGGAATGGCCGAGGAGTACACAGCCTTGAACAACGGGCGTATCGACGAGTCGGCCTACCTTGACCAATGCACACAGGTGCTCCGCGAACGCGAGGACATGCTCTCACATGAGATCGACCGCCTGGACAAAGGGCTGCTGTATTGCCTCTTCGACACGCCGGATCGGATCCAGCACATGTTCTGGCGATTCCGTGAAGAGGATCATCGGGCCAACAGAATCGCCCGGGCCGGCGACTTTCATCAGGCTATCGAGCAGCACTACCGCGATTGCGACGCGATCGTCGGGCGTGTCGCTCAACGCGCAAATGAGCGGACGCTTCTGCTCGTGCTCAGCGATCATGGATTCAGCAGCTTCCGGAGAGGCATGCACCTGAACACGTGGCTGTTCGAAAAGGGGCTGCTCGCCTTCAAGGGCGACTCCCGGCCGGCCGAAGAGCGGCACCTGCTGCGAAATGTCGACTGGGACCGGACGAAGGCCTATGCCTTGGGCTTCGGAAGCATCTACCTCAATCGGCGGGGACGTGAGGCCAACGGTATCCTCGATGAAGACCAGGCCGATGCGACCTCCGCCGCGATTGTTCAAGGGCTGACCGGGCTCCGGGACGCTGAACGGGGCAGTCGGGCGGTCCGTCGGGTGGTGCGACGGGAGGAAGTATACGAAGGGCCCTTCCTCAACGAGGCGCCCGATCTGATTGTCGGTTTCGAGTCAGGGTACCGAGCGTCCTGGGCAACGCCGCTGGGCGGAGCAGGAAACTGCCTCTTTGAGGACAACACCAGAGCGTGGAGTGGCGACCACATCATAGACCCCGACTTGGTGCCGGGCGTCTTGCTGATGAATCGCCAGTTTCACGACAGCCAGCCGAGCATGGAAGACCTTGCGCCGACAATCCTCGCCGCAATAGGCGTGCCGGTGCCCGAACAAATGAAAGGAGACCTGCTGTTATGAAGATACTCGTAATCGGACTGGACTGTGCAGCGCCGGAACTGCTGTTCGGCGATGAGTCTCTGGTCAATATCCGCCTCCTGATGGAAATGGGATGCTATGGTCGATTGGAAAGCATCGTCCCGCCGATCACCGTTCCGGCCTGGATGTGCATGGCCACCAGCCAGGATCCCGGCTCACTCGGGGTCTACGGATTTCGCAACCGCACCGATCATAGCTACGCTGCGATGAATATCGTCGACTCCAGAGCGATCCGGGAGTTGGCGATCTGGGATCAGATCGCCCGCGAGGGCAAGCGGTCAGTGCTGGTCGGCGTTCCGCCCGGCTATCCCCCCCGCAAGATTAACGGCGTGAGCGTCGGCTGTTTTATGACTCCGGACACCACCGAGACGGTTTTCACGCACCCGCCCGAAACGAGCGAAGAGATTCGACGGCTCGTTGGGAAGTACCCCGTCGATGTAACCGGCTTTCGGACCGACAACAAGGACTGGCTGAAGGATCAGATCTACCAGATGAGCCGGAAGCACTTTCAGGTTGTCCGCCACCTGATGCAGCAGTGCGAGTGGGACTTCTTCCAGCTTGTGGAGATGGGCCCGGACCGCATGCACCACGGGTTCTGGAAAGCCCACGATCCACAGCACGTTCTGCACCAGCGCGGCGATCCCCATCAGAACACCATTCGCGAGTATTACCGATATCTCGATGAGGAAATCGGCTCGCTGCTGGAACTGATCGACAAAGATACCATCGTCCTCGTAGCCTCTGATCATGGGGCCCAGCGCCTGGATGGGGGATTCTGCGTTAACGAATGGTTGGTCCGGGAGGGGCTGCTGGTCCTCAATCACTACCCTGAGAAGGTCACGCCGTTAGCCAAGCTGGACGTGAACTGGCAGGAGACCACATGCTGGAGTGAGGGGGGGTACTACGCGCGATTGTTCCTCAACGTCAAGGGCCGTGAGCCGAACGGCACGATCGAGCCGCAGCACTGTCTAAAAGTGCGCGACGAGATTAAGGCCCGGTTCGAGGAAACCAAAGGCCCGGACGGCAAGCTGCTGGGCACGCTCGTATTCAAACCGGAGCAGATATACCGCGATATCCGCGGTATCCCGCCGGACCTGATAGTCCATTTCGGCGGGCTCTACTGGAGGTCGATCGGCGGCGTGGGCTACCCAACGATTCACGTCCGGGAGAATGATACTGGGCCGGATGACTGCAATCACGCTCAGTTCGGCGCGTTCATCATGGCGGCGCCGAACTGTCCATTAGCGGGAGAGATTAAAGGCGTTCATCTGCTGGACATATCTCCGACGTTGCTGGATCTGGCCGGCTACGATGTCCCGGACTCGATGCGGGGACGCTCGTGGGTTTCCGGCGCGTCAAGGCCGCCCGAGAAGTTGTCTGAGGATCAGGAGGCGATCGTGCGCGACCGGCTGCGCGGACTGGGGTATATTTGAAGCTGATCGCGAGGAAGGAAACCGCCTGAATGAAGCAGAACAAGCAAAAGATCGACAGCCCGGAGGCCCGTTTTCGGCCATGGGACATGCTGTACTTTGTCATATGGTTCGGGGTGCTCTCGGGCCTGGCTGAGATCGCCTTCTTCCGGACGAAAGGACTCGTTGGGGGCAGGACTGTTTATCTGCGCTGTCACACGATGTGGATGTCCCCGGTTGCCAATGTGGCCGTTCTGAGTGTCGTGGGTTTGGCTGCACTTCCGGTGATCGTGCGTTTATCACGGCCGATGGC
>CAZMLE010000144.1:0-6453 GCA_964567045.1 uncultured Pirellulales bacterium | reverse complement strand
TTCTCAAATTGCTCCCGAAGATGAAAAAAGAATCCAAGTAATATATTACGCACGTCGTCTTTCTGCTTTTTTGCAGGGAACATGACTGATGTTTTCAAGAACGAGATGAAGTCCTCTGAGTAGTCAAAGAGTTTTTGGAAAGTTTTCTTTCCGAATTTGGCGCGGTAACATTTGATTATAGTCTCCCAAGGAACACCCAAGAATGACGCACTACCATAAACCATTATACCTACTGGCGCACACTCGGAGAGTTGGAACAACTTATCCGCCGACGTGTATATTTTCCCCTGTTGATGGCCGATGGTTACCGCACTGTCAGCGGCTAACGCGACTCCATTACTATTTAGAACAGCCACTTCTGCTGTCATAGACAGAACTTCCCTAAACCCACTTCAGTCCACAGCTAGATCGGTACTAACTCCGTATGACCTTTATGATTTTACAGTGTTTGGCCAACAAACCCAAGGAAAAAGACGGAGAAAAGTCAACAAATTCATAGCGAAATCTCAATTCATCTGTGCTGCTAGTGCTCCGGGTAATCGAACTCGGGATGCGGTTCCCGTTTGCCTTTGGCCTTCTGCGCCTTTCGGAATGTCACGTTGAGGCCAGCAATATCGGGGTAATCTACTTTGTGCCCTGCAAGCAGCTCCTCGATTGTAAGGACTTGCAATAGTTCCTCAGTGCAATTTGTAAAGCCTGCGTTGCTTGCCCGCCGTGGATTTATGCTGCGGCAGATACCTTGTCCCAGTGCCAGGTATCTTCGAATGCCTTGATTTGAGCAGCGGCCTGGCTGCTGTTTCGCTCGGCAAAGAGACCGTTATAATCCTGGTCGCTCTTGAAAGGCGGGTCAAGATATACAAGGTCAACCGATTCGTCTTTAATATAGCGGCGGAGGATTTCCAAGTTGTCGCCGTAGTACAAAATGTTCTGTGCCATGGGCCTCTCCATCAAAAAGCTAAAAGATTATACAAACATTGTCCGGCAAAAGGTGGGTTTTGTCAAAGAAATCACTACGCAAGGCGGGGGTTGACAAAATTTGCAGTGCGCAATATACTTTCAAATCCACGATATGGCAGATGCTCGACGCTTGATGTTCGTCTGGGGATCGCGTATCGGGGATCGAGAATCGAGTAAAAGGAGATCTTAGAATGGCAGGAAAACAAGTGTACTTTTTCGGCTCTGGCCGAGCCGAAGGCAACGCAAAGATGAAGGAACTCCTGGGCGGCAAGGGAGCTAACCTGGCTGAGATGTCCAATCTTGGCATCCCTGTCCCTCCGGGCTTTACCATCACCACCGAAGTCTGTACGTACTTTATGAAAACTGGCGGAAAGTACCCAAAAGGCCTCGCCAAGGACGTGCAGACTGACGTCAAAAAGGTCGAGAAAATTATGGGCAGCCGATTCGGCGACCCACGAGATCCTCTGCTTTTCTCCGTTCGCTCCGGCGCTCGGGCATCGATGCCCGGTATGATGGAGACCATTCTTAACATCGGGCTTAACAAGGCTACGATTGAGAGCCTGATCGAGCGGACCGGCAACGAGCGATTCGTTTACGATGCCTACAGGCGGCTTATTATGATGTACTCCGATGTGGTTATGGAAAAAGCCGCAGGCATCGAGCCAAAAGAAGGCATGGGCATTCGACAACAGCTCGAACGCGAAATGCACAGAATGAAAGACGCTAAGGGCGTAAAATACGACACGGAGCTGGATGGCGATGACCTGAAGGAACTTGTCGGTATTTTCAAGAAGAAGATAAAACAGGTTCTTAAAAAAGACTTTCCGGACGACCCTTACGAGCAACTGTGGGGCGCTATCGCGGCGGTGTTTAAGTCGTGGAACGGTAAAAGGGCCATAGCATATCGCAGGATCGAAGGAATTCCCGACGACTGGGGCACGGCAGTAAACGTACAAGCGATGGTCTTCGGCAATATGGGCGAAGCAAGCGCCACGGGCGTAGCGTTTACCCGCGACCCTGCTACCGGCGAAAATAAATTCTACGGCGAATTTCTGGTCAACGCTCAGGGAGAGGATGTCGTCGCAGGCATCCGGACGCCCCAGGCGATCAACGAGGTCTCCAAGTCGCGGGCATCCAAGCACCTTCCATCTTTGGAAAAACTGATGCCCGATCTGTACAACCAGTTGGCTGAAATTCGCGCGCGCCTCGACAAGCACTACCGTGACATGCAGGACGTCGAGTTCACCATTCAGGACGGCAAATTGTTCATGCTCCAGACGCGGGTCGGCAAGCGCAACGGAGCAGCAGCAGTCAGAATGGCTGTGGAAATGTGCGAGGAAGGACTGATCTCCAAAAAAGAGGCAATCCTGCGGGTCAGACCCGAGCAGCTCGATGAGCTTCTGCATCCGATGTTGGACCCCAAGTCTGAGAAGGCATCCAAGAAACTTGCTGAGGGACTGCCGGCAGGGCCAGGCGGTGCCGTTGGCCAGATAGTTTTCACGGCTGATGATGCTGAGGCCTGGGCCAAACAGGGCAAAAAGGTCATTCTTGTTCGGAACGAAACAAGTGCCGAAGACGTACACGGCATGAAGGCCGCTCAGGCAATTCTCACCGCTATGGGCGGCATGACAAGTCACGCGGCCCTTGTTGCCAGAGGCTGGGGCAAGTGCTGTATCGTAGGCTGCGGAGCCTTAAACATTAGTGTTTCGACCAAGACTGTCTCCGCGAACGGGGAAAGCCTCCATGAGGGCGACTGGGTCTCTCTGAACGGCACCAAGGGGATAGTCTACCGGGACAAGGTCGGCCTGCTGCCTGCCGACCCTCAGAAGAACCTATACTATAAGAAGCTCATGCTATGGGCCGACAAGTTCCGCAGGCTGGGCGTTCGAACAAACGCCGATAATCCCCACGATGCCGAAATGGCCAGGAAATTCGGAGCCGAAGGCATCGGTCTTTGCAGGACTGAGCACATGTTCTTCGGCCCGGACCGCATCGCGGCGATGCGGGAGATGATTCTGGCTGATGATGAAGCCGGGCGGAAAAAAGCCTTGAAGAAATTGCTGCCGCTGCAGAGAAAAGATTTCATCGGTATCTTTAAGGTCATGGATGGGCTTGCTGTTACGATTCGTACACTTGATCCTCCGCTGCATGAGTTTTTGCCCAATGAGCAGAAGCAGCAGGAGGAAATGGCCCAGCAGATGGGCGTCTCGGTAGAAGCGATCAAGGATAAAGTCAAGTCGCTGCACGAGGCCAATCCAATGTTGGGACACCGAGGATGTCGGCTCGGCGTTACGTATCCTGAGATTACGGCCATGCAAGTGCAAGCGATCATAGAGGCAGCGTGCGCTGTTGCAAGGCAAGGGATAAAGGTCCATCCGGAAATCATGATTCCGCTGGTTGGAGCAAAGGCAGAGTTGCAGAACCAGTGCGAAGTGGCGGTCGAAACCGCAGAAAAGGTCATGCAAAAAGCCGGCGTCCGCGTGAAGTACATGGTTGGGACAATGATAGAAATCCCAAGAGCCGCGCTTATGGCCGACCAGATCGCCGAGGTCGCACAATTCTTCTCGTTCGGGACAAATGATTTGACGCAGATGACCTTCGGATTCAGCCGAGATGACGCCGGCAAGTTTTTGCCCTATTATTTGCTTAAGAAGATACTTCCAGCGGAGCCGTTCCAGACGCTCGATCAGGAGGGCGTTGGGCAGTTGGTCGATATGGGAATCCGCCGGGGAAGGGCAACGAGGCCGGACCTGAAGGTCGGAATTTGCGGCGAGCACGGCGGCGACCCCAAGTCGATTACGTTCTGCCACAAGGTCAAGATGAACTATGTTAGTTGCTCGCCTTATCGCGTACCGATTGCCAGATTGGCAGCAGCGCAAGCGGCGGTTAGGTGAGTAGTGAGCTAAAGTGAACTAAAGTGCCTAAAGTGAGCTAAAGTTGGATGACAGAGGACAGAGGGTGGAGCACAGAGCCCGGAGCCTTAGCGACGGGCAGTTTCAAAACTAAGAGCAGGTAAGATGCGACAAATGGCAGTATCCATACGTCTTAGACCCATCCGATTTGGCTTTCTAGTGAGGCCTAACGACAGAGTTAATATTCAACGGATTTTTGAAATCAATACATGTCTTTGGGGTGGAATGTACAACCCAATTATTCCTTATTTTGAGCGTATACCAAGTTGGTGGTCACGAGATAGGCGCCACTTCGAGAAGTCGAGGTAAATCATTGATGGATACCTTAACTACTTTGAGCCCGATTTCATAATAGAAGCAGAAAAAGGCCTAGGGAAGAAATTGGATTTGCCTGAGGATGTAATTGTCAGTATCAACGAATTTCGTTTTGATGAATCCCCATCCGGGTACAAGGAAATTCGTGGGCTCAATGTTTTTGGATTGTACGTAGACTTATACCACAAGCAGTTCAAATTTGTTCAGCGTCATAAGCGTAACCTGATTTTGACCCAGCCTAAAAGCGAGAGATTTAGATTATTTAATAGTTGCGTTTTTGGTTCCTTCCCAAAGGAAAAGGCTCTGTCGTATTTCGAGAAAGCCTATCGAGATGCTTTCGACCCTGAACAAATTACTATGGGGCCAGAACAACTAGAAAAGTATTACGAAACCTTATGTAGCTGCCCCTTGGACATTGGCTGTGAGAATATTGATGTGTTTCACTCTCATCAACCAGGTCCAATGATATTTATACTGGATGCGACTCAACCAAGGGACTTAATTGATTTTTGGAATTTGCGTTCTTATAAGAAACATCTGCTAGCGATTCCTATACAGTGGCTTGGAGAGTTGTCTAGATTCTGCCAGGACTTCGCGATAAGAAACTACAGGCCTCTACCCGGCAATCCGCATGGTGTCATGATTGATACCACTTTCCTTTTCTCCCGTTCTCTTAACGACCAAACAATCGATAACGCTAAACAATATTTGAGGGTGAAGGAAAAAGGTGCTGTAATATTTCAACATTGGTATCCGCACTTCTGGGAAAGACAATCTGACCTCATCTGGAGTCCCGATAGACCGGTCTTAACAGTAAAGGAGTCAACGCAAAACGCAAGTGTAGATGATCCTGATGGTAGATTCAGATTTGATAACTTATCTCCGGATTTGGTTGACAGATATTCTTCATGTTCTTGTTGGGCAAATGTAATTCATCTGATAGAAAGCGAAAATAAGGACGAGGTTGCAACCGTTTTCCCCACTTCTTTAAGAAATCCGTCATTCCCCAATCTGAGTTTCGATAATAAACGCATTCTATCGAATACTGAGGGTTTAATATCCTATCCTGTTCATAAGAACTGGCACGAGTATTGGAATGTTTTAGATGGAACATCAGCATTTATAGAGTGGATGAAAACTCAAGGTGTTAAAGCAGAAGTTTCGGATGCTGGAAAGACACTATTGCAAGTCGTGCGATCACTTCAGGGATTCTGGGGAGTAAGATATATATCGCATCCTACAATAATTAACCGTCTAAATTCAATGGCTTGCAAGTTGAGTAAGATTACAGAAGAATCAGAAGATGGACAACAAAAAGAATATCTTGGTAGGACAGTAAAATATGAAGATCTGAAAAGAGAGATATATGAGATCGTTGAAGATGTTTTTGTCTCTCGTCCTTGGAAGAATAAATTACTAGAATCGTTGGTCAAATACGACGTTATTAAGCTATGATTAGAAGTCAAATGCAGTTTTTGTGACCATAGAAATTGGTACGCCCTTGATTCGTTAAGCTATACCTTGACATGTGAAAACTGCTTAAAATCCTTCTGCTTCCCTCAAGATAATCCATCTAACAGAAAGACAAATTGGTGCTACAGAGTCATTGGTCCATTTGCTAAACCTGATTATGCTCAGGGTTCATATACATCGGCCCTTGCTCTATCCTTTTTGGCGAATTTAGAAAGAGGATGGGCGAGTTCTATAACATGGTCCACTAGCATGAAATTAGCATTAAAATCAGGCAAAGAAGCGGAAGCGGATTTTCTGTTATGGTATCAAAGAAGACGTGTTATAGAGAACGATTATGGCGTAGAGCTATTGTTTGGCGAGTCGAAAAGTTTTGCGAGTGACTCATTCAAAGATAAAGATTTGAGAAACCTGCAAAATCTTGCTCTTGAGTTTCCCGGCTCAATCTTGGTTTGTGCTACGATGAAAGAAGAGCTTGATCCGGATGAAAAAGGGAGAATTGCTAAACTAGCTCTTTGGGGTCGAAAAAGCATTTCTTCAGGTATTACTAGAGCCGCAGTTGTCGTACTTACGGGTACAGAGATTTTTCAATTTACCAATTTAGGGTTGCACTATGTCTGGAAGCAGAAAGGAGGAAAACGTGCCCAATTAATTCAGCCAGCATATATTCGAGAGGACAATTTGAGGGTGTTAGCAGATTTGACTCAACAAGTGTATCTGGGCTTGCCTTCCTACGGCGAATGGCTAGGAGTCTGTCCGAGTAATAAATTGAATGCCCTTTAATGTGATGGTAGAATCG
>CAZMLE010000143.1:0-6598 GCA_964567045.1 uncultured Pirellulales bacterium | reverse complement strand
AGCTTATTGATAAGGCGGCAGCCGAAGGCCGCTGGCTTATTTTTTTCGGGCACGAAATCGGCCCGGCCGGGCGCCAGACTACTGCTGCTTCTACTCTCGAAGCCCTTTGCCGGTATGCCCAGGATCCCGCTAACGGATTGTGGGTCGATACTGTAGAAACGATTGGCAAATATATTCAGCAGGAGCGCAATGGAGCAAACCGATGAAAACGATGTCACTAATGTTGCATGGGCAAAAGGTCAGTACAGCGATGGTCATAACCATTTGTGTTTTTCTGGCCACATCGGCCCTACAAGCTAAGCAGTCGGAGAGTCCGCTGCGTGCCGGTACTGCAAAAATTGACATAACGCCCGAAAAGCCCGTAAAGATGGCCGGCTATGCAAGTCGAACCGAATTGTCGCAAGGCGTTCACGACCCATTATCCGCGCGGGTAGTAGCATTTGAAAATAACGGTAAGCGCCTCGTGCTGGTGTCAACCGATATTATAGGTTTTTACGATGGGACGGCTGAGAAACTGCGAAGTGCCATCCTGGACGAATTCAAACTGGAGCCGTCCGAATTGTTCCTGACTGCCATACATACGCACAGTGCGCCAAGCCCGACCATAAATAAGGAAAAGGGACACCCGAATAATGTCGAATATACCGAAAACTTAAAAGGTAAGCTGACAGAGGCAATCCGCAGCGCATTTAGCAGCATGGGCCCGGTCAACATGGGCTCCGGCGTTGGCTACTGCCCAATCGGCGCCAATCGACGGGAGCTAAATATCAGTCCTTCGGGCGAGAGCTCAATAAGACTCGGACGCAACCCATACGGGCCAACCGACAAGGAAGTCCTGGTGATCAAGCTGGCAAAACCTGACGGCGATGCCATTGCAGCACTATTCGGCTATGCCACGCACGCCACCTGTTTGGGCGGCAAGAACTTGGTCATCAGCGGCGATGTCCTGGGATTAGCCGAGCAGTTTGTCGAGAAGATTCTCGGCGAGGGAAAAATTGCACCGGCATTTGCCGGGGCGTCAGGCAATATCGACCCGTGGTTCAGAGTGCTTCCAGCATTTAACAATGAACCGGGCTGGATTCCAGAGCCGGTCTTACTTGGAACTATGCTGGGCGAAGAAGTAGTGCACGTTTACCGAGCCATTGAAACTCCGGCGCGCCGAGGCGGAGAAATCAACACCGCTTTTGCGACACTCAAACTGCCGAGTAAACCAAAAGATGAAACTGGTGCGCAGAAAGATTTGCCACCCACGCCGTTGGCTTTAACAGCAGGACGCATTGGCGATATCGCATTTGTTGGTATCGGCTGCGAGGTGCTGACGGAAATCGGCATGGCGATTAAGGCTGCCTCACCTTATAAACGCACGTTTGTCATTACACACTGTAACGGTGCAGCCGGTTACCTGGCGCCCGGGCACTTGCATGTAGAAGATGGGTACGAAATCAGAAGCAGTCCTTTTGCGCCCTCGGCAGCCGATATGGTAGTCAAACAGGCGGTCAAAATGCTGCATGAGTTATAGGCATGTCTACAGGACGACCTCGGCGCGTTCCTTCCAATGCGGCGACCGTTCAGGCTGCTCATTCTCCACATGGGCATCCAGCGGCGACCACCTGCTCTTGGCTTTATCCGCTATCTCTATCAATCGACCGATAACAGATTCCGGGGTATCATCGAAAGGGTCGACGACGCAATTTTTAAGTCTGTCATAAAGCTCATCAGAAACTTGAATGACCTTCATAGTTTATCCTCCCACTAAAACATACAAAAAATCCGCTTTCAGGCCAAACGTGGCGGCTCGATTCTCGATACTCTATTCTGGATGAGAATCGGGTGCGTGAGGAGTCCGGCGTGTATGCTAATCGGTTTCTTTCGGAGCGACTTTTATCTTCAGGTCGGGCTTGCCGGAGAGCAGGCGTTGTATCTCCATTTTGGTCGCCCATTTATGAGAATCCAGCCCATGGTACGTTGTGGGCTTAGATTTTATCGCTCTTTTGTTGTCAATAGTTAAGCCATCAATTAGCCTTTTCATCTTGCACCTTGTACGCTTATTATCGACTGTAAGGCCCGTGCCCTTTACAGCGATTTACTTGCCCTAAGCTGAGCCGTGACTCGATCGGGGCTGATTTTTCGGGCCAAACCAATTGACAGCCTGTATCGGAAACTGTTATTGTGTAGATGTTTAGTCACCGCTCCTGTCTTCCGACAGGAAGATGTGGGGGCAGGTTTAGAAGATGATGGCGGCGTAGCTCAGTTGGTTAGAGCATGGGATTCATAAGCCCAGGGTCGTCGGTTCGATCCCGACCGCCGCTATTGCCGCCTAAATAAAGGACAAGCCTGACTGGCGTGCGACGCCGCGAATATGTTCAGCCGCCAGACGATATTCTTCCGCATTCGGCAGGTGCTCAAGCATTAGCGGCGCGTCCGGTATCTTACTCAACTCTTTTAGGAAAGCGGCATAATCCAAGCCGCCCAGACCAGGACGAACCTCATCCAGATGGGTAGTCAGCTTTTGATCCAGAAGAATGTCCTTTGCGTGACAGCTGCGGATATAAGGCCCCAGCTTTTCGAAACATTCGCGTATCAACTGTCCGCTTGCAAAATACCGCTGTGGGCTGCATACAAGATTCACCGGGTCCAGATGCACCGCAAACTGCTTACGATCGATCGCTTTCAATAAGCGCAGGTATGAACCAGGCGAATCCGGATACGCCCACGGCATGGTTTCCAGGGTGAAATATGTCCGCGTTGGCTTAACATCATCAATAATGCCACGCGTTGTTTCGACAATCATATCGAAGGTATCTTCGGTGAGGTTCTTCTGCGAAGGCCCATCCCAAAGTTCTCCTCTTGAGCCGCTGATATTCACGCAGCACCTGGCTCCGATTCGATCTGCCAGAGCCAACTGGCTGCGACATTTAGCAAGCGCCGCCTGGCGTGTTTTCTCATCGGGGCTGATGGGGTTGTTCCACACTCCGACCTCGGCGATGACTATGTCGGCCTTTTCTGCGGCGCCGGCGTACGCCTTCACAACATCGTCGCTCGCGTCGGCGCCGACCGGGCAGTAAGCCGCGCTATAGCCCAGCTTTTTCACGGCTCGCACCCAGCCATCGGGGTCCTGGTATTTCTCAAAATGGGCTTGGCCATCCCTTTCGGGAGTGGGGCCTCCCAGCCGCAGCGCCGCCCCCGCTGCTTCGTTTTTGCGAAGCAAAACGGCGGGGGTTTGCGCAGCCCGCGATTGAATTGATGATGCTGAAGCCAATAGAGCAGCTCCAGCTAAAGATTTCTTCACGAAGTCACGCCTGGATAGCGATTTGTTATTGCTCGTCATTTTTGACACTCTCCAAAGGCTATGGGTTTGCAGCTCCGGGCGACGGTTCTGCTGCTTTCCAGTTGACTACATCGTTGCCGTACTCTTGTGGGACCTTGCGGGTGAGCGATTTTCCGCCGCCGTCGGCCTGGCTCGGCCAGAGGTCCTCGCCCATAGGATGCGAACCATCGCTGTAGTTGACTCGGTCGACACGGATATAATACCGCGTGCCAAACTGATCCACGTCGCCGGGCTTGCCAATCTCGACCTTTTCACCGCTATTATCTAACCTGCCCTCGTATGGGCCAAGAATCTTGTCTGCCGGCACACTCTGCCACCGCTGGGCAAAGGCTGCCGGATTCTTCACTATCAGCAGATAACCGCCCGCCGGTATGGTTACAGGTGGGTCTGCGGGAAAGCTAAATTCGATGCCATCGGTGAAATTCCAGGGCTCGCCGCTTATCGCGTCATATAATGTCACCGGGACATCGCTGATATTGTGAAGCTCGATATACTCGAAGTCGTCGTTGTCGTATGAACTATTTGCCGGCGGGTCTGGGTTATACATAATTTCGTTGATCACAATCGGCCCAACCATTGGATAGGCATTGGCGGAGCCCGGCGTTTTGAAGCTGAGCGGCACAAAGTTGTAGGTTCCACCGCTCTTGCGGTATCGCCCAAACGACACGTCGGTTTCCGAGGCATCGAAATCTTCCACGTCACGGTAACCGGTCAAGACGTCGCCCAGAGCCGAAGTCAGAACTACCTGGTCGCCGTTCTCGCTCAACGCAAAAGGCACCAGCCGGCCTGGATCGCTGCTACCGGGCCCGAAATGCTGGTCTTCGTAGAAGACGATATAGCCGTTCGGCTCAATCGTCGTTCCGTCGGCGATTCTATATTTCATTCTGCCGGCGTCGTCCTGGTCGCTGTCGCTGAGGAACCAACCGCCAATGCTGATAGGTGCGCCGGTGGTACTTCTAAGTTCAATCCAGTCAGCGGCCCCACCGTGGGAATGTGTTAGCACTTCGTTAATCACCACAGAACCCGGGTTTGGAACGATGCCCGTATCGTCGTAGCCGGGCGAGCCGCCAAACAGAGCACTCGGACGCCAGGAATCTTTCAAGCCCCAACTGTCGGCGTCAGGATCGCTGGGATTTACGATAGTCAGAGAAAAACCGTCGCCATCAGTGACATCGCACCAGCCATCTTTGTACTCAAAGTCCAGCATTGTCTGCCCAACAGCATCTTGGAGTCTGATTCTTTCGCCGGCATTATCCAGACTCCCCTCATACTGGCCGGCAATGACGGCAGAACAGTCCGGATAATAAGCGTCAAAAGCTCCCCTGTCTTTGACGACCAGCACATATTGGCCAGGTGCGAGTTGCAGGTCTGGGAAAAT
The DNA here is from genome assembly GCA_964567045.1 of uncultured Pirellulales bacterium. Lineage (GTDB taxonomy): Bacteria > Planctomycetota > Phycisphaerae > Sedimentisphaerales > Anaerobacaceae > JAFNGF01. The sequence goes on along the minus strand of CAZMLE010000143.1, from coordinate 1,892 downwards.
GAATTGTACTCCTTCAGTGAAGCGCACTAAATTCAAATTGATGCTCTCGGCTCCGGCGTTAGTCAGCTCGATAAACTCAGCATTTTGGTCGTTCGGGTCACCGGTAAAAGCCGGGTGGTACATAATCTCTGTGATACGCAGGTTCTCTGCCACCGGCCCAACGGCAAAGAGCGCCTCATTAAGCGCGCTCCATTTGCCGTCCAAAGCGCGAGCCTTAATATGCGTGCTTTTGGTAAGCGTGATAGGATTCTTGTATTCGAGCGCACCGGGCGAGATGTCACCCTGAGTCAGTTTATTAGCAACCAATTCAGCAGAAATCAGGAAATCGTCGTCTCCGGCGGCTGAGTTCATCCCATGAATGGCCAACACGTTGCTGCCGTAACTCAACGCGGTGGCATAATCCGAGATATCTATTTCCTCAAAAACAACTGCGGCATTGTCGGGGTGCTGGGCCGCAGCGGCCGAGTTCCATGCCGGTTCGCCGGTGAAATTACGCCTGGCAACCTCGGCACCATTTAGATAAGCGATGAATCCATCGTCGTACCGCACCCGCAGCCGCAAGTTTCCATATTCAGCATTGCCGGCAGTGAATGGGATACGGATATAACAGGTCGTATATGTGTTGTACATTTCCGCCCCAACATCCTTGCCGATAAGACCCTGATAACCTGAACTCTTTTCGTAGCCGACGCCGCCGCTGCCGCTTGGCCAAGTCGAGTCATTGAAGTAGCCGGTGAACCAGATATTGCCCTGACCAACTTGAATCCCGGTTGCCAGGTCACCGAGTAAGCCAAAGACGTTAGAGCTAAATGTAGAGTAACTGCCTTTTGCGGCATAGATTTCAAGTTCGGAGCCGCCGCCTTGTTCATAAAACACCAAACGCAATTGGTACGGGCCGGGCTGCGTAACGTTGAAGACGCCGACAGTGTCTCCGGGTGAACGAGGACTGGGATAGGATAACGTAAAGGTCTGGGCGCCGGTCAGTCTCAGGCCAAACCCATCATCACTGCTAACTCCAAACGACCAGGGACCGGCTTCAGGTATGACAATCGTGCCGGTAACGAGTATGACAAAATTGTCTACATTGACACCTATGGTCGTCCCTGGGAAGGGGTTGTCCGGCGCAAAGTTGCCGCCTGCATCTGTGTTGAAGTAGTTTATGACGGGCGCCGTCTTGGTCACGACTGTAGTTCGATAAGAAGGATTGCTGATGACCGTTTCGGCGATGTCCAGGCTGCTGACAGTTCTATTGGCCTGGTAGAACGTGACCTGGAACTCAGCGGGTTTGTTGCCAAGTAAATTGCCGCCGTTAGCGACGCTGGGGACAAGAACGCGCTTGGGGGCATCTTCTGCAACGAGCGTGACGGCGGCGCCGGGCGCGGACCGGGCTATGGGTACACGGGGGTCGCTGCCATCGAGGGTGTAATAAATCTGCCCCGTGGGGGCTGTCATCATAAGCAGGCTGTTGGAGGAAATGTGGCCGCCATATTGTAGCACGCCGTTTATAAGAAAGACAGGCGCGCTAACGCTGGGATAAAGCCCAGCCGCGCGCAATTGTTCAAGAACAATGCCCGGACGTTGTGGCATATAGGTGCCTAAAATGTAGTCGCGCGTCTTCCGCCAGTCGGTTAGTGTGTAGGGTGTGCTGCGTGCCTGGTCGCCCCAGCGTGCCGACTCGGCAATAATGGCTAGCTCGATCTGGTCGGCGAGACCCTTGTAGCGTGCGTAGGATGCCTGTGATGTGGCCGGCCCGTTGTTAAACAAGTGTCGGTGGATGTGATCGGCAAAAAGCAGGCGGAATTCGTCGTTCTGCCTGAGCGCAACGTACGGTCGAGCTCCACCGTCGCTGGCGCCGGTTACATTTGCATTCAGATTGGACCAGACGACGATCG
>CAZMLE010000142.1:0-6773 GCA_964567045.1 uncultured Pirellulales bacterium | reverse complement strand
GGAAGTATCGGCTTATACTGAACAATCACTTTGAACTTTTCACACACCCTCTTAGAAAATTCGCCCCCAATAATACATTACTCAGCAGACTGTTGCCAGCCGATTTTATGTACATTTTCCGTCCGCCCCCGCTCCTGGCTTCCGCCAGGAAGACGCGGGGGGATTACCGAACAAACTCATCGGCTCCTATATCAGGTCTTGGACCTCGCGGTTGCCCGTCTATATCGGTGGGCACGTCAGGCAGCTCGCTGCGCTGGCCGCGGGGCAGCGGCTTGGCTTTGTCGATAACGTCAGTAGCCCAGTCCATGATGTGCAGGTCTCCTCGTGCCGGGTCGACGAACGCGCCGGTCAGGTCATTAGCCAGATTGTTGACAAAGACGACCTGGCTGGCCGATTCGTTTTTGATTTCGGGGCCACTAAGAAGATTGTTCGCTACCACCAGGCCCTCGTTATCGTGAACAAGACGAATCAGCCGACCCAGGCGACTATCCGGCTCATAAATGGTATTGTGCAGAACCTTGCAGTCCCGTGTGTAGACGGTAACGATGCCGCCCTCGGGTGCCCTGGTAACGAAATTGTTGCGGGCGGTGCATCGCAGGCAATGGTAGGGCGTATCCTGCGGACGGTAAGAATTGCCCAGACAAATGCCCGCATCACAATCAATAATAATATTGCGTTCAATAACACAGTCTTGCGATTCATGCCAGATGAAGATGGCTCCGCGTGCCTCACGGGTGGCGCCCTCAATGTTAATAAACACATTGTCACTTATCACCCAATCGGCAGCGTACATTATATCGATGCCGCCGATGTAGTTCCCACGGGCAATGTCGCCCGGATCATCACTCAAACGCTTAGGTCGGTCGTTGTAAAACAGACAATACTGCACCCGGCAGCGCCTGGGACGGAGCAGCTCGCGATTTTCTTGGGGCACTTTGACCGATTTGACGCCCCGCTGCCAGATGTTGTGAATTACACAATTGTAAATCGTCAGCTCCTGGACATTAGTTTGGGAGTTGATCTTGAATCCATTGTGCTGCGCGTTCTGGATAGTCAGGTCTGCGATGGTGACGCCGGAGCATCGGCTCAAACCGATTAGTTCGCCATGCCGGCTATTGGCGCCGTCGATAATCACGCACTCGGGACGCCCTGACGCCCCGCGTAATGTCACCTTGTCGGTCTTGATTTCGATATAATGAGGCATCATATACTGGCCGTCGGCCAGCAGGATGGTTCCGCCAGGCTCTATCTCATCGAGCGCCCTAATTAACTGCTGCACATTCGAGACCTTTATCGTCAGGCCTGTGGGCGGCGGAAGCAGCCGGGCCTTGGGAAACCACGCCTGCCTGGGCGGATTTACTACGGCGACACCTTCAGGTCTGCTTCTCAGCAACGCACTATTGCCTTCGCCGGTCGGAACCATCTCCAACCTTATGAGCACCTCAGCGTATTTCATCAAGGCCAGGTAATTGCGCAGTGAATAGCCGCAACAGCCAAGTGCTTCCGGCGAGTAATCATCGCGGTACTTTTGGGGATGGCTGGGATGGATACCGTCACGGGCTAAAAGAGTCGGGACATCGTAGCCCTCGTATCGGGCGAACTTTTCGAGCGCACCATCCCAGTCGTCCGGACGGCGTTTGAGAATTTCGGCATGAAAGTCTATAAGCGGAACTTTCATCTGCTGCGCAATGTCCCGAACCGCCTGAGCATAAGCCGCTGACTTCCCAACAAACCCATGACATGGTGGAATGGTGCTGAGAACTACCACCGTGCCATTATCCAGGCACCTCTTTACAACCTCGCGGGTTTTATCCTGGTACTCCTGCAACGGCACCGAATTGAGGTCGTTTGTGCCGAACATAATTAGAGCCACTTCTGGGTTCAGACGTTGCAGCCAGGTGTCGATATTTTCGTGCGCCCAGCGAACGGTCATCCCGCCCTCGTTGCCGAATTGCGGCCCTTTCCAATCACGCCAGCACTCTTTTTGCAGGTAGCCCTTAACCAACTGGTATGCTTGCTCCATTTCCAGCGGGGCGTTTTTGCGCTGGTAAAGAAGCGGCGTCCAGAACGCCAGAGTCACCGTGATCGAATCGCCGAATTGGGCAAAAGTCCCCTCTTGGCCGGTGAACTTGGCGTGGATATTGGCCATAGCATCTACCCAATAGGCTTTATCCAGCGGGCTACTCTGGCCCTGTGGGTCCCCGGGCAGCGATGCGAACACAAGGATCGGCGCGAAAAGTAATATAGCTGTACAAAGTGATCTCATAATTCGGCTCCATCTGTGATTCTCAATCTCCAATTCTCAATTGTCAATGTGGGCATGGGCTTCCAGCCCATGAAATCACGGCCAGGATGGCCGTGCCACGTCAATCCCCCGGCCTTTTGAGTTCTCCCTTGACTTGGGCCGGCTCGCTGCTAAATTAAGCATCATAGCAAGATTTTTTCAACTCCGTATTAAGGGAGATATGATATGGCTATAAACCGCCGAACTTTTCTAAAAAGCTCAATTGCTTCCGGCATGGTGTTAGGGTTCCCCAACATTCTAAGGGCAAGCCAGAGCAAGAAGTATCGGACCGCCCTTATCGGCAGCGGCTGGTGGGGCATGAATATCGCCGGCGTAGCGGCTCAGTGCGGCCGGTGCAAAATGGTCGCGATGTGCGACGTGGATCAGCGCATCCTCAACCCGGCTGCTGAAAAAATGGAAACGCTCACAGGCGAAAAACCAAAAAAGTACAGAGACTATCGAGAACTCCTGCAGAAGGAAAAGCCGGATATTGCCATCGTAGCCACGCCCGATCACTGGCATGCGCTTTGCGCCATAGCGGCGATCAAGGCCGGCGCCCACGTGTATGTGGAGAAACCCATTAGCCATACAATTATGGAAGGCCGGGCTATGGTAAACGCCGCCCGCGCGGCCGGCCGTGTTGTGCAGGTCGGGACGCACCGCCGAGTCTCGCCCCACAATGTATCCGGCAGAAAGTTCATCCAGGAAGGCAACGTCGGCAAAATCGGAATGATCCGTGCCTTTGTACTATATGGAGGCGGCCCGGAAGAGCCAAGAAAAAATGTCGAGCCGCCTAAGGGCCTGGACTGGGATATGTGGTGCGGCCCGGGGCCGCTTCGCCCCTACAACGGCGACCCGAATAATCCCTGGGGCGGCGGCATTCATCCGCGAGGTTTCCGCAGCTACCTCGACTACGCCAACGGGACATTAGGCGACTGGGGCGTTCACTGGATGGACCAAATCCTGTGGATTACGGGAGAAAAATGGCCGAAGACCGTATATTCTGCCGGCGGCCGGCCAATCAAAGGCCCACCCATCCTGACAAAGGAACATCAGACCAGTGACGCACCCGACCATCAGGTGGCTACTTACGAATTCGAGAACTTCACGGTCTACTGGGAGCACCGCCAATTCGCGGGCAATCCAGCGGAGAAGGCTGAGAACGTCGGCTGCTACTTCCACGGCACCAAGGGCACTTTCCACATGGGCTGGCTGCAGGGCTGGACGTTCTTTCCCACAGGCAAAGGAGAAAAGGTCATCCACGAAGACCCTCAGCTTCATAAGCCGGACGACCAGAACATAAAGGAACTCTGGGAGGACTTTCTGGCTGCCATCGAGACAGGCAAACGCCCGGTGTCCGACATCGAGGACATACATTACTCGACAAATATGAGCCTGCTTGGTATGCTATCTTACAAGATTGGGCGTAGCGTAAAATGGGATGGCCAGAAGGAACAGATTATCGGCGACGCCGAGGCCAACAAACTTCTCCGCCGTGAATATCGAAAGCCGTGGACTTATCCGGAAGCATAAAGAACAGCACTCTCCACCAGCGAAGCGCGTGGGACGGCCGCAAGACAGTTCTGGCCATACTGTCAGTCAATCTCCTGCCGGTCATCCTCGGAGGTTGCGCCACCACGTCATATTTGGTCGATAGCTCGTACATGCGCGATTACCACGTGGCGCCTGCGGATGCACCCGACCCTTCTCTTGCCGGCCCCTATGAATACCGCACTTATTTCTACGGAAGTGGCAACGACAAGCACCGCAAGGAATACGGCGAAGGCGTTGACTTCAAAACAGAGCCCGTGAACGCAAAGCCATTCATGGGGTTCTCCGATCACGTCCCAGACTACTGGGGATTCGACTTTGACAAGCTCCCGCTCAACGGGCGCATCTGGTTCCCGCAGGGCCCCGGTCCGTTCCCGCTGGTCCTGATCGTCCACGGCAACCATAATATGAAGGACTTCTCAGACCCAGGTTACGAGTACCTGGGCAAATTGCTCGCAAGCCGTGGATTCATTACCGTCTCGGTGGATGAGAACTTTTTGAATCAGAAATTTGGGGGCGAAAACGATGCGCGAGCATTTGTTCTCCTGGAGCATCTCAAGGTCTGGAAGAAATGGAACCAGACAAAAGGCCACGAATTTGAAGGTAAAGTGGCCATGGATCGAATCGCGCTGGTCGGCCATTCGCGGGGCGGAGAATCGGTCGCCCACGCCGGTGCTTTCAATCGCCTCTCGCGCTATCCCGACGACGCCAATGTAACGCTCGATTACAATTTTTCCATCCGCTCGGTCATCGCCATCGCACCCTGCGACGGCCAGTACAAACCCGCTGGACATCCCACCACGTTGAATAACGTCAACTACCTGGTCATACAGGGAGGCCACGACGCCGACGTCAGCACGTTCACAGGACTCGACCAGTTCAACCGAGTGCATTTCACGGATGACAACTTCTGCTTCAAGTCTGCGGTCTACATCTACCAAGCCAATCACAGCCGGTTCAACACAGCCTGGGGCATGATGGATTGTCCGGCCCCCGCAAGCTGGTTCGTCAATGATAAGGCCATCATGGATGCCGAGAAGCAACGGCAGGTCGCAAGGGTGCTGCTTTCCGCCTTCCTCGAAGCTACCCTGAACGGCCGGCGTGAATACCTGCCCATCTTCAAAGATATACGCAAAGCCACCCGCTGGCTGCCGGAGAATATCTACGTCAATCAGTACAAGGATTCCAATTTCAAAGTCATCGCCGATTTCGATGAAGATTTTGATGTCACAACCACCACACTGCCCGGCGGCCGACTCCTCGGCGAAAACCTCGAGACGTGGAAGGAAGCGCACGTCCAATATCGCACCAAGAGCAAGCCCACCCAGGAAAACGCCACCGTGGTCTTGGAATGGAAGAGGGACCCCGCTTCGCGGGAACCCAAGAACAAGGACCGGCAGGACTCCGACCCGAACAAGATTGCCTCGTATGCCATTATCCTTAGCCCCGAAACGACAACTGATTTGGGCCTGAACCCAAACGCAAAGCTTGTCTTTTCCATCGGGGCAGCGGAAGAAGAACCGAATGAGTTCAAGCCTCTCGATCTGACCATCGAGCTTCGCGACACCGACGGCGATTCCGCCCGATTGCCGCTCAACTCGGTCGGGCCCATCCATCCCCCATTGACCATCAGGCTGACGAAATGGAATTGGCTCGAGAAAAAACGCTGGGACATCTCCTCGGAACGACTCCTCCAGACTTATGAAATCCCGATGTCCATTTTCGTGGACAGGGACGCGGCCTTCGACCCGGCCAAACTCCAGGCCATCCGCTTCATCTTCGACCGTTCACCCAAGGGCAAGATCATGCTGGATGACATTGGAATGTCCATGTAAGCGTGGAGAGGAGCTTTAGCACGCGTAGGAACGGGCAGTAGGGGCGATACGAAAGGATCGGCGACACAGCTATACCTGATCCTGGCTTGTTTTTGACCTTCTTGCCAGGCAATCAGGTTTGATGTATAGTATCGACAGGTCAATTTTGAACACATTTATGCCAACGTAGCTCAATGGTAGAGCTCCGGTTTTGTAAACCGGCGGTTGTCGGTCCGAATCCGACCGTTGGCTTTGTAAGCGGCGAACCTGCGGTAAAACCGCAGGATGATTAATATTTAGCCCCGCAATTTATTCCGGGGGTCCGCCGTCACTGAGATAGCGGTCATAACAGCTCGTCAATTTCGCTTACAGCCACCGGTCTGCCGGTCTCAACGGAAGGGTTATAACAAGAAAAGAGAATTGCATGTTATGAAGAGAGCATAACCTGTATAAATTCAACTTCGGAGCTTTTCCCCTGAATTTGGAAACAGGACTGCAGAGACAAAGGAGCAGTTCAGCCACCCATTAGTCAAGATAACCCGATACGTTCTATACATAGGCATAACGGCTATCCTCAGGAACAAATTGGACTTGTACCTTCTGGTGTAAAGCTATAGCAATCTTCGCCAGTGTAGCAAAATTGTACCCATCATAGTCAGCATCTTCCAAGCGGCTAATAACAGATTGCGTAGTACCAATCATGCGGGCGAGTTGTTTTTGCGTTAGGCCGGCTTTTGTACGGAGTTCGTAAATCTGCTCTGCTATGGTAAGCTTTTCCCGCTCTCTCTCAATAGACTCAAGACGTTTTTTGCTGCCTTTGATATATCGATGATGCAGAATCTCCACTGCATCGGTTGTGGTTCTCTTTTTCTGTGTCATGTTTATAACTCCTCGATGTAAGTATGAAGTTGCGGGTTTTTCTTATATTTTCCGAGCTTTCGTAGCGCTATAGCAATGTCACGTGGTTTCAATCGGGCCACCTTAGTACAACCATGCAACAGAATCGCTTTATTTTTACCCACAAAAGCATAAAGTATCCGGTAATGGACGTCCTGCCATCTTGGTCGTAATGTACCGCCCTGGGTTTTTTGGACACTGGTTTGTAGATAATCATGCCGCGAGCT
>CAZMLE010000141.1:0-6967 GCA_964567045.1 uncultured Pirellulales bacterium | reverse complement strand
TTGTGCTGAAAATTCCGGAGGGTCGGCCACACATAGTCGATTACATAATAAACGGTAAGATTGACCTGGTCATAAATACTACCATCGGCAGGCAGTCGATAACAGATTCGTTTTCAATAAGAAGGACCGCCCTGGATAAACAGATTCCTTATGTAACGACAATAAGGGGTGCTGCAGCGGTGGTAAAGGCCGTTGCGGCGCTGAAGGAAAGGAAGGTCGATGTCAAACCTATTCAGTTGTACTATCGGCAGAAAGGAAACTGATAAGTGAAGGCAATTCTACTACTCGAAGACGGAACGGTTTTTGAAGGAAGGTCGTTTGGGGCCAGCGGGCAAAAGTGTGGTGAGGTCGTGTTCAATACGAGTATGGCCGGCTATCAGGAGATATTAACCGACCCATCGTACAATGAGCAGATAATTACGATGACATATCCGCTGATTGGCAATGTCGGGACCAACAGTGTCGATTGGGAATCGAGAAAGGTTTTTGCGAGTGGTTTTATTGTCAAGGAAAACTGTAATTATCCGAGCAACTGGCGAAACACCGAGCCATTAAGCAACTACCTAAAGCAGAATCATGTCGTCGGCCTCGAAGGCATTGACACAAGAAAGCTTGTGAAACACATCAGGACCCAGGGGGCGATGAGGGGTATTATTTCTTCGACTCAATCTAGCATTGTGAATCTCAAAAAGAAACTCCAGGAATATCCTGGTCTTGTAGGCCGGGACATAGTAAAGGATGTGACCGTCAAAAAACCCTACAGATGGAATAAGCGCGCAATTAATGTGCTCACGAAAGAGCAAGTGACATACGAAAAACAATATAACGTTGTGGCTTTTGATTATGGCATTAAGCAGAATATTCTGCGACTTCTTTGCTCACACGGCTGTGATGTTCATGTTGTGCCTGCAGATACAGCGGCCAGAGAGGTTCTGGCAAGAAAGCCGGATGGGGTATTTTTGAGCAATGGCCCCGGGGACCCGGCTGCCGTGAAATATGCGATTGAAACTGTCAAAGAACTGCTCGGCCCAGTGCCGATATTCGGAATTTGCCTTGGGCATCAGATTCTGGCTCTTTCGCTTGGGGCAAAGACATACAAACTAAAATTCGGGCACAGGGGTGCAAATCATCCAGTCAAAAATCTCGGAACAGGAAAGATTGAGATAACCTGCCAGAATCACGGCTTCTGTGTCGACATCGATTCGGTAGATGAAAGCGAGGTTGAGCTAACACATATAAACCTCAATGATAGTACGCTTGAAGGAATTCGGTGCAGGAAGCTGCCTGCTTTTTCGGTCCAGTATCATCCAGAGGCGTCGCCAGGCCCTCACGATTCGAATTATCTATTCGGAACCTTTGCGAGATTAATGGACGAGCACCGAGGCAAAGTGAAATGAGGTTCAACAAAACGCTTTTTTATGATAGTTGTTATCGATTATAACGTCGGAAACGTCAGGAGCGTGTGCAACGCATTTCGCCATATCCGCTGCGACGTGGAACTGAGCAGCAATCCTGAGGCGATCGAAAGTGCTGCCGGACTTGTGCTGCCCGGCGTTGCAGCATTCGGTTATGCTGTCAGCGCTTTAGGTCCCTTGGCTGACCTGATAAAAAAGGTTGCTTCTACCGGCAAACCGGTGCTGGGTATCTGTGTCGGCTACCAGATGCTCTTCGAGACAAGTACCGAGCACGGCGAACATAGAGGTCTTGGACTGATTCATGGCAATGTTGTCCCAATCCCAGCAGGAAAAGTGGTTCCGCATATGGGATGGAATTCGGTCAAGGTTCCCGAAGACATGGATTTGTTGGCTGGTTTAGAAAAGGAGAAAAATTTCTACTTCGCGCATTCTTACTATGCCGATATCACCGATAGTGATGTGAAGATCGCCTATACAAACTATGGTTTTGACTTGCCTGCCTCCGTGCAAAAAGCAAACATATATGGCACGCAGTTTCATCCTGAGAAAAGCGGGCAAGCGGGCTTGAAAGTCCTGAGGAACTTCGCACAGATCTGTGAAAGGTTAACTCTTAAATGCTGACGAAGAGAATTATTCCCTGTCTTGACGTAAAAGATAACAGGGTGGTCAAAGGTGTCAAGTTCCTGAATCTTCGCGACGCAGGCGACCCGGTGGAGCTCAGTACAAGATACAGTGACGCCGGCGCTGATGAGTTGGTATTTTTGGATATTACTGCCACCATTCGCTTTCGAAAAACGATTGTCGAACTCGTTGAAAAGGTTGCGGAAAATGTGTTTATTCCATTCACGGTAGGCGGGGGCATACAAACGGCTGACCAAATCGACACGCTCCTTAGGAGCGGGGCCGAAAAAGTCTCAATAAATACTGCTGCCGTTCAAAACCCTAATCTGATTACAGAAGCTGCTCAGCGTTTTGGAAATCAATGCATCGTTCTTGCCATTGACGCCCGCCGGTCGAGGGAACAGCCAGACAGATGGCGGGTCTGCGTAAAGGCCGGCTCAGAACCGACTGATATTGACGTCCTTGATTGGGCGGTCAAAGCCGAAAAGTTAGGCGCAGGGGAAATATTGCTAACGTCTATGGATACCGATGGGACTAAAGCAGGTTATGATATTGAACTGACCAGAGCCGTTACCAGCGCAGTCAATATTCCTGTGATCGCATCCGGCGGGGCGGGAAGACTTGAACACCTTTATGAAGCGATCGTCTATGGAGGGGCAGATGCAGTGCTTATGGCTTCAATCACACACTTCGGAAATTACACGTTGAAACAAATGAAACAATACCTTGCTCATCGTGGTATTCCGGTAAATCTATAATAGACAGGCTTGCTAGGTACGATTATATCCAGAACGAACTCCGGGCAAAAGGAGAATGGACATACTCCGACTCTCGACTGAAGGTGGTAAACAATTTCAGCCGACAGTTCGACCTAATTCTGGAAAGGGCGGGCGCAAAGAAAGGCACATTCCATGACTTGAGAAAAACAGCTATATGTAATTGGCTTGCCCAAGGCTTGAAGGAGTTTGAAGTAATGAAACTCGCAGGGCACCCAGATTTCAAGACCACGCACAAATTCTGCCTTGCTGTGGCTGACGATTTGAAGGACCGTGCGAGGTGGGCGAACGCTCCAGGCCTGTGCAGGAAATTGGTGCAAATTGGTGCGCTGAGTGACATTTCTAAGAGCGGCAAAGAGCAAGCAGCCGTAACCACTTGCCGAAAAAAGAGTTGCGAAGTGGGCAGGGGCGGAATTGAACCGCCGACACACGGATTTTCAGTCCGCTGCTCTACCGACTGAGCTACCTACCCGGACAGCCCTTTGACGCAAGAGCTTACAGTACCCAGCTAAGCCACCATTCACCGTATTGCAAGGTTATCTGATCCTTCTGTTGTTGTCAAGGACAATAAATGACAGTCAGAGAAAGGTTCTGTTTACACAGGTGAAATCGCACCAACCCAGCTGTTTCTGCTGTCCCAGCCTCCGCCGAGGGCCTTGTAAAGGGCGACTAAAATGGTCGACAAGTTATAGGTGCTTTGCACCAAGGCATCTTCTGAAGAGTACAAGGATCGCTGTGCAACTAGCACGTTCAAAAAGTCGGTCAGACCCTGCGTATAAAGCTGTGTAGCACTGTCAACAGCTTTGCGATTGTAGGCCACTGCATCGACCAATGTCTTGTGACGCTCATGCTCCTTGGCGTATGCCGCCAAAGCATTTTCGACATCCTGAAGAGCCGTGAGCACGGTCTTTTGATACGCAAGCACCGATTCCTGCTGGAGGGCCTTTTGAAGCTCAATGTTGGAACGAACACGGCCTGCGCTGAATATCTGCCAGTCTACAGCAGGCCCAACGGTCCAAAAGCGATCTTTCCAGTTGATAAGCCCGTGTAGCTGGTCATTTTGAAAGTCTACTGACCCTGTCAGAGTGAATTTCGGAAACAAGTCGGCTGTCGCTACACCTATACGGGCAGTGGCGCCGTGTATCCTGGCTTCGGCACGCCTGATATCAGGCCGGCGTCGAAGCAACGCGGACGGAATACCGATTGGCACTTCCGGCAGCATTACAGGAATCGAATTTGTTGAGGATAATTCCTTCAGCAGAGCCGTCGGCTTCAAACCAAGCAGCACACTCAAATTATAAATCACTTGTTGAGCTGCCGCCTCTAATTGTGGTATTTTTGAAGCTGTGGTCGCTACTTGCGCATCGGCATTAGCGACATCTAAGGTACCCACAAGCCCGCCTTGAAATCGTTTACGGGTTAGCTCTGCGGTTTTTTGTTGTGCCACAAGATTGTTTCGGGCAATGACGATTTCCTGCTGAAATCCGCGAAGTTCAATATAATTGAGCGCAACCTCTGAAACAAGCGTTACCAGAACATCTCGATGGTCTTCAACGGCGAACTGGACATCCGCATCAGCCGCTTCAACACTGCGTCTAACGCCGCCAAATACATCCAATTCCCATGCGGCATCTAAACCTGTCTGAAATAAGTTTCGTGTTGGGGCATCGGGATTACCCAAAACCGGGATTCGGCCCCGTGTATAAGAGCCTCTCGCATCAACTGTCGGCCACAAACCTCCCGCTGCAATACCTCTGGCTGCCCTGGCTTGCCGAATTCGTGCCTGAGCCCCAAGTAAATCCAAATTCGTATTTACTGCCCTTTCCACCAAAGAAGTAAGATTTGGATCATTAAAATCTGTCCACCAGTGAACAAGGTCTGCATAAGCAGATGAATCTTTTATCGAGGTTGTACCCGTCCAAGCTAATGGCACATTTGCTTCCTCTGGATGATAGTTAGGCCCGACTGTGCATCCCGCCATTGCTAGTACGTAAAAAAATAACGTTACCGTTAAAATTAGTTTGTCTTTAATTGTGACTTTTTCGTAATTGTCCATCTTCCATTTCCAATGTTCTGTCAAATACATCCAATGCCCGATGGTCATGCGTAACAACAATAACGCCCGCATTTTGTTCGTGAGCAACTTTGGCGAACAGTTCCATCACCTGCCTGCCGCGAACACCGTCAAGGGATCCTGTCGGCTCATCTGCGAGAATTAAGCTTGGACGATTAGCCAAAGCCCGCGCTACTGCCACTCTCTGCTGCTCGCCACCAGAGAGCATGCTTGGCAGGTTTTGGGCTCTTTCTGCCACGCCAAGATATTCCAGAAGTTCCATTGCGCGTTTCCGTGAGACCTTCGCTGGCTGGTCATCTATCTCCATCGCAAGACGCACGTTCTCGGCAGCATTAAGGAAAGGAATAAGGTTGGTCTTTTGAAAGACAAAACCTAATTTCTGTCGCCGAAAGCGGCGGACATCTACTTTTGCCCGATGATTGTCAAAAACAAGCGTCCCCTCAATAGCAATCCGCCCCGTATTGGGAGGGCGAATAAGCCCCAATAACGTCAGCAGCGTTGTTTTGCCTGCGCCGCTTGGCCCCAGCAAAGCCACAATCTCACTTCTATTGACCTCAACTGTAACATCACGTACCGCAACAACTTCTGTATGGCCGCTGCCGTATATCTTTGTCAGTCCCGCGGCTTGCAAAACGAGGTTATCTTTGAATACGCTCATGCCAACACCTCACCGGGGTCGGCACGCATTGCACGCCAAATCCCCAACAAACTGGCTAAAATTGAAATAACCAATACTATTATTGCCAAAGAGTATAAATCAGCCCGCATCAATACTACTCGCCGGGGGAAATACGGAAATATCCATTGACCTAAAAGATATGCAATACAAAAACCGATACCTCCCAATAATAACGCCTGCTGCATAATAAGGCCGAGTATGACCGAATTCTTTGCGCCTATGAGCTTTAACATTGCGATATCATGCAGTTTATCAAGAGTAAGCGTATAAAGAATCAAGGCCATAATTATGGCCGAAACTATAATCAGCAGCTTTCGAAACAAACCCAATTGTCTGCTGGCACGCTCAACAATACCTCTCAACAGTAATTGTTTTTGGCCGTCCTTTGTATAGACCGAGACATCCGGCCATGCCTCAATCTGTTCAGCGACCGCCTCAATATTGCAGCCGGGTTTAACACTGACTAAAACAGCGCTAATCATAGAAGTGCCTAAAGCAGGTATCTCTGAATTAGGACCACCGGCCCTGTCGCTCATTTGCGGCTGGATTTTGCCGAGTTCGATATTAAATAAACGATTTACACGGGCCGCTCTCTCAATACGGATTGATTCCGGCGAAAGGTCAAACTGCACTGCTTTTGCATCATCCAATGTCATAAACGCCATAGAATCACCTGCCTGAGAGATCATCCCTTTTGTCAGCCCTTTCACCGTGAAGATTTCTTTTCCCAATGCAAGTTTATCTCCCACCTGCAATCTGGATGATTTATCGGCGACTAACTCATAATGAGCTTGTGCAAATCCTCTTCCTGCTATTATCGGAAGCCAAAGGCCTTTGTCAAGCGGCCACGATAATCCTTGGATGGTCAAACGCAACGGCTTACCCTTATAAACTCGCTGCACCGTATGAGAAACAAATCCATGTGCTGATTCAACACCCGGAACGGTCAAAACACGCTCTTCCAAATCACGGGGTATGCGGGAGATTTCAGCAAAAGGACCACGGGTGTCCTTTTGAACCACCCATAAATCAGCCCCGATGCGCTCAACTAACGTCGTGGCGTCTTCAACCAGGCCTCTGTAAATGCCACCCATTCCCATCACTATCATCAGTAAAAGTCCTATGCCTGCCGAAGTCAGAGAAAAACGTCCGAAGTTGTGTTTGATATCTTTTGTAGCCAGATTCATTTTGTTATTGCCTTTACCGCTTGCCCATCTCTGGGCAGTTTAGAGCCAGGAATTAAAACGGCCTGGTCCGACTGCAATCCTTTAACCACTTCCACATTCTCTTTCCCTTCTATCCCCAGAACGATTTTACGCCAGTATGTTCTTCCGTTATCTACCACGTAAACGCCGGGTTGTTGCTGCCGCCAGACAAGGGCGCGTTGAGGAATCACAAACAC
>CAZMLE010000140.1:0-6996 GCA_964567045.1 uncultured Pirellulales bacterium | reverse complement strand
ACTTTTGCCGTTCAGGCCGCGCAAGCACTACGGGTCGAGCCGGGCGCCGCGACAATAAGAGACGACAGCGGCCAAACCGCCGGCAAATACAAGTCAGCCAGCGCTATCGGCGCGTGCCTTGCTTTGGTCGCTGATTCAAGCGGCGACTGGGCGACAATCGCCAAGAATGGAACCTGGACGGAAGAAGCATAAAGAGAGGACAAGAACACAATGGCCAACGAAATACATTTGGATTATGCGTCAGGCAACTCGGTTTATGCTACTATTCGCAATGCTGCCGGTCAGGTCTGGTATCCAGCAGGGTCGGCGTTCGAGAACTGGGGTAACAATGGGCATAATGCCGACAATTACGATATATCACTGACCGACAAGGGCGGCAGCAGATACGTTGGCAGCTTCCCTGCGAATATTCCTGCCGGTCGGTACACGGTTCAGATGTTTTTGCAGGCTGGGGCGAATCCTGCCGATAGTGACGACCTTGTTGGAGGCACCCGCATAATCTGGACCGGCAGCGCAGAGTTGACCTGCGAAAAAATCCTCGCCAACAAGGCCGTTCAGAGCAAATCAACCGGCGCGATTGATTACTACGATGATGACGGGCAGACCATCATACTGACACACACCCCGACTGACGGCGAATCAAGCATAAGCAGGACGCCACAATAAGCGGCAAGAAGACCCCCCAGCAAATCCGCCATACGTCTGGCGGATAAACTGGGGGGCTAAATAAGGAGCTGCAAAATGGGCAGTTTCTCTGATCACTGGGAAAACGAGATTTTGGACCATATTTTCGGCAAAGGTAGTTACACCCCGCCGACGATTTATGTGGGACTATCTACCGCGGACCCGCTGGATAGCGGCTCGGGCCTTGCTGAGCCAAGCGGTAATGGCTACGCCCGCGTTGCGACTTCCGGCGCATCCTGGACTACCTCTTCCGGCGGCAGCCTTAGTAACGCCGGCGATATTTCCTTCCCGCAGGCTACCGGCAGCTGGGGCACCATAACGCATTTTGCGCTGTTTGATGCGGCAAGCGCCGGCAATATGCTTGCTCACGGGGCGTTAAGCCAGTCCAAAACCATTACTTCAGGAGACACGGGCAAATTCGCAGCGGGCGATTTGGATGTCTCACTTGATTAAAAAGGAGATAAAAAGTGGCAACAATAAGCAGAAGCTTTGGCAGCGAAACGACCATTATGAACGCGGTCGCCGTCACCACAGGTTCGTGGTCTGATGATGTCGACCTTGAAACAAGTGGCTATGAAGGCGCACACGTTATCGTAGATGCGGATTTTCCCGCCAGCCCGACAGATAATCTCATTGTGCAGGTGCATGCCTCGCTGGATGGAGTAAATTTCGATGATACTGCGCTTTTTAGCTTCACCATAGACAAGGGCACCGATCCGAATCAGGTCAGTTTCATCGTCAAAGATGTGGCTCATTTTAAGCTGTATTGCAAAAGAAGCGGCACTACTGATACTATCACCGTCACGGCTAAAGTTCAACCCTGGCGTTATCAATCTGCATAAGGAGATTGACATGGCGGATATACACATCGGAAAGATTACCGAATCGGGAACCAGTGGGCGAGGCTCGTTAGTGCTGATCTATCACATTCCAATCGACAGCCCCAAAATCGGGGTTGTTCCGAGCCCTCTTAGCTCCATCGACGGCCAAATCTCGCAAGCAGAGAGGGATGCTCTGCAGGCGGGCAGCCTTGTCGAAATGGGCAAGGATATTATTGCGGAAGATAGCCAGACGCAGGCGGAAGTTGCCTCCGCCATGAAGGCCGACTGGCAGAAAACAAAGGCGGAATACAATCGTAAATATAATTTTGAGTATAAATTCTACGGAGTCACTGTGAATGCCGCTTCTTAAACCCTTTCGTGGAATACAAATAAACCGCACCCATCTCCTTTCTCGCGGTCTTGTTGGCTGCTGGCTAATGAACGAAGGCGGCGGGTTGAATGTTTCTGATCTTAGTTGCAACAATAGAGCTGGAAGTTTGGCTGGTGACGTTAGTTGGGGTAGCGGCAAATCTGGTCCGGCTTTACAGTTTGCCGGTGCCGCCGCAGGCAGGATGGTAATACCGCCAACACATACAAATTATCTGACATTTTTAGTTTGGTTTATGCGACCATCATCTACATTCGGTGCAGAAATGCCTTTATGCTCTGATCTTGTCTCCACCGTTTTGGAATGGCAGGTATTTGGTAATTCTGGCCAGAGCACTGTACGATGCAGGGTTGATACAACCGGAGGATTTACAGCGTTCAATTCATCGGCTTTCGTGGTAGCTAACAAATGGCATTGTCTTGTGGTAACATTTGATGGTACTACAATAAAGATATATGTAGATGGGGTCTTAAATGCTTCACAGGTGCACAGCCAGCCGGGCATTATAAAAACCACTGGGTATAACAGGTACTTTGGTGTGTATTCAAATTTGACCAGCCCTTTCGCTGGTTTGATGGATAATGCTGCAATCTGGAATCGTGCCCTTTCCGCCGCCGAAATCGCCCAACTTTACTGCGACCCGTTCTGCATGTTCGAGCGCAAGGTCAGCCCTGGCCTTTTATTGGCTCCAGCCGGGCAGATTGTATCCTTAGCCGGCACTTGCGCCGCCGGCGCCAACGTCACCGAATCATTAAAAGTGACCTATCGCTGCGCGGGAGCACTTGCTGCGCAGGCCCAAATGTACGGCTGCCTTACCGTGGTCGGCCAAGTTCCACCCGGCGAGCAATGGTTCACGGCCTCACTAAACATAGAGCAGGATTGGCTGCTGGCAGCGCTATTTGGCGGAATGACTGCCAACGCATTTAAGCTCGGTATGGCTCTTACGCTGGGATGGTTCTGGATGCGGCGGTCGGGCTGCTCTGTGCTTTACCGGGGGCCCACGATAGACCAGATAGATTTTACAAACGCACTGACGGTAGCAGAGCAAGATGCTGGCCAAATTTCGCCGCCGCTTTACGTTGCACACGGGAGTAACTCAACATATTTCTATGCCGTTCGCCGGTTCAATACTTGCGGATATCGAGAGCGCACTTTGGCTGCTGTGGCCAAGGTGGCCATAGATGCTCAAGGCAACCTGACGGCGCCGCAGCCGAATAATATCTTTGCCGCAGCAGCAAAGCAGGTAGACGGCAATAAGATACAGCTTACTTGGTTCTATTGTCTGCTCCAGCAAGAATCCGAGCCGGTGTGTTTCAGGATTTATCACGATGCTGCAAGCGGCCAGATCGACTATCAAAATCCGATCGGCACAATTAGTTATCAGGGACAAAGATTCTATAGTTACCTGACCGAGCCACTTGCGGGCGGTAGATATTTATTTGCAGTGCGGGCTGAGGATGCCGATGGTGTGCAGAATGGTTCTCTGGCACGGTCAATAATCCAACTCGTCACGGAAATTCCGGAGGCAATCGATATTTTAAGCGCTGAAAGTGTGTAAGGGAAGCCCCCCAGGGAAGACCCCCAGGACAGGCCTGGGGGCTAAACGTTACGCAATACGCACGACGTAATACGGAATGCGAATTATGTCCAACCGAATCGACTTTTTCCAATCTGCCGAAGACCGGCTTGCGATTCCGGCGGCGACCGTTTCAATCTTGCTCGATGGCACTTTGTGTCCGGAGCTTGAGCCGATAGAGATTGTCCGAAGCGCCTGGCCGGAATTTAGCTGGGCAAGATTGGCTTACAACCCTGCCGGGCAAACTTCTGCCCAGTTGATGCCCGCCGAGCAGATTGAGACCAAATTCGGGATGGGCAAATCCATCAGCATTCGGCAAGTTTATACCGGCCTGCCGCCAGGGACGGGGATTTTTAGCGCCGCTATTTTTGATGGGCAGATAGAAGCCGTCGAGACAAACCTGGGCCCGCAGGGCGAGAAGGTTGAGATTATAGCCGGAGACTTCAGCGAAAATCTGAAACGCATCACGGTATACGGCCAGCGGGTTGGCAACTCGGACGATTCAACGCTGTTTTTGGCAGGCATGGATACGATTTTTAATCCGGATGGTAAGCCCAATGCCGGTTGCAGCGCTGTAAACGTCAATGGCAGAAGCTATACAACATTTTGCGATGAACCATCGCAGAGCAAATTCTGGACGTATGCGCAGGCAATTGATTATCTGCTGTGCGAGTATTTGCCGCCCGGCCAGTTGTACACGCCCTCCATCCAGCAACTTCGGGCGCTGACCGACAACCAAATAGTTCGTGACCTCGATGTTACCGGGCTGAATCTGGCAGAAGCAATTCAGCGCTGTTGCGAGCGGATCGGCCTGGAGTTCAAGTTTGTCCCACGCCTTGCCGAGGGCGGCCCCAGTCAGGCGATTGCGTTTTGTAAGGATGGGACGGGTAGGACTATCGAGTTGAATTGTCAGCAGCCCGGCCAGCAGTTTAGCATCTCAAAGACAAATATTGCCGCCCTAACCAGTCGAAAAAATCTCTGGCCTGTAACCCACAAGTATATTGGCCAGGGCGACGTCAAGGTTTACGAAGCGACCTTCGACCTGATAAAGGCCTGGGACCCCGCCGACCAGGACACCAACTACGAAAAATTCTCGCCATCGAGCAATCCAGATTTCTACAAAGTAAAAGATGTATATCGAAAATGGTGTCTTAACGAAGCAGGCCAGTACACGCCCGCCCCATATAACCGGGGGCCGGCGTTCGACTTTTCTACGGTTTTCCAGACCGGCAATTTCGCGCACCGCCGAAGACGCTTCTGGCCCACCTTAACCACAGACAAGCAGGCAAGGTCGTTAGGCTATTATCTTCAGGTCTCCTATGACGGCGGTCTGCACTGGTGGCAGTATCTTGCCGCTTTTAGTAACCTGCTCGATGAGTGCGGAATATGGCTCAGTAGCGACCGACTCGATGTTGACGCCTGGGTGGCGGCTCTAAAGGGAGGGCTGAAATTCAGGATTACTGCATCGGTAATCAGCGATGAGCGGTTAAGCTGCGTGTTTGCGGATGGACCCGTTAACTCGACGGCGCCTACAATTGAGCACGTAATTACTCTGCCGCGACAGTTTAAGTTCCGTAAGGTTTCAGACCAAAGCATCTTTGCAGGCGGCCCCGACCCCGCCAATGGCGGGCTTGGCGTGGCGGACGAGGTGGATGATTCGGCTGCCCTGTACGAGTTCGTCCGGCAAAGAGCGGCTGATTCTGCTGCGATTGTCGAGACCGCCGACGTACAGACGCCGATGCTTGCACCGGACTATTGGGTAGGGGACATAGTGACATCCGGTCCGGAAAGTCGGGACTTGCTTAGCTGCAAAGGCGATAATCGCAGCAGAAGCCGGATTGTGCGGGTGCAGATGGATTTTAAGAACCAGTGTACGAACCTCAAAATCGTGCGGAAAAGGTAGGAACATTTATGAACAACGGCAGCAGTTTTGTGGACAGCCAGCAGACGCTGCAAAGGCTTGCGCGCACAGGCTCAGAAGCCAGACAGGAGACATCGGTTGTCACCTCGCCGGGCGCCAGAGCGGGCGCGTGGGCCGCTAAGGTCAAAAGCAATTCTTCATACAATGTCTACAACGTCCGGGCGGTAGAAATAACCGAGCCGGGCGTACCCCCGGACGAGATGGGCCAGGAAGTAGAGGCGGTGAACCTGGCGGAGTCCTTTCTAGACCAGGGGGGCCTGCCTGCCGGAACCTACATAGTAATGTCGCGAGTCGGTGAGAAGTACGTTTTCTATGCCCCGGTATAAAAATGCCTGAAAACAATTCACGATCCTGGCAGTTCAGCCGGCAGATAAATGTTTCTGTGCTTATCCAGTTGACGCTGCTGGCCGGCCTAATTATTGGCAGTTACGTCAACCTGCAGAGGCAGCTCGACCTGCTGCAGCACGATGTTACTATGCTGCTTCAGTGCCAGCGGTCTTTTGAGCAAAGGCTCGAATTACTTTCCGAAAAGAGCGTTTCGTATGAATACCGCCTGCGCGCGCTAGAGAACAAAGGAGACAGACTATGACCAAAACCTTAGTGACATTAACAGCACTCGCTGTTATATCGACGGGCTGTGACAGTTTACGCTTTGCGCCCAGCGAGCAGCAGAAAGAAAACGCCTGGCTGCACAATCGCACCGCGATAGTAGCGGCTGAGACCGCAAAAGCAGAACAAACCTCTGAGAAATTGCAGGCATTGACGGAGCTTTCCGAGTTGCAGAGCAGGGCGTTTGTTTCTTTCTGCGGCTTGCCGGAAGAATTCCCGAAAGCGGAAACTACCGAGGATATTTTAGCCCAGTCCAATTGGCAGCTTGCCCGAAGCGCTTTGGCTGAATCAGCCGAGCGTCCTGACACCTGGCAGGTAGCTGATTCTGCGATTGAATTGGCTATTGCCGTCTGTGCTCTGCTGGGCGGAGTCTATGGCACAAGGGCTGTGGGTTTCTTAAAAGATGCCAGGGCGAAATCTGCGGCCTTGAAGGAGATTATCACCGGCAATGAGCTGTTCAAAAAGAATAACCAGTCGCAGGTTGTTGCATTCAAGCAGGCCCAGCAGAACCAATCCCCCACCACCCGGCAAATCGTGGCACAGGCAAAAACGCAAAATGTGTTGTAAAAGAGCTTGTTTTTTGCTTGGTAATATATTATCATTTATGTTTTGAAATGTAGAAGGAGAGTGGATTATCCTTTATTTTTGCTTATTTCACAGGAGGGTTTTGCCGATAACTATATGTAAATAAAGTGGTTACGATTGAACGACACGTCAAGGATCAGGTTGGTTCAGGATAAGTAGCTTTATAAGCTCTGGACATTCAATAAAGATAACGAGAGAATATTGTCTAACAATATCGGTGTTTTATGCCAAAAGTTAAACCAAAGCTGATACAGAATATTTTTGAAGCTCGGTACGAACGTGGCTATCGCTACCTCGATAGGTGCGGCGATGTTATGGTTATTTTAGAGGAAGCATTGCCCTCAAAAAGCAACAATAGTGTTTGGATGCCAGAGGACATGGCTCCAACCGGAGCGCGGATGAAGTGTCCGGA
>CAZMLE010000139.1:0-7066 GCA_964567045.1 uncultured Pirellulales bacterium | reverse complement strand
CGGCAAATCAATATAATGGAGGTTTGCGGCACTCACACCGTTGCCATTTTTCGCAATGGCATAAAGTCGACCTTGCCCAGCAAAATAAAACTTCTCTCCGGCCCCGGCTGTCCAGTTTGCGTCACCGACCAGAGCTATATTGATGCCATCCTGCAACTGGCTGACCGCAACGATTGCATAATCGCAACATACGGCGACATGGTTCGCGTTCCAGGCAAAGGCGGGTCGCTTGAAACCAAGCGCGCAACAACGAATGTCAGGGTCGTCTTAAGCAGCGAAGATGCACTGCAATTGGCTAAAGACAATCCCCAAAAGAATGTGGTATTCGTCGCGGTAGGCTTTGAAACCACCGCCCCGGCTACCGCGGTGGCGGTAAAAGAAGCAGCCGAGCAAGGCATTAACAATTTCTTTGTGCTGAGCGGGCACAAATTAGTTGTGCCTGCGATGCGGGCATTACTGAGCCAGATTAACCACAATATAGACGGCTTTCTTTGCCCGGGACATGTCAGCGCGATAATCGGCTACGGCGCTTTTGCAGAGATTGTGGAAGATTTTGCCCGCCCGTGCGTTGTAGCCGGCTTTGAGCCGGTGCAAATAATCGAAGGACTTGCCGAGATTTGCCGGCAGCTTTCATCGGGCGAAGCTAAAGTAAAATCGGTATATGCCGCGGTCGTAACTGAGCAGGGTAATATCGCCGCGCAAAAAATGATCGCCGAATTTTTTGAGCCGGCGGATGGCTGCTGGCGAGGCCTGGGAAAGATTAAAAAAAGCACCCTCAAACTAAAAGATAAGTACAGCCGGTTCGACGCCTTTAAGCAATTCGGCATAACTGAAACGCCGGGCGGGGACACTAACGGCTGTCGATGCGGCGAAGTCTTGTGCGGACTGATAGACCCGCCCCAGTGTTGCCTATTTCAAAGAGACTGCACGCCCCAGACGCCCGTTGGCCCGTGCATGGTAAGCTCCGAGGGGACATGTGCGGCCTGGGCAAGATACAGGCCAGAGAGGTAGGGTATGCTATGCATACCGGAAAACATTCAGAGATAGGTATGCAGAAACCTGCATACCCTACGAAATATGACAGGATTTTACTTGCGCACGGCGGCGGCGGACAATTGACCGATGAACTAATCCGGCAGCACATTCTGCCGAGATTCAAAAACGATGTTCTCGCCCAGTTAGGCGACTCGGCAAAGCTAAACCTCGCTTCAAATTCGATCTGTTTCACGACCGACAGCTACGTCGTCAAGCCTCTGTTTTTTAGCGGCGGAGACATCGGAAAACTCGCCGTTTGTGGGACTATAAACGACCTGGCAGTTGCCGGTTCCAAACCGGTCGCTTTAGCGCTGTCCCTGATAATCGAAGAGGGCTTTGAGTTTGGCTTGCTCGAAAAGATTTTAGCCAGTATCGCTGAGCAGACCCGTCAAAATAATGTCGAGATTGTCACTGGTGACATCAAGACCGTCGAAGCTGGGGCAGCCGACCAAATCTTCATAAATACAGCGGGAATCGGGCTAAGACTGCCTGGCGTGGATTTGGGGTTTGATAAGATCGCGGTCGGCGACAAGATAATAATCAACGGCACTATCGGCGACCACGGAATGACTATTATCTCTCAGCGCGAAGACATAAAATTTCAATCCAAGATGGAAAGTGACTGTGCCAGCCTTGCCGACCTGACGTGCCAACTGCTGGGCCCCGTGTCTTCTGTCGAAGACAGAAACGGGGGCAGCGGCATAAAATTTATGCGCGACCCAACGCGCGGCGGGTTAGCTGCAACGCTCAATGAAATTGTAAAAGCAACAAGATTGAGTATCGAAATTTGCGAAGCGAATATTCCAGTCACCCCGGCGGTGCAAGCGGCTGCCGATATGCTCGGCTTTGACGTGCTCAATATCGCAAATGAAGGTAAATTCGTTGCGATTGTCTCGCCCGACTCAGCCGATAAGTGTTTGAATGTTTGCCAAAACCACCGTTTGGGTAAAAAGGCAAAGATAATCGGCCAGGTCTGCCAGAGCCGTGATGTGCCCACAGTGGAGATGCTGACCAAGATCGGCGGCAGGCGAATTGTACAGATGCCGTACGGACGTGAGCTTCCGAGGATATGCTGATGCACGAAACAATGATAGCAGAAAGTCTGCTCGCGGCGATATCCGAAGAAGCCGCGAAACACAACTCAAAACCGGTCAGCGCCAAGATTAGCTGTGGTATGTTAAGCGCGGTCAATGATGAAATACTTTGTTTTGCCTTTGACGCTGCCGCCAAAGGTACGCCTTGCGAAGGTATGAGATTGGAAATAGAACACAAGCCAGAACCAGATGCGCCTTTACTCCTGGAAGAAATAGAATTTGCCGATCCAGCTTTGCGGAAATCTGAAACGGACTAAGCAATGCAAAGAAAAACTATCAGGAAAAAAATACTTAGTGCCAACGAAGAGTACGCCCTCAAAAACAGCCGGTTCTTGGCCGAGCAGAAGAAATTATGCCTTAATATGATATCGTCGCCCGGCTCAGGTAAGACGACGATTCTCGCCAGGACGATAAGCGAGCTAAAAGGCAAAATCAAAATCGGCGTGATTGAAGGTGACATCCAGACGGACTTCGATGCCCAGAAAATTAGAGCAACTGGCGCGCCCGCGATTCAGATAAATACCGGCGGAGCATGTCACCTGTCAGCCGCGCAGATAAGTAATGCCCTGCAGAATCTGCCTGTGGGGGATTTGGATTTGATTTTGATAGAAAATGTCGGCAACTTAGTTTGCCCATCTGCCTTTGAATTGGGTGAAACCGCCAAAGTAGTGGTGCTTTCGGTTGCGGAGGGCGATGACAAGCCGGCAAAATACCCGGCTATATTTGCAAAGTCAAAAGTGCTGCTTGTAAATAAAATCGACCTGCTGCGGGCAGGCAATTTGGTGGATTTCGATATCGAGCGGGTGAGAGCCGACGCCCGCAAGTTAAACAAAGGCATAAAAATTTTCCCGATATCGGCCAAGACCGGCGAAGGTATGACCTATTGGTACGATTGGTTGCTAAAGTCGGTCCGCGCCCGGCATCAAGGTTTGGCTTTTGACCGGTAAAGACCGTAGCTATAAATATAATCGACAACTGCTGGGTGCAGCATGGCCGTCACATCGCGGCCAGCCGCCAATCGGTTGCGTATCTCTGTGCTGCTTATGTCAATCAGTGAGGTCGGGATAACGTTTCGCTGTAGTTTCTGCACGCGCTGGCGTCCCCAGATTGATTCGAACCTGGAAAAATCAGGCCGGTCACAGCCGGCCCTATACATCGTAGATAGATTGCACTGGTCGATCAGCTCAACAATTCGGTGCCAGTACGGCAAATCTTCAATACTGTCGGCGCCCAAAAGCCAATAAATTCTGGTTTCCCCGCCGAACTCTGCCTGAAAATGTCTCACCGTCTGCAGAGTGTAGCTCGGCGCCGGCTTTTGCAGCTCGTAATCGCTCAACTGAAAATTCTCATTGTCGGCAATCGCAAGAGCTATCATCTTGAGCCGATCAACGTCGCCTACCTTAGGAACGAAACCCTTCAGCGGAGAACGCTTTGCTGGAACAAAAATAATCCTCTCTGCGCCGATATGCTTGCACGCCTCGGCGGCAACGGCAGTATGACCAAGATGAATCGGATCGAACGTACCGCCAAACAGAGCTATTTTTCTTTCAATCATAAAATAATTTACAAGGAGCCAATCTCTGTCAGTCTGTAAATCTGCCGGCGTCTCAAGGACCACCATACCGTGACATCAGCGTGCCGGCCAATTCAAAGCCAAAAGCCGCCGGCCCGCTGAGAACTTAAATATATTGCATCTAAGACGCTCAATCAACTATTTCTCAGTCAGGCTCAAAATTCCCGCGCCACAAACGAAGTCACCTCATCACTTTGCAGAGTAATGATGGATGATCGAGAGGTCACGCAGGATATGATGGCAAAAATTTTGTTAAATATTTTTCAAGTATATAGACGATAAAAATAAAAAATAGTTGTTGAGTTTTGCATAATTTGGTTGACAGTGCCCTTGACGTAAAATTAGTATGACCGCATCAGCCTAAGTGCAGAATGATTCAATCAACCGAAAGGAGAAATATGGCAAAGAAAAAAGCAAAGAAAAAACCGGCGGCCAAGAAGACCAAAAAGAAAAAGGCGACAAAAAAGAAATAATGTGACAGTAATGAAAGGTGCCTTCATATCGAAGGCACTTTTTATTTTATCCATATCCGGCGTCCTTAGCAGGCATTGCCCCTCACCGAACCAAATCTTGCAATTATCCGCCGATTGCCTATACTGATTGCCGGTTATAGTGTCGGCTACTGCTGTGGCTGTCTCTGATTCGTGCAGGTCATACACAAAACGAGAAATAGCAGTATGGACTATTTCAACTACAAGAACGGTAGACTTTTTGCTGAAAGCGTAGAAGTCGAAAAGATCGCTGGGCAAGTCGGCACGCCCGTCTACATCTACAGTAAGGCTACTTTCCTGGAGCATCTGCGAAAGACTTGCCAGGCTTATAGCCAGCTCGATACAACGATCTGCTACTCGGTCAAGGCCTGCGGCAACATAAACATCCTCAAATTTATGGCTGAGCAAGGAAGCGGCTTCGATATCGTAAGCGGCGGCGAATTATATCGCGTGCTGCAGGCAGGCGGCGACCCGACAAAAATCGTCTACGCCGGCGTCGGAAAAACCGACGCCGAAATCATCGAGGCGCTGAATGCCGGCATCGCCTATTTCAATATCGAATCAGAAGCAGAACTGGAAAACCTGATCCGCCTGGCAAAGCAAGATGTGGGAAAAATCGCAAATCGCAAATCGCAAATCGTAATTCCTCGTGCCGCTTTGCGAGTAAATCCCGATGTTGACCCAAAAACTCACAGATATACAACGACCGGCAAGAAAGAAACTAAATTTGGCGTGGACATTGAGCGGGCACAAAAAGTTTTCGCCACTTACGGCAGAGAAAAGTCAATAAAACTTTGCGCAATTCATATACATTTAGGCTCAGCCGGCCACACTGTCGAACCTTACGTTGAGGCGATAAAAAAAGTCTTAATTTTAATTGAACGGCTCCGCGCTGATGGTTTTGCCATCGAAGCTGTGGATATTGGCGGCGGTTATGGAGCTGATTACATAACCGGCACAGCGCCGACCGCCGCTAATTACGCCGCCGCCATTGTGCCGCTACTGAAGGGCAAGAATCTTAAACTTATTCTTGAGCCGGGCGCGAGTATCGCAGCTAATGCGGCTATTTTAGCCACGCGGGTTTTATATCTAAAGACAAGCGGCGAGAAAAAATTTGTCATAGTTGATGCGGGAATGAATGATTTGATTCGTCCGCCTTTGTACGATGCGTTCCACTTCATCTGGCCTGCACAAGTCAGCGAAGAATTTGTCCCGCGACAGCGTGACAGAGACCTCCAGTTAGAAGGTACGGAAATTGTTGATGTAGTTGGTCCGATTTGTGAGACCGCCGATTTCTTTGCCAAGGATAGAGCCTTGCCGCCGGCCAAACGCGGCGATTTAATTTCTATTTTCACCGCCGGGGCCTACGGCTTTAGTATGAGCAGCAATTACAATGCCCGTGGCCGCGCCGCCGAGGTACTTGTCGATGGCGAAAAATTCTCCGTTATCCGAAAACGCGAAACCTACGAGGATTTAATTGCCTTAGAAAGATAGCCACAGAGGACAGAGAGAGGACAGAGTTTTAGCCACGACTTGACACGAACTTTAGGACACGATAACAAGATTATCTTGTTAATCCCGTCTAATAAAGAAAAATAGCCACAGACGCCGTCCCGAGCAGAGTCGAGGGATTTACACGGACTTGAAAAGAACAGAGATAGGCTGGTCTTGCCTTGTCACTGGTAGCCCTTGTTTTGTCATTCATGCCCCGTATCCCGGTACGGGATATACTCCAGCAGGAATCCATCCTTGCCCCGCGTCTTTTACTTCGGCGTTCCTTATTCCTTGTTCAGTATTCAATATTCATTACGGTCATTGCGAGGCCGTCAGGCCGAAGCAATCTCTACCCATCTCAACCCCAACAATGGTAGGGTGGGGCTTGCCCCACCATTTACTCAATTTACGATTCACTTGACCTTTTGGAGTGAAAACCAAATTTGCCCTGCTGAGATTCCCTTTCGGCTTCCTCTTTTTCGGCAAGGTCGGCCTTCTGCTGTAACTCCGCCTTTATGCCTCGAATCATTTCGTCTTTGCATTTATCGAGAAACTTTACCATTTCGGTAATCTCGTCGGTTACGTCCTTACGTCCCACGCTTTTCGGGCAACCTCTGCCTCTAATACGTTGGTCTATGTCCGCCATATATCTGTATATCGGGTCAATCAAGTAGCCGTCTAAAAGCATAGCAGTTTCTCTAATGTATGGTTCTTCCGGCGTCAATCCTCTGGCGCGACAGGTTTCAAGAGTTTCGTTCAAAGTTTTCACAATCGCATCTTGCAAAAACGCGACGATAAAACTAAAAAACACTAATGCCTGAGATTGACCATACAGAGACCCTGAAATAGAGATAGTTTTTACACAAAAGTCGGTTACCTTGACACCACGAGAATTAAACCATAACCATGGCGTCAATTTGTCTTGCTTGAGGGTCTCGCATAACTTGACTAACTTCTGCCTCGTAACGGGAAGCAATTCGCTATTTTCATTAAAAAGGATTGCGCTCATTTTAACCTGTCCTTTTTCGGGTCGGTCGGATAACGGCAAAGCAAGGCAGGTGAGCGAAAATCATTACCATTATCCAGGCCGCTCGCTGGTGAACCGCGAGCGTCACGATATTCAATTCTCGACGCCAATCCCTGCTTCTATGTCACGTTCTGGTTCTTCGTTCTCAACGTGTAAATCAGAATGCTGCTAATAACCACTACAATTAACCATTGGCCAAGAAGTAACCCAAAATCAAGTTTGTATCGCCACTCGCTTCCCGTATCAGCGGCAAACGCATCTTCTATCCGTGGTGGATTAAATACTAAACGATATTCTCTAGTCCCTACACAAGCGTGACTTCTTGAATTCAATTTTTCAGGCCTACAAAAAA
>CAZMLE010000138.1:0-7195 GCA_964567045.1 uncultured Pirellulales bacterium | reverse complement strand
TGGCGTATCGCCGAAGTGACTGCTGGTTCGGCGGCGCCACCGCCGCAACCCCAGGGTGTGGTCCTTATACCTGATAGTGCTCAGTGGAGATATTTCAAGGGCACACAGGAACCTTCGCCGACACAAGGCGCGTGGCGCCAAGTCGGCTTTGATGATGGGGGCTGGCTGGTGGGCGGCACGCCGATCGGCTACGGCGAAGCTTTCATTGTGACCCAGCTTAGCGACATGAGGGGTAAATACACGACTGCGTATCTACGTAAGACGTTTGATGTGGCAAGCCTGTCCGGATTCGACAAGCTGATACTGGAAGTTCTGTATGATGATGGCATCAATGTCTGGATCAACGGCAAGCTCGCGGCGTCGGATAATGTTGCATCTGCGGAGCTGCCGTATACGGCTACGGCCAGCAGTAGTATAGAGAACCTCAACTTCGTAAGATATGAATTGGGTCAGCCAGGCAGCTATCTTGTTCCGGGCACCAATGTAGTGGCCGTACAGGTACTCAATTCTAACATACAAAGCAGTTCTGATTGTTTCATCGATATTCGATTGCTGGGCGAGAAGGCTCAGACGGGCGAGCCTCCGGGTACGCCGGAGGGTTTCCGAAAAAAGCCTGGCAAATACGAGATTGATGCTGCCTGGCAGAGCCAAGAGATTACGAGCTTTAATAGCACCGTAACCATGCCTGCCAGTGCAGTTAGGGCGGGCCGAACCTATAGGGTCCGCTGTCGGATGAAGGATAATACCGGCCGGTGGAGTCACTGGTCGGAGCCGGTGCAGTTTGTGGCAGGAGAGCCTCTGTCGGCTGGTACTCTGGCTAACCTGCGAGTTACTGAGGTGATGTACAATCCTGCTGCTTCAGCAGCCGGCGATTACACCGACAATGACGAGTTTGAATTCATCGAACTAAAGAACATCGGCGATGAAATGCTCGATTTGCGCTACGTTTCCTTTTCTAACGGCATAGCATTTGATTTTAGCAGCAGCCGTGTGACTAATTTAGCTGCCGGGGACTTTGTCCTGGTGGTAAAGAACGAGGCGGCTTTCAAATCGCGGTACGGCGGGGGCCTCTCCAGTAAGATTGCCGGAGAGTACAGCGGGAAACTGGCCAACGAAGGAGAGACAATAAGCCTGGTGGATTTGTGGAATGGGACCATTGCTGAATTCGAGTACAACGACGGTAGAGGTTGGCCAGTCTCTGCCGATGGCGCGGGACATTCGCTGGTTCCGTTAAGTTCGGCGCTGCTTGGGCAGCCGGAAGGGTCTTTGAACTATGGAGCCAGCTGGCGAGCCAGCACTTATATCGGCGGGTCTCCGGGCCAGGACGACCCCGAGCTTGCCGTCAACATTGTGCTCAACGAGGTTATGGCTCATACCGACTATAGTAATCCT
The DNA here is from genome assembly GCA_964567045.1 of uncultured Pirellulales bacterium. GTDB lineage: Bacteria > Planctomycetota > Phycisphaerae > Sedimentisphaerales > Anaerobacaceae > JAFNGF01. The sequence goes on along the minus strand of CAZMLE010000138.1, from coordinate 5,803 downwards.
TTATATCCGGATTATGATTCAAATGACTGGATCGAGCTTTACAACACTACCGCATCGCGTATCAGTTTGCAGAACTGGTATCTTAGCGACAGTGCCGATGATTTGAAGAAATGGGCTATTCCTGCTATCGAAATTGTGGCCTATGGCCGGCTGAGCTTCGACGAGGTTACCGGCTTCCACAATCCCATCACTACGGGCTTTGGCCTGGATAAGGCGGGAGAACACGTATTTCTATCTTATCTGCCCGGCAATTCAGAAGACCGTGTGGTTGACTGTGTCGGATTCAAGGGGCAGGAAGTTAGCGTGTCTCTCGGGCGGTACACAGATGGCGGCAGATATTGGTTCAATATGACGCCATCGAGAAATGCTGCCAACGGAGCACCAATAATTCCTGATGTGGTGATCGATGAATTGATGTACCACCCTGCGGATGCCAACGAGGAGTATATTGAGGTATACAACCCCACGACAAACCAGGTTAAGCTGCAAAATGGTGATGGCACGTGGCGTCTTGACGGCGGCGTGGATTATATATTTCCGCCCGGCACCTCAATTCCTGCGGGCGGCAGATTGTTAGTGGTGGGATTCGATCCTCACGCTGAGACGTCTCGGCTGCAGGCCTTTATCGCTGCGTACAATACGGGCACACTAACGCCTGGGGTGCACGTCGTTGGTCCCTGGTCGGGCAACCTTTCCAACGCCAGCGAACGGCTCGCTTTGGAAAGACCACAGGCTGCTGACCAAGTCGGTGACTTAGGTTCCTGGGTGATTGTTGATGAGGTGATTTACGCGGATACGCCGCCTTGGCCCGATGCAGCAGATGGGACAGGCCAGGCCTTACAAAGAATCCACACGGACCAGTACCATTCCGCCAACGACCCTGGCAATTGGCGGGCAGCTTCACCTACGCCGGGCGAATGATTATAGGTCCAAAACGTCTCGGTGTAAATTGCGATGCCGGTGGTTGATCTGGTTATATTACCCAGTTTCAGCCCAAGAAGGTGTTGACTTGACCATTCAGTTTATGTTAAAATAAATAAGGTTAATGGGTTACGTATTCACTATGTCTGAAAGTGAGTTATTTGAAGAGACTTCCAAGAGGAAAACTAGCCAGCTTCGTCAAAAAAGCAATGTGGGGACGCCAAGCAGACCAGGGGCGTTTGTCGACCTTACGCTGAGGTGCCGCCACGAGATAAAGTATCTGATCAGCGAGGGTAAGGCGGCGGCAATTACGCAGTTTATCAAGCCTTATCTGCAGCCGGACCGGTACAGCAAACTACAGCGAGGCGGCGCATATCCGATCGTCAGCCTCTATCTGGACTCTGATGATTTTCGGCTGTGCCGTGAGAGTCTGACCGGGCAGAAGAACCGCTTCAAACTGCGGGTCCGCAGCTACACTGACGAACCTGAATATCCTCGCTTTTTTGAAATCAAGCGTCGGCTGAACAATATTATAATCAAGAGCAGAGCTCGAGTTATGGAGCGTGATATGCCGGCTTTGCTTGCTGGGTCGCCTCTGCCGCCGCAAGATTATACCACCGACGAGGAGGCACTAAGTCAGTTCCAGTTGTATATGAAGAGCATTGACGCCAGACCGGTCGTGTTGATTCGCTACATGCGGCAGGCGTTTGAGGGTGATTCGGAAACCAGAGTCAGGGTGACTTTTGATCGAGAACTGTGCTATTGCGTGACCAGGGCACCACAAGTGCGGCTTGGAGGTCCGGGCTGGCAGCACCATTCCCTGACTATGGGAAGCGTGATTTTGGAGATTAAATTCACCAATCGTTATCCCTCGTGGTTAACTCAGATGGTGAAATATCTTGACCTGCAGCAGGATTCAATATCAAAGTATGCTACTTCAATACGACAATCCTGTTCGCTGGGATTTTGTGCACCGCAAGTAGCAGGGGCCTGACATGGAAAGTGCTTGGCAAAGACTGGAAGATACGGCATTGAGCGGGGGATTGTTTACCCCGCAAGACATTATTTTGTCGCTATTGCTGGCCTTTATTCTCGGCCAGGTTCTGGCATGGGTGTACTATTTTACCCATAGCGGCTTATCTTACTCAAAGTCTTTTGTGCAATCGCTGATTTTGATCACGGTGGTGGTGGCGATGGTTATGGCGGTGATAGGCAACAGCATCATCACCGCCGTCGGACTTATGGGTGCTTTGGCGATCATACGTTTTCGCAACATTATCAAGGATACGCGCGACGTAGCTTTCATTTTCTGTTCGTTGGTCGTCGGCATGGCGGCCGGCTCGCAGCGATACGCTACCGCCATCGTGGGCACTGTCATCCTCAGTTCGATAGCGATATATTTATATCTTACAGGCTTCGGGACCCATCAGCCACATAACGGGTTTCTGCGTTTTAGTCTCAGAGGCCACATTGGCCCCGACCACCCGGTTACCGCCATACTCAAACGTTTCTGCGGCGGCTCCACGCTTATATCTGTGCAGGATACTGGCTTTGGCGGACCGGCTGAATACGCTTACCAGTTGATGATAAGGAATGCCGCGAGAAACGAACAAATGATGTCCGAACTGGAAAAAGTCGCAGGTATTGAGAGCGTCAGCCTCACAATGCAGGAGCAGTTGCTGGAGATTTAGCCGGTGATGAAAAAAAAAACCTTCACAAGGTGCTGCTCGGGTTATCTGCAACTGCAACGGCTGATGCCTGTTTTGGTCTGGCTGGCGGTGCTGTTGTGCATCGTGGGGCTATTTTATCACCGCTCCCGGCGGTTTGAAGTTATAGGCATAGTTCAAGGTCGCGTTCATCAGGTTGCCGCTCCGTGTGACGGCCAGCTAAAAATTGTCTGCGTCGACTTATTTGATGAAGTCACTAAGGGTCAGACGCTGGCAACGCTCGATGACGAGCTCATCAAAGCTCAAATGGCTGCCGTCGGCGCCGAAATAGAGCACCTGATGGCTCAGCTTATTCCCACCCAGGAGCAACTGCTTACCGAAGCAGCAAATCTTGAGACCACACAAGTTGCAGATCAGAGGCGGTTTTTTGTGGATGTGGAGAACGCGGGGCTCCGCATACTGGAATTGAGGGTCTTGATTGCTACTGACCGTATCACGCTGGAAGACTTGGCTGTTGAAGTGAAGGTACTCCAGGACCTGGTGCAGCAAGATGCAATCGCTCCTTACGAGCTGCAGAGGGTACAGGTCCAATACAATAGTCTGGCCAAGAAGATAGAGGAGAATGAGCATTTGCTGGAGCAGGCCAAGATTGACTTGGAGCAGGCCCAACAAAGGCGTGACGAATTTGTCGCTCGGCAGTTGCAGCACCCATCGGTAGATAGCGCTTTGGAGGTCATACGCAAAGAAGCAAAGGTCCAGGAAAAGCTGTTAGAGCGGTTGCTGGTGCAGCGTGATTCGTTGGTGGTCAAGTCTCCGGCCGACGGCATCGTCATCCAGATTCAGGCAAACGCCAACATTGCTGCTTTGCGCCGCCCCGGCGAAGGTATTTTGCGTAGACCCGGTGAGATCGTTTTAGCCGGCGATCCGATACTGACCATAGCTGAGCGCCAGCCAACAGAAGTCGTCGCTTACGCCCGGGAGAACCAGGTTAGTTGGGTTCGTGAAGGAATGGCGGTAGAGCTGGTGGAGCTTGCTCAAAGCGGCGGCAAGGCGCAGATTGGGCGTTCTCAGATATTGCGCGTTGGGCCGACTATTGAGCAAATGCCCCAACGGCTATGGCGAAATCCCGGTGTTCCCCAGTGGGGCCGGCCGTTCCTGGTCAAGATTCCGCCTGGCATGGCGCTGGTGATAGGGGAGAGAATCGGTATACGAAGGCTATAACCAGAATACAGAATACAGAACACAGAATACAGAATTTTGAACCGTGTTAAGCATGATCCGCAACTATGATATAAACGAGCTGATGCGTTGGGTAATATGGGGTCTGGTTGGTTTGTATAGTTTGGCAGGCTGTGCGCCGCAGGACTATAAAGCTGAGGCTGACAAGCAGGTTTACAAGATTATCGACCACAAATGGCAGGAAAACTTCGGCCCCAAAGCTAATTACCATGTTAGCGACACCATTCCTTCGCCAAATGATATTCAAATCGAAAAGGCTGTGCCCGTTTCGGGCATTTTGACGCTGCCGCAGGCAGTGGCTATCGCCACAGCTCATAACCGCGAATACCAGATCCAAAAAGAAAAACTCTATATCAAGGCGTTGGACTTGAGGCTGACCCGGCATCAGTTCGAGACCCGATTCTTTGGCGGGCTGGGCAGCGGATATGCCAAGGACTGGAACGATGAGGTCGTTTCAACTGAAGCCAGCCGCAGTTTTAACCGTTTGTTGGCCACCGGTACGGCAATAAGTGCCAGCGTCGCCTCTACCTGGTCCCGTGTACTGCTTGGCAATATGCAGGGAGGCTGGGCATCGGTGTTAACTGCCAGCGTTGCACAGCCTCTTCTTCGCGGCAGTGACAGGAGAGTTGTTCTGGAGAATCTGACTCAGGCTGAGCGGGATACGCTGTATCAGGTTCGGTCGTTCAATCGGTTCCGCAAAACCTTTGTCGTCTCAGTTGTTACCCAGTATTATCAGGTTCTGAAGCGTCTCGATGCCGTTAAGGATGCAGAACAAAATTACATTGCCCTGGAATGGCTGTATGAGCGTGCGGAGAAATTGGCCGGTGCCGGTCGCCTGCCTAAGTATGAGCTGGGCCAGATCCGACAGGGTATGCTGCAAGCCTCGGATGCGCAAATCCGGGCGGAGAAAGAATACAGGCTGGCATTTGATCTATTCAAGATGACTTTGAGCTTGCCTCCGACAACCGACTTCCAATTGGACCACAGCGAACTTGAAGCGCTGCGAGCCGCGGGGATGCCGGAGCCTGACTTTTCTGAGGCCCAGGGTATTGAAACGGGATTGTGTCACCGCCTGGATTTAGTTAATAGCGCTGATGCTGTCGTCGATGCTCAGCGTAAGGTTTATGTTGCGCTGGACAGCCTTAGGGCTGACGTGAATATAGTTGGCACCGCCAGTGCCGTAATATCACAACAGACTGACCAGGCCGGCCGAGCGACTTTGAAGCCGTTGCGCGATGAGTATAGCCTTGCTATTGAATTCGGCTTGCCTTTGGATAGGGTGGCCGAGCAAAGCGTGTACCGCACGGCTTTGATAACTTTGAGCCGCCGGCATCGCGAGTACGAGCGTATGGCCGATACGGTCGCACTGGAAGTCCGCCAGGCTTATAGCGACCTTACAGAGGCGGCAAAACGTTACAAGGTCCTGTCGGAGGGCCTTAAATTAGCCGATAAACGCTTCCGCGAAGCTTTTCTGCTGCTTCAGTATGGTCGAGTAAGCAGCCGGCGTGTGCTTAACGCCCAACAGGATTTATTCGATGCGCAGAATGAAGCTACCGAGGCTTTGGTAGCTTATGCGGTTGCGACTTTGAATTTCTATTGTAATAGCGAGGTGCTTGGCGTGCGGCCGGATGGAATGTGGGAGAAAACCTCCGTCGCCAAGACCGCGGCACGCTCCTCGGAACCTGTGCGAAATGAAAGGTTATCTGAGAGATGAGTAGACTTATTCTTTTCAAGGTTGTTTGTTTAATTTTGGCCTGTTCTACGGCGACATTCGCGGCAGATATTATCTTGAATGAGTATAATGCGGTTGGTACAACCGATTTTCTTAACGGAGGAAATGCCGCGGTAGACGAAGACGGCGGAAGAGCATCCGATAGCTACTTTGGTCGTATCCAGGGTAACGGTGGCGATTGGTTTGAGTTAGTCGTCATTAAAGACCACCTCGATATGCGGGCGTGGAAACTTGATGTTTACAA
>CAZMLE010000137.1:0-7307 GCA_964567045.1 uncultured Pirellulales bacterium | reverse complement strand
AAATTGCCGGAGGATAACCGATGAACATGCTCTTGATTATGATATCGGGTGTCGGCGGACCCTGATGCTTAGTTTGGGCATACCATATACCGATGTACCACCCGGAGATCAACAAGTAGAACAGCAACGGCCCTACTATCGTTGCGACAACCCATAGAGCCGCGCGTTTCTTGCTGACCTTGTATTCCATTTCTTTTTGCCCCAATAATGATCATACAGTTTTATACACCTTTTACCCGCCTTTTATCCGCCTCAGGCAGACTGGCAGGCTGGCGTACTGTACAAAACGGGAAAGCTTGTCCCCGCATGCCTCCGGCGGAGAACAGACTGTTTCTGCCAGTATAAGAAGTTTCCGTTGCTTCTTCAGTTGGCCAATGAAGACAGGCCGCTATTTCAGTTGAAACAGAAGATTCACTGAGCGACCTGCCCGGGGACATTCAACTGCAATACCGAGTAAAGGCCATAAACGTATCATCCCCGCTGCCCCGACTTGCGTCGGGAGACGCAGGGGCCAGTCATGCTGTTTATGCGGATATGCCTGCTTTCTTCATTTTCTTCTCAAGCCGTTTCTCTTTTAACGTTTTTTGTGCTTTCTTCTTTACATCTTTTTTAGCACCATGACTTTGGGCCATACATTATCCTTTCCTGAATACCTCGTATTCTATAGTTTCCTAAAAATTCTGGGGACAGCATACTTATGCTACTCTGCGAAGCGCTGCGTAGCACGAGTTTCGATTTTTTCCTGCGTTTTCGACCGATCTTGTTTCACCGTCACAAAGGACATTATTGTCGTTTTCGTCGCAAGAGGCAAGGCAGAACCGCAAACAATGCCAAATGGGCCAAAAAAATACGTACAAGTGCGTACAAAAAGGCCAGAGGTGAACAGAGATTGGGGATTAGCGAGATACGCTTCACGAGTCACGAGCGACGAGATACGAGCCACGAAATACGCATCCACGCATTAGAGCCTGCCCTGAATTAGCCGTAGCCCTGAGTTTAGTCGAAGGGGCAGCCGAACGGGCATTTACCAATCTATGAGTCTTGTTATGAGCAACCCGAAGCACGCCATGTATTAACCCGCCTTAGCATCGCAACTCTTTTCCGCCATTGCGAAGTATTGACTCTTGACTGATAATTTTGTATCGTATTAGGGCATTTGTGAGGAAGCGAAACATGGAAAGAAGCAATAAGCCGACCTGTGCTTCAGGGGGCACTTTAATGCAGGCCACGCCAGAAGGACAACGTGACCATTTGTTTATTAGTTATGCAACCGAGGATATCGCAGTAGCGGAGTGGTTGACATTCAAGCTGACAGCACTAGGCTACAAGGTTTGGTGCGATAGGATCAAGCTATTTGGGGGAGAGTCCTATCCGAAAGATATTGATGACGCGATCAAGAACAGAACTCACCGTTTGCTGGCGGTAATGTCAGAATGTTCGGTCAATAAGCCAAATCCCAGGAAAGAAAGAACAATAGCCCACAGTATCTCCAAGGAACGGCAAATCAACTTCATCATCCCTCTAAACCTTGGTCTGAAGGCCACACAACTGGATTGGATGACATCCGACCTGACCTATGTCGATTTTTCAGTCAATTGGGCGCAAGGTTTGGCAACTCTTCTAAAAGCCATTCGTAAGGCCGAAACACCGTGTCCACTTGAAAACGGCAAAGACATGGTGTCAGATTCTATTGTCTCCGATGAAATCATTAAGGATGAACCGGAAACGATACACTCAAATTTCCTCGCGATCAAGAAGATCCCGGAAGCCATTTCTGTAATCAGGCTTCAGGGCAGCTTGAGTTATCAGAAAAGTAGAGAACTGCAAGACATCTGGCCTTGTCACTACATCAGTGGGAACACGTTTCTGTCATTTCATAAGCCGCCAGAGGGTTATCCATATCAAGTGGAGAATGCATACTTGTGGAAGGATGCTGATGACATTGAAGGGATTGAGACGCATGACATTGTGTCAGAACTGTTAAGAAAGAATCTTAATTGCCATTGTCTGGCGAAAGGATTGCTATGGTCCCCAGATCGTCGATGGCTCTACTTCCCGTTTGGTATCACAGAAAACAACAGACTGTCCTTTGTCGACGTGCATGGGAAGAAAAACAGCGTCCTAGCGTGTGGGGAACGCAAGTTCTTCACACCTGGCAAATCATCGAGGTACAGATACTATCTCGCGCCAACATTTCGCATTATGCGGGATATGTTTGGGGAGCAATTCATCGTTAAGGTGGGCCTGAGAATTCGAATCACAGATACCGCAGGTAGGACTATTGCATGGCAATCTGCCCAGGCAAGGAGAAAACACGTTTCAAAGGACTGGTGGAACTATGAATGGGTGAGTCGACACCTGGCGCTATGTGGTTTCCTGTCTGATGGAGGTGACGAAATTGCGATTGGAGAGCATGAGCCGTATAGGCTGGTCTTTTCCGCCAAGGCTCTGAGTTATCTGTGCCCAATATCCCTCGATGAAGTCAGAATCCATGAAAGGCAGAGAGACCGAAAAAGGATAGTGGTTTGAAGTGGAAGAGATCAAAATATTAGACGAACCTCTCCTTAATTTTAGATACGGTCAAGCTATGATTGACCCAAGGGATGGTCTGTCGATCTTCGGCCCCTTTGATACGGACATGGCTTCGCATCCAAAGAGCATGATCTACGGTTTCATCGGAACTGAAACGGGTTTGGAAAAATTCCGGCGCTTCACTCGGATACTAACCGGCCCAGTTATGACGGACATGAGAGTATATGATTATAAGAACTGGCCGCACTTTCCAGGTTTTGAAGCGGCTTATGAGTGCAAGTTCCCCGATACTCCCGCATTCACGCACACATTACAAGAAGAAAGGGTTTCCAGGGAAGTGAAGGATTATGATGCCCATAAGCGAGCAAGCAGGCTTGTGGATATGTATTTGGAGGGTTTTGACATTGGAGCAAAGCGAGACGAGAACCTGGGGGTAATGTTCTGTGTCGCCCCCGACGTGATATGGAAGTACTGCCGGCCACTATCACAAGTCGAGGAGGGAACAGGTCAGAGAGTTTCAGCAAGGGAAAGAAGGCTGAGACGAGCCGGTAAAGACCTCTTCGGCTCCTATGATCCAGAGGACTACCTACGTTCGGTCGACTTCAGAAGGCAACTCAAAGCCCGCGCCATGGCCTATGGCATTCCAATACAGATAATCAAGGAATCTACATTGGACTTGCGAGGTGGAGACGATACCGCGACATCCAAGGATTCTCCCCCTTCTGCCGTTGCTTGGTTCCTGTCAACCGCCGTCTATTACAAAACCGGCGGAAAGCCCTGGCGTTTAGGCACGGCCCGAGACGGAGTATGCTATGTAGGCATCGTATTTCGCAGATCTGAAACGATGTCCGACTCGTCGCAGACCGCATGCTGTGCTGCTCAAATGTTTTTGGATACCGGCGATGGTGTGGTATTCAAAGGCGAGTTTGGACCCTGGTATTCACCTGAGACCAAGGAGTTTCATTTGAACGCTGAAATGGCCAAAGTCCTACTTGCAGGTGTCCTGAAAACCTACGAGAAGCTCGGCGGAAAACCTATAAAGGAAGTATTCCTGCACTCACGATCTCCGATTAACCAAGAGGAGTATCAAGGCTATTGGGAGGCTTGCACTGCCGACATCAAACTGGTTGGAATCCAAGTGAAACGAGTGGACGATGAGTTGCGCCTTTTCCGACCGGGCAACCACCCGGTGTTGAGAGGAACCTATCTACCTGCATCAGACAGGAAGTGCTACCTCTGGACGTCAGGATTCAAACCAAGGCTCGAAACCTACGATGGCTTCGATTTCCCTGTTCCTCTGAGCATCGCCCTTCAACATGGAAAGGCTGATCTTCAGCAGATAGCGTTCGATATCCTTGGCTTGACAAAACTGAATTACAATAGCTGCCGTTTGGGTGAAAGTCAGCCCGTCACTGTCGGCTTTTCTGACAAAGTTGGTGAAATACTCATAACGAACCCAACAGTCAAGGACTGTAAGCCTCAATTTAAGTTCTACATCTGAGAGACTCCTTTGTTAGAGCGTGGCCCGAATGCGGCGAAAGAACAAGGGAAAAACCTCGGAAGAATCCAGACGCCCAGGCTGCAAAAAACTTCAGCCGATGCCACTCCCCGACGACTGGCGAACGCCCTGCACAGCCTGACTAGGCCTGACGCAACGACTCAGCAAATCTAAATGAAAAATTAACAATGCTTAGTCTCGTGATTGCTTACTCGCATACTATTTAAGATAAAAATTCCAGAAAGAATTTGTTAGTTTTTCATCACTTGTTACTACTCGATATACACTGTTACTTATTTTTTCTATCAGTTTAAGTGTGCCATCTTTACCTTTTTCTAACACAAATTCCATCTGTTTTAAAACTATGCTTCTTAAAAGTTGCGCACAGTGCTCCACTGAACGCACAACTAATACTCCGTTTGCAACACCATTCGCTAGATTAACCTGGAGTCCCAAAGGATGCATGTCTTTTATTACCTCTGCGCGTTTATTGTATGTTTCTTTAGCTTTTTCATAAAGCAAATTTTTTGCTTTACCAACCTCATTTCCTTGGAGAACATCAGGATTTGAAATCCATTTTTGGATATTTTTGTCTTCCCATGCACCATTAGGGTAGTAAAGTTGCAATTGTTCGAATATGAGCTCCCTCAAACTTTTATCTGGATAATGTTTTTCTGCAAAACTTAAAGCATCTGCAATAAACTCATTTTTATTTTTAAGTTCAGGTATGTAGGCTATGACAGGTTTGCCTTGTGCAAGAGTTGCTGCCAATTCAGAATCTTTTCCAAATGTGTCACTTTCTTGTATTGAATATATAGTACACTTCGCTCTCTTTAACATTAGTCCCTCAACAAGACCTTTATCTATTCTTTCACTGCAATATGCTTGTGTCGGGTCGAAAAATCTTAGTTTTAGTGGTCTTATTAATTTATGGCTGGATAGGTTTTTAATGAACTGATTAACAAGAATGTATTCGTGCTTTTTTCGCATCGAAGTTGCTACATATACATCCATGTAATCATATGTTAAATATCTATAAAGATTTTGTGTCCCAAGATTAACTATCTCCTCCATTTTCTTGAGTTCTTCTTGCGCCTTATTGTCCTTGGGATTTCCTTTAGCCTTTTGTTCAATCTCTTTTTGAATAACATGCCCCAATAAATATGTATCGTCACTATTAATCTCGTTTATAGGATCCAACGGTTCCGGCCTTTTAGACAATTCTTTTATATCTATAGGTTTTGTTTCTTCAAGTTTTTCGGTAAGTTCTTTTTCTTTCATGGAACTAAGTTTCTTAAAGCCAAATTTAACATTCCCATACAGCAACATTGCTTTTTTCTGAAAATCCATAATAGATTTTTCTAATGAGCCAATGGTTACTTCATCTACACCGAAAAACTTCTCAAAAAAGTGTTTTGTAATTCGATCGTACCCAAGCATTAACAAAAGTTCATTGAATTGGTTATAATGGACTATGTTATCTGATTTGAATGATGGGAGCTTTTTAACAGCATTTTTGAAGGGTACTTTCTGGCCTGTTAGCCGCTTCATTAAATCCACAAGCTTTTTTTTCATAATTTCGATCCTTAAAAAACTCGGTGACAATTCAACGAGCTTTCAGACCATACAATGGCCAAAACCTTGCAAACTGCTAACGCCGGAAAGTGCATGAGTCACAGACTATTAAGTTCACAATCAATAAGCTAAACACGCTTATTATTTCGAGAAAAATTTCCGCTTATGGCTGCTTTTACCTTTATATGAAATCGGCAAAAAGAAGGGGGCAAACCAAGAAAATAGCAGAAAAAGAAATTCCTGTCAAGCAATTTAGTTTTGAGTGCTTAGTTTTGAGTTTCGAGTAGCGGTTTCATCACGTTCCTGGGCTACGTCTGACAATGCCCTTCCGCAATACGCAGTACGACATACGCGATACGAATCACGATTCACGACCGATTAGCGATTAGAGATTACAGATTGGCGACTATCGCCTGGCCTCACTCTCCAATTATTTGGCATATAACGGTTCTTTTTCTCGGCCTGGTATCAAAATCCACTAAGATAATCTGCTGCCAGGTTCCGAGCGTGAGTCGGCCATCAACCACAGGCACGCTCATAGAAGGACCCAACAGGGACGCCCGGACGTGCGAATGGCCATTATCATCGTGCCAGGTCTTTTCGTGCTCATAATGCCCGTTTTCCGGCGCAAGCTTCTCAAAAGCCGCCTTTATATCGTGATTGGCCAAACCAGGCTCATACTCGGTAGTCGTTATTCCGGCTGTCGAGCCGACATTGAAAAGCGTAATGATGCCATCTTTAACACCTGATGCGGCCACTGCGTCGCTGACCAGTCCGGTAATATCCTGAATATCAGTATCACCAGCCGTCTGAAGCTCTATCGTTTGCGTCTTAACCATTTGAGCGAAACTTTCTCCTGTATAATTGGCGTTTTGCCCTAAAGAGAAGGCAAAACTACGAACCTTTTTGCGAGTCCAACGTATGATACAGACACAGGCAGAAGCGTTAGCCTTTGCCGGTCGTATCCGATAATTTACTATTTTTATGACTGTTTGGGCCAAGCACTAAGCAGAAAAAGCAAAAATTTTTTATTTTTTTGCTTTCTTCTCTTGACGATATCAATATTTAGATTAGAATCACTATAGAAGCGGTCGGGTGATAATCGGGGATTGTTGTTCGACCGTTAATTTGTGCCGGAAAGGCACCAAAAGCTCTTTGACAAGTTAACAGTTAAGCCTAACAAGCAGCGAAAGTGCGGCTTCTGCGGCAGGATACGCCCTGCTGCAGGGAGCTTAGAATAGTTGTTTCTCAATTCAGCACTTTCGGTGCGTATGCCAAGTGTTGAGCCTTTATCGACGATAACCCCCTGCTTTCTTGCGAAGGCAAAAAGGGGGATTCGACGAATAAAACTGAAGGGTTTGATCCTGGCTCAGAACGAACGCTGGCGGCGTGGCTAAGACATGCAAGTCGAACGGACTATCTAATTGAGCAATCGAAAGGATAGTCAGTGGCGAAAGGGTGCGTAATGGGTAGGTAACGTACCCTATGCTTCGGGATAGCGTCGTTCGCCGCAAGGTGAACTACCGAAAGGGGCGGTAATACCGGATAACGTCATTCGTCGATGGGCGGATGACCAAAGATTTATCGGCATAGGAGCGGCCTACCTCCTATCAGCTAGTTGGTGGGGTAACGGCTCACCAAGGCGGTGACGGGTAGCGGGACTGAGAGGTTGACCCGCCACATCGGGACTGAGACACTGCCC
>CAZMLE010000136.1:0-7655 GCA_964567045.1 uncultured Pirellulales bacterium | reverse complement strand
TCGGCTGTAACACTGTCCAGGGAGTAGGCCGGGATATCGAGTGGGTCGGCGAGAAGGCCGCAGAGATCGTGCACTAACAGAGCCGCTGGCTCACTCGATTACTTGTGTGGCATGGCTCCGGCCTGGCCGCCAATCTCTGAATGAGTATCGGCAATCAGCAGCGGCGGTTTCCAGCCAGACTCAGCCGAGGGCTGTTTTCACGTCCTATAATTTGTAATTGACAACACAATTGCGATCTGCTATTGTACGTATTAGAGCGGCAAGAAAGCGTTTAGCGTTCAGGGTTTACTGTATACGCTCTACGCTATCCGCTGTACCCTATGCAAAGGGGCAGAAGGAGGAGTAGAATATGAAAGCGACTCTAAAGCCAGAAATCTCGCGGACAATCCCTTTACTTATCGCAACATGTCATTGCGAGCGCAGCGCGGCAATCAGAACCCCAGGTTTTGTAGCGACGGCCATTTTTCTGCTGACCCTTGTCGCCTTTCCTGCGTACGCCAAATACGGCGGGGGAAGCGGGACGGCAGAAGACCCGTACCAGATCGCTACGGCAGCCGATCTGATTGCCCTCGGCGAGACTCCCGAGGATTACGACAAGCACTTCATCCTGACCGCTGACATCGACCTTGCAGGCCAGGTGTTTGACGAGGCCGTCATTGCGCCGGATACTGATAAACGGACCGATTGGTTTCAGGGAAGTCCTTTCACTGGCGTATTTGACGCTAACGGTCACACGATTTGGCATCTGACGATCAGAGGTGAGTGCTACCTGGGTGTGTTTGGTCAATGTTCTGGAGCGGTCAAAAACTTCGGTGTCATAGATGTCAACATAACTGGTTCAGGCGACTATGTCGGTGGACTGGTGGGGGAGAACGGCGGTAGTGTTACACGTTGCTACAGCACCGGTGCAGTTAGTAGCAACGGTTGGCGAGTCGGGGGGCTGGCGGGTGGTAGCGGTTCATGGGATATGCCGGGCAGCACTGTGACCAACTGCTACAGCACCGCTGCGGTCAGTGGATCTTCTTATCTGGGCGGATTGGTGGGTTCCAGCGGAGGTAGTGTGACCCAGTGCTACAGCACCGGAGCGGTGACGGGCATTGGAAAAAATGTTGGCGGCCTGCTGGGCATTGGTCATGCCATCGCTTCTTTCTGGGACGTCCAGACTTCAGGCCAGGCCACGAGTGCGGGTGGCACAGGCAAGACCACGACCGAGATGCAGAACATCCAGACGTATCTGGATGCGGGTTGGGACTTTATCGGGGAAATCGCGAACGGGACCTCGGAGATCTGGCAGATGCCAGAAGGCGGGTGTCCAATCCTCGGGATATTGAGCGGATATACTCCGCCCCAACTACAAGGCGCAGGTACGCCCGAAGACCCTTACCTGATTAGCGACGCGATGGAGCTGGGGGCAGTTGTCTATTACAGTCCCCGTGGCCACTATCGGCTGGCCTCCTCGATCGACCTATCCGGCATCCATTGGGGCACGGCAGTAATCCCTTGGTTCTCTGGCACCTTCGATGGCAATAGTCAAGTGGTATCGAATCTATCTATCGTGGGCGCCAGCTACCTCGGCCTGTTTGGTGAATTCGGATCTGGCGCCGAGATCAAGCGCGTGGGGCTAGTGGGCGTCAGCATAACGGGGTCAGGCGAGTATGTGGGGGCGCTGGTGGGGAGCAACGGCGCATGGAACACGGAAGGTGGCACTGTGACGCAGTGCTACAGCACCGGTTCGGTCAGCGGGACTTCGTATGTCGGCGGACTGATGGGGTGTAATGAATATAGGGGTACTGTGGCCCAGTGCTATAGCAACGGTACGGTCAGCGGCAATGACTCTGTGGGCGGGCTGGTGGGGGCAAACCACTACAACTCTTCGCTGGCGCAGTGCTACAGCACCGGTGCAGTCACCGGAACTGCAACGTATGTCGGCGGGTTGGTGGGCTCCAACCAAGACTCGAGGGGCCGGAAGGGCATCATCACCACGAGTTTCTGGGACATCCAGACCTCTGGCCAGGCCAAAAGTGCTGGGGGCACAGGCAAGACCACGGCCGAGATGCAGACGGCAGCAACTTTCCTGGATGCTGGCTGGTACAGATGTGGTGAAATGGGGATTTGGACGATTGGCGATGGGCTAGACTATCCCAGACTACGGTGGGAAAATAAACCCGGTGAAGTAATTCAGCCAATCATCTTGTCGTTGTCGGACTTCCTCCGAGGAACCGGGACACAGGATGATCCGTATCTCATTCGCACACCTGAAGACATTAGCCTTATCGCTCTGGCGCTGTGCGACCGGGCCAAGCATTTCAGGCTGGTCTTTGTTGCAGGCGAAGGAACGCAAGACAGCCCATACTTGATCGGCACCGCTAATGAGTTGAATCTGGTTGGTATGTGCCCGTATGAGCGGGACGCACATTTCAAGTTGATGGCGGATATCGACCTGTCGGCCTTCGACGGCAAGGACGGGCGGCCCGCCTTCAACATCGTCGGCGGTCATCCATGGGGGTTTGAGGACGACAAGCCTTTCAGCGGCATCTTTGACGGTAACGGCCATACAGTCTCAAATTTCAGCCATACTTGTACTGAGACGTACAATGTCGGACTGTTCGGATATGTCTCAGGGCCAAATTCCGTCGTAAAAAACCTGGAACTGACTTGGCCCAATATCGATGCAGGGACAGGGGGGGTAGTTGGTGCACTGGTTGGCTATCTGGAAGGTGGAACTGTGGCCGATTGTCACATTGACGGGGGCAGTGTTTCCGGAGGGTGGGAAATCGGCGGACTGGTAGGAGCGAGCTACTACGGCACAATCACCGAATGCAATTCGAGCGCGACTGTTTCAGGAAACGATTCGGTCGGCGGACTGGTAGGATACAACCAAGGTGCTATAACCTATTGTGATTCGGGCGGACGCGTTTTAGGAGATTATAGTGTCGGCGGGCTGGTGGGAAGCAATGGTTTGTGGGAGTGTGACTGGTGGGAATGCTGGGAGGAACCAGGCACGATATATCATTCGTACTCTACAGCCGGGGTTTTGGGAACCGGCAGCAATTGCGGCGGACTCGTGGGCAGCAATGATGCCGGAGAGGTGGCGAGGTGCTATGCGTCTGGCATTGTGCTGGGTGTGAGCGCAGTTGGCGGCCTGGCAGGATGGAACGGGGGCAAGATCTCAAGTTGTTACTCCACAGCCGACGTTGGCGGTGAGAAAGATGTTGGCGGCCTGGTGGGATTGAATTCCGGTGGATGGCTTTTGCCAGGAGCGACGATCACCAACTGCTATTCGACAGGAATTGTCCTGGGAGATAAGTATGTCGGCGGCCTGGTAGGAGAGGGGGACGTCAATGACGTGGTTGCATCCTTCTGGGATATTGGAACCAGCGGGCAAGAAATGAGTGCCGGCGGCATCGGCAAGGCCACCGCCGAGATGCAGATAGCAAGCACGTTTCTCGAAGCCGGGTGGGACTTTGTGGGCGAAAGCCAGAATGGGATGGAAGACA
This sequence comes from uncultured Pirellulales bacterium, assembly GCA_964567045.1. Taxonomy (GTDB): domain Bacteria; phylum Planctomycetota; class Phycisphaerae; order Sedimentisphaerales; family Anaerobacaceae; genus JAFNGF01. The sequence goes on along the minus strand of CAZMLE010000136.1, from coordinate 4,158 downwards.
TCTGGGCCATCTGCGAGGGTGTAGACTATCCGCACTTAGCGTGGGAGTTCGTCATCGGGGATTTCGACGCTGATGCTGATACCGACTTTGCCGACTTCTGCATCCTTGCTGAACATTGGCTTGCAGCCGACAGCAGTTTCTGGTGCGGCCAGGGCTGTGATCTAACTAACGATGGGAACGTTGATTTCGATGACTTGAAACAATTTGCCCGGAGCTGGCTAAACGGCCTGGGGCGATAAACCGCCACAGAGGGTGACAAAACAAAACAGCCACAGAGGACACAGAGGTCACAGAGATAAAAAAATGGAATAATTGCTCTGAGTTCTCTGAGCTCTCTGTGGCAAAAAAGACCAACGACGGTTTTGTTGACATTGGCGACCGGCAAGAGTTTGCTGAGAACTGGCTTGACGGTATCGCACGATAAGCGCGTTCAATCCTATTGGTTACACAACCATTGCCAGCAAGGCCAATAAGAAGCTGAGCGTGCTTTCAGCGCCCTGGTTCATATTAACGCCGTCGGCCCCAAGCGCGTCACAGCAGCCTTTGGTGGTAGCGTCATAAAGCGGCGAGTGCAGGTCATTATCACCGAGAAACCAATCAAACGCTTTTCTTTGCAGCGCCAGAAATCGGCTATCTTGCGTGGCGTCATAAGCAGCTCGCAGCATTATAACCGTGCTCGCGGCTTCTATGGGCTGCTGGTCAAACGCGGCTTTTTTGCCGCCCCGTTCATACCAACCGTTGTTGCCGACGAAGCTAAAATGCTCGCCGCTAAAAGTATTGCCCAAAATAAATTGGCAGGTTTGCTCACCGACTTCGAGGTATTTTCTATCCTGCAAAGTCAAGCCTGCCGCGAATAGCGCGTGCGGCAGGATAGCGTTGTCATAAGTCAACCTGTTCTCAAACCAGCGCCAGTCCGGCTGGGCGATTTGCCTATACTGATCCAGCAGTCGGTCGGCAGCCATTGCCAGTTGCTGTTCAATATCGCCGCCTTCCGGGAATTGTTTGAGATAATCAGCCATGCCGAGTATTGAGTACGCCAGGCCCCTGGGATACTGCCTGGCAACCTGTCCTACGCAAAAGTCGAAGCGGTCTCTGGCCAGTGATAGATATGAAGCCAAAGGCGGATTTGCGATCAGCGTTCCGAACGCCCATAATACTCTGCCCAAGGCATCGTTTGCAGGCTCGTCTTTCAGCCAGGTCCGGTCAAAACTCATAAAGTTTCTGATCGAGCCATCGTCCATTTGCGCGTGCAAGACAAAAGCCAAATACGTGTTCAAAAGCTCAAGGGCCTGCGGCTCGTGGTACTTGGCATAATACTTGGTCACTGCGATTATCGCTCTGGCATTATCATCTGTGCAGTAACCACATTCCCGGCTGGGTATTATGAAACTGGCGTGCTGGTAGAGCCCGGTATCATCGCTTAGCCTTTTTAAGTGCTCCAGTGATGGCTGCGGTATCTCAACGTGTAACATAGTTTGCCCTACTACATCAGATAGCTATAAAACTAACCTTACAATTATAGGGCCAAGCGAGCAGAGTGTCAATTTTATCGAGCTCCGGCTGACCGGTCCAAGGACTGTGGCAATTGCCGGAGCAGTGCTGCTTCACCCGACTTGAGCCAGGAGCCATAGACAGTAGCTAAGCTCCTAATCTACAAGCACTTATGGTTTATACGAGCTGTATAGTCTGACACGTGGACTTGCTGCTTGCCCGGCGAATTAAAGACACCTTACCGGACAAGGGAGCCGCCCTGAACCATACGTCAGAAATCTTTAAATCTTTTTGAAGTTTTCATTTTTTTTCTTGCACCAGAAAGCCAAGATTTCGTATAATACTCTACTTGTGCGGTAGGAATAGTAGGAGATTTGCAATGAAACTGTCGACTCGAACCAGATATGGAGTAAGGGCTGCACTGGAGCTTGCTGAAAGTGCCGGCAGGAAGCCTTTGCAGCTCAAAACCATTGCCCAGCATCAGGAAATATCCCTCAAGTATCTGGAGCAACTGATGGCCATGCTCAGGTCCGCAGGATTTGTCAGAAGTGTTAGAGGCTCTAAGGGCGGGTACGTTCTTGCCAAACCCCCAAGCCAGATTAAACTTAGTGACGTCTTCAATTGCCTGGAGGGGCCGGTGATCACGGCAGAGTGCGTCCAGAGCGACAACTACTGTGCCAGGTCCGCTGACTGCGTGGTCAAACAGGTCTGGGCACAAGTACAACAAGCAGTTACGAACGTCCTGGAATCCATAACGCTGCAGGACTTAGTTGATAAGGCAAAAGACAAGAAGACTTCGAATTACCAAATATAGGCAGACAAGAGGCCGCTTATGAGTGCGATTTTCGAAAACATCACCGAAACGGTCGGCTATACGCCGTTAGTCCGAATCAATAAGCTCGGCTCGGATAAGGCAACTATCCTGGCTAAGCTTGAATCACATAACCCTTGCGGCAGCGTTAAAGACCGAATTGCGCTGGCGATGATAAAGGCGGCAGAAGAGAAGGGGCTAATAAAACCTGATACCGTCATAATCGAGCCGACCAGCGGCAATACAGGCATAGGACTTGCCTTTATTTGCGCGGCAAAAGGCTACAGACTGATTCTGACTATGCCCGAATCGATGAGCATTGAGAGGAGAAAGCTGCTTGGGCTGTTTGGCGCAAAGATTGTGCTAACGCCGGCTGAGCGGGGTATGGCCGGAGCCATAGAAAAAGCGGAGCAACTCGTGAATGATCGGAACAAGCTCTATGATTATATTATAAGCTTATATCTGGAGAATTCGGGGACTAAAGCGGGCAATCCCAACGCCTTTATGCCGCAGCAATTCAATAATCCCACCAACCCGCAGATTCACAGGGAAACTACTGCCAGAGAAATCTGGGAGGATAGTGGTCACAATGTGGACATATTCGTTGCCGGTGTTGGGACGGGCGGGACGTTGACCGGCTGCGGCGAAGTGTTAAAAGAGTACAATAAGAGCTTGAAGGTGGTGGCGGTGGAGCCTAAGGATTCGCCGGTGCTTTCGGGCGGAAAGCCGGGCCCTCACAAAATACAGGGTATCGGCGCCGGATTTGTGCCCAAAGTGCTCAATGTCGCGGTGATAGACGAGATTATCCAGGTCGCCAATGAAGATGCTATGGCGACGGCGCGTGCGTTAGCGGCTAAAGAAGGAATACTGGCAGGGATAAGCTCAGGAGCCGCGATGTGGGCGGCAATACAGGTTTCGCAGCGCGGCGAAAGTGACGGCAAGATTATAGTGGTGATTTTGCCCGATACCGGCGAAAGGTACATCTCCACCGATATGTTTGAAAAATAGTGGAAACCTTTTATGCGGCGAAAGGGTGCACTTGTGCGAAAAAATAAATTAACGGGCGAAAAAATCGAAAATCTTGTTTGCCAGCTTATCGGCACGTACCAAGACGATTCCGGAATAAACTTTATTGATGCTTCTAATCTGCCGGTGCGGGATAAAATCCTGCAAATTCTCGATCTACTTATCGAGGTTCTTTTTCCAGGCTACACCGGCAAAAGGAAAATCACTAAATCGAATATCAAATTCATCGTCGGCGATATTCTGTGGCAGATATGCACGGAACTTTCTGAACAGACCGAGCGGGCTTATCAATATCAGTGCCGAATAAGAAAATGCCAAGGCTGTGACTGCCGGACGATGGCCGAGAATGTCACGCAGCATCTGTTAATTCAACTGCCCAGAATCAGGGAGCTGCTCAAAGGCGATGTCGCGGCGGCTTTTGACGGCGACCCAGCCGCAAAGTCTTATGAGGAAATCGTGATAAGTTATCCCTGCATCACAGCAATTGCCACCTATCGCGTGGCCCACGAATTGTATCTTAAACAGGTGCCGTTGATTCCCCGGATAATGACCGAATGGGCACATTCGAGAACCGGCATCGACATACATCCCGGGGCAACAATCGGCAAAAATTTCTTTATTGACCACGGCACCGGCGTGGTCATAGGCGAGACCAGCATCATAGGCGACAACGTAAAAATCTATCAGGGCACCACGCTGGGAGCCCTGAGTTTCCCAAAGGATGAGCGCGGCAGGATAATAAAGGGCGGCAAAAGACACCCGACAATAGAAGACGACGTGACAATCTACGCCGAGGCGACAATATTGGGCGATGTAGTCATTGGAAAAGG
>CAZMLE010000135.1:0-7727 GCA_964567045.1 uncultured Pirellulales bacterium | reverse complement strand
AGGGAGAGCTTTTTTTGGAGAGAGTTCTCTCGAATAAAGTCTTGGTAGCGGTAAACAAGGCAGATTATCAATCCATAAATGCTGTATCTGCCGCACGGGCAACAATAGGATTAGATGCTGAGATAGTGGAGCTGCGAGTTCCATTGCAGCTCATAGCCCAGATGAAAGACGGCATAGCCACCGGAGAAGTCAGGAACTGGAAAGAGCTGGTAGAGCAGGTCAGAGAGCATGAATTTGATGCTTTGGGTATTGCCACTCCCATTACAATCGACAAAGAAACTCTCAAGAACTACTTCCGACATGGTGGAGTGAACCCGGTCGGGGGGGTCGAGGCCGTAGCTTCAAAATTGATCGCGGATGTACTGGATAAACCTGTAGCTCACGGTCCGGTAGATTATTGCTTAGAGGGCTTTGCCGAAGTCGTAGATCCAAGAATGGCGGTAGAAATAGTTACACAGAATTTCATTCATTGTTTGTTGAAAGGTCTAGCCAAGGCTCCTCGCATAAATTACCAGAAGGGAATAAGTGTAAAGGATGTAAACTGCATGGTGTCGCCATACGGCTGTTTTGGAGTTCCTCATCAGGCCTGTCTACAGGCGAATATCCCGGTGATTGTAGTAAGGGAGAATAGAAGTTGTTTGAAACATCCTGAGCATAAGAAGTTCATATATGTGGACAACTACATAGAGGCAGCCGGGATGTTGATGGCAATGCAGGCGGGAGTTCATCCATCTTCGGTTAGAAGGCCGTTGAAGCACACCATCGTAAAATAGCCCCTGCTCCCTTCGACTTTGCTCAGGGCGGGCCTGCCTTCCGGCAGGAAGGCGCAGGGGACTTGCTGCCCGTCACTGTCGCCGATACTTATTGAAGGAATGGAATCATGAAAACAGATCTGGTAGCAATCCTGATAGCTTGTGCCGCACCGGTTTGGGCGGGTAGCGCAACTATCGACATCGACACCACGGCGCCCGGACCGAGCCTGAATCCGCGGATGTATGGAATATTTCTCGAGGAAATCAATCACGGCGTGGATGGCGGACTTTACGGTGAGTTGATCGCCAACCGCGCGTTTGAGAACAGCCATCCGCCCGAAGGCTGCACGTTCAGGGATGGGCGCTGGAAGAGCAGGCAGGGCTGGGATGCAGGCTTTGATGTGAAACCGGGCCAGGTGCCTCGATGGACCCTCGTGCGCGAAGGCGAGGCGCGGGGCTCAATGCATTTGGAGACAAGCGGTGGACTGAACGAGAATACACCGTATTGTCTGCGGCTCGACATAGAAGATATTTCAGGCGGCCGCGTGGGTATTGCCAACGAAGGTTTCTGGGGCATCGGTGTCCAGGAGGGGGAAAAGTATGATTTGGTCCTTTATGCTCGCGGTGCAGAGGACTCTGCGGGACCACTGACGGTGACCTTCGAGAATGCCGGCGGTATCGCTTGCTCACAGACAGCAAAGTTTGGTGATCTTGGCCCGAGCTGGACGCAGTTTAAGGCCACACTTACCTGCACGAGGACGGAGGCAAAAGCCCGGCTTGTCATCACCGCCGGCTCGACGGGCAAGGTCTGGTTCGACTTTGTTTCGCTATTTCCACAGAAGACATTCAAGGATCGCGCGAACGGCCTGCGTAGAGATATTGCGGAGATGATTGCCGACTTGAAGCCCGGCTTTGTTCGATTTCCTGGTGGTTGTGTCGTGGAGGGCGGCAATATCGAGACGGCCTACAACTGGAAGCTGACCGTAGGACCGGTAGAGGAACGCCCTGAGCGCTGGAATGCGTGGAACTACCGCCGGACGCACGGCATGGGCCTTCACGAGTACCTGCAGTTTTGTGAAGACCTCGGTGCAGAGCCGGTGTTTGTCGGATTCGCCGGACAGAGCTGTTTGTACCGCCTGGCCGAACATGTGCCGATGGAAGAAATGGGTTGGGTTGTGTCGAACTTCCTTGACGTCGTGGAGTATGCCAACGGCCCGGCAGACTCCACGTGGGGTCAATTGCGGGCTCGGGGCGCTCACCCAGCCTCTTTTGGTCTTAAATTCATCGAAATTGGCAATGAAAACGGCATGCGCCAGTATGAGGAGCGTTATAGGCTCATCCACTCCAAGCTCAAGGCTGGCTACCCCAACATCACCTATATCGCAGACTACGCCATTCCCGATGCGTCATACGATATGGTGGACGAGCACTTCTACAATGCACCGACCTGGTTTCTTTCTCAATTCAGCCGTTACGACAATCGAGACCGGAATGCTCCGCCTGTGTATGTGGGTGAAATCGCGGTTACATCGCCGGAAGGAGGCCCTGAGAAAGGCAACCTCATCGCAGCTCTGGCTGAAGGTGCTTTTCTGATGGGCCTGGAGCGAAATGCCGATGTCGTGCAAATGGTGTCCTATGCCCCGTTGCTTGCCCACGTCGAGGGACGCTCGGGCTGGCACGGCATGATCTACTTCGACAGTTCCCGCGTGTTTGGGACAGTTTCGTATCACCTTTGGAGGCTTTTTGCCCTAAACCGTCCGACTTACACCCTTGCCACTGTGCTGGACTACATTCCATCGAAGCGCCCGTCCATTTGTGGCGCCATCGGAGTGGGCACCTGGGACACAGCCGCGGAGTTCAAGGAAATTCGCGTAGAGAAGGACGGCGAGATTCTCTATGCCGCCGATTTCCCGCAGGACGGCAAAGGCTGGACTACTGAAGGGGGTGCGTGGTCCGTTGTAGAGGGCGCCTACAGGCAGAGCGACCCTGTTGTCGGCTTGAGTTACTTTGGTGATCAGACCTGGTCCGACTACACGCTCACGCTTAAGGCAAGAAAACTCGCAGGCGCGGAAGGCTTCCTGATTGTCTTCGGCCATAAAGACGGGAACAAGTACTGGTGGAACCTGGGCGGCTGGGGCAACAGAGAGCACGGAATTGAGTTCAATCGCAGTCCGGTCGGCCGTCATGCTCGTGGCAGCATCGAACCGAACCGCTGGTACGACATAAAGGTAGAACTGAAAGGCCGTGGTATTCGCTGCTACCTTGACAACAAGTTGGTGCACCAGGAGACCGCCATTGATGCCGAGCGTTTCTTTGCACTTGCCGGCTATGACCAGTCCAGCCGCGACCTTATATTGAAGGTTATCAACACCTCGGCTGAGCCTGTCACTGCGACCCTGAACCTTGTGGGGGCGGATTTGCGCCCATCGAAAGCCCAACTTACGGTGCTGACATCTGAGCGTCCCTACGACAACAACTCGCTGGAGAATCCTGGCAAAGTTGTGCCTATCAGTAGCACCCTCACCGGCGTGCAGAACAAGTTCACGCACGAATTCCCAGCCTACTCGCTGACAGTGATCAGGATGAGGGACCCCGCTTTGCGGGAAGCCAAAAAGACAGAGGGCGGAGGACAGAGGGCAGATGACCCCCGCTCTTGCTTTCGCAAGAAAGCGCGGGGGCATGTGCGTGTCACGGGCTGGAAATTCTCTGTGGAGTCTTTTGCAGGCCGCTCAGCAAATAGTTTTTCACTATCGCATCCCACCCCATGTTTGCTGCAAGGCGGTAACCGGTTCGAATCAGGCTCTCGATTTCAGATTCGTTTTGGGGCAGGCGCTGGACTATTTCTTCTGCGACCCTTTTGCTCTCCTTGATTTCTATCTGGTCTCGCACCGCCCGGTCGAGCAATTGTAAATTTTCAATTGTCGATTTGCGATTTCCGAGCCATCCGTCGAGCCGCGTGTAATCAGCTATGATGACGTTATTTAATTTAAGATTGTCAATTTGCGATTGCAGATTCTCAATCGTACAATCGTCAATCGCAAATATTGAATTAACTGTATCCCGCAACAAGCCAGAACATCCGCAGACACTGCTGAACACGCATATTCCTCCGAACGTTAACGGCTCAAGCTGAGATATGCCGAACGGCTCATAAATGCTCTGCCCAAATTCGACGTCGGTTCCTTTGCGGATGTCCATAAATTCGATATCTTCGGGCATTTTTTTGCCGCAGGTTTTCTGGCGGAATCCAAACTGGTTGATGAAGATGATTTTTATATTTCGGCTTCTGGCATTGAATTCTTGCACAGCAGTGTAGAAGTTGGCCTCGCCGCCGGATAGATCCGGCCAGCCTTCGCGGTGAGCAACGGGCCAGTTATATGCCGACTCCATGTTGAAGATGTCGTGGCTGGGTCGCTGCGGCACCTCGGTGGATAGCACGAAGAGTACGGCTGTTTTACCCAGAGATCTGAAGTGGTCTTCTATTGGATACAACGCGCGCAAATCCCGCCACAATGCTTTGCTGCATATAAGCCTAGTTACGTGTGTGAATATGAAATCTGGCATATAGCCCAGCAGGGTTTGGCAATAGCTTTGGAGCTTTTCTTTTGAGGCGAGCTTCTCAGCCACAGTGATTCTATATGCAGGTATGCCATTATACGCTATATGGATGTCTGCCGCCTCGAATTCTGGCGCAAGAAACCGCAACTCTTCTGCTGCATAATCGCCGACCGCATATATGTGGTCGCAGTATTTCGAGGCTTCCACCAGCGCGTGTTTGAAGTAAGAACTCTGGTCGCCAAACACCTCGTTTACGTAGAGTCTGTCCTGATGAGCTTGTTTGATGACGTTGTAGAACATGGTGTCGTGGCCGGGATGCTCTTCAACAATGCGTCGCATTGTAGCTACTTCGTGTGCATAAAAAATCGTTCTAAAATTGCAGCCTGGTTCGAGGATAGCTGCCAGTGCCGTGGGTATTCCCATAAACTCGTGCGAGATAATGACTGTCGATTCGTTAGCTGCGCCCAGCGCTTTTAATGCAGCGATGGCCACCGGTGCCAGCCTTACATACTGTTCGTATTCCCACAAGTGCTCGTATAGATGGCTGCGCAGGCCAAATTTTTCGTATAGGCGTTTTTTGAATTCGTTGATTATGGCTTTGTCAACGTGTCTTACATCGACCAGCAGCACCTCTGGTGAGCTTTTTACACCCGTTTGCTCGTCCACGAATGTTCGCCTGCCGTAGACAATACCGGCATTGTAGAAGCTCTCCAGCTTGCGAAAAGCCGGCGCATAGCCCGGGTTTATGAGCCCGTCAATAGACGAATAAAGCACCTCGCCGTTCTCGCCAAGACGGTCTAACGCCGAGCCTTCTGTTGTGAACACTGGCCCTACAAGAATGGAGCGATCAACCGCATTGAGGTACGATTTAGACGTGAAAAGGCCGTGTAGGACTGCCCCTATGCCCCCTATTTTCCCTATCGTCTCATGGGTTACGTGCACAACTGTCGTCTCGTTGGCCATACCAAGTTTCCCTCCAAGTTTCGATAGGCGAGTCCAACCGAGTTGTATTGCACTCGCCTTATAAAATATAAGAAATAGCTCAGCTTGAGCCAAATTGGGGCGCTCTGCTTGGTCTATGGCCTTGTGGACCGAGAAAATCGTTGAGGACTTGTAGAATACGGGTGTGTTTTGGGACACTAAGTGTCCGGGAGAGTTTTTCTGCTCACAGGTATATTTAGCTTATTCTCGTCCGTAGGTTTCTTATGAGGCCCGAAAGCACATGCTGCGGGATGTCAGCCAGTTCCGGTTCAGGAATCTGGCTAACAGCTATCTGATCGAGGATTCCGGCTGCTTGGCGGCGATAAGGTGCTATCAAATCTGCAGTCCTTTGGGCTTCGTCCAGTTCGCCGTCTGCCATTAGTCGAAGATAAGTAATTATGCGCTTTGTCAGCTCTTTCTCGTTTATTTCGGCTGCGTATCCGTCCAACCCAACCGTCTCGGGAATCTCTCTTTCCTGCAATATGTCCTGTGTAAGCCGGTGGGTCTCCTCCATCAACCGCTGCTTTCTTTCTTCATCGCTTTCGTCTATCGGGGCAAGCTTCAGCTCTTCGTCGCCACTGAGGTTGGGGACATATATTTTGTTGCGACAGGCCGGACATTTCACCCATTTGCCGGCCGCGCTATCTTGCGCTCCCACCTTTTTGCCGCAATGATCGCAGTGAAAGGTTATCGCCATTCTTGTCACCTCTGATGAAACAGTTGCTATTTGTGCGCTTCATATTCCGCAACTACCTCTGTGGTTATTCCACCCCGCGGTCTGAATCGCGAGGTAACTTTCATCCATCGCGGTTTGCACGCCGTTCGCAAATCGTCCAGTATATCGTTAGTTAGAGCCTCGTAAAAAATGCCTTTATTGCGGTAGCCTTGCATATAGAATTTCAGGCTTTTCAGCTCGATGCATGATTTGTCCGGACAATATTCGATGACAATTTCGCCAAAGTCCGGCTGGCCCGTCCGAGGACAAACACTCGTAAACTCAGGACACCTGATTGTAATGCAATAGTCGCGTTCCGGGCGTGGATTGTCGAATAATTCTATTTCCGGGTGTTCGCTCATTATTGTTTCGACCGCTCTTATAAACTTTCTTATGATAGTATAATCAGGATGTTGCCGCAAGACAACAAAAACCTGCTGGGCATGGAGTCCGCAAACGAGGCGGAGAATCTTGCATCGAACTGGAAGTTGCGGTATATTTCTCATGCGGCGTATGTGATTTAGCAGAGCACAGTTGATATGAGTCAGTCGCGTAATGAGTTTTTAACTATCTGAAAGGAAGCAGGAAATGACTAAAAGATTGATCGTTGCAGGCTTTCTGGCTGGAGCAGTGGTTTTCCCACTATCAGGTTGTACTGCCCTGACGGGGGCCAAAGAGGCCAAACAGGCCAAGGAGACGCCTCAGCCCAAAGAGGCTCAACAAGCCAAGCAGACCAAAGAGGCCAAAGAGACCGAACCGGCCAAAGGCAGCAAATTTATTTTGCGCGTCAACTGCGGCGCCTTCGAGCCTTATACCGACAAGTCAGGCAATGTTTGGCTTGCCGACCAGGAGATAGCAGCCGGCAAGGAGTGGGGCGCCGTTGGCGGACAGACAGTGGATCGGGGCGATTTAGGCATGGCTGGTACAAATTCGCCCAGAGTCTACGAGACCGAGCGCTACAGTATGGATGCATACAGATTCAGCATTCCCAACGGCAAGTACACTGTTCGTCTGCATTTTGCTGAGACGTATTCCGGGATAGTGAGCCAGGGCCAGCGCGTTTTCTCGGTAACCATCAACGGAAAGGGCGCTCTTGAGAACTTTGATCCCTTTAAGGAAGCCGATGGATTCCAGAAGCCTGTGGTTAAGACAATCGAGGGCGTGACCGTAGCCAATGGAGAGCTGGTTATCGGATTCACCCCGAATATACAGAACCCCGAGATCAACGGCATTGAGATACTGTCCGAGTAGTTGGACTAAACGAGGCCAACTTGTGGCAGACAAAAGAGCAGTCGTTTTGCTTAGCGGAGGCGTGGATTCAGCTACGACCTTGGCCATCGCTCGTAGTGAAAACTTCCAGTGCTACGCCTTGACTTTCAAATACGGGCAACGGCATCACCGCGAGGTCGAGGCTGCCAAGAAAATTGCCCGTTCCCTTGCGGTGGTTGAGCACCGGGTGATTGAGATTGACTTAGCCGCTTTTGGTGGTTCAGCCCTGACCAATTCGGGCATTGAGGTGCCGAAGGATAGGGCAAGGCTGGGTGATACATCTGAAATTCCACCTACGTATGTGCCTGCTCGCAACACGGTCTTTTTGAGTCATGCCCTCGCATGGGCGGAATTTCTTGGGGCGTTTGATATTTTCATTGGTGTCAGCGCGGTTGACTACAGCGGCTATCCTGACTGCCGGCCTGAATTTGTAGCGGCGTTTGAGAAGACCG
>CAZMLE010000134.1:0-7839 GCA_964567045.1 uncultured Pirellulales bacterium | reverse complement strand
TCTTTATAGATACGCCTCCAGGACCCTGGAATGTCCGTTCCTGCAACAGATCACCAGGTTGCGGTATAGCTGGGAAGAAGATCACAAAGTCTTTGATTATGCGGGCCTTGTTCGTTAAACTATCGATGCCTGGCCTTGCGGTTCAGTTTTCTGGAGGTGGCCGCTTATCTCGCTGGGTTGAGGGAAGCGAATCCGGAGTTTGGCCTGAGACTATATGAAATGCTTGATCTACGGAAGATTGTGGAGAAGTTGGTCCAGGCAGACGACTTTGCCTATGTTGGCCACGTCATCAAGACCATTCACTCAGCTCATCTGAACATCGGTAGGAGACTTTGTGATTTGCTGGATAAACCTAAGTTGGCAGCCAAGCTGAGCCTCGGGGGTAGTCGTAATATTCCAGATGTTGCTGCCTTAATAAACGCAGTCCGGGAGGCGAATCCCGAGGCTGCCAAGTGCCTGTGCGCGTTGATAGATGTTCAGCGATTAGCTGTCGACTGGAGGAGAGTGAGGTCCAAGCATAAAGTGGCAGAATGCGTGCGAGTGGTCTGTGAGGCAAACCCAGATGTCGGCTACACGCTTCGCCGGTTCTTGGGTATTGGGTAACGCTGTGAGTGGAAGTGGTGTTTTGTACGACTCTTGACGATGCGTTCTTTGCCACTGGTTTCCAGTTGTGGAAGACAGAAGGCAGCTTGCACCCAAGCGTCGTCTCCAAACTTTTTGGATATTGCGGAGGCACCTTAGTTGTTTATTGATATAAGCTGCCACAGCATAGATTGTGGCCTTGAAAACCACAAGAAGCATTTTGCAAATAATTGAGGCGCCGGTAGCATTTCAAGGCCGCCACCCGCCGGGTATCGGTGTCAATGAGTATCAACATGGTGTCAGAGACTCGGTTCATCAGCCGCTACTATGTATGGCGTCAAGTATTTTTCCTCTAATTTTGTATCGGCACAACGAAAAGGCTTGCTGCTGTGGGGGGCACGGTCTTGCGAACGGACGAATCGGCGTGGCGGTGACCTCAAATCATCCGTCTTAAGATTCGACGACCATCAAAACGTACAGTTCGTGAGGCCTCAGCTTCAGCAACTCATCTGGATCGATCGCGTGCGATTGGCCGGTTTCGGGATTCAGCAAAAGCCGCCGACCTTTGACAGAAGTCGTAAGCAGAAATGTGATTTGCTCTTGTCCCTCGTTAAAGACTATGTAGAAGTGTACTTGGTTTTTCACAACGTGACGTACCCGTAAGTCGGGCATAGCAGGGGAAACACGTACATCTCGCGGCACCAGACGGTCAATGTGGCGAAGCAATGACTCGTCGTTATCTATCGCTTTCCAGAAAATAAGACGACCGGCGCTCTCCAATACCTTCAGCGATGCTTTCGCCTTTAGAGGAGGGTCAAATTCAACAACCAGCGCCTCATAATGCATGCCCTCTATCTGGATACCGTTAGGCCCGACCTCGGCGTCTTCCCATAAGTGCCTCGCTTCAAGATAGTTGAAGTCACGCTGGTTCTGGAAACAGACTTTGGCTGCCTGCCATGGCAAGTAATCATTGAGGCCGAGGATAGCAAGTGCGCAGATGTGCTTGCTGTCTGTGTTTAGCCAGGATAGACGACGACACGCATCGGCAAAAGGCTTGTACTGCCTCCACCATGGGCTATTTGGACCAACATCCGGTGGTCGCTCGTCTATGCGGGGGCCGCGAACCGAGTAGTAAAAAGCATGCGGAACCAGCATATTGCAACCACGCACAATTAACCAGTTAGTCAGCCATTTCATCTCATCAAATGTGAAATCGTATCCGTAAGCACCACAGTACTCGTTCATGTTGCGGCGGCGAGCAAGATGAATCATAGCTGAGGAAGCACATTTGGCTTGTGTCGATTGGGGCCCCTCCAAAGCGCTGGCTTTGCCTGGTTCAATGTAACGCCAGACGATATCTTGTCCGGGTATATGAAAATATCGCAGATGACCGATATCATCCGGTGCAGCCGGATGCCCAGTTAGGGCAATACCGTGGGAGTGACACCATTGGGAGATCTGTCTGTAAAATGTCTCTTCAAGCCTTACATTTAGCGCGCGGTTGTAATCATGCTGGTATCGGACAGCTTCAGGTTCGTCTTTATTCCAAAGTGCTGGCAGGTATGGCGTAAAGTCGTAACCAAGTATTCGGTTAATGTGTCCAAGGATCCCAGTGGTGCCTGGGACCGCACCTGGCTCGGCACGTCTGGCAAGGAAAGATGGCTCGTCTGTGAAAATCGCGCGAACCGTCTTTGGGTTCCCGCCCGGCGGGGTCCCTCCAAAATGGTTTTTGAATTCATCGTAGTAACGTTGGTACACAAGCCGAATGAAACACGCCACAGCTTCAGGATTGAGAATGTCAGCAGCCGGTGGCATATCCTCCGCCACTTCTTTGTGGTCCGCTCGCCTAGGTGGGTCGTGTTCGACAAAATGCAACCCGCGAATGACAGAGTACCCAGGCCTGATAGCCCTATCAACCACGGCTATCCGATGTCCATCGCTCCTGCGTCTGACAACTGACACGACATGCTGGTCTTGGGCCAGTTCCGGTTCACCATCGCTACCAATACGAACGCCGTACTCCTCGGTACCCGGTCTGGCAACATCCAGATCGATGGCAAAAAGGCCTCGTGTCCGAAAGGTAGAGTTCTCCTGCACTACCTGACCACTGGACGAACCGCTTGGATACATACCTTCATCGTATAGTACGACCCACATATTGTGTTTCGCTGCCTGCTCAATAGTAAAACGCATAAACTCAATCATGCTCCTACTCATCCAGCCGATGGTACGGGGCAGTCCAGCCCGTGGATGAATCACAAATCCGTAGACACCATGTGCCTGAAAATCGTCCATTTGACGCAGTATCTCTGGCTCCGATAGCGCATCGTTCCAAAACCAGAAAGGACACAGAGAGAACTCGACAGTTGGGTCTATCCACTCAGCAGGGAGTTGGTAACGGCCAATCCTTTCGTTTTTTGCTTGCATCCCATTTGGAGGGACCCCGCCCGGCGGGAACGGCATGACTCTCATTGGTCTGAGCGCCAGCATCCCTGCCGATATGAGGAAACGTCGCCGATCTATATAGTCCGTAGCGTGTAGGTTCGTCCGGGTCATTCTTAAGGAACCTCCAGACGTTGTTCTGAGGCGGAGCCGAAGAATCTCCCTTGTAGCGAGTTCCTTCGCTCCGCTCAGGACGGCGCCTGCATGCAACCAGCCAATAAACACCACGATACATCCCATCTTATTGCTTGTCAAATCTATGTTATGTCGATCATCTTCCATACTGGAAACATGAATGTGCAACTATTCTCACCACCATCGCTCGTCGCCCGTTCCCCGTCGCTCGGGTCACGGGCCACGGGTCACGGGCCACAGGATTCCAGCCTCCTATCTTTGGGAGACGTGTCGGTACTCCACCAGGCTGGTCTGTTTGATGATTGTGGAATCGTCTCGTCACAGACTCTGATATCGCTTTGTCAGACCACTTCTATATGTTAGAATACTAAAGTGTACAGATCGAAACAACGAATCCGGGTCCGAGGAGCGAATCTTTAGTGAAACAGGAAGGCGAAAAATGCTCCGCTCTGCGATAATCCGATGGCTATCTTTGCTGACGATCCTATTATCGCCAAATCAGGTAAGAGCTAATTGCCCGGCTGGTGATCTGAACAATGACTGTGGAGTTGACCTGCTGGACCTGCAGGTTTTGGCCGAACACTGGTTAGCTCACGGAAGTTTGGGGGACCTGGACGGCAGCGGCCAGATCGGAATGGGTGACTTTGCCCTATTGGCCGACAATTGGCGAACTAAGGTAGCTGCTTTAGTTATCAACGAGTTCATGGCCGTCAACACCAGCCGGCCACCTCTGGGAAAAGGTGGTCTACTGGATGAGGATGGCAGCTCTTCTGACTGGATCGAGATTCATAACCCGAGACAAACGGCTGTCAATGTGGAAGGATGGTACCTGACCGATGATGCCGATAACCTCAAGAAGTGGGAATTTCCCGCACTGGAAATCGCCCCCTACGGCTTCTTGGTGCTGTTCGCCTCTGGAAAGGACCGTGACGACCCGGACAGCGAGTTACACACTAACTTCAAGATAAGTGCCAACGCCGGCTTTCTTGCGCTTGTTATGCCGGATGGGAAAACGATCGTCCACGCGTATGAATACCCGGGGCAGTTCGGCGACATCTCCTATGGTTTGGCGCAAGACACAAGTGCCATAAGCACAACAAAGGTACTCATACCTGAGTACGCGGCGGCATCGGCATTGATACCGAAAGACGACTCGCTCCAGTTGCTCTGGACCGATACGGACTTTGACGACAGTGATTGGGTAAAAGGCAAAACCGGGGTGGGTTATGATTATGGAGCTCTTATTGGGCTTGACATTGCCGCGATGCGATCTATCAACCAGACGGCCTATGTCCGCGTCCTTTTTGAGCTTGATGACCTTGCAGACCTGGGTAGTCTGAGACTTCAGATGAAGTATGATGATGGGTTTGCAGCCTACCTCAATGGCTACTTTGTCGCCAGCGCCAATGCGCCGGCCCCAGATGGTCTGAGTTGGAATTCAGGTGCCACCACCACGCACGATGATAGTGAGGCAATCAATTTCGTTGACTTTTCCCTTCCAGACCACTGCATAGACTATCTGCGAATAGGTAAGAACGTGCTGGCAATCCATGGGTTAAACAGCAGCCTGAACAGCTCTGACTTATTAATGCTGCCTAAATTGATGGTCGACACAAGCACCATAGTAGATTTGTCTTCAGCAAGGCACGGCTACTTTCTCAGCCCGACACCTGGCAAAGCTAATAGTGGAGTTGTCGCCGACCTCGGTCCGGCTGTCCGCAATGTCACTGAGAACCCACCGCCTCCTGCTTCCAATGAGGATCTGACAGTCACAGCCGAGGTCAAGCAGACGCTCGACCCCGTTAGTGAGGTCAGGCTGGTCTGCCGCGTTAATTTCCAGAGCGGAAATCGCTGGTTACCCTCAGATGGTCTGCAGATGTTTGACGATGGTGTGCCACCGGATGCTGTCGCGAATGATGGTACCTATAGCGCTGCCATTCCGTCAATAGCCTATGGTCCTGGCGATATGGTCCGCTGGTGCGTAATCGCGACCGACAGTAAGGGTGTTACCACCCAGGAGCCGAGGTTCTTGTTTCCGAGCGATTCGCCCGAATACTTCGGCACAGTCGTGCAAGACCCATCCACATGGGCAGAAGACGGACGACAGAAGACAGCAAACGGGCCTCCGTCCTCCGTCCTCCGTTCTCCGTCCTCCGTCTTTCAATGGTTTGTAGAAAATGTGGCGGCTTCGGAAGGCGACTCGGGTACGCGCGGTGCAGTCTATTTTCTTGGTGAATTCTACGATAATGTTGTCATACACCGTCGGGGCGGAAGCACCGCAGATATGCCAAAAAAGCATTTCAAGTTTCGATTCAATCACGGGTATAAATTCAAATTCGATCCCAGATTTCCGCCCGTAAACGAATTCAATCTTAACAGTACTTATAGCGACAAGGCGTATCTGCGACAGAATCTCGCATTTGAGGGCTATGATTGGTGTGGATGTCCGGGCAGTATTTCTTTTCCTATGTGTGCTTACCGCAATGGCCAGTTTTACGGCGTGCAAATATTCATTGAGGAGCCGGAAGAAGAACTGCTCCAGCGCGAGGGCTTTGATCCCGATGGTGCCCTTTACAAGATGTACAATACCTTCAATGCTGGCGGCTCGGCCGAGAAGAAGACCCGTCGCTGGGAGGGCAGAAGCGACTTAGACAACTTCTGCAACAGTATCAACAACACCTCAGGTACTACAAGGCATAATAACATTTTTGACCAGGTCAATCTACCTCTTACGCTGAATTATCTTGCCGCGACTGTGCTTGTCCATCAGAATGACCATCCGCACAAGAACCACTATTTGTATTGTGACTCCGACGGTTCGGGCGAATGGTTTTTTCTGCCATGGGACCACGACCTTACCTGGGGTTCAAATTGGACCGGCAGCTCGTTCCATGATTACATATATGCAGATGACGACCAGGTGCCGGGCAAGCCTTCAGACGTAAAACCATCACATCCCTTTATCGGCAAAGAGGATTGTAAGGAATGGAATTTCCACTGGAACCGCTTGACCGACGCCCTTTTGAATGACCCGACCGTCAGAGAAATGTTCAAGCGCAGACTCCGCACGGTTATGGATGAGTTCCTTAAACCTCCTGGAACAGCTTATAGTGAGCTGTTTATTGAGAACCGTATTGATGAACTGGTTGCATTGATGGCAGCTGACGTTGTGCGTGACTATAAAAAGTGGGCCAATCCGTGGCCTTGGGGAGGACAGGGTGGCTATCCCCCGGACCAGTCGTTCGAGTACGCAATTAACGTAATCAAAAACGACTACCTGGCTGTCAGACGCTATCACCTGTTCGTAAGGCATAATGTCGAAAGGGTAGCCAGCTATGATATTGCCGGTTCGTATTCGGCAGCTTTGCCAAGTGTTCAGCCGGCTGGGCCTGTCATTAACTTCGGCAGTTACGACTACAATCCAGCCTCCGGCAATCAAGATCAAGAATACGTAGAACTAACTAACCCCAATGACTATGCCGTTGATATCTCGGGCTGGCAGCTTGCCGGCGGTATACAACACACTTTCCTGCCCGGAACTGTCATCGTTGCTGGTGGCAGGCTCTACGTTTCTCCGAACGTGGCTGCCTTTCGCAAGCGAGCATCGGGTCCCACCGGCGGCGAAGGGCGATTTGTACAGGGAAACTACAAGGGCCATCTATCCAGTTGGGGCGAAAAAGTAAGCTTGCTGAATAAACAAGGGGCATCAGTCAGCACTATGAGCTATGCTGGTAGCCCCAGTGACCAGCAGCGTTTCCTGCGCATTACAGAGATAATGTACAATCCGGGAGCAGGAGGAGCTTTTGACAAAGAAGAGTATGAGTACATCGAGCTAAAAAATGTTGGAACTGCCACGCTGTCGTTGGCCGGCGTGAAATTCACCAAAGGAGTTTCTTTCACCTTCCCGAGTATCACCACTCCTGCCGGGCATTACCTGCTTGTAGTGAAAAATCAAGCTGCGTTTAATTCGCGGTATGCTTTGCCCGGCGGCGGACAACCCCCCCATGGTGATGGGGGGGTTAACCGGTTAACCCTGCCATCAGATGGCAGGGTTGAGGTAGGCCCATATGATGGCCAGTTATCCAACAGTGGAGAAGATATCAAGATAGAGGACTCGACTAACAGCACAATTCTGGAATTCACTTATGAGGACCGCTGGTATGATATTACCGATGGCAGTGGTTTTTCTCTGACCATCGTAGATGCAGCCAATCCTGACATAAATAGCTGGGGCGAGAAGGACTCCTGGCGGGCAAGTGCCTTTTATGGAGGCTCGCCCGGCTGGGACGATACCGGCATTATTCCTGCCCCAGGGGCTATTGTGATTAACGAGGTTCTGGCACACGCTCATGCTGATGCTTCGGACTGGATAGAGCTTCACAATACTACCGATAAGCCGATTAATATTGGCGGCTGGTTTTTAAGTGACAGTGACACCGATCCCACCAAATACGAGATTGCCGATGGAACTATAGTTCCTGCTGGTGGATATATTGTCTTCTACGAGGATAAGCACTTTGGCAACGCTGGTGATGCTAACTGTCACCAGGTCTTTGCCCTGAGCGAAAATGGCGACCAGGTATATCTATCCTCAGCCCAGGATGGAGTATTGACCGGCTATCAGGAGGTGGAGGATTTTGACGCCTCCGAGACGGGCGTAGCGTTTGGCAGGTATTATAA
>CAZMLE010000133.1:0-7942 GCA_964567045.1 uncultured Pirellulales bacterium | reverse complement strand
TATTTGTGTGCCATCTCGATGTTGTCGGGCCGGGCGAAGCCCAGTGGACGCATCCGCCGTTCGCCGCGGTGGAAAGCGACGGCAAAATCTACGGGCGAGGAGCTGCAGATATGAAGGGCTGCATCGCCGCAGTCGTTACTGCGATCCGCCGGGTCGTTGAGTCCGGCATGCAATTGCAGGGCGACGTCATACTTCTTGGCGCTGCCGGCGAGGAGACTGATAGCTGCGGGGCTGTGAGGTTCGTTGGCAATCGCAGTGCAATTCCGGAGCTATCCGGCATAGTCGTCACTGAGCCGACGGAGTTTGATGTGGTGACGGCGCACCGCGGATTGCTATGGCTCGAAGTCACCACCAAAGGTAAAGCCGCTCACGGCTCCACGCCGCATCTGGGCGTGAACGCGATAAGTTCCATGAAATCGGTCCTGGATGAGGTGGAAAATTACAGAATTCCTTTCGAGCCGCACAAGCTGTTGGGCCAGTGCTCTATGAGCATCAATAGGATTGCGGGCGGCCAGGCTATCAACATTGTGCCCGATAAGTGCAGTATCGCGGTAGACATTCGCACCTTGCCAAGCCAAAACCATAACGAAATCGTTGCCGATTTTGAGAGAATCCTTGCCAGGTTAAGAAAAAGCAATTCTCAGTTTGCCGGCGAGGTCTCTATTATACGCGACGTGCGGGCTCTGGAGACGAATAGCAACTGTGATTTCGTCTGTGACTTTTGCTCTGTGGTGGGACGCAGCCGAACGAAGGCGGTGGGCTTTACTACGGATGGGCCTTATTTTTCCTCTTTGGGTGCACCGGTCGTAGTTTTTGGGCCGGGCAAATCCGAGCTTTGCCATAAGCCGGATGAATATATTGACCTTGCCGATGTGGAAAAAGCCGTTGAATTCTACAAAAACATCATTTTGAAGTTTTTGGCGTGACCGCAGTGCCAGGCAAAGCTCAAAATATGTGTGAAATTGGGCATAATTTTCTTGATTTTGGCAGGTCAATCGGGTAAATCCATTCTCTGGAAACCCACAAGCCAGGTTAGGTTCATACGTCTTTTGGAGGGTATGCGACGATAAGAGACATAATATCTTGATAAATTGTTGCATGTTGTTGCAGAGTAAGATAAGGAAATATTCATGAATTCGATAAAGGGGTGGTATCATGACAAGACGACTTTTTTCTAAGATACTTTTAGTAGTTGTGTCCATTTTTGGACTGCTGGTTTTTGCCGGTGTCTTGTCCGCCCAAGGCCGTAGCGAAGACGCCTTTGAGCGGGTCAAGGAGGTCCAGGAGAAGCATACCGACCGGCTCATGGCAATTGACGGCGTAGAGGGCACAGCGGTCGGGCTGGATGAGAGCGACCGGCCGGCCGTTAAAGTTTTTCTGGAGAACCCTGGCGTTCGCGGTATTCCCAGAGACCTTGATGGCGTCCCTGTCCATCCGGTGGTCACAGGTAAAATCTATGCCCTGCCAAAACCTGAAGGCAAACCCGGCGGCGGCAAACCCCCAAAACCTGAGCCAGTTGACCCAACTGCTTGGTTCCCGCGACCGGTTCCCATCGGCGTCTCAACCGGCCATCCGAATATCACCGCTGGAACAATCGGCTGCAGGGTCAAAGATGCCACGAATGTCTACGCCCTCAGCAACAACCATGTGTACGCGCACGAAAACAAGGGACCAATCGGCATTAATGTCTTACAGCCAGGGCCTTATGATGGTGGGCGTGATCCGGGCGATGCTATTGGGACTCTCGCTGCCTTCAATGCGATCAAATTTGATGGGTCAAACAACTACATCGATGCAGCCATCGCCCTCAGTTCGACGACCCTGCTTGGTAATGCCACGCCCTCCGGCGGATACGGCACGCCAAAGTCGGCTATCGTTTCAGCCAAGCTGCGTCAGAGTGTCCAAAAATATGGGCGTACAACGAGGCTTACCAAGGGAAGCGTCTACGCTATTAACGCCAATGTCAAAGTTCAGTACGACACAGGGATCGCACGTTTCGTGAAGCAGATCATCATAACACCAGGCAGCTTTAGCGCGGGCGGCGACTCGGGATCTCTTGTGGTTGATGCAAGTACGGGAAGCAACAACCGCAAGCCTGTGGGGCTTTTATTTGCTGGCAGTTCAAGCTTTACTGTCGCCAATCCGATTGACGCGGTTCTCGGTGCGTTTGGTGTTACTGTTGACGGCGAATAGCAACGCCTGAGAAACTGATCTTCTCAAGGCTTGGTGGAATAACGAACTGCAAATGACTAGGCAGATTGCAGTTGTCGTGCTGAGCGCCGTTGTCATCAGCGCAGCGGCGATTTTATGCGGCTGTCGTAAAGACGGTATAACCAAGTCCGAAAAAGGATACCCTATGCCTGCAAGGACCATTGAGCAGGTTCTGAAAGAGAATAGCGACGCATGGATGGCTATCGATGGGGTGGAAGGCACGGCAATCGGCTTGTACAGAGGAAAACCCTGTATAAAAATCTTCACATCCGTCGAGGCACAAGAACTGCGAGGCAGGATTCCGCCAGCCGTTGAAGGTTATCCGGTAATAATTGAACAAACGGGCGTCTTTCGTGCGCTGGACGAGCAGTAGCGTTAATTAACAAGTATATCCCGAATTATCAGGCCAAATCCCTCGACTCTGAGGGATTTTGTTTTATATTTTGAGCTCATAGAGTGAACTTTAGCTGTGGTTGATATGCCAGATAGTTGTGAGCAAAAGAATGTCAAAGCGGCCAAATATTTCGGTGAGAAGATTCAAGCCGTCCGACCTCGACATCGTGAAAAGCTTGATACAGAGAACGATTGACGCTTGTTATTCAGACGTCTACTGCAAAGAAGCAGTCCAGTTCTTTAAGGACTGGCACTGTGACGATAGAATCCTCAACGAGGCCAAAAAATGGTACACAGTTGTCCTGGAGAAAAACGGGCAAATAATCGCAACTGGAACCATAGTCGGCGACGAAATTCGCAGGGTGTTCGTCGAACCTGCATTTCAAAGACAAGGCTTTGGCAAAGTCATTATGCATAAACTTCAAGCAAAAGCTCTCGCACTGCGTATCCATCTTGTTAGATTGGATGCCTCCATTCCCTCCAAAAGATTTTACGATTCGTTGGGTTATGTTACCTTGGAGGAGACTTTCTTGGAAGTAGAGAACCATAAAAGGCTTGACTTCTATAAAATGCAGAAAACGCTGGGCAGAAGGATAAGAAGCACACAGCATACTGCTACATAAGCAGATGGTCGTCGGATAGCCCAATAACAAGCACATGGTAACAACCTATCCAGTTCAGACAAATGGGGACCTGGCGTCGGCCAAGTTCCTCTTCGAGGAGTATGCGGAGTCTCTGGATTTCGATCTTGATTTTCAAGGCTTCGACGAAGAATTGGCAAATCTTCCCGGTGAATATGCGCCGCCCAAAGGTTGCCTGTTGCTCGCTGAGTATAAAAAGCAACTGGCTGGATGTGTTGCGCTGAGAGGGTTAAGCGAAGATATATGCGAGATGAAAAGGCTGTACGTTAGGCCGGAGTTTCGAGGTTTGGGAATCGGCAGTGCCCTTGCTGAAGCCGTTATTGCACAAGGGCGAAACATCGGTTACACTCGCATGCGGCTGGATACAGCTCCTTCAATGGAAGCAGCGCGGACATTGTACCGCTCTTTAGGTTTCAGGCAAATAAGCCCGTACAGGTACAATCCGATAGAAGGCGCTATATTTATGGAGCTGGAGCTGGGATAAATCCATCGGAGCAGAAATCATGGAGCTGCATTTTAGAAAATACCACGGCCTGGGAAACGATTATTTGGTTATCGACCCCAATACTCAAGATGTTGATTTAACGCCTGATTCGATTCGCCTTATTTGTCACAGGAATTACGGGGTCGGCTCGGATGGAATACTCTACGGCCCCTTGAAAGCCGGCAATCGTCACAAGGTGAGGATTTTTAACCCCGACGGCAGCGAAGCTGAAAAGAGCGGAAACGGATTAAGAATATTCGCAAAGTACCTCTTTGAGAACAAATATATAGCAGGCAAGGTCTTCGATATTGAAACGCTGGGCGGCACCGTAAAAGTCCAAGTGATGGATGAATCGGCAAACCTAATAAAAATCCAGATGGGAAAAGTCACCTTCCTGAGCCGTGACATCCCTGTCAAAGGCCCTGAGCGAGAAGTTGTGGATGAAGAGCTGGAGGTCAACAAAGTAAAATATAGAGTCACCTGCCTGTCGATCGGCAATCCACACTGCGTGATCCCGGTGGAAGAGCTAAGTGAGCAGAAGACACGAGAACTGGGACCTTACGTCGAAACCCACGCGATGTTTCCGAAGCGCATCAACATGCAGCTACTAAAGTCCATAGACAGGAACAACATCGAGATAAGGATTTGGGAAAGAGGCGCCGGATATACGCTGGCTTCCGGCAGCAGCTCCTGTGCGGCTGCAGCAGCAGCCTACAGGCTGGGATTGGTTGATAGAGACGTCAATGTCAAAATGCCCGGCGGAACGCTGCTTATAGAAATGGCACCAAATGAGCAGATTTATATGACAGGTCCTGTCGAGGGAGTCTTCGAGGGCCGTTTCCACCCTGACCTGAGCCAAAAGATATCAAGGACCAAATAGCGATTGATACAGAATCATTAAAGCCGAAGCAGACAAAGGAAAGCTCGTGGCCAAAACTAAGGCCGGCAACCAATAAGGATTGCGAGAAAGTAACCAGCTTGGTCTATGGCGTTTTAGCCGAATACAATCTAAAGCCCGATCCTCAGGTGACCGACGCCGACCTCAGTGACATTGAGCATTTCTATTTCCATCGCGGCGGCATATTCTACGTGCTCCAAGAAAAAGACGGCTCA
Organism: uncultured Pirellulales bacterium; assembly: GCA_964567045.1. Taxonomy (GTDB): domain Bacteria; phylum Planctomycetota; class Phycisphaerae; order Sedimentisphaerales; family Anaerobacaceae; genus JAFNGF01. The sequence goes on along the minus strand of CAZMLE010000133.1, from coordinate 3,100 downwards.
ATAATCGGAGCTTACGGCCTTTACCCTATTGACCAAGAGACTTGCGAACTTCGCAAAATGTATCTGCACCGCTCCTACCGGGGCAAAGGCTGGGGCAAATTCCTGCTGGAACACGCTCTCTCACAGGCGAGAAAATTGCACTTCAAGAAAATGACCCTGGAAACGGCTTCGGTTTTGAAAGAGGCAATCAACCTGTACAAAAGCTACGGCTTTGTAGAGTATCAGCCGCCGCATCTTTCGTGCCGGTGCGACCAGGCTTATATCCTCGAACTGAGATAGGCGCGGCATTTGCGTGATTTGCCTGAAAGCTCTATAAAGGTCGGACTGGGTATGAAGTCATGCCTGTCCCGACTGCGCGCCAGCTCTTGCGCGGTCAAAGATGGCCGTGTGTCTCGTGACGACCCTACGAGACGCACAGACAAGCGTCATTTATTCGGCGACTTGGGTGTCGGGGGCTTTTCTCTCACGGGCACGTAGTAGAACGTCACGCCATTGAATTCGAATGGCTTCGAGCCCTCCGGCAGCCTTGGGACCCCGGCAGCAGGTTGCGGAACAGGTGCCGGATACATCCTGATTAAGTTAGTCAGTTCGCTAACCTGCTTCTCAAGCTTGGCAAGGCGCGATTGTAGCAAGTCCACCTCGTTCTTGAGACCTTTTATTTCTCCGGCCATGTCCTTCGGCCTATCGAGTTCGCGGGTTTCGGCGATTGCCAGGCCAACAATTAAGAGGACGCCGGCAATCCCTACAAGTATAATTATGCGTTTCATGATTTCACTCCTATAGGTCTGATCGAGCTCTTGGTATCCCGGCTTTATTTATTAGACGGCCGTGGAAGCCACATGGTTACAATTTACGCAGCGAAAAACCATTGCCGTTGTCAGTTTCCGGCGTGCTATATTGTAGGGCACCCTACTTTTAGAACTGGAATTCGTCCTTAAAGACGGCTTTGAAATCGTAAACATCGTTGAAATCGTCGATTGAGTCGGTGGGCTGAGCGCTCATCCATTTGTGCTTTATCATCAGAAAGACGATCTCGCCGAAATCGCGTGTTGTTTTGATGCCCCAGGTATTCAGCACTAACATCGCCAGTCGGCCCCACTTTTCGACAGCTAACTTTTGCAGACCTTTGCAGAGCGTTTGGCCGCTGATGTGCCGAGGTTCTTTGGCGACACTTTTTGCCGTGTAGCCAAGACCTTCGTAAACGAACTTGATCGCGGCGGGGCTATATCGGCCATCTTCTTTTGCGATTTGTTCCGGATTCTTTTTCATCGTCGGCCTTGTTACCGTCGAAGTCGAGACCTGCCATAAAACCGCAGGGAGGAAAACCCCCAAATAAATTTGGGGGCTAAATATTTAGCCCCGCAATTCTATTGCGGGGTTTCTACCGTCTCTACGGTTAATCTTTGGTCAAAGCACTTTTTGTCCGGGTTTTGCGCCGGGGTCTGCAGTGAGAATATGGACGTCTTTTCCGCCGGTCCCAACTGCCAGGATCATGCCTTCGGATAGCCCAAACTTCATCTGCCGGGGCTTCAGATTAGCAAAGTAAACTACAGTCCTGTTGGTCAGCTCTTCCGGACTATACGCCTGGGCCATAGCGGCGAGACACGTTTTTCGCGGGCCTCCTACATCCAGCTCCAGACACAGCAGCTTGTCGGCGCCTTCAACCTTTTCTGCCTTTAATACTCTGGCAATTCGCAGGTCGATTTTTTCAAAATCTTCCATCGAGCATTCGGATTTGAACGCCTCGCCGGACGGCACTCGGACCGGAGCCGCCTTGGCACTTTGTGTTTGCTTACTTTCTTCCATCATCGCATCTACCTGCTTTCTCTCAATCCTTTCGAACAATCGTTCAAAACCATCTATCTTATGATTTTCCAAACATGTTTCCAAGTCCCTGAAATCCAGTTGCCCGACGTTGAGGAATTTCTCGACCTTTTCGGCGTACTTGGGAAGGATGGGCTTGAGGTAGATCGTCAGGATGCGCACCGCGTTTATTATGGCGGTCAGTGTAGTCCGCGTTTTCTCCAGGTCGGTTTTCACGGTCGTCCACGTCTGATTCTGCTCGACGTAGCGGTTTGCTTCGTCGGCAAGGGCCGCAATCGTTCGCACCGCTGCGGCAAATTTAAGACTCTCGTAGTTGTCGATAATATTTTGCCTTTCGGCGGTGAGCTTGTTGATTAGCACGGCGCCTCGATTATCCAGTCGGCCAAGCCGGGCATCCAATTTTTCTACCAACATCGGTCCGGAGCGTGAAGCCAGATTGGCGAATTTGCCCACCAAGTCGGCATTGGTCTTGTTGATAAAATCTTCCGTGCTCAGGTCTATATCGTCGATGCTGTCGGTGAGCTTGCTGGCGTAGTAGTAGCGCAGGAATTCCGGGTCCAGGTACTTCAAGTAGGCCTTGGCATTGATAAACGTGCCGCGCGATTTGCTCATTTTTTCGCCGTTCACAGTCAAGAACCCGTGCACAAAAAGCTTGTTGGCGGTTTTGAACCCGGCGCCCATCAGCATCGCCGGCCAAAAAAGTGCGTGAAAGTACATTATGTCTTTGCCGATGAAGTGGTATAACTCGTACTGGCTGCCGTTCCAGAGTTGCTCGAAGTCGAGGCCGTTCTTATCGCAGTAATTTTTGGCCGAGGCTATATATCCGATAGGAGCATCCAGCCAGACATAGAAGTATTTATTTTCTTCGCCCGGTATCTTGAAGCCGAAATACGGCCCATCGCGGGATATGTCCCAGTCTTTCAGGCCAGCTTTGAACCATTCGTCCAACTTGTTGGCCACCGATTTTTGGGTATGGCCGCCGGTGATAAGCTCTCTTAGCTTTTGTTCGTAGTCGGCCAGTTTGAAAAAGTAGTGCTGCGATGTTTTCAGAACAGGCGGCGTTCCACAAGTCGCGCAATATGGATTAATCAGCTCCCGTGGCTCATAAGTGGCGCTGCATACCTCGCAGGAGTCGCCGTATTGGTCGTCTGCTTTGCAGCGAGGGCATGTGCCGCGAACAAATCTGTCGGGCAGGGACATTTTGCAGTTTTCGCAGTAGGCCTGTTCAACGTCTCGCTTGGTAATTGAGCCGGCCTCATTCAGGTGACTGAAGATC
>CAZMLE010000132.1:0-8005 GCA_964567045.1 uncultured Pirellulales bacterium | reverse complement strand
CAACCCGCAATTCCTCACCAATAATCAATAATCAATTCGAACGTGTCCGCCGCAGGCGGCTGTCAGGCAAACGATGAGTAGCGCTGCGATTCGACATATCCGTTTCCGGCTAACCGTAACCATAGGGATAACCGCCCAAAAAAGGCCATAGTTTAAGCCTATCAGCTCGTCTGAAATATTACGCCTTTACCGCCCTTCTGTCAACCTGCGTCCAGATCAAAGGCTGCCCTGAATTAGCCGTAGCCCTGAGTTTAGTCGAAGGGGCAGCCGAACGGGCATTTACCGATCTATGGGCCGAAGGGGCTTCACGAGATAAGCGGGCTACCCCCCTTCCATGAACGCGCTGCCTAAACAATACTGCGGCTTGCCTCGGACTGAATCATCTGCACACGCATACAACAAGGCATTCTTTTGTTGGGTTTTGTCAGGCCCCGTGTCCATTGCCCCGGAATTAGCTTGAAAATATCCGGCAAACGGTGTAAAAAGAGCTGGGTCATCTGTGGCGTCCCCAAGGATTGGTTCCTTGCTGATTGTGAGAGCATACTGGAGTCCTGACTGATATATGACATGTGCTGAGATATTCCAAAGATGCGTGCGGGCGATGGATAAGCGCGAATTGATAGTGCGCCAGACCGCGACAGACAAGGAGTTCCACTTTCAGAATTGGTTTGAGGGTCGCCTTGTGGAAACACGACTCAATTACGAACGTGGGGGCAGAAACTCATATCCTGATTTCCGACTAGTCGCCCAAACAGAGGGATACGAGATAAAGGGGCTTGCCTATCCCGGTCGCGAAGTCACCTACGACTGCAACAGCCAAGTTCCCTCCGGGTTTCACAACGGACGCACAATGTACCATGTTTTTGGCAGGTATCCAAGCCACCCTGACGGCGACCGCTATCCTGTGCTAGATTTGGTGATCTGCCATGGAGATTTCCTAAATGCAGACCACGAGTATGTCCACGAGAACAAGAGTCTTAGAGGCTTCGGCAGCTATGGTGATATCATGATACGAGATAGAAAAATGTATGTTGCGCCGACGCCCTTCGGCCTGCTCGAGGGTGTAGCACACCAGCGCACCCTTATCATTCCAGCAGACACGCGGCCAGGCGGTGACTATGTTCAAGTGGGAGAGATAGTAAGGACAGAAACGGATCGCATATTAGTTGCGTACCGTTTTGATCTCAGAGAGAACGCCATCTCCGCGAACTGGGTGGATAACCCAGCAAGCGGGCGTGAGCACCGTTTTTGTGCGTACCGTCTCAGTGGAGACTCAACAGAGAGCGTATGTCTGCGAGCCAAATGAGGCTTAATCGGAACACGCGTTGATTAGGGGCAAGGATGTCACGCGATAAACTCGGCAAAGAATCACGGCGTCTTATTGAGTCGGACTCTTTCCCTTTTGATTTCTTGTCTGATATCGCTGAGGCCGAAAGTTGGCGAAAAGAAATCTATCGACCCATATATCACCTCCACAAGTGGTGGGCAACGCGCCTAGGGTCAGTCTTCCGTGGTATCCTCTTGGCTTGTCAGAAATCAGACAGTGTCGATTTTGACAAGGAATTCTATCGGCCCCATCATTTCGCGGGAAAGACCGTTTTCGATCCGTTCATGGGGTCCGGTACTACTGTCGGCGAGGCTCACAAGCTTGGATACGCAGCTCTTGGGCGCGAGATAAACCCTGTGGCTGTTAATGCTGCGCGTGTTGCCATGGGAAGTCTCAACAAGGCAGCTATTACACGTGCTTTCGATGAAGTGAGAGGCCAGGTGGCTGACCGAATTATGGCTTTGTATAAGGCCAAAGACGCGTCAGGCATTGAATGTGATGTCCTATACTACTTCTGGGTCAAAACCGTTAACTGCCCGGCATGTCTGCGCAAAGTCGATCTTTTTTCTTCGTACATCATAGCCCGAAATGCCGACCCAGTGCGCAATCCAGCCGTTCAGGTACTCTGTCCGGCCTGTGGGAAGCTATTTCCTTCCAGATATACTACAACCACCGAAAACTGTCCGAGATGCAATGAGCGTTTCAACCCGCAACAGGGTCCGGCACGCAACGCGAATACCATCTGCTCGTACTGTGACTTTAAATTTCCCATCGCCAAGACAATCCGCACGTCCGGGAAGCCTCCGGAGCATCGTTTGTACGCGAAACTCATCCTGAGGCCCAGCGGACAGAAGGTCTACCTCGCAACAACTGATGATGATAATGCCGCATACCATAAGGCTTCCGAGCAACTGAGGACTGAGCGATTGTCGCTTCCAGAGCTCGAAATCACGGATGGCTACAACACACGACAGGTACTGAACTACGGTTATAGGTCGTGGCGAGAATTCTTCAACGATAGACAACTCCTTGCCCTCGGAATACTTCACCGCGCTATAGCCGCGATTAAGGATGAACGGGTTAGAATCCCGCTCCTTACTCTGTTCTCTGCCACACTTGAGTTCAACAACATGTTCGCTTCGTATAAAGGCGAGGGAACCGGAGCAGTGCGCCATATGTTCTCTCATCATATCCTCAAACCGGAGCGGACACCGATCGAGGCAAATGTGTGGGGTACAGAGAGGAGTTCCGGTGCTTTCTCCACACTTTTCAAGACAAGGTTGCTGCGATGTATCGAATACCAACGGAACCCTTTTGAAGTCTCCTCACCCTGCCTGCGCACAAAGTCCTCTGCCTCCAAGGTCTTTGGGTGTAGTCTTCCATTTGCAGGTCGACTTCAGCCCGGGTGGCCTAATTCGGACGCACTTCCCGAACATTCGATCTTTCTGTCATGCGGGAGCTCACACAAGACCAGTCTTGCGAGTTGCTCCGTTGACTATGTCGTCACCGACCCACCCTTCTTTGACAACGTACATTACTCAGAACTGGCTGATTTCTTCTACGCCTGGCAGCAACTTTGTCCTGCGCAGGTTGACACGCCCTTTCAGAGCACCAGGCACCAAGATGAAGTGCAGGACACGGATGCTACCTGTTTCACCGCAAAGCTCACGGCGGTTTTTCGCGAATGCCAGCGCGTTCTGAGAGATGAAGGAATTCTGGTCTTTACATACCACCATTCTCGGCACGATGGCTGGCTTTCGCTTTGTGACGCGTGTATGAGCGCAGGTTTTCACTTTGTTAATGCTCACCCTGTGAAGTCAGAAATGTCGGTCGCAATGCCGAAGTCACAAGCCAAAGAGCCGATAGACATAGACATCATTCTAGTCTGCCGGAAGACTTGTTCTGATGAAAGAGACTTCCGAGATGAAACGACGGCATGGCGCCGAGCTTTGCAAAGGACACGCCATAAAGCTGAGAAATATCTGGAGAAGCCACGCAGGTTTTCGAGAAATGACATGAAAGTGCTCCTCATCAGTCAACTTCTGGTTGAACTCTGTCCTAGCCGAACCGCAAGTGAGGTATCGAGGCAACTTAGGGCGGTGGTCCGTAGGATAGATTCCACGGCACGGTATCTTCTTGACCGACTCCAGCTGCCGTCCCCATCTCGAGCCCGGACATTCCCTCCTCGGAGGCATCAGCAGATGGAACTCTTCAAGTGAAACTGAAGCACGCACTTATCCACAAACGCATACTACCTAACAGATGAGGTGGCCCTGCAACTCCGTCTGGACCCGTCGGAGCGCGTTGAGGATCATGTTCTGCCCGGCGCGACAGATGGCCCAAAACGCCTGGAACTCCCAAAAGGGAAACCCCCGCTCAAAACTCAACGGAAAACGAATACGCTTAGGCTACCTCACCAGCTGGCCATCCCGGTCTTTTTCTGCTCCGAACGGCAGGTCGCCTGCATACGCGGGTTAGCCCGCACCCTTGATTTTACGGCAGCCATACTGGCGAGACATCTAACTCATAGTTAGAGGATTCTTTATCTTCGTTGTTCAAGCCAATCAAGCATTGCGCGTACACTGCCCGTGGCCAGGGCAATGCACGTATCCGCTGCGCCATAATACAGGTGAAGGGTGTCTCCGTCGGGGGCAATGGTGTAGCCGCAAGGAAAGACGACGTTATCCACATCTCCGTGCCGCTCGTAGGGTTCTTCCGGACCAAAGACCCACTCATCACTACGCTTCAGGCAATGCTCTGGTTTATCCAAATCAAACAACGCGAGACCGATTCGGTAAATCGAGCCGGCTGCGTTCCGTTTCACGCCGTGGTAAATCACCAGCCAACCCTGCGGAGTTTCGATGGGTGGGGTTGAGAGTCCGATTTTGTCCGCATCCCACCACGCCCCCGACCGGGCTTCCAATATCAACTTGTGGTCTCCCCAATGTCGCAGGTCGAACGAATAGGATAGCCACATGTGCGCAACGGGCGCACTGACTGGGCGGTGGATTAAGGCCCAAAGTCCGCCAATACGATGAGGAAGCAGAGCCGCATCTTTATCTTCCGGTGACATAATCACTCCATAGCGCTCGAAATGGTGGAAATCTTCCGTCAACGCCAGGGCCACACCCGGGCCATCATGGGTGAAGACGGTATAGACGACGGCATACCGGCTTAATTCGGGCAGGTAGGTGATGCGCGGGTCTTCAATGCCCCACAATTCCTCCGAGAAGTGTTCGGGGTCGGGCAACAGGGTGGGTTGGGGATCAATCTTCCAGTCATCCACACCATTGGCGGAGCGAGCGGCACAGAAGTGGGAGTGCCCGCGTCGATCCTCGACGCGGCACAATAGCAGGATGGCGCCATCTTGTAGCATCGCGGCGGCGGGATTAAACACGCTATGGGCCGGATACGGCCAATCGGCGGTGGTCAAGATGGGATTACGTTTATGGCGGCGAAAAAGTTCGGGATATTGATGATTCATTAAGTTTGTGTCTCCATAGATAGTAAGGAATTCTCAGCCAGACGCAACTCCAACAAAGTCTGGAGAAAGGCCAGCGTAGACTCCGCGCCTTGATTCTCATTGGGGCGGTCGGAATGGAGGCCGTCTCGGCAACCACCCGTCGTCGGATCGTAAACAGAGAGGTCCAAGTCGTTACGCCCCAGGAACCACTCGAAGGCTCGTCGGGCTTCTTTGTACCAGCGTTTGTCTGCCGTGTTCCGATAGGCTTCGAGGCAGGCGGAGACCATGGTTTGCACCTCTACCGGCTGTTGATCGAAGCGGGCCCGCTCACCATCCCGCTGATAAAAGCCGTTGGAGCCAATGGGGACAAAATGCCCTCCAGCCGCATCCGCCCGCTGCAAGTCGGCCAGCCAACAGAGCGACTCCAGCCCGGCTTCGGTCATGGCGTTATTCGGATTCCATTGACCGCACACGAGCATGGCTTGCGGCAGCACGGCGTTGCAATAGTTCAACCCTTCTTCATACCAGCACCATTCATCCGAGCGGCTGTTTTGATACAACGTGAGCAAGCGCCCGGCCAATTCATCCCGGACCTGGCTGGCCCGACGATCACCGCCAAAGCGCCGCAGATACTCGTGGATGCCGATGATGGTGAAGGCCCAGGCCCGGGGGCTGGTAGTTTTGAGAATGGCGGGCAAGGCCTGCTCAAACAGCCAGCCAGCCATACTCTGGAGGGCCGGCGTGTTAGAGCGGCCCAACACGGTGCCCAACGCCCACAAGGTGCGGCCGTGACTGTCCTCTGAGCCGCTTTCTTCCAGCCAGTTACGCTGGTAATCCATAAAGTTGCGAAAGCGGCCGGTCTCATTATTGAAGGCATACCCAACAAAAGCGAGATAACGAGAAGCCAGGGCTAAGGCTTCGCTGTTGCCCAATTCCTCCAGGTGCGTGCTCACAATCAGGGCGCGGGCGTTGTCGTCGATGCTGTAGCCCTCGCGATAGTTGGGCACGGTGAAGTTGGCGTGTTGAATTATACCGGTGCCGTCCGTCATGTGGTGTAAATGACTGAGTTTGAGGGGCGGCAATTCGCCTGGACGTTGGTCGAGCGGTTTGACCGCGAAGCCGGAAGGAATGAAATGCCGGCGTTCGGCACGAGCGCGTTCAAAACTCGCCATATAGCGATGCGCCACCTGTGGCCAGATCATGGCCCGCCCAAACAGATAGGCCCGCTTGCGCATGGCATGGCGCTTGGATTCGTTGTCCAACAGATCAAGCACTTGCTCGGCCAACGCCGCCGGATCGCTGAACGGCACCAGCACGCCCCGCTCTTCGGCCAGCATCTCTTCCGCATACCAATATGGGGTTGAAATGATGGCCTTGCCTGCCCCCAGGGTGTAGGCCAGCGTACCAGAGGTAATCTGCTCTGCGTTCAGATAGGGGGTGATATAAATATCCGCCGCGCTAATGAACTCAACCAGTTCCACCAAGCTGACAAAGCGGTTGTAGAAGATCACGTGACTTTCCACGCCTTTCTCCTGGGCCAGCCATTGCAGGGACAACCGATACGATTCACCGTCCTGGCGCAAAACGTGGGGATGGGTCGCGCCGACAATGATGTACACCACGTTGGGATAGCGAGCCACAATGGCGGGCAGGGCGGCGATGACCGTTCCGATCCCTTTCTTGGCCGAAAGCAAGCCAAAGCTGAGCAAAACCATTTTGCCCTCGACGCCAAACAGGTCTTTGTGAAAGCTGGGATCGACAAAGGGCACATCGGGGATGCCGTGGGGGATTAGATCGATCTTCTCCGGCAGTACCCCATAGACCTTCTGTAAGAATTGCACGCCGCGCTCGCTCATAACCACTAACCGGTCCGACAGGGCCGCGACTTTTTCCAACACCTGTTGCTGCTCCGGGTTAGGGTTCTGCAGAATAGTGTGCAAGGTGGTGACAATAGGCATGCGCAATTCACGTAAGAGGGCCAGGATGTGGCTGCCCGCCGGGCCACCGTAGATGCCATACTCGTGTTGTAGGCACACCATGTCTACGCTGTTGATATTCAGGAAGTCGGCAGCGCGGCGATAGGAGTCAATATCTTTCTCCGTCAATTCAAATCGAACGTGGGGCGGATAGACGTAACCGGCCTCAATGTCGTTGACGGGCAGGGCAATGCACGTTGTCTTACCATATTCGGCCGCAACGGCCTCACACAAGTCGGTGGTGAACGTAGCAATGCCGCACTGGCGCGGCAAGTAGTTGCCGATGAAGGCAATGCGATTGATCGTTGAAACGGTTGAGTCGTGTTCCATGAAACCACCTTTTCTCTTTCTGAGTTACCCTGTGGTCAATTAACGCAAAGAGGCGGTTGCCCTACGCCTCCGCCATGCCCGGCAAAGAATGGGACCGAGTGTTCTCGGTATGGATGGTGGGCCGATAGTCATTGCGTCGTCAAACAATATAGTATATCAGATGGTTAGGATTAGGGCAACCCGCTTTCTTCAATTAATTTGCACGATGATTGCGAGTTTGCAGGCCGCCATAAACTGTGGCGAGCGGGCTAACAATGATTATACAGTCTGTATAAAACGGGAAAGCTTGTCCCCGCATGCCTCTGGTGTGGAACAGATTGTTTACTCCGTGAGATGATGCCGTCTCTCTATCTCACCGTGGTTCCTGCCTGCCAAGCCCAAACAAGCAGGCACCCTACCTTACATTTTCAAACTAAAAATCCAGTGAAAAAACCCTCCTTTCTAAAAATATCTTTGTTTTATTTTCACTCCAATAACCACAGCCAAAATCACAACACCCACACCAATAACTATCCAAGCCATAGCGCTCATTAAAAGCATATTAGGCCTCCTTTTCCACCGAACAATGGTTATATCCACCCGAGGCGGACACAAAACACCAAACACAGGGTGTTTCTGCCAGTACTGGCCCGTGCGTCTCCCGACGCAAGTCGGGCCAGCGGGTAAAAAGCTCCCGTTGCTTCTTCAATACTTGCCCCTGTCCTCCGTAGCAACTCTTTGCGAAGGAGGGTCCAACCTCTTGCGTTTCTCATAGAGAGTCCTCCGTAAGGAGTCTCAAGGACTTAGGACAACAAATTACGTCCTTTGGTTCCTTCCGCCTGCGCCGGAAGTTCGTTTGGACTGGTTTTTTATGGCAACAATTTCTTTAGCCAAGATGCTTGCTGCGCCGAGGGCAAACATCGCAAAGAC
>CAZMLE010000131.1:0-8134 GCA_964567045.1 uncultured Pirellulales bacterium | reverse complement strand
TTCCACATGACCTGGAACCTGCCGGTGGCAAGGCTTCAGCACTGGATGGATCTAACCGGTGTGCTATCCGTCACACCCTGGGCCGCTCGACCGAAGTTTATCGAAGGCGTTGATAGACCACAGCCCTTGATATACCTGATAAATGCCGGCGAGGATGCCTTCAAATTGCGCAGAATTGGAATTTAGAATTGAGAATGGAGAAAGCTCGATTCTAAATTCTTAATTCCATTTCGGAGATAAGGCTACGAGCCTTCCTGTGGAACGGCGCCTAATTTGACCCAGCCGCGCTTAACGTCGTAGATGAAGCTGCCTCGCAGACGGGTAGTGATAAAGACATAATCACCATGAACAGCAAAAACAGCCTCCACCTTGTCCCTTAGCTTGACTTGCGCTGCACCTGAATATAATAGTGCGTTGCGCAGTTCCGTTCCGAGCTTGAGAATCTGTTCGTCGGAGAAGCCGGCACGCCGCATCACCTGCACAAGGTCATCGGCGCCGAGTGCAACTACGTCCTGGTTGCTCAGGGCGATGATCTTAAAGCCTGTTGACCTTCCGGTAAGCTTATCACCTATGCTACTTGCGAAGTTGCCTATCTGCGTGCAGCTAACCGTGCTGAAAGACAGAAACGCCAAGAGGAACAGGATAGCCAGCGCTGGCAATCTGCGATTCGCAGTTTTCGATTTACAGTTTTGGTATTTCAACAACCTCACAACTCCTTTGCCCTCCTCCAACAGACTGGTAACTGATGATTGGTTACCGTTTAACAAGTAACCCCTCAACCAATCACGGTTTTGTCATCTGATCGGCTGAGCCAAGCTCTCTTTGAGAAGCCTTTCAAATTGATCTCCGGCTGCCTCGCTTGGAACTTGCTGCGTCGGCTGCGCTAAGCTCTTTTGAAGGCTCTGCTGGAATCCCGCCTCGCGGGACTCACCCGGTTTGACCTCTAAAAGTTTTCCCACAGCCGGCTCAGCAATTTCGAGCGATGACTGTCGTCCCTCCGGTATCAGGTGTGCCGTGATGAACACGGCGATCTCTCTTGTAGACTTATCGCTATCAGTGTTCTTAAACAGAAATCCTATCACCGGCAGACTGCCCAGGCCCGGCACACGCTTTTCACTGGAACGTCTGCGACTTTCCGTCAGGCCGGCCAGTGCCACCGTGCCACCATCCTTGATCCGTACACTGTTGGTGGCTCGCCGTCGAGTGACAACCGGAAGTTCGCTTCCTCTTCCTCGTGGAATGCTGTCACTAACTTCGATAGCAATGTCCAGCGAAACTTCATTATTGTCCCCGATGCGGGGTGTGATCTCTAAATTGGTGCCGGCCTCAATTTTCGTCAGCTCAGCTTGTGTGTAAAAATAGACAGTCTGCGGCGCGGTCATCATATAGTATTCTTCGCTCATCACGCTGATCATCGCTTTCTTGCCGTCCTGAGCCAATACCTGAGGGCTGGCCACGATGTCTGCCTCGCCATTTTCGGCCAGCAGGTTCAGGGTCAGCAGCAAGGCATTGGTGAACGTTCCATCAGAACTATAGCCCATCTGCACACCCCACGGCCATTGGCTGCGAGGCGGAACTCTCGCCGTGGCCCCAGCCGATTCGACATTCAGCCTGCCGCCATGAAGGTCAGACTCGCTAAACGTTCCAGCCTGGATCTGGGGCCAACCCCACTCGATACCCAGATTCAGCAGGTTGCCGCGTTCCATCACCACAATGCGTGCATCTAACATAACATGGCGAACGGGCCGGTCGACCTTTTTCAGGTCGGAAACGATACGGTCTATTAAGGTCGACGGTGCGGTAATACAGACGGTGTGGGTTTCGGTTTCAGCTTTTACGAACTTCGCAAACGCGGTTGACAACATTGTAATTGCTTTGTCCGCCCCGACATAATTCATTTTTACGCGGCGTGTTTCACTGACGTCTGCAAACGCTGGACTGGCCGGGTCAGACGAAGAGACTAAATAGTAATAGGGTGTTTTCTTTAGAGCGAAACCAGTACCAGCCAGAACGATTTCAAGCGCTGTATCAAGAGGCACTGCTTTTAGCTCACATGTCACGCGCCCCGTGACGCTCTCATCAGGAATAATGACAACACCGGCCTGTGTGGCGATGATTTGCAGCGCTCCACGAAGGTCTTCATCAACGAAGACATTGCTAATAGGCATATAAACTAAATAGGAATTCGGCACCTCCTTCACCGCGTAGCCGGTACCCTGCAGCAGAATTTCCAGTGCCCTTGCCAGCGGCACTTGCGGAATCTGGCGAGTGACCCTGCCCTTGACCGTACCATCGGTGTGGATGTCAACACCCGTCTTCGAAGCCAGTTCTTTCAAAGCATCAACCAGATCGGTATCCACAAAGACCGCGCTGACCAGCGGGCCGGTACCTTGCACGACTAATCTCGGACCAGCCGTGGTCGGCGGAACGTTTGGACCAGGCACCTGCCCACTATACTGCTGCTCAAGTTGTTTTATCTTCTCCAGCAGCTTAGCTATCTCGGCCGCTAAAGCCGGAGACTCGCTCGGCCCAGGTCCAACAGTAGGCGTAGGTGTGGGCGTCGGTGTCGGTGTCGGAGTCGGCGTGGGCGTAGGAGTCGGCGTGGGCGTAGGAGTCGGCGTAGGTGTAGGAGTCGGCGTAGGTGTAGGAGTCGGCGTAGGTGTAGGCGTCGGCTCCGGAGAAATAGGCTTGGTTGCAGGAGGCTTACTAACAGGCTCATCGTCTTTTATGTCCTGGATAACGTTAGTATATGTCTTACTAGGTGGCTCAAAAATGTAACCTTCCTTTTCCGGCGTAATTGCACCGCTCCAGGCATAAGGCACCGTGATTTCATATCTACCTTCAGCATCGGTAACATCGGAGCTTCCGCCATCACTGGCTGAGACCCGCACGCCTTCGACCGCAATTCCACCAAGGATGGTCTTACCAGAGATTGTAAGCATGATCAGTTCCCCGGTGTAACCCTGGGTCGTCTGGTCTACGGTAACTGGACCATACTTTCTTTCAGACGGTTTGAAGGTGTGACCTTGCTTTGCCGGTTTAACCGTACCGCTCCAGCCATAGTCCACCGATAGTTTGTACTCGCCGTTAGCGCTGGTCGTGGCGGGACCTCCGCCTCTATCTGCTACGAGCAATACACCCTCAATAGGTCCCTTGTCAGAGTTTATTGTCCCGGAGACGACGCGCTTTAATAATGTCGCAGTGTAGCTCTGATTAGTTTGGACGTTGGCAATAGCAGGATAATCCCGGCTGAGCGGATCAAAAGAGTAACCCTCTCTGTTGGGTCTAACCGTGCCTTTCCAGCCGTAAGGAACAGTAGCAACGTAATTGCCGTCCGTGCCGGTAACCGGATTATTCGGCAGACCTTCCATTGTAGTACCGCCTACTCCCGCCGTGCCGGAAATTGTAAACGTGATCACCTGCCCAACATAATCCTGCTTGGTCCGGTTAACAGTAACAGGCTCGTAGGGTATATTGGCAGGCGTAAACCTGTAGCCTTCCCTCATAGGCGTAACCGTACCGCTCCAGTTGTACGGAACCCTGGCGGCGTAAGAACCGTTTGCATCGATAACAGGTTCGCTTGGCAGACCGCTCATTGTTACACCTTCCACGCCGGTTGTACCGGAGATGGTTAATATGATCGCCGTAGCCGTATAGCCCTGATTAGCCTGCTCTTGGATAACCTTAGAGTACGGCCTGCTGGACGGCTCAAAAGTGTAACCATCCTTCATCGGTGTAACTGTGCCGCTCCAATTATGTTGAACCACAGCTTTATAATAGCCTTTGTCATCGGTAATCGGGTTATCCGGCAGACCCTTCATCACTACGCCGGGCTGGCCAACTGTGCCGGAGATAACATAGGTCAGTGGCGTGGCTTTGTAGTTCTCATTGGACAGGGGGCTTGTGATAGGCGTATATGGCTTGCTGGGCGGATCAAAGACATAACCTTCCTTCTTGGGCGTGACTGTGCCGCTCCAATTCCAATCGACTTGCACGCTGTAAGTTCCAGCTCCGCTGGTAACAGGATTGCCCGGCAGACCCTGCATTACTACGCCGTCTACGCCGGTCGTACCGGAAATTGTAAACTTGAGCACTTCCGCAGTGAAATTCTGATTTGTCTGGTTCAGGCGGACATTCAGATATGGACGGCTGCCAGGGGTAAACCTGTAACCCTCCTTCCTCGGCATAACCGTCGCGGTCCAGTCAAAATCAACGGTGGCACGGTAAGAGCCGTTTGCATCGCTGATAGGATTGCCCGGCAAACCCTCCATTATAGCACCGCCAGTACCTGCTGTGCCGGAGATGGTATAGGTCACCGGCGTGGCAACGTAATTCTGATTGGCCTGATTGCTCTTAACTTGACTATAGGGTCGGCTGGCCGGCTCGAAAGTGTAACCTTCTTTTACCGGCGTAATTTCCCCGCTCCAGCCATGTTCAACCTTAGCACTATAATTGCCAGTCTCATCGGTAACAATGGCACTATCTGGCAGACCTTTCATGGTGACACCTGGCAGACCCACCGAACCAGAAATAGTGTAGGTTACCTTTTTCAGCACAAACTGGGCGCCGACATCCTGACCCCATAGAAAAACTATGCACAGGGCTATCACACAGCCCGATAATATTCTACCAATATTTTTGCTTGCCATAAGCCAATATGCCTTTCTGGAGCCATAAACCGCCAATCCTATGGCCTTTTCACCTTGTATCGGCAATCCTGCGTCATTCCTTAGCAAAAATCTCCTTACCGACATCACCACTTAACGCCTACTTTCTCAAACTCCTCCGTCCCAACAACTTGAACAACTTTTTGGCCCCCTTCAGCAGAGACCTGTATGGGTATTTGCCCGACTACTGTCTCCTTCGGGCCATGTTCTAACGCTACCATAAGTCGATAATAACCGGCAGCAAGCGTGGAAAAATCGATAACTTCCGAGAAATCCCTCATTTCAAGCGGTAGCATCAAACCTGGGTCGCCGCTGAGCGGTACTGTTGCTTTTAGCACTCCTTGAGGCGTTGTAACTGAGGCTCTGCACTTGGGCGTAACGTGTATATTTCCAACGTTCCAGAACCGGCCGACAACAATATACTTGGACCCTTCCTGTAAGCCAATGGTCACCTTCACCGGCTGTACCCCAGGTTTGGTCTCTACAGTCTTATTCCCAACACAGATAGGCGCGGTCTTTACTCCGGCATTCTGACCATCCTTATAGGTGCTGCGTATACGCAGAAGCGCATAATACCAGGCGTGTGTTGCCGCCTCCTTCGGCAGCTTCGAAATAATCTGGACTGTCTCCTCCTCGCTGGGGCCAAGTGTAAATTGCTCAGGTTCTATCTGCACCCACTCAACACAGACCAAATCCGTTCCCTCCACCTCCCCTAACGCAATACCTCTAAGAAAAGGCGGTACCGCCAGGTCCATCTTGACATTGACAACATCCTCCGAAGCGTTATAAACTTTTATGATTCCCCCACGCGTACCCCCCGGCACACCGTCCAGGGTAACCTCGGTCGGAGTCAGAAAAAGCGGCGCGTCTGTCCCCACCGTCTTAACGCTCGGGTCGCCGACATAATCTATCTCCTTCTCAAACATATTGCCTCGCCGACCGTCCACGTATAGCGACCCTTCCACTTTATATTTTCCCGACGGCAACGACCGCCCCATATTGCTCTTCAGCACTAAACCAACCCCCGGCATAATATTGCACTCTTCGAATTTCATTTGTGTAATCTCCCGCCAGTATCCATCCCGGAATCCCCTGACTCTTGCAAAGGCGTTGAGACGGGAAAAAGTCCCACCATCATTGACAACACTCACCGAGACCAGAGTTCTTGCCGGTTCTTTCGCACTGGCCTCAGCGAATTCTAAGCCAGTATTACGCAGCTCTATTTCGTGCCGCATTGCCACGCCCTGTACCTCAACCAGAATAGGAATCACGAAGACGTAAGTCATAGCCACGCCTACCACGCCCGTAGGGGGCTTCAACCTGGCCTCAATCGCCGCAGCGTGGAACCCACGAACTCCTCGCGGCACCCTTAAAGTGATTGGGACAGGAACCGCCCTCAGCCCCGGCACAGTAAAATTATCCCCCTTGACAGTTATCCACTTGCTACAGGAAACCAGCTTTGACGTATCAAAATTAGAGTTGGGGTCTATGGTTCGCCACACCCCGTTTTCCCACTGCGTCAACTCCAACAATCTCACCTCTACTGACCTGGGCACAGTACCGTAGTTTTGAAGCTGCACCGACGTTTTGACCACCGCACCCGACAAGGGTGTCGCCTCCAACTTCATCGGCTGGACCATAAACTGAGCAAAACAAGAATTAGCAAATAAAAAAACCGCTAAGATGATTCCGATAACTAAAGCCGGCCGAGCTCCGTTAACAACCCGTCCCGCGAGAAGCCGTTCATAATTCTTACGGATGTGTTGATAAAAACCCCTTGTCTTATCCTGACTCCCCATCTTTTACCTCTCAAAATACCCAAAATGACATCGTAAGTCAGTTCTCCAGTTTCCTACTTTTTCGGCAATCCAACCACTCCACTTGTAATAAATCCCCGATCTTTTTGTAGGTCCCTCCACAGATCGCCCACGTCATTACTGCGAAGAATACAGCACTCTTGCAAACTATTGCCCCACTCAGAAGATGTGGTGCTTACATACCAAGCTCAATATTATACTTTAACAATGTTACCATTTTTTTATTACAAAGTCAATACTAAAATGGCTATACCTCCTAAATTAGCGACCCTGCATGGCAAAAATCAAGCCAATTTCTCATTTTTTCCACCACCAAGAATGGTCTAATAGTACTTTGTCATACGTGATTTGAGAATCTGTCATTGCTTGTCCTGAGCAAAGCGAAGGGCGCGCAATGACAGGCAGGATTTGATGTGCTACTTAGCACTAACCGAATAATACAACAGGGAGGGTGGATATATCTATCCATCCCTCCCTGTTAACTGCTTTTTTGGCAGCCAGAAGAACCGTACGAGATATTGAGCCTCTTCAGCAACCTGTCAACCCAGTTTTGAGGCGACTGCCCAACACTCTTTATTCTACGGCTCTAATGCTCCTGCACAATTACCTCGGAATTATAAATAGCTCAACGTTTGCAACCACCCTGTTCTCGCACTCTGGCCAGGCGTTCAAGTTCGCCTCTGCAACCTTGACGTAGACATCCAGGTCTATCTCGACCATCTTAGTAAGGTCCACGGTGCCGCCTCCGTTCAGTGTGCAGGTCCACTTGCCGCCGTCACCCTGCAATGCACTACCGTCGCCAGTCCGGGTGAGGTTCTTGCTCACTGTTGCATCAAAGTTGGCCATTATCTTCGGTACATTGCCGTCTTTGTCTTTAGCATGTCCATCAAAATCAAGGGTATGGACACCCGCTGCTGTTATTATCTGCTCTAACTGAATCTTAAGGGGTTCTTCCCTGAGCCTCACAAAGTACGGCATGTCAAGCCAAACAGGAATGTCACCTATCTTCACCTTTACAGGTATGGTGGGCCATGGCTTCGGCTGCTTAAGTGCCAGTCCAAATGCCGGAAGTGCAGAGAGCACTACTGCCGCTATCACAATACCTAACAATACACTCTTCTTCATTTTCGTTTTCCTTTCTCAACTTTTGCTCCCTAAAGGCCGATATAAGCCTTTGGAGCGACACGGATTAATCCGGCCAGGCGTACACACGCCTGCGCCGTTATCCCTTTGGCGGGCAACAACATACTTCGCCGACTCTTGCGGGTATGCCCGCCCTACAACCCGCTGAGCCGTGGCCCACGAAACTTACAATTTCGAATCTGCGATTTCATTCCCAATCGATAACTATTTCGCCGCCTCAAGACCGGGCCTGCTTCTCTGAGCGGCTCGCAAGTCTTTTCCTGCCTTGCGAGTTATCAGCTTTCTTATGCCACACCTCCTTTCTCCCCTGTCCCTTCAGAGGGGCTCTCGTCTTAGGACAACGCCTCTCCGTAGGTCTGGGCAATCTAAGATAACGCGGCAAATCCGCTGCAGAATCCTATTGGCAAGAGGTTAGAACAGGAGAGTAATAGCGAAGCAAAACTCAGCATGCTCTCACCTCTCCTCGCTTTCACCTCTCCTCACCTTTCATTTCGAGGCCCAGCTACG
>CAZMLE010000130.1:0-8262 GCA_964567045.1 uncultured Pirellulales bacterium | reverse complement strand
GGCCATGCGCTTAGCTTGCGGCTTTGGTGTGGAAAGTCTCTATGAGCGACGTTACACGCATCTTGAATGCGATTGAGGCGGGCGATACTCGAGCTGCGGACAAATTGCTGCCTCTGGTCTACGAGGAGCTACGGCTTTTGGCGGCTCAGAAGCTGTCGCAGGAGCGACCAGGCCAGACGCTGCAGGCGACTGCTTTGGTCCACGAGGCCTACATCCGTCTTGTCGGCGAGGAAGCCCAAGATTGGAAAAGTCGCGGTCATTTCTTCAAGGCGGCGGCTGAAGCGATGCGGCGAATCCTTGTCGAGAACGCACGTCGCAAACAGAGTCTTAAGCATGGTGGTGGGCGGCAGAGGGTCGACCTTGAGGAAGCAGATTTGGCTATCGAGGGCCCCTCAGGAGACCTGCTCGCACTGGATGAGGCAATCGGTCTACTCGGTGAAGAGGATACCCTTGTCGCCGAGTTGGTGAAACTCCGTTACTTTGCCGGTTTGAGTCTGAATCAGGTAGCTGCGGTCCTGGGTATCTCACAGCGCACCGCCGCCAGATATTGGGCATACGGTCGTGCTTGGCTGCTTCGACAACTCACCAAAGATAACGGCAAAACAGGCGGCAAGGCTCAGTGCTCAGGGTGAAAGTCAGCCCAGTCGACTCAGGCACTATGAGCTGTTTAATTTCAAAAGTATACAAAATCGCCTTCAAGAGATGGTCGCACCACGCCGCTGCCAGCACGAGAAATTTTCTCAGTCAGATGGTTTTTTTCTGGCATATTCCGAGGCCGGATTTCGCACTGAATAATAGAGAGGGAGATTTGTAAAGGAGTTGAGCGTTGGGTAAAGACCACGGAGACATCAAGGCAATCTTCTGCAACGCCATTGAGAAGGATACGGCTGAAGAGCGTGCAGCTTACCTGGACGAAGTGTGCGGGAACAGTCCGGATTTGCGTGCACAGATAGAGGAGTTGCTTGCGCTCCACGACAAGGCGGGTCATTTCCTTGAAACCCCAGCGTTTAATCCAGACGTGACTCTTGACTTATCCCCTTTGGCCGAAGGGCCCGGCACGGTCGTTGGCCGGTACAAGCTGTTGGAGAAGATCGGCGAAGGCGGGATGGCAATCGTCTATATGGCGGAGCAGCAAGAGCCCATCCGCCGCAAGGTGGCTCTCAAAATCATCAAATTGGGCATGGATACCAAGCAGGTCATCGCCCGTTTCGAGGTCGAACGACAGGCCCTGGCAATGATGGACCATCCCAATATCGCCAAGGTGCTCGATGCCGGGGCTACAGAAACTGGCAGGCCATACTTCGTGATGGAGCTGGTCACCGGTGTTTCTATTACTGAATACTGCGACCAGAATAACCTCAGCACGAAGGAACGGCTGGACTTGTTTATTCAGGTCTGCAATGCTGTCCAGCACGCCCACCAGAAGGGCATTATCCACAGGGATATAAAGCCTACCAACGTGATGGTCACGCACCATGATGGCAAACCCGTTCCCAAGGTCATCGACTTTGGGATTGCTAAGGCCATCAACCAGCGGCTGACGGAAAAGACGCTCTTTACCCGCTACGCCCACATCATCGGCACGCCTGCCTATATGAGCCCTGAGCAGGCCGAGCTAAGCGACTTGGACATAGATACACGGACGGATATTTATTCGCTCGGCGTTCTGCTCTATGAATTGCTCACTGGAACCACGCCTTTCAGTGAGGAGGAGCTTCGCAAGGCCGGCTACATCGAGATGCAGCGGGTCATCCGTGAGGAGGAACCTGTCAAGCCTTCGACCAAACTGACTACGCTGGGGGAGACTCTGACCGAGGTGGCGAAGCACCACAGCGCCACGCCTGACGTGCTCAGGAAAGCTGTTCGTGGTGATCTGGACTGGATTGTAATGAAGTCCTTAGAGAAGGACCGCGCCCGGCGATATGAGACCGCCAACGGCCTCGCTCTGGACGTCCGGCGGCATCTGGAACATGAGCCGGTCATCGCCAGAGGACCCAGCACAATGTATCGCCTGCACAAATTCCTCCGCAGGCACCGGGTCCAGGCAATTGCCGCTCTGGCGATGGCGGTCG
Source organism: uncultured Pirellulales bacterium (assembly GCA_964567045.1). Taxonomy (GTDB): domain Bacteria; phylum Planctomycetota; class Phycisphaerae; order Sedimentisphaerales; family Anaerobacaceae; genus JAFNGF01. The sequence goes on along the minus strand of CAZMLE010000130.1, from coordinate 6,190 downwards.
TTGCCGGTGCGGTGATTGTTATTCTTTCCTTATGGAATCGGGACCGGCTCCAACTGGCACAGGCCGAAGGCTTCAGGCATAGGGGCATCCTCTCCCAGGCCCGCGAGCACTTTGCCAAAGCAGACCGCGCAGCAGCCCTTGAGACCGTCAAGCCGATCCTCCGCAGCAGGCATGTTGGACCCGAAGCACAGCTTCTCTATGCCGGCATCCTCGTTGATGGCCGTCGTTCTGACGAGGCCGTGACCATGCTGGGCAATTTGCTCAATGACCGCCCTGAGATTACCGGCGCCGCCCATTCGCTTCTGGCTCGAATCCTCTGGGAGAGTGAATCGCCCAATGCCGAGAAGCTCAAAGAAATTGATGAGCACCGCCGGCAGGCCGAGGCATTGCTTCCGGAGACCGCAGAGGCTTATTTCCTGCGGGCCATGACAGGCGTCACGGTAAAGGAGCAGCTTGCCTCGCTCGATAGGGCTTTGCAGCTTGACCCCGGTCATTACGAATCCCGCAGGCTGCGGGCCTTCACGTACTACGCATCCAGGAAATATGACCAGTTGAGGGACGACGCGCTTGCCATGGTCGTCCTGCGCCCGCGGGACCCGCTGGGTTACTCCCTGCGTGCGATTGCATGGCGAGAATTAGGCCGCTATAAAGAGGCAATAGCGGATTACGATAGTGCCATCAGACTCACGCCCAGGGAGAATCCACAGTATGCGGATCTATCCGCCCAGCGCTGCGAGGTCTTGCTCCGAATGGGCGACTACGAGCGCGTTGTTGCCGATGCGCCGCCCGATAGCGCGATACTTCAGTTCCACGTCTTCTGTGCCCTGACTGCCCTTGGCGACTACGATGAGGCAACTGCCCTGTTCCGGCAGATCATTGCTCCCGGCCATGAAGCTCGCAGTCAGTTCCAGGAGTGGTCGATGAAATACGTATTCGACACCTTAGAGGCCGGGCGGTCGTGGCATCCGGCGGACCGTGAGCCTGCAGGTGCGGCCTTCATGCCGATGCGGGAGGCTGAGGAGACTTATCGTGACCTCTCGGCTAAGGCTAAGCGTGTCATCACCGATGGTTTTACCGCACATTGGTCGCCGGATGGCGAGAAACTGGCCTTCAGTCTGGGGGTGCATGGCTATAGTGGCGTAGCGATTTTTGATCCGGTCTCGAAAGAGACCGAGCTGCTTATCGTCCCCGGCAAGGACCCGGTCTGGTCGCCCGATGGGCGGTACATCGCCTTCGTTCGAGATTGCCAGCTTCTTCGCCTCTCGGAGTTCACTGCCGCCGAACGCAGGCATCAAGACCGCTTGTTGGCAGACGAAGAAGTCTGGGTCATGAAATCCGATGGCACGGACCCAAGACGCCTGGCGCGTGGCGGCTGGCCGTCGTGGAGTCAAGACTCAAAACGCGTCTACTATCAGTCACGGTCAGACAACATGCTATGTTCGATCCCCATCGAAGACCGAGACGCTCAGCCCACGCCGATCCTGGCATGTTCGAATAGCTTCCCCTCAGTGTCGCCCGATGAGAAGTACGTTGCCTATTACATGGACGGCGTATCGCTACAGGTCAAGGACCTGGCTTCCCAATCAAGGGTGGTCGGATGGTCCGCCCCTTTGGCAACATTTGGGGGCACTGCCTGGTCGCCAACGGGCCGCGAACTTTGTTTCGGCGGCAACGACGGTACGCAGAACAGGACCGGGCTGTGGATATACAATCTCGACGGAAACGAGCCTGCCAAGGTACTCAGTGGTCAGGTCGTTACGGCTTCTTGGTCTTCCGACCGGACGAAGCTCCTGTTTGCTTTGGGCCCGCCGTATTATGAGATTTGGGCCGCTGATCTGGACCCAAATATCCCAACCATCGAGGCCCTTGGCCCGGGTCAAACGCTTGACGAGCACTTCCAGGACATGATTGCCCTTTACACCCGCAGGATCGAGGCCGACCCACTGGACGCATACGCTTACTCTGACCGCGCGAGGTACTATGACTACCTGCACGACCGGGAAAAGGCTACTGCCGACATGAGGCAGTGGTCGGCCATCATGGGCGGAGGCACGGTTTCCGATGTGCAGTTGGCCACGCCCAGGCACTTCAGGCGTGTCATCAACATCCCATTCGATTGTCAGATTGTCTTCTCTGCAGAGAGACCTGTAAGTGAGATTCCAGTAATGTCTATTGCCTTTGGGCAGAAAGGAAGGTCTAACATGAAATCGTTTAACATTCCCAAGTTCTTAGTGTCACTATTTGGATTTTGTCTTTTCTCAGGTCTTGACACGCCGCCCGCGTATGCGGGTTTCACGCTCGGGACACCTATGAATCTTGGTTCGGGGATCAACAGTCCGACCTTCGAGTGGGTGCCGAGAGTCTCAGCCGACGGTTTGGCTCTCTATTTCCACCGGGTGACCACCTTGGATGACATAACACTATGGATGGCGACCCGGGCGAACAAAGAAGATCCGTGGGGTCCTCCTGTATGTCTTGGACCATGCACCGACAGATCCTCCTACCAAGCCATGACGGTCGTGCCGAACTACACGAGCGCAGACGGCTTGGAGGCGTACTTCGGCGATGTGCGACCTGGGGGATATGGCGGTCTGGACCTCTGGATGATGACGCGCAAGAGGATAGAAGATCCTTGGAATCCGTGGGTGAATCTCGGAGCGGTAGTCAATAGCTCGGCGGACGAGCAGGTACCAGCGCTCTCACCGGATGGGCTGGAGCTCTATTTCTCCGGATGGCGGGATAACACATACGCTCGGCTTGGTGGCTACGGGAGTGCAGACCTTTGGGTGAGCAGGCGGGCAGCGAGAAACGATCTTTGGGGAGAGCCAGTGAATCTTGGACCAGCGGTCAACACCGCGTATCAGGACAAATGTGTGGCCCTTTCGGTCGACGGCCTGTCTTTGTTTTTCGACTCCCAACGCCCCGGGGGGTATGGACAGGGGGACCTGTATATGACACGCCGCGTAACTCTCTCCGACCCCTGGGGGAGACCGGTGAACCTTGGGCCTATCGTCAACAGTCCGGCTTTCGAGGAGGCGCCTTGTGTCTCGGCCGATGGCTCGACACTGTACTGGGACAGCGACCGGCCGGGGGGTTATGGCTCCAATGATATATGGCAGGCACCGATCATTCCGGTTGTTGACTTCAACGGAGACGGAATTGTTGACATGAAAGATTTCTCCGAATTGGCTCAATACTGGGGCCAGAATGAACCATCAGTAGACATGGGTCCGACACCTCTCGGCGATGGCATTGTGGATGTACAGGACCTGGCTGTCTTGGGCGAATATTGGCTGAAGGAACCCGCGTTGATAGCCTACTGGAAGCTGGACGAAAAACTGGGCCTGGTCACCCATGACAGGACCGGGAACTACGATGCGTTCCTTATTGCTGCGGACCCACTCTGGCGGCCAGATGGAGGCAAGGTCAAAGGCGCTCTGGAGCTTGATGGAGTTGATGACTATATGAGCACTCCGTCCATCTTGAATCCAGCGACGGGAGCACTCAGTGTATTCGCCTGGATCAAGGGAAACACTCCCGGACGGGGTATCCTATGTCAGGAAGGTGGGGCGAACTGGCTTTCCACGCTTGCGCCAATGGGCTGGCTGATGACTGAGCTTGCAGCCGAAGGTGCGCGAGACCGGATTTTGACATCGCAGATAGTGGTCACGGACGGCCAGTGGCACCGCGTGGGTCTGACCTGGGACGGTACAAATAGGCGTCTGTATGTGGATGATGTGGCTGTCGCAAGTGGCACGCAGACTACGTTGGCGGACTCGACAGGCTGCCTGCACATCGGCGCCAGCGTGGGCCTTGCGCCAGGCACTTTTTGGTCCGGCCTGATCGATGATGTTCGCATTTACGACCGGATGGTTACGCCGTAATCGCGATGCTGTCGGGACATGGAAAGGCAAAGGGCTGGCAGCGAGATTCACTGTCAGCCTTCTTTGTTGGGAGTGTTATTGGCTCAAACTCGCTGCACTTTATCAAATAGTTAGAATGTCGCAGTTTCCAGATTTTTAGGAAATTGAGATAAGATTAGTAATGATTAACACTTACGGACAACTGGCCAAGAATCAGGCGAGTGCCAAAAATACCCATTTTGCGGGCTCTTCCGTGCGCGCGCACTGGCCTGACAGGCTGGCAGGACTGATCCAGAAGATTCTGTCGGTTCATATGGAACGACCGTTGTTGAGTCAAGGGTACGGGCGTTGTGTGTTTCCTGGCCAAGCCTCGCGCGAACCAAAGAAGAGCACACCCAGAAAAGCAAGCTGCAGCACTCTCCCTAATATCTTCTTTTTGTATTAACGGTTTATCTGGGCAGGGGCTTGGTGTTCAGCGGGGAAAGTGACGCAAGGAACGGCGGCTTGAACGCAATCGAGGGAGTGATATGAGTGTGACAACTTAAGGCCGTGCCACGGATAGCAGCGAGTCTCTCTTTTCGAAGTGCTGACATAAGATCAGAAAAAGTCACTTGACGCCATACTTAGCAGCGGCTACTAACCCCATCTTTGATTTATCTTGAAACAAACTCCGAGCCTTAAAGCACCTAATCAAAGTTAAACTAGGCATAACCCCAAGGCCGTCCAACAAAAGAAGTATGGGCTGGGTGAAGGAGGAAAAAGAGAGGAGATAACGCCAGTCCACGCTTCTCCTAAATAGAAATACGGTTGTCAAGGGGCGGAAGTTCTCACTGTCATCCAACACAAGCCTCACGAACATAAAGAAAAAACGTAGCCGAAAAAGCAAACCATAGAACGCTCTTTAATAGCGATTTCATCAGCAGCTGGTAACCAGTTCCCGAATCCACAATGGCAAAAATCCGTTGCGGAGTTTTTTTGCAACTTTTTTCCGAATTGTCAGGTTGAATAGCTGCTAAGCTCATTTGCATAAAACAACCGGGGCCTATACCGAGCTAATCAGCATAGGCCCCGAAATGGTGCAAAACTTAGCTGCCTACTTGCCTTTGCAATAGGCTGCCATTACGGCCACAAAATCTCCTCAAGCCAAGAATCCGCTAACACAGCAAAATCCTTGAAGTTAATCACGTTGTCCTGCTGCAAATCAGCCGGTATCGACAACGCCGATGTGTAGCCGGCAAGCCACGCAACCTGGCTGGCGGACAAAGCCGTCTTGTAAACCTGAACCTCGTCTACGAGCCCATTAAAGAGACCACCGCTGGTGGTGAAAGGCTCGCAACCAATTTTGAGAGTACCTGTCGAAGTGCCAAGTACCGCTGTCGTACTCAACTCTCTGTCCAAAACACCATTGACGTAAGTCCTGATGTAATTGCCTTGAGAATAGACGCCGGCAACGTGATACCAAACACCCGGCGTCAAAACTGTTCCCCCGGCAACATCTCTGTTGAGGGTCCCCGCGTTGGCGGAAGTTCGAATCTCAAACTCAACCTTGTCGTTGGTGTATACGCCGAACTTGTAGCCACCGGTAGTGTTATCCTGATTACCCGCAATCTTCTGATCGAGGCCTGATGCAGAAAGTCTGATCCACGCCGAGATCGTGACCGCGTTTGTAAGATTCAAACTCGCACCACTGCCACAATCAATGTAATCATCGACTCCGTCAAGGCTAATCGCCTGGCTGAACTTGCCAGTACCGTATGCCGGCAAGCCCGTCGCAGTGCCGTTATTGCTGCCTGCACTGTCGTTGAGGTTGCCATCGAAGGTGTAGTGCGCCACGAGGTTAGTAGTGCCGGGATTGACCGGCGTAACCTGGAAGCCACTATCCAGCCACAAATTGGCCAGAATCTCAACATCAGCCTGGTCAACAATGCAGTTGCCGCTCAGGTCAGCAGCGGGTTTGCCCATCGAGGGAACACATCTGCTGGGATACACCCGGATATCATCAATGAATATGGTCCCTGTGCCGCCGGCCGTGGGACTGGTCCGGTTGCCCAGGCCAATATACATCTTCTTGACAGCAGTTAGATTCACACCGGCAAATTGCGTCAGCTCAATGTTCCACTCCTGCCAGGCGCTTATCTGAACCGCCTCTATATCAGGATAGTTTACGACCTTCACGTGGCCGGCATTATCTTCCACCGCCACATATAGCTGCTCAGCCACATTGGCAGCAGCGCCATAGAAATACAGCGTCAATGCCTTAACGTTATTTACTGTCCAATCCTGCGGTGAGGCCCACTCTCGCTGTGTCTCTGAGTAACGGGCTTTGC
>CAZMLE010000129.1:0-8301 GCA_964567045.1 uncultured Pirellulales bacterium | reverse complement strand
GGACATAACGCAGATACTATTCCAAGCAGCTATTGCTGCAGGTGTAGTCCTTGCACTGTAATCTGTGCTGACACAAAATACATAAAGATTTTTGTTGCAGGCGAAGCAGAAAGGAGGATAATTAGGTTTTGGTGGTTCTTAAGCCCACAATAAGGAGCGTAAATGGGGCCTGTATTGGACGGGTTGCTAAAACTTCAGAGCGTTGAAAACCGCCTGCGAGCCGCGAAGGCAAAACTTGCCAGATGTAGACGTACCGTTATCATTCAGGAAAATCAAGTCAGAAGTCTCCAGAACGCCCTCGAAGCCAAAAAAGAAGAGGTTCAGCTAACCAAAGTACAGTGCGACCGTCTGGAGTTGGAACTCAAGACCGCAGATGAGGAAATCGCCAAGTTAAGGGCGGCGCTAAACAACGCGAAAACAAACAAAGAATATGCTGCGCTCCTAACTCAACTGAACACCACCAAAGCCGACAATGCCAAAATCGAGAGTCAAATCCTGGAGCTGATGAAAGGCATAGAGGCTGACGAGTCTGAGTGTGCGCAGATGCGCAGCCAGATAGAGCAGCAGAAGCAGAAACTGGAGCAGCTCCGAACAGAAGCGGAGGTTTCGGCAAAAAAATACGAGGCGGAAATCGCACAAGTCCAGGCGGAATGGGACCGGGCTGCACGAACAGTTCCCCATGTGCCGTTGGAGATTTTCAAACGAGTTGCCGAAACGTACGATGGCCAGGCGGTCGCCACTATTGAGCAGTCCGAGGGCAAGACGGCCAGCTATACCTGTGGCGGCTGCTTCATGGGCATCGCCGCCGAGTGCGTCAACCTGCTCATGACTAAGGATGATATAATCCGATGTCCAAACTGTACCAGAATACTTGTGCTGGGTGATACACAAGTTTGACAGACCCTGCACCAATTGCCCGCCACTATGCGCGGGCCCTTGCTGAGAGAACCGGCAATTGGTGCAGGGCTAAATGCTCAGGTCCTTCTCACCGGGGATAATAGACTTGCCGGATAAAATAGTCGCTTACATAGATGGTGCCAGCAGAGGCAACCCCGGCCCAGCCGCTGCCGCTTTTGTGTTGAAAGACTCTGTCGGAAACAAAGTTCAGGCAAAGGCATTCTTTTTAGGCCACGCCACAAACAACGTTGCTGAATATACCGCCTTGGTAAGAGCTCTGGAAGCGATAAAACAGCTTGCCCCTGACTGCGCAGAGGTCGCCCTGTTCAGTGACAGCGAGTTGCTTGTCAAGCAGGTTAACGGCGAGTATAAAGTAAAAAGCGAGCAAATCAGGCCTCTTTTCCTACAAGCAGTCGATTTGCTGGCGGAGTTTAAGAGCTGGAAGATCCAACACATTATGCGCGACAAAAACAAGGAATCCGACAAGCTCGTAAACCAGGCCTTAAACCTGGAGCGTGACCTCGAAGACAAACCGATGCCCCCGAGCGAGGAGCAACGAGCGACCAGAGGCGAGAGACGAACTATTCGGCTGGGCGTGCTGATCAGCGGCGGCGGCAGGACGTTGATGAATATCCTGGAACACATAAAACAAGGTCGGCTCAATGCCGAAGTGGGTGTGGTAATAAGCTCACGCTCGGCGGTAGCTGGCGTGGAACGGGCAAAAAATGCTGGCCTCAACGTAAAAATCATCCGCACAAAAGATTGCCCTCACGTCGACGAATTTAGCAAACGCATCGAACAGGAGCTGGTCGCTGCAAATGTTCACCTGGTTATCCAGGCCGGCTGGCTCTGCCTCTGGAAGATACCGGCACGATACGAAAATCGAGTGATGAACATACACCCGGCACTACTGCCGAGCTTCGGCGGACAAGGAATGTGGGGACATTACGTCCACAAGGCGGTGCTCGCCGCAGGCTGCAAAATAAGCGGCTGCACCGTGCACTTCTGCACAAACCAATACGACCAAGGCCCAATAATCCTCCAGCGCACCTGCCAGGTCAAAGACGATGATACCGCTGACAGCCTCGCCGCAAGGGTCTTTGAGCAGGAATGTATCGCATATCCGCAAGCCATAAGGTTATTCGCCGAAGGCAGAATACTCGTCCAAAATGGAAAAGTGAAAATCGTGACTCGTGCCCCGTGCCCCGAACGAGTCACGAGCGACGGGCCACTAGCGACGAGTTATGAATAGGCGGCAGAAAGCAATACTAATAGAATCTGTAGCCATCATCGTGCTGACAGCGGTTGCTGTCTGGGGGATGATCAACGAAAGTGTGGAAGAGCATGCTCGGCTCGGCGTGCTGCAGGAATGAGCCCTGAAGATTGTAAATCGACAATTGTCAATTGACCACTTCGCTCTTCTCCGGCTGTTTCACCTCCACGCCTTCGAACTTCAGATTCTCTTCGTCCTGCACGTCAATCTTTACCAGGTTCTTGCCTTTGAAGCTTCCTGCCAGCACAGCCTCAGAAAGAGGGTCTTCTATGTAGTGCTCGATCGCCCTTCGCAGGGGTCTAGCTCCAAATTCCGGATTGTAACCTTTGTCGATAAGGAATTCCTTGGCCTGGTCGGTCAGCTCCAGCTTAAAGCCGTGCTCGGTCAGCCGTTTGAACACCTTTGCCAGCTCGTAATCAACGATGGTCTGCAGGTCTGCTCTGGTTAGCGACTTGAACACTATTATATCATCAACGCGGTTCAAGAACTCCGGCCTGAAATGGCGCTCCACCTCCTTCTGGAGTATTTCTTTCATTTTCTCATAATTGGCCTCGGGCGTCTTTTTGCCGAAGCCAAAGCCGGCTTGATTTCTTATCAGCTCCGCGCCGATGTTACTGGTCATAATCATGACAACGTTCTTAAAGTCGATACTTCGTCCGAAGCTGTCGGTAAGTCTTCCATCGTCCATGATCTGAAGAAGTATATTGTACACGTCCGGATGAGCCTTTTCGATTTCATCCAGAAGCAGCACGGCGTAAGGCCTCCGCCTGACCCTTTCAGTCAACTGGCCCCCTTCCTCGTAACCGACATACCCAGGCGGTGCACCAACCAGCCGGCTGACATTGTGCTTCTCCATAAACTCGCTCATATCCAATCTGATAAGGGCGTTTCTATCGCTGAACATAAACTCCGCCAGCGCCTGTGCCAGCAGCGTTTTTCCGACGCCGCTGGGACCAAGGAATATGAAGCAGCCCGTGGGACGATTTGGATCCTTCATGCCGCTTCTGCTGCGCCGTACCGCTTTGGCCACGGCGCTGCTGGCCTCATCCTGTGAAACCACTGTCTTATGCAGTTCGGCTTCCAGCTCCAGCAGCCGCTGCGTTTCCTTCTTCTCCAGCTTCGTGAGCGGCACACCGGTCATGTTGCTGACCACCTCGGCGATCACCTCGGTATCCACCACACCGGTTGCCTCTTTATTCTCGTCATACCACTTCCTCTGAAGTTGTGCTTTCTCATCCAAGAGCTGCTGGGATTCGTCCCTTAACGCTGCTGCCCTCTCGTAGTCAGCATTTCTAACCGCCTCATCCTTCTCTCGCTGCAGGACTTCGATCTTCTCTTCCATCTTTGTCAAATCGAGCGGCGGCGTCATATTCTTCAGCCGAACTCTCGCGCCGGCTTCGTCGATCACATCTATCGCCTTATCGGGCAGACATCGACCCGTGACATACCTGGTGGACAGCTCTATCGCCTGAAACAGCGATTCGTCGGTAAACCGCACCTTATGGTGCGCCTCATAGCGGTCTTGAAGCCCTCTTAGGATTTCCAGAGTCTCCTCTTTTGAAGGTGGTTCGACGATGATAGTCTGGAACCGCCGCTCCAGAGCACCATCTTTCTCTACATACTTGCGGTACTCGTCCAGAGTAGTAGCGCCAATGCACTGGACTTCGCCTCTGGCAAGGGCAGGTTTCAACACGTTCGATGCATCTATTGCGCCTTCTGCTCCGCCCGCCCCGACCAGCGTGTGAAGCTCGTCGATGAACAGGATGACATTGGCGGCTCGCTTGACCTCGTTGATCACCGCCTTGATGCGTTCCTCAAATTGCCCACGATATTTTGTCCCGGCCACCATCATGGCCAGATCCAGCACGACGATGCGTTTGTCTTTTAATAATTCCGGCACCTGTCTGTTGACTACCTGCTGGCTCAGACCTTCCACAATTGCCGTCTTGCCGGCTCCAGCTTCACCTAAGAGCACCGGATTGTTCTTGGTACGTCGGCACAGTATCTGCATCAACCGCTCGATCTCTCTCTTTCTGCCTATAACCGGGTCAAGCTGACCGTCGGCGGCCAACTGGGTAAGGTCTCTGCCGAAGCTGTCCAGCGCCGGAGTCTTGCTCTTGGGCCTTCGGCTGATAGCTGGCCCCATCTTCATTCCCAGTCCGCTGGGCCCGTCATCCACGCCCGCTCCCAGCAGGTTCAGCACCTCCTGGCGCACATCTTCCAACTTCAAGCCCAGACTCATAAGCACCTGTGCAGCTATTCCTTCGGTCTCCCGCAAAAGACCCAGCAGGATATGTTCTGTCCCCACGTAGTTATGATTCAGTGCCCGGGCTTCTTCGATAGCGTACTCAATGACCTTCTTGGCTCGCGGCGTCTGCGGAAGCTTACCCATCGTAACCATATCAGGGCCGCTCTTAACCTGCTTCTCAACCTCAAGCCGGAGCTTTTTAATATCCACGTCGAAGTTCTTTAGAACCGTCGCGCCGACCCCACTACCTTCTTTTACCAGGCCCAGCAAAATGTGCTCGGTCCCTATGTATTCGTGGTTAAATCGCTGAGCCTCTTGATTGGCCAGCGCCATAACCTTCCGTGCACGATCTGTAAAACGCTCAAACATCTCTTACCTCAAAGCTATACTTGCAAAAAGATCAAAACTCATTTAAGCACTCACATATAGTATATCACAATCGGCATCCCACTGTCAAACTACAACCATCTATGGTGCGAGTGCTTATTTATCTATATGCTTACCTTGAGCCGATGTTCGGTTTTCTGAACAACGTTTTTATTCGACCTAAGTTTTATCGACAAAAACAACGGTCGACTTTCCAGCTTCCCAAACAAATAGCCGCACTTTCAGCGGGCGACGGGTCTGCCCCTGCCAGCAGACGGTATCGAATCGGACGGTTTATATAGACTTGGGTATCGCTCGTGCATTCAGCGCGAGACCTATGCTGACTCTACTGATTTGAGAAGCTCTGTGGGTTCTTTTATAGGATTGTGGACTTTCGCCTTATTGGTCGCTTTCTTCCAGCAGTTTCCTGAGGTATTCATTTTCCCGGCGAGTCGCTTCAAGGTCAAAAGCCTGATACTTGATGCAGACTCGCAGATAATCCAGCAGTTCGTGGAGACTGTCGATGCTCTTTTGAAGCTGTTGCCGGTTGGCCTGCGCTTGCTCGGCAAGTTTAGCCAGCTTGCTGCGTTGCGGGTCAGCAGTCTCTCCAAACTCTTTGACCAGTTCGTTAATTTTGTCTTCTAATCGTGCCTCGTCCATCACACCCTCCTACCCTATGCGTGCTCCGTCCGCTAACTCCAGTTCGAGCCGTTACCCCCTTTTCCGTTGTTTTACAGCAAAATCCATACCTAACTGTCCTAAAATACGCCTTCCCTGCCGTTTAACTTGTCACCTCAAGATGCGTTAAGTTAGGCAGGCAAAGTATATTAGTCGTAGGATTTCTCGGTCCTTTCCTAAGCACGCCTGCTGTGCCGATTAAAAGTAGGCGTTGAAAAAAAACAACATGGAAGGTCGGTCTGCACTTCCGGACTTTATAGAATGGCCTCTATAAGAAGCGCTTAGGATGGGTGTTGACTATTGTAAACACAGATGTGGACCGACGACACCATCCTCGATACTCAATGCTCGTTGGGTATCGAGCATCCAGCAAACGTCACTCCTACATCTTAGGATTCATCACTCGGCCAATAAACAGGATGCTGCGCGAATGGTTGTCACGGATCAAGAACAAAAATGGATGGTCGGCTCGGAAAATCGGTGTCTGGCTGGGCCCAGCCGATGTCAGCCTCATCGTTACGCCCGTTGCTGCTGCTGCTTCGGTGCCTTCCTCGTTCACATCCACGTAGGCCTTGTGGATAACCGCTGAAATGAAAAGGTCCCTGCCCCCGGTTATCCCCGAAAAATCCGCTGCTTCTGGCGAAAAAGCGTCGGTCATGCCCATCGATTTGAGCACAGAAGCTAAACTAAACTGGCTGGTCATCTTGAATTTCGGCACGGAGACAATAACTTCGCGCCTGTGCAGTCTATCGAGCCACTGCGAGAAATCCTCCAGATTCAGTGTTTTCTCGAATTCGGGCAAACCATCGGTTTGCCTCGGCAGCAAAATAACCATCGACAGTTCATTGTCGACGTACGGAAGCTCAATCGCTTGAAAATCTTCGGCTTCCATATAGCCGAACTCGCCCGTCTGATTCATCATTGGCGCATCGACCTTCTCGCCGCTCAACAGCGCAAATGGCGCGTCTCTGGTTTTATCCTTTTGGAACTGCCTTTGCCAGTTGCCTTTGAAATAAATAGCATTTGTCAAGACCAGCCGGGTCATTGCATCCAGAACGCCTGGTTTGATCAGCTCTTTGATTTTATCCTTGGTCTTCTGTTCCACCCAGGCATTGATGGTCTGGCGGGCTGATTCAGTTGCCGTTACGAAATTGACCTCGGTCAACCGTCCGCCATACTCAGTTTCTATAAGTTTCAAAAAATCATCGAGCAATCCATAGCCTTTCTGGCCCCACAAGGCGTTTGCTACTGCCAGCTCATAGCCGCCCTTTTTCGCTCTCCCATTTAGAGCCTTTACAACCTCGCCGAAAGCCGAATGAAATTGGCCCTCTTGCATAGCGGGTTCAGGCGGCACTTTTTCGCCGGCCAATGTGGGAAAGTGCAGGACTTTGGCCATCTGCGTCTCGGTGTCGCCGCGTGCCCCGGCATAAGTCATAGCCAGAGCCGTCGAGATGCTGTAGGGCGAGAAGAAAAGATTGCCTTGATTTTCCCGAAGTCTGGCAAAAAGTGCCAGCGCAAATTCATTGTTGCCCTGTACTACAGTTTGCCTTTGGACTTCTGAGCCGGCCATTTTTTGCTCTCCACCAAAGCAACCAACAGCAGTTACTACCGCAACTACCAGGATGAATGCGCTTTTCTTAGCTCTCATATAACAGCTCCATCTATATCGTTGGGCAAACCGACACGCAATTCTATTTTCCTTAATTGTACCGTCAATTCGCTGTCAACGCAAATACGCCCTTACGGTGCGATATGCCCGAGCCAGTTCTCAGCCAGCACCAGCAGATCGGCAGACCCAACAAAACCGTCGTCTGTCAGATCCGCCCCGCGACACCAGAAGAAGCCGCTAAAGCCGCCGGTGCAAAATGTATCGCTGTGACAAACTCAACCACCGCAGCAAATCTCTCCCAAGCCGATTTAGTCTGCGACTCTCTTAAACAGATCGACCTCGAGACCATTCGAAAGCTCATCGGTTAAACTGCCATAGCGAGCGTAGCTCGTCATTTAGGGCAGGCCAGATACCAGACACGGCTTTTTTTATCGACATTATTGACTTGCCCGGTGTGCCATGCTATGATTTCTGCCGTAAGTGAAGGAGAACCAGATGCTGGGAGTGCCTGAGTCTGAAAATGCAAAAATCAAAGTTAAAAATTCTAAATTGTGGAATCTCGACTTCGTCGGGATGGCTATTTTTATTGCGGTCAGTTTGAGTTGTTGTTGAACATTCGACGGCGAAACAAGCCGGGCCAAAGACTTAGAAAGGGACTCCGCCGAAGCGGCTTCGCTCCTCGCGCGAAGGCGGAAAGACCGAAACTCGTGCTACGCAGCGCTCTCTTCTTTGCCCTGCGTAGCGGGCTTCGCAGAGCAGGGTCGCAGAGTAGCATAAGTATGGTGTCCCCAGAATTCATCAAATCAATTTCCCGGTCATCGGGATGATTTGGCCCTTCCCGCGCTGGGGTGCGAAATTATAGAATGGCGTTATGAAAACGATAAAGAATCAACGATTAGCTGTCGGCATGATGACCGCAGCCTTAATAGCTTGGCATGTTGTGTGCATCCCGGTATATGCGGCGACGGCCAACCACACGCAGTTCAAACCGGGAGAAACCTGGACCGACACCAGCGGGGGACCCATCAATGCGCACGCTGGCGGAATTCTGTATTACGACAAAGTGTATTATTGGTACGGGGAGATCAAAACCGGAAAGACCTGGATGCCGGAATGCAACCGCAGCTGGGGCGGAACGCGGGTGGAAACAGCGGGGGTTTCCTGTTATTCGTCGCAGGACTTGTACAACTGGAAGTACGAGGGGAACGTGCTGCCGGCGGTGCAGGATGA
>CAZMLE010000128.1:0-8395 GCA_964567045.1 uncultured Pirellulales bacterium | reverse complement strand
CAGAACGAATCTGTTTTTGGAGCGAATCAAATGAGCACGATCGGTTTTGTCGGCGTCGGCAATATGGCTGAAGCCCTGATAAAGGGCATAATCGCCGCGAATATTTATACCCGTCACCAGGTGTTCGTCAGTGACATCAGGCCAGAGCGAGTCATCTTTGTTGCCAACAAGTATGGGCTTATTATGGCCCGAACCAATGCTGAGGTGGCGGCCAAGTCTGAGACCATCGTCCTGAGCGTCAAACCTCAGAATATGGCTGAGGCGTTGCAGACTATCAAGAATTCCGTCAATGAAGAAAAACTTGTTATATCCATCGCAGCCGGCATACACGTCGCCGGCATTTCCGCCGTGCTTGGCGATATCCCTATAGTTCGGGCCATGCCCAACACGCCTGCCTTGATCGGCGAAGGAGCCTGCGCACTATTTGCTAACGATAAGGCAAAACCGATGCTGCAAAGAGCAAAATCTGTCTTTTCGGCTGTTGGCAAAGCAGTTGTTGTCGATGACGAAGATTTAATAGATGCCGTCACTGCGGTCAGCGGCAGTGGGCCAGCTTACTTTTTTTTGTTGATGGAAGAGATGATGAAAGCAGGTATTGAATTAGGCTTGTCGAGTGACATAGCAAAAGACTTAGTTCTGCAAACTGCCAAAGGAGCGACTCTACTTGCGGTTGAATCTGACAAAGAAGGCGAAACTCCAGCCGTGCTCCGCCAGAAAGTAACCTCGCCTGGCGGGACCACCGAAGCGGCTCTGAAGGTTTTCGCAGACGGCGGATTCGGGCAATTGGTATCAGCCGCCATCAAAAAGGCGCACCAAAGGAGCCAACAACTTTCAAAGTAACTCCGCCCCAATGTCTAATCGCAGGAAGGAAAACCCCCAAATAAACGCGTCCCTTCGGCACGCTCAGGGCAAGCTCTGAGCCGGGTCGAAGGATTTGGGGGCTAAATATTTAGCCCTGCAATTTATTGCAGGGTTCCCGAACCCGCGAAGCGGGGTTCCCTACGCGGTGTTTATTCGACGATAATAGCCTCCACGGGGCACTCATCGGCGGCCTGCTGCACGGCATCCTCATACTCGGAAGGAACCTCGTCGACCTTGACCTGAGCGATATCGTCGCCCATTTCGAAAACTTCCGGACAGGTATCACAACAAAGCCCGCAAGCCGTGCAGGTATCTTCAATTCTGACCGTCATAACAAATCTCCTTTAATGACAATCGGTTACTAAGGCGCGCGATTATTGTACAGCAGTATTCGATAGTCAAGAGAAAATGTTCGCGTTTTATGGGGTTTTGCAAGCAAATTTTTTATGGTTGCGGCACAGGCGGATTTTCTCTATTTTGAATCGATGCAGCACTTAGCGGCCCTGTTGAAGCCAATGCAAGGCCATAAGCATAAAGTCCACAAAATCGACCCTGCAATCGCCGTTGATATCGCCGGCTATAATGGTTTCGCAGACTGGTTCGCCAAAGTACGATTTACTTGCTTCTACCGCACCCCCGCAGGCACCCATGTTGATAACGCCGCCGTTGGGAAATGGCTCGAAACCAATCGGGCTCATTGGATCGCCTGCGTCCATGCACGGGCTGGTCACATCATCCTGTACCCAGCTTTGGCTGGTTAGGTCCCATCTGCCGCCCTCGGATTTCAAATAATAGTCGCCATTCTTCGGGGTGGCAAAACACGGGTCAGCATCAAGGTTGCCTGTGCCCGGCCAACCGCCTTGAACATCGCAGTATGTCACGCTGGCATTATCATCGGGGTTGTAAAGCTGCCGCTGTCCGTTGCCCCATACTATTGAATTGACAATCGCCCCCTGCGATATCCAGATGCCGATACTTGTATTATCTGCAACGGTGCAATTGCTGATTGCTGCCCCGCGAACTGCCCGGATGCCTGCGTCATAATTCTGCACCACCACACAGTTACGAATGGTGGGGTTACTGGCATACGCCCAGATGCCGGCGGTGCCGTTTGCGGCGATGTAGGAGTTGGCAATCGTGACGTTGTCGTGGCTATCGAGCAGGATCCCGCCGTCGGGACTTTCAACAATCCGGCAGTTGCTGATAACAACCGGCGCATAACCGAAGGGGTAGTCAGCCTGCTCAAACGCTGATCCCTGCGCAGCATCAGCGCTAACTGCTCTTACCAAGATACTGCCGTAGCAGCGGACCGCTCCCAGGCTCGCGTGGCGTATGGTAAAGCCTTCAATCCGTGCAGGCACCGACCTATTGCCGACGATATGGAAGCCGTAACCTTTGCCTTGGCAGTCAATAATTGTCGCTTGGGGACCATTTTCCGAGCGGATGGTCACAGATTTGCCATTGAAGTCGATGTCGTGATTGCCCGGGCCGGTATAAATGCCGTCGCCGACTATTATGGTATCGCCGTCTGATGCGAGGTCGATAGCACCTTGAATCGTGCCGGGCTGCTGCCATCCTGCGAGTCTTGCCATAAGATGCCACATCGCTGAGACCACGCGAACTCGACCCTCCGGATTTAAGTGCCCGGCGTGAATCTCTTTGGTGTAATTCTGGCTAATAACTTCATTGCCCACAGCGTTTGTCAGCTTGACGCCGTTAGGCTCGTGACATTCTATATCTGCGATGTCGAACAGGATTTTGCCGTTGGCGGCACAGTAAGAGCGTACCTGGGCGTTAAACAGGTCCGTGCCAGCCTGGCCGTCTCTGGTCAAAGGTATCGTCCACCAGACAGACTTTTTGCCCGGATAATCTGTCTCCAATTGTTCCATCCGGCTGCGAAAATATTCCCAGTCAGGATGGCTACTGCCCAGAGCGTCTATGTAGCAGAACTTCATCGTAAAGACGTCAAAGTCGCCGGCTCGCGATGCGGTTTGTGCGACCAGGTCGTCGACCTTGGCCTTCCAACCTGGATTGCCGCGATTCTCAAGGCGCCAGTTGCTGCGGTCGTATTTGCCTGGCTGAAAACCGGAGCAGGCTGACTGGGTCGGCTTGGAGCCCGCCAGGCAATCCAGTCCCCAATTGATGCCGTCTCCCACAGATGCGTGCCGCATCAACATTCGCAGCGCGGCTACCTTTGGCAGGTAGCTATCCGGGATAACCGAAAGGTCCCCGCAATTATGGTCAATTATAATTGCCGCCGCCGCAGCGGCCTGCCCAGGATCAACGTAGATAATTCTTCCGAAGGCTGCACAGGCCATCGCCGGCAACAATGCAACTATTGCTACATAGCCCTTTGCGATGGCTCTTGGCATATCTGCCCCTCCTGAAATAGCGACTGGCTAAAGATAGATATGATTTTACCAAATAAACAGCGGTTTCGCCAGAAGTTTGCAAGGCAAAGTTGCGGATGCAGGTGGGCCAAAGCCCTCAATTGAAAATGTTGCTGTGGAAAATTCCCATCTGTTCTGCTATACTGACTTGCGAATTCTGGGTTCTGAGTTCTGCTATGGCTTACACGGTACTGGCAAGAAAATACAGGTCGCAGACGTTCGATGACGTCATCGGACAGGACCCTATCGCCAAGACGCTGAAAAATGCCATAAAGACCGGCAAGGTAGCCCACGCATATCTTTTCACCGGCACGCGAGGCGTCGGCAAGACCACTATGGCACGAGTGCTGGCAAAATCGCTCAATTGCCTCGCCCTTGATGCTCCTACTACAGAGCCGTGCTGCAAGTGCGATAGTTGCATAGCGATAAACGTCGGCGACGATATTGACGTGATCGAGATCGATGGGGCGTCAAATAACAGCGTTGACGAGGTCCGCAGGCTGCGCGAGAATGCCATTTACCGCCCGGCCAGAGCGAGGTACAAGATTTACATTATCGACGAAGTGCACATGCTCAGCACGTCGGCCTTCAATGCACTGTTGAAGATACTGGAGGAACCGCCCAGCCATGTAAAATTTATTTTCGCCACGACCGAGCCGAACAAGGTCATAGCCACAATCCAATCCAGATGTCAGAGATTCGATTTCAATAATATAAGTGCCGGCAAAATCGCTGAGCAGCTCAAATTCGTGCTTGGGCAGGAGAAAATACAGTACCAGGACGACTTGATTTTGCCGCTTGCCAAGATGGCAACCGGCTCGATGAGAGATGCCCTGAGCCTGCTGGATAGACTGATAAGCACCGGCATAGAACCGTTGACAACTGAATTGCTCCAGGAGTTTCTCGGCCAGCCGAATAGCGAAAAAATTTATAATCTCATAGGCCAGATCGGCGACAGCAACGCAGCCGGGACGCTTGCCGCCGCAGAGGATTTGATCAGCACCGGCCTAAGCGAGGTACAGATTGCCGACGCCCTTATCGACTTTATGCGTGACATTATGGTGATAAAATCCGCTCCAGGAGAAAGTGACTTCCTGCTTCTGACTCCTGATCAGCAAAAGCGCACCGGCGAGCTGGCGGAGAAGTTTGACACTGCTGCACTTATTTACAACATAACGGCTCTTGAAAAGCTGCGATGGGCCCTTAAAAATAGCGATACGCCCAGAGCACTTTTGGAAGCGACTCTATTACGTTTTGCGCTCGCGCAGCATTTTCTGAACGTTGACGAGCTTATGTCACAACTTAAAGGCGGGGCGACTGCGGCAGCAAAAAAAAAAGAGCCGACAAGCCTAAAAACTAAGGCCGGCAGCCAGCCGCCCGTAACGAGTCGCCCGCCAGACGCCGGCACCCAAAAGCCAGATACAAGCAAAGAGCCGCCAGCTAACTCGCAGACCACCAGCGAAGGACAGACAAAGGCTCAAGGTAGTACGGGACAGTCTAAAATCAGCAGCCAAAAGAAAAATGAAATTGTCAACGACCCTGCTGTAAAAACGGTCCTTCTGGGCCTGAACGCAACCATCACCGGCATCGAAGAAAACCCAGGCGATTAATTGTTGGGCGAAGTTATCGCCAGGACCTTCGGCTTAGTACCGCGACACATTCACCTCGGTCATAGTACCGGTAACCAGAAAGATTGTCCGCTCGCAGATATTCGTCACGCGGTCGGCGATCCGCTCAAGATTGTGGGACACCCAGATAAGATAGGTTGCTCTTGTAATTGTTTTTGGGTCCTCAATCATATATGATAATAGCACGCGGTAGACCTGCTCGTGGAGCAAATCGACCTTGTCATCCTCGGCGCAGATTACCTTGGCGGCCTCGGCGTCACGCCTTAGAAAGGCATCGATGCTTCTTTTAAGCATTCCGACGCTTATTTCCGCCATTTGGGGGATGTCTACCAGCGGTTTGACCAGAGGTTCAGTGCCGAGCATAACGACGATCTTGCCGATGCCCTCAGCGTAGTCGCCCATCCGCTCAAGCTCGGAGACAACACACAGCACGGCGACGATTTCTCGCAAGTCACTTGCCACCGGCTGTTGCGTTGCGATCAGATTGATGCACTTTTCCTCGATGTCCCATCGCCTTTTGTTTATAAGGGCGTCATCATCTATGATGCGTTTGCTCTCAGCGATGTCACGCGCCTTTAGGGCTTCTATCGAGCGGTTGATCGCTGTGACGACCATCTCGCCCATCGCAGTAACTTCTTTTTCAAGCTCTTTGATGTGCTCTGCAAAACTTTTTCTGAGCATTGCTGTCTCCAGAAAAATCAGCCGAAGTGGCCGCTTATATAGTTTTCGGTCAGTTGTTCCTTCGGATTTGTAAAAATCTGGTCTGTTTGCCCGAATTCGACAAGTTCTCCCAAGTACATAAAGCCTGTATAATCTGAGGCCCTCGCCGCCTGCTGCATGTTGTGGGTTACAATTACTATGGAATATTGCTGCTTGAGAGCCTGCAATAATTCCTCGATTCTCAGCGTTGCGATGGGGTCCAGTGCCGAGCACGGCTCATCAAGCAGAATTATATCGGGTTTTAGAATCAGCACCCTGGCGATACAAAGCCGCTGCTGCTGCTCGAGCGTGAGAGTACGGGCATTGTTTGACAGTTTATCTTTTAGCTCCTGCCAAAGCCCGACCTGCTCAAGGCCGCCCCGGATGCTTTGGATAATTTCATCTTTTCCGTCCAGCATACGGTGAATACGCAGACCAAATTTGAGGTTATTATAGATCGACAAATCAAAGACGTTGGGCCTCTGGAAGACCATTCCGACCTTTTTGCGCAGAGAAATTAGATCGGTATCCGGTTCGAGGATATTGAGGGCATCGATGACTATCTTGCCTTCGACCTTTGTGTGCTCGATAAGGTCGTTCATTCTATTGAAGCATCGCAGAAGTGTGGATTTGCCGCATCCGGAAGGCCCTACGATGGCGGTGATATTCCGCCTGGGAATTCTCATGTTTATATTCTTCAGGGCCTGAAAATCGCCATAATATAAATTCAAGCCGACCGTCTCGATTTTGGGCACAAGTTCCATACTATCCGAATCTTCCGCTTATATAGTCATCCGTGCGCTTATCACGCGGCTTGGTAAAAAGCACGGGCGTTTGACCGATTTCAACTAATTCGCCCATCAGGAAAAAGCCGCAACGCTCACTGACACGCGCTGCCTGCTTGGTGTTGTTCGTTACCAGTATCTGTGTGTAATTTTCCTTGAGCTGCTGCATAGTATCTTCCACTTTGGCCGTTGAAATTGGGTCCAGTCCCGAACAGGGCTCATCGTAAAGAATAACCTGCGGCTCGACCGCGAGGGTGCGAGCTATACAAAGTCTTTGTTGCTGCCCGCCGGATAAACGCACCGCCGATTCGTCAAGGCGGTCCTTGACCTCGTCCCAAAGATAAGCCTTCTTCAAGGCGGTTTCGACAATTTGATCGAGCGCTTCCTTGCCTGTGAAACCATG
Organism: uncultured Pirellulales bacterium; assembly: GCA_964567045.1. Lineage (GTDB taxonomy): Bacteria > Planctomycetota > Phycisphaerae > Sedimentisphaerales > Anaerobacaceae > JAFNGF01. The sequence continues at coordinate 1,629 of CAZMLE010000128.1, read as the reverse complement.
GACTTTAGGTCCATAAGCGACATTGTTGTAGACACTGACCGGCAGCACCTGCGGCAGGGCGAAGATAATGCCGATCTTTTTGCGCAGAATATTATCGCTCAGGGTTCGGGTATTTTGCTCGCCCAGGAAAATCTCGCCGCTCTGCTGATAAGTGGCGTTAAGGTAATTAAGCCTGTTTAATGCCCGCAAAAAGGTGGTCTTTCCACTGTTGGCAGGGCCAATAATTCCGAAAATCTCGTTCTTGTAGATTTCCAGGTTTATGTTCCTTAGGACCGTAAGAGCGCCGAACGAGCAGTTCAAATCAATAGTCCTTATTATCGCTTCTGCTACCATAGTCTTTTTTTTCTGTAATGGGCACGCAATATTATACTGGCTAGATTCATCAGGAATACCAGGGCTATAAGCACAAAACCTGTGGCGAAGCTTATCTCTGTCGGCATATTCGGGACCTGGGTAGAGATGACGTAGAGATGGTACGGTAGCGCCATAACCTGATCGAAGACCGAGCGCGGCAGACGCGGCAGGTAAAATGCGGCAACTGTAAAAAGTATAGGCGCTGTTTCGCCGGCTGCCCTGCCCAGACTCAAGACCGTTCCGGTGAGAATCCCCGGCACTGCGTAAGGCAAGACGCAATACCGCACCGTCTGCCATTTCGTAGCCCCTAAAGATAGACTAATCTCCCGAAAGCTAACCGGCACGGATTCCAGCGCCTCTTTAGTGGCGGTGACAACTACCGGCAGACTCATTATCGCAAGCGTCAATGAGCCTGCAAGGATGGATGTCCCCAGCCGCAAGAATAGTACGAACAACGTAAACCCGAAAAGCCCGTACACAATAGATGGGATTCCGGAAAGGTTCACAACCGACAGCTTCACAAGGCGTGTGAAAAAGTTGTCCCTGGCGTATTCGACAAGGTAAATCGCAGCCAACACGCCCAGCGGCAGGGAAAATAACATTGTGCCGATCACCAGAAGGATTGTGCCCACGATTGCCGGAAAGATACCGCCCTGTCTCATTCCGTTTCGCGGCGGCTGAGTGATAAATTCCCAGCTTATCGCGCCGATGCCGTTTTTGATTACGTAGAAGATTGTCAGTAAAATCGGCACGATAACAAACAAAGTGACAACTCCGAGCACGATAAAAGCAATTTGTTGGCGGAGTTTCGCTGTGCTCATCTTCTCGCCCTTCTTAAAAAGGCATCGGCGATGAAGTTTATTATGAAAGTTATGACAAATAGGACTAAACCGACCGCGAAAAGAGCAAAATAATGCTCGGAGCCGCTGACCGCCTCGCCCATCTCGCCGGCAATTGTCGCGGTAAGAGTTCGTAAAGGCTGCAGAATCGATCTGGGCACCACGGGCGAATTGCCGGTCACCATCATTGCGACCATTGTTTCGCCGATAACCCTGCCGATCCCTAACATTACGCCTGCGATAATACCGGATGAGGCTGATGGCAGGATGACCCGCCAGAGAGCCTGCCAGCGTGTCGCGCCCAGGCCAAAGGCTGCCTCTTTGTAGGTCCTGGGCACACTTACTATGGCATCTTCAGAAATGCTGATGATGGTCGGTAGTGCCATAAACGCCAGCAGCAGGCTTCCCGTCAGGCCGCACATGCCGGTAGTCAAAC
>CAZMLE010000127.1:0-8485 GCA_964567045.1 uncultured Pirellulales bacterium | reverse complement strand
CCCGCATCGTTTTGCCGGACCAGAAAGGAATGATTTTCTCCTGGTAAACCTTTCGCACTTCGTCGGTGACAACGAAAGAGGTTTTTCCCCGGCTGTTAATTATCCGCAGGTCTTGCAAACTATGGCAGCACAACTCCGGATACGTCGGCGTAGCCTTGGGCGCCGGACCGCGTTCGCCCACTATGAGCTCACCATCATTGATGCATATAGTCTTGTTCTCCATCAGATGCTTAAATGCCAGTGCCCGGCAGAGGGCGGCGGACTGGCACGCGGGAATGTCACTCTGATAAAATTCGGTTATCAGCTCCGCACGTTCGGTTGAGATATATGGCTTAATCTCGACGCTCTGCTTACGAAGTCTGGCTACTCTTTCATTCATAGCGCTATCCATTCATCTTGACTTCCAGGCCGAATCCCCGCAGAGTATCTGCAATGTTGCCCATAAACTCAGCGTCAGGGGTCTTGGTTTGGACGATATCGTAGTCTGTCAGTAATCGAGCCGACTTTCCTTTGCCGCCAGGGTTGAACGGCAAAATGTCGACTCTGGCCTCGCCGGGCAAAGACGCCACAAACTCGCCTGTCATTGTAATATTTGTCCGGTCATCATTAAATCCCGGAATGATTGGAATTCTGATTATTATTTCCTTGCCCGTGTTCGAGAGCCATCTAATGTTGCGTAGGATTAGATTATTATCCACGCCGGTAAGGCGCTTGTGAATGTCTTTATCCATGTGCTTTAGATCACAGAGAAATAAGTCCGCCTTTTCGGCGACCTTCTCGATAAGTGCCGGCTCAGCATGGCAGGTAGTATCAACGGCGGTGTGTATCTCATCGCTCCGGCATCTTTCCAGCAGCGCCAACAGGAAATCCGCCTGCATAAGCGGTTCGCCTCCGGAGAACGTCACTCCGCCGGCAGACTGGTCATAAAAGATGATGTCTTTTTCCACTTCGCTGATGACCTGGCTGACGGTTACTTGCCAGCCTATGATCTCTCTGGCGCCTGCCACACAGGCGTTCACACATTCGCCGCAAAGTCTACACTTTTCTGCATCAGTGACCGGCCCTTTTTCCGTAAGCGTAATAGCCTGATTCCGGCATACCGTCACGCATTGTCCGCATCTGATGCAGCGGCTCTTTCGGAAGCCAAGCTCCGGCAGTGGTTTCCAGCTTTCGGGATTATGGCACCACCTGCACCGCAGTGGGCAGCCTTTGAAGAAAACGGTTGTGCGGATGCCGGGGCCATCGTGTATGGCATATTTCTGAATGTCAAACACATACCCTGTCACCTGTTTCATTGACAATTGAATATTGAAAATGGCGGTGCCACCTGCACTATTTTTCACGGTGCGTCCCTTATCTACTGCTCCCGCAGTTTTAGGCAAGTATATCAAGTCCGCGTAACAACTGCAATCACCGCATCTGGTCCAAATTAACCGCAGAGAATGCCGAGATCGCCGAGAAGAATTTAGATTGGTACACTCAGCGTGCTCTGCGAACTGGGCGGTAAAAATTAAGAAGACTGCGCGTGCGGGTGCAATTGGTGCGGGGCTAAGGCATAAAAAACGCCGTCTATTGAAAAAAAGCTGAAAATTTTTAACTTTTTGGCTTTGCAGACAGACAAGACTTCCGCCGGGTTATTTTGTGTTATCGGAGCTAACTGGGACAAACTGCTTAGCACGGGAGGACGACCGGGCAGGGCAAGGTAAAGGCTGGGGCAACTAAATGAAGATGACAAGATTGCCAGGCTCAGGCAATTCTTACCTGCGCTAAACCACGCTGTTTTCGCCGCCCTGCGCGACATAAATAAAGGCTCAAGAATCGCAGCGAGATATGCCGATTTCCATATTGGAGTCGTCTGAGAACAAACAGCTTGGCAGAAACGACCAATAGTGCTACGTGACCTTTTGCGTGTGTTGCCCCTGTGACGCACAAGGCGAGCATTCCAGACATAATTAGAAGTCAGATAAAGGGATAGTCTCGCAGTTGCCGGTCCAGGGGCTTTTTGTTTGGGCGATTTTTTCTTAGGGGCCAGAATCTTTCGCAGAGATTCCCTCCGCACCTTTGCGTCGCAGCGCAGATAAACTATATTTTATATATGGGGGGATATAGAATATAATGAACCAGAAAAGCAGATGGCATGAATTTACGCTTTCTCTAGCCATAGCTGCAGGTATTTTCTGCGCGTGCTATTGCGTTCTGGCAATGGCCAATAATTACTACGTGGCGCGCTATAACCTGGATATTTACACGCAGGACCTACAAGGTTGGGACGCCTGTCGCCAGACAGAGCCCGGTTATTATAAGGCCAATGCAGAAGTGGTCGGTTCCTGCCTGAAAAACCTGGACTCAGCCCGAGAAAATTTCTGGCTAAATCTATCAACGGGCCAATTAGCAGGATTGTTTGTGTTGGCAGGTTCAGGCGGAGCGGCCGGCGGGTACTTGTCCACCTGGGCTGTGGTCTGGTTCGGCAGCTCGGTCATTGGCAAATTCATCAGGTGGCTCGGCCTTTAATTGTCAATTTGCAATCTTCAATTGTCAATTGCCAATTGCTGCCTCGCTCATACTGGCGTACGCGCTGCCTCCATAAGCGCCCATGTCGACTCTTCCACCGTTGGGCTTACGCTCGCCAGAGCAATCAGCGGCTGGGTCACCACCGTCAACACAGGCACTGGTGACATCATCAAGCACCCACACATTATGCTGTGGCCAATACCGGCCCCGCTCGGAGCGCAAGTGATAGTCATTATTGTTTGGGTCGGCAAATAGTGGATCAAGATTGATGTTGCCTTCGCCCCCACCGCCGCCGGCAAGGCAGCTATATCTAGCCCGGCATTGAAATAGATCGCCGTTAGTATTCTTCCAAAAAATGCTACTAGTAATATTCGGCTGGCAGCGCCCGTATGCTCCGATGCCGTATTCATTATGCACTACCGTGACATTAGTGATGGAGGGGGAAGCACCGGCTACGAAAACTGCCATCCGGCTGTCGGCAATAATGAAATTCCTTAAAACGCTGGCCGGGCCTTCGCCGGCGGCAAAACTGACGGCAAATTCACCCGGAGCCTTTAACGCAGCCGGGTCGGCGGCGCTTTTGACGGTTATCGCTTTTCCCTTAAAACTTATCGCTCCGGTGTATGTGCCTGGCCAGACTAAGACCGTGTCGCCGTCTTTGGCCAAATCAACAGCCTTCTGGATCGTGGCAAAAGCCTGCTCTCGCGTCAAACCATCGTTGTTATTGCCGCCGTTGACCCCATCGACGTGAAAGCTCGTACTGGAGCGTAAGTCAGATGCCGCAAGAGAATTCGGTTCGTTTTCGGCGGCGCAGCTCGGTCCGCCAGGAATCATAACCGTCAAAGCCACCACAACAAGCAAACTCACTATGAGCCTCATTACCCTTACCTCCTTAGCAATAACCATACGTTGACCGGAGAACGAATTTACTACTGGGAAAAGCCTGGCGCAAAGAACCCCCGCGCCTTCCTGCCGAAAGGCAGGAGCGGGGGCGTCACCCTTCCCAAAACCAATAATAAATATACTATATTTGGCTAAGAATGTCAATACCCTATCCGCAGGGACGGGTTTATTGTGGACTTGTGCGCCGCGTTTTACGCAGAATCCTGGCATTGACGCGAGATAGGAACAAATCCTCATTTGTGCTTGCGGCATGGTCGGCAAAAGCAGCACTATTGAGAAGCCGCACAATTCTTGCGCCGGCTGTAAAATCATCAGAACATGCTATTATCTGTGCTTCTTCACGCGTCAGTGATTTTAGAAATGTCGCAATACTGCCGTCGCGCAGAGCATCCGCGCAGTCGATCAACAGTTGCTCAATATGCCGGCTGGTTCTGACCATTGTTTCTCGCTCCCAAGTCGAGTTTGCTATTGGTGGCGAGTTTCTACCTTCTGTTTGCTGCCCCGCGGCCAGCGCAGCGAGCTGCCGATTACCTGCACTGGTCGTACTGAAAAGCCTACTTTGAAAACTCCCATTCTATTTATAAAAGGCAGTATCTCCGCCGTTGGTAACAGAAACTGTGTATTCAGCGAGCCAATCCTCGAATAATGGCGATTCCGGTGTTACGCGTAGGCTATCTGGCAATGGAAACGAATTGCTCGCCAACAAAAGACTGCCCTGATTTGAGTTTGCCGACAACGCTCAACTTGACCTTGCCGTAGCCGGAAACAGCCTTGATAAGTCGAGCCTTATCAAAGAAGGCCAGAACCTTCACTCTGTTGCCGGTGTCGTGAACACTTAGATCGCTTGCCTCGATGCTGCCCGGCTGGAGCGTAAGGGCAGTATTTTCCACGTCAGTTTTTGCAATGCCTGGCGGCAGCGCCACTATGGCAAGTATTTTGCTCGGTCCGCCGAAGCTATTGCCCCTGATTACCTGGGGAACTATACATAGCTCGGCTTGCAGAGGCTTTGCATACGTAACAATATCAGCGTGTGCCGTAGTTGGGGTAGTTTGATCGCTGCTGATAGTGGCGGAATTAGTGAGCATAATACCCGGGGCGGCATCTTGATTCACCTGGACGACCAGCTCCAAACAAGTACTCGCCTTGGGCAACAGAACCGGATAGAGCCATGTATACGTATGGGCATTGACGTCATAATGTCCGGAAACTCCATCGCCGGTGGCTGTCACAAAGCTCAGCTCCTTCGGCAGGATATCCACAACAGAGACATTAGTTACCGCATAATCGTTGTCGTTATTATCGAAGCAGATACGATACGTGATGGCGTCGCCAGGGCTGACACACTCAACCTTCTGGGCGGCAGCACCATTAACAACAATCCCAACAATATCCTTGCTCAGATTAAGAGGATTGTAACTAATAGCTTTTGCAATAGCGTGAACGCTCTTTATTGTTGGAGGTGTCTGATCGCTGTCGATGGTCACAAAATTGCTGATAATCGTGCCGGCGACCGTACCTTGATTCACCCGGACCACAAGTCCTAAACAGCTACTTGATCCCGGCGCTAGAGACGGATACGACCACGTATAAGTGTGCGCCGCTGCATCGTACTGTCCGGCAACTCCATCGCCCTCAACCGCCACAAAGCTCACCTGGGCTGGGAGGGTATCGACAACAGACACGTTGGTTACCGTGTAGTCGTTGTCATTATTATCGAAGCAAATACGATACCTAATTGTGTCCCCTACAAGTACAGGCACAATGTCATCACCGACGGCTCCTACGATACTCTTACTAAGATTAAGAGGATTGTAACTAATAGCTTTCACCACAGCATCGACACTTCTGGTGGTTGGCGGTGTTTGGTCACTGTAGATAGTCACAGAATTAGTAATGACTGTGCCGGGGGCGGTATCCTGATTGACCCGCACCACTAACTCGCAACAGCCTCCTGATCCAGCTAACAGCGACGGATAAGACCATGTATAAGTGTGCGAAACCGCGTCATAGTGTCCGAAAGCCCCATTACCATCAGCCGCAACAAAGCTAACCTCAGCCGGCAGAGCATCAATAATGGATACATTACTTACAGCGTATTCGTTATCATTATTATCGAAGCAGATACGATACGTAATAGTGTCGCCCACGAATACAGGCTCAACCTTCTCACCAACGCCCCCCACGATAGCCTTGCTCAGATTAAGGGGACGATAGCTGAAGTCTTTGGCAATGGCCTCGATGCTCCTGGTAGTAGGTGGTGTTTGGTCACTGTCGATAGTCACGAAATTAGTGATAATGGTATCTGGTGCTGTATCTTGATTGACCCGCACCACTAACTGAAAATGCTTGCTCGATCCCGGCAGTAAAGACGGACCGAGCCATTTATACGTGTGGGTGGCAGCATCGTAGTGTCCCAAAACTCCATCGCCATCAGCCGATACAAACCTCACCTGATGTGGCAGGACATCCACTACGGAGACGCTGGTAACGAGGTAGTCGTTATCATTATTATCGAAGCAAATGCTATAGGTAATTGCCTGGCCTATACCCACAGGAGTAATCTCGCCAGGGATACCCCCAACAATGGCCTTGGTCAGATCGAGAGGGTTATAGCTGACATCTATGCCAGGAATAACAATGCCGGTGGAGTTGCCACCATTTGCGATAGAATCGATTTGATCAAGTGATGTGTTGTAGACTTTAAGATTATCGCCGCCCGGCTGGTTGTTTCTGCCGGTGCCCAGGTACACTAACCCGGTCGCCTGGTCCACCGCCAGTCCTACCACACCAGCATCCGGCTCAACTTGAACCTCTGCCTCTGCACCTGTGGCCAAGTTGTACTGAGTCAGATAAAAATTATCGGGCGACAGTGGTCCACCATCACAGAGCGCCGGATCACTTCCACCACCAGCATAAAGCAGACCATTTTTGATATCGATTGCAATACTGTTCACGATGCGACTGACCGAGATAGTCCGAACCAGAGACCAGTCCGAGGTTTTGTAGATATTAATGACCGTGCTGTTGTTAGCCACATAGAGAAGGCCGTCGACTATATCCAGAGCGATCCCAAACGCAGTAGCACCTTTCAACTCAAACGGCGAACCCGGCACTGGCGTAAGGCTTGCGCTGCTCGGCTCCCAGCTATGCACGTATAGCCTATCTCGACCCCGGTCAACGCAGTACAGTAATCCATTAGAGCCGTCGTAGACAATGCCAGCCAGGTTATGGGCGCCAGCCGCGCTGGTGGTCACCTGGCCTCTCATCGTCTTGGCATCTATCAACTGGATTACGTAAGAGTGTTCATACGTGACAAAAAGGAACCCGTTCTCTGCGTCGATTGCCAGGCCCACCGGGCCCCAGCCCAAGTTCGGTATGCCATATTTAGCCTGAAAAGTCAAAGTGCCGTCCGCTCCAACATTGTAGGCGTGCACTGGTGCGGGGACGCTCATGATATCAGCGATCACATACAAAGACTTGGCTGCGGCAGTGCCCGCGATGGTCATCGTCAATATCGCCGATGCCAGCGTCACCGCAAAGATATTGGCCCTCAGAATGTTCTTACTGCTTTGGCTTTCCATATTCAAATCTCCCAAAGGCGCTTATAGTGTTTTGCTATCACAGCAAACCACGCTCTTTCGCCAGAGTCTTTGCCAAGCTCGCGGTGTAGAAACAGATGCAGTTTATATTTTGGTGGGTGAAAACTTACGAGAAAATGAGGAAAACCTTTTCACCGCACCTCCCGAATTTAACTAATTGAGTTTACACAATTTGGACGCATTTGTCAAGAAAAAATGCCTGGCGATGACCTAATCACGTGCGTGTCATGGCTTACTCTGTTTTTGCCGGTGGCAGCAGGCACACCAGGTGAATGGTCGGTCAGTGTGGCGGAGCCTGCTATGCCATCGCCCCCCGCCGGTTTGCTTCGCAAACGCGAAGCAGCAGGGGGCTGCTTTCTTGTTGATATCTCCGGCCCGTCAAATCCGATACAATTAGAATAGGTCATACAGGCGGATACGGCTCGTGGCGTGGCCATCGCCGGAAATTACGCTTGTGTGGCAAATAACCTCTCAGTTTCAGTGTCCAAAACATTAGGCTGATCTTGATTGTTTTTCAGGGGCGAAATATAATCACGCCTTCCGTCGTGCCCGGACTTAGTCCGGCAACTTTGGACGGGATGTAGTGGCCTTAAACTTCTTGGAAGGGATAGAGATTATGAAAGTCAGACAACGAGCGATTCTTTCTTTAGCGTTGATGTCAGCCCTTTTGGCAGGCTGCGAAACCACGCAGCAAGTTCGACGCCTTGGCCAGCCGACCGCACGGATGGTCGGCTTTAAGCTGCAGGATGCCAAGCTGGATTATGTCACCGCGCTATTCGAGGTGGAGGTTGATAACCCCTATCCGGAGAGTTTGCCGCTGGTCAGTCTATCCTATAGCCTTACCAGCGACGCTAATATGTTTCTTTCGGCTGCTGCTATTACCCTCACGACCGTGCCGGCGAACTCAAAAGAAGTATTTGCGCTGCAGGACAAGATCATCTACGAGCGTCTGCTGCGGGCGTTAAAAGGCAAGCCCGGCTCAACAATCCCCTATGAAGCAGACCTGCGGTTGTGGGTGGATACCCCGGATACGGGGTTGGTTAAGCTGCCTTTGAAAAGCGCGGGTCAGTTGGCTCTGCCGGAAGCTCCAGAGGTGGCCGTGGGCGAGAAGGTATACCATGCTTTGGACGTGATATTTGTCCCCACGCCCCAGGAAGTGGTAGAAAAGATGCTGGAGCTGGCGGAAGTCAAGAAAGACGATCTAGTCTACGACCTGGGCTGCGGCGATGGGCGAATCGTGGTGACGGCAGCCAAAAAGTACGGCTGCAAGGCCGTAGGTTACGACCTGGATCCGCAGCGGATGAAAGAGTCGCTGGAAAACGTGGCGAAGAACCAGGTTGGAGACCTCGTTACAATTGAGCAGAGGGACATCTTTACGCTTGATCTGAGCCAGGCAAACGTAGTAACTCTCTACCTACTTCCGAGTCTGAATGTTAAGCTCATCCCGCAGTTGGAAAAGCTCAAGCCCGGCT
>CAZMLE010000126.1:0-8506 GCA_964567045.1 uncultured Pirellulales bacterium | reverse complement strand
GTGTTCCTTCGCTTGGCAAGCCTGCCAATGACTTAAATGGCGACTGCGTGGTTGACTACCTGGACCTTCAGATAATGGCCAACGAATGGCTTGACAAAGGTGCTGCTGTTGTAGCTGACCTGGATGGCGATGATGATGTTGATGCCAAGGACTTTGCTGTATTGGCTGATTCTTGGCTTGAGGAGATTTTGTGGCCGTAATCGCACGGCAGAAACCGGCGGTGAAACCGCCGGCTAAATAATTAGAAGTGGGCTCCCATTTTGCGGATCACTGCAGAATGCGAGCCCTTTGCCATTTTATGCCGCCGTGAGCCTCGATACAAAAGACGAGTTTCTGGATGTAAAATAGGTCCGCTCTGCACCACGGGATGTCGAGAAAGCGTTCAAGCTTTTCGCCCGACTCGCCAAGAATTAGCGCCCGCGCGGCGAAGATTTCAGCCGACATCGTAGGAAACGCAAAGGGACACTCATTTCGCCACATCAGTTCCACGTTCCACGCCAGCGGCCAGGTCGGGCGATGGTAATCGACGCAGACATCCACCAGGTTCCTGTGAATCCTGCCGGCATACTCGGCGCAGAGCCTGCCGACCTCAGGCGTCAGATGCCTCCAGCGGCCAAAAATGGAGCGAAGGACCGGCACCTGCGTAATCAGGCCGCCTCGCGTGTGGGCAAATTCATAGGCCAATCGCTCGCGCAGCGCTTCGCGAGTGACGCCCAGCCCTTTTCCCACCGCGCCGTCATCATTCATTTTGGCGGCCAGCCGACAGTAAGCGATCAGCCCGGCTACGTAGCTGTTACCACAGTCCTGGTCCATTTTGTTTGGCGGCTGGTCAACCAGGCCACGCAAGTCCTCCCAGTGACGCTCGATTCTGCTCCAGTCGCCGGTAGTGTGTGCCCACAGCCAAATCGGATAAAGTCGGGCCACGTCGCTTCGGGTGATGTCATCGGCTACCCGAAACAATTTCTCGGTGGGGATATCATAGAGACTGCGGACAGCACCTGCCGTCGGATCAAAACTGCGCCTTCCGGTCGGCCCCGCTAAAGGTCCACCGGCAGAACTGGCCCGCAAAACGTAGTCCTTAACTTCGCGCTGAAGATCGCTGTCCAGATAATTGTACGCCCGCGCCAGAGTATAGAGCGTCTCGGTAGGCTCGGTGAAAAATCGGTAGGCCTCGCGAGGATGTTTGCCCGAGGGAAATACCCACGGCTGCCAATCCTTGGAGATCAGCTCCCGCACACAGGAAGACAACTTTTGTTTGAGGTCTTCACATGCACTATTTTCCGGCATCCGCACGCTCGGCACTTCCCAGATGATGCGGTCGAGCTCGGCGTCGGTTATCCGACTGACCAAATCGGCAGCTTGCTCCGTAACCGGCTCCTGGAAGGTGCCCGGAATTTTGCCGGGCAAAGCCTTGAGCACATGATTCAGCCGGGACATTCCCAGCAAGTCCCAGTCCCAGGGCATTTTCTGGACCTTTTCCCACTGCGCGTCGGTCAACTTGGCATCCGGCGGGCGAGATTCCTTACCTGCTGTGGCATCAGGTGACATCTTGTACGCGATCAGGGCGGCGCCGCAATTGATTTCATGGGCGGGGATATAATAAAAGCTGTCGCCCGCTACGCAGACCGGCGTGTCGATAACCGAGCCGCCGCCATAAACGGCGGTGCCTCGCGCTAACCATTCTTTGCCGACAGGCAGGGGATCACCCTGTAAAATGGTCGCCCAAATGGCGACTGCTTCGCCGGGCTTAGGCTCATGAATATTGCGGCAGAACGGCTCCGGATAGCCCTGCAAGGTATCCAAATCCATGCCATTGACGTTGTCCTGATGGGTGTTGATAAGCACACGCCCGGCTACGGTCAGTTGACACTGCTCATCGTGAACCAGCAGCAGACTGTCGTGCCAGCCGTAGGTTCGCGACTGATCCATAATGGGCGTGATATGACCGGTGGAAGTATCAAGATAGCCCACGTTCAGAAACGGTGAGTAGTGTTGGTAGCGGCTGCGCAGCAACGCCTGGAATTTGACTATCACCTTGCCGTCAGGCGTGACGATGGGCGGTGCGCCGGTGCCATTCATACTCTCGGCGTACACTATCGGAGCGACAAACTTCTGCTTGCCGGTCTGGGCATCGAGAACGAAAAACGTCTGGTAGACCGGCTCGTCGGTCAGGCGCCTGCGGATGTAATCGAGCTGCGCTTGGTATGTGCCGGGCTTTTCCATCAGTTTGAAATTTTCCAGCCGCAGCCGCTCATTCTCCTCTTTGGTGTGACGCCAACTGGCAAAATCGCCAAAGATTTCTTTGACCATATCCAGCAGGATAGGCTCAAATGAGTCCAGCGAAAGGGCGGGCGTGACGGTGATCATTACGGAACCATCCGGCGCGGTCACCGGATGATAGCCGCGAAAACTCACGCCGGGCAATTTGTCACTGCGCCAAAGCTGCCTGCCGCTGGCAAAATCAAATGCGTAGACATGCATATCCTCGCTGCCGACGTAGACTTTCCCCGTTTTGGCGTCAAGAGCGGGACTGGATAGCAACGGGCCGCCGGTTAACGCCTTCCATTTGATTCTGCCGCTGTCAGCCTCGATTGCGTAAAGCCCTCCGTCCCGACCTCCAACGATGACAACGCCCTGATATACCACAGGGGCGTTCCATACTGCCGGGCCAAGCGAAATGGACCAGGCAGGTTTACCATCGGCGGCGTTTACCGCGTAGACTTTGCCCTCGGTATTTCCGAAAAAGACTTTGCCCCCGGCTGTAGCGCAGGTATGAAGGATAGCGCCGCCGGTCTTGAACACCCAGACATCTCTGCCCGTCTCGCTGTCGATTGTATACAGCGTACCTCGCATCGTGCCAACGAAAACCTTGCCGTCCGCGACGATTGGCTGTATGCCGGCCATCAGACCCTCATCGGGGAACAAACGATACCACTTGCGCTCAAATGGCGGCCGGACTTCAGCGGTGGTCGCGCCGCTCCGGGCTGGATCATGTGCGAGCATGGGCCAACCGTCTTGCCCCAGAGCAACTGCGCACGCCAAATACCAAAGACAAGCCAGGCAAACAACCCCTGCTTTCGCAGGGGTAAACTTGTCCCTGTGAACACGGGGGCGTGCGACCCCAGCATCCGCTACCTGCGATGGTTCGACTTGGCTCACCACAAGTTTGTGATTAGCTGTTCGCACAGCAGATCATCACTCAGTAACTGAATATGGTTGCTCGGGCAGCTCGCGAATCCAGATATTGCGAAAGCGAACCGGATTGCCGTGGTCCTGCAGGCTGATTGGTGCTTCGCCGTGAGGACTATACTTTGCTATCGCCTTATGTGCGGTGGCACCCTGGAGCTCAACGTTGTTATGCACGACCACACCGTTGTGAATGATGGTGACACGTGCTTTCCGTATACAGCTACCTCTGTCATCAAATAGTGGACGCAGGAAAATGATGTCGTAGCTCTGCCACTCGCCGCCCCTACGGCAGGCATTGACCAACGGCGGATACTGGCCGTAGATACCAGCAGCCTGACCATCCGCATAAGTCCTGTTATCCTTATAGTTGTCCGCTGTGTACGAGTCGAGCACCTGTATCTCGTACCTGCCCATAAGGAACACGCCGCTGTTACTGCGGCTCTGGTCGGTCACCTTCGGATCGACATCGGCGGGCACCCACCATTCGATGTGCAACTGGCAATTGCCGAACGACTTTTTCGTGCGGATTCCTCCTGCTTTCTTGGCAACTTCCATGTATCCGTTCTCGACTTTCCACTTAATATCGCCGCCTTCCTGTCTATCTATCTGCCATTGTGAGGTATCTTTGCCATCGAATAGGATAATCGCATCCGAGGGCGGCTGACCGAATTGCTGCGGCGGAGCGACTACCGGCGGCCAAGGACGTTCACGGTCGTGCACCTTCCACGCATGCGCAGCTTTCTGCGCGTAGCAGCTAATCGCCAGACCCAGTGCCGCAACAAGCAAGCAAATAGTAATCTTGGTCGTCGCTGACTTGCCGTACATATCTGCCTCCTAATCTCAATTTTATCAATAAATTGAATCACAGACCGCGATTTTGCAAGTTCAGACCTGCTGGGGAACGACAAACGGCTCGCGATACGGACGCGTCAGCAGCAGGTCAGCCTGCGCATTGCCCACGAACCTCTCGGCCTTCGGGTCGAACTTCAGCATCGGCCCAAGCTGATACGTGCTCTTGGACAAATCCAGGCCCAGCGTACCCTTCACAGTCTGCATAATCGTCTCCCAGGATTTGGCGACTTCCTCGTGCCTATCGAGCACATCGGGCCTGGTCGTGCCGGGAACCTGCTGGCCGAGGCGGTAAGAAATATTGCCCAGGTGACAGCACGCGGCGGACGGATGCGCCTCGGCGATGTCGGCGTTAAGTTCACTGCGGTTGCGAGTACGCACGCAGTGGATGAAGTTGGCGAAGTTGTCGCCCGGGCCCCTCTCGACATCAACGTCCACAAGGTCTTCAGCCACATCCTTCCCCTTGGGATAGAACTTCCCGCCCCTGATCACGCCCTGCTCAAGGTAGAACTCGTTATCAACTTTGCTCGGATACTTCTTACCGTCGACGCCCGCCTTATCAACCAAACCGATGACCTCGAACACCAGCAGCGTCCCGCCAAAGTCCATGATGGTCAATTGGCAGTTGGGGGTCTGGGCCTGGTCGGTGAAGGGCGGATAACCGGGCGTTGAGTTAACCCAGCGCCCGCCCATGCTGATTACACTCTTGGGCAGCACGCCGCCGGGGACGGCCCAGCGGGCGATATCCATCTGGTGAACGCCCTGGTTGCCGATCTCGCCGTTGCCGAAGTCCCAGAACCAGTGCCAGTTGTAGTGCACCAAGTTGCCGTGGTATGGCTGCTTCGGCGCCGGGCCCAGCCAGATGTTGAAGTCCACGTTCTCAGGCGGATCTTCAATCGGCTTAAAACCGATGCTCCATCGCCCCGATCCAGACTTGGAGGCCCAGGCCTTGGAAACCAGCAGCTTGCCGTACTTGCCGCTCTTAACTGCGGCGATCCGCTTAGCCCATTCGCGGCCGGAACGGCTTTGCGTGCCGTGCTGGACAATCCGCTTGTACTTCTCCGCAGCCTCGACGCATTTACGGCCCTCGAAGATGTTGTGGCTGCAAGGCTTCTCAACATAAACGTCTTTGCCCGCCTGACAGGCCCAAATGGTGCCGAGCGAGTGCCAGTGATTCGTCGTCGCGATGGATACAACATCGATGTTTTTGTCGTCCAGCAGCTTGCGGATGTCCACGTAGGTATCCACTTTCTCGTTGCGGTCTTTGAACGGCTTGGCCCGGCTCTCCAGAACGTTTCTGTCCACATCGCACAGCGCTACGATCCGCACTCCGTCCATTTTGTGAAATGCGCTGATGTGGTCGCCACCTCGACCCTTGATGCCCATCACGGCCACACGAATGTCGTTATTTGCACCTCGCACTCGCGAATACGGACTGGCCAGCGTCAACGCAACACCGGCGGCGGCAGTGCTTTTAATAAAGTCTCGACGTGTCATACGCTTCATCGTAAACCTCCTTAATGAATGTTACATGACCGATGTCCCTGCTTGGCCAGAGGTCAAGCGCCGTTAAATAGTACCAATTCTGCACACGCACTAAGCTACGCACAAATCTTAGCTCAAACCAATAAACTTAGCAAGGCTGAATATGAAAAAAGCACCCTGGTCTGTCCCGCTGTCGTTTGCCGGTCGCTTGCCGGTCGCTGACGCTCCCGGCTCTGTCTTTAGTGCACGATTTCTTCGATTGCTCGGCCCACAATGTAATCCGGCAGCTTATTAAGTGCCGGCTCGGCCTCATACGCAGAAACAATACTCTTATCAGGAAATGCTCCGACCTCGGCAATCAGCTCACCGGCCAGTTCTTTGAGTCTTTCTTGCGTCATTTCAGCTTCAGCCTTATCTCGCGCCGCCTGCCGCAGGGCTTCAAATTCCGCCCGGCTGTCATACCAGTTAAGCTGCAGTTCCAGTTCAAGGACTTCCTTCGCGCGGACCCGGTCGAAGGTATATTGAATTCCAATCGGATTGTAGGTTTCTATCCGCTCATCAACAAAGGCCAGGCACGCGTCACGGTACGCGGCGTATTTGTCATCATCGAAATCGGCAAAGCCACGCTGTGCAATCTCTTGTTTGAGCAGGTCTTCTATTTTCACCGCCAGCAGAGCTTTGTTAGCTTCCAGCCGCTGGTACAGGGCCTCGTAGTAGGCGTTCAAGAGCAACTTTGTCTCATCCATCCGGCTGATTCTACCACAGAAAACCATCTACCGCTATATGCGGATAAGCAACCTCGTGGCTCGTGCCTTCCCCCGCCGGCAGCTTGCGGATAGAAACAAACATGAGTGGCATAAGCCCCACGGTTAAGACCCTGCCGCCCCCCTTCCGTCTTCGACAGAAGACAGGCGGGCCCGGTTTTTGCTTGAAGAGCACCAGCTCCTGACCATTTTTGGAAGCGATTTCAGCCAGATGAGCATCGCCAATGTCGGTAATGAGTATGTCAAAACCATCCTTGACGGTAGCAGTGCCCATCGACCCGGCAAAAACATTCTTTGATGGCGTCGCCACATCGGCAGTTATTAAGTGAATTACTTGGCCCCCGCGTCTTCTTGTCGAAGACAAGAGCGGGGGCCCGCTTTGGGCAGCGCATCGGCTGTTTGCTGAGCGGCATCGCGCGGAACAGCTATAATTGCCAGGCTGATTTTTCGCATCCTCAGCCTTCGCAGCCGCTTCGGCGGAGTAGGCCATTTGATTTCTCAATTATTTTGACTCTACCATGCGGAACAAAACTGGTATACTGTATGCGGTTTGCGCTGGGCTGATTGGTTTACAGGCGAATGACTGTCCAGTTGCGCCCGTAGCTCAGTAGGATAGAGCATCGGTTTCCTAAACCGGAGGTCGCAGGTTCGAATCCTGTCGGGCGTAGTCGAGTGGACGGTGGGCATTTTCTGCGAGTATAGAAAACGGTAACCTATAGTCGGAACAAAGGTTTACACCGTCGAGCCGCAAGTTCGAAAACACTGATGCGACAATCTGTCGTTTCTGGGGTGATGGGAACGTAACATACCGCTGTGCAAGACCTTATACAAGTTCGATAATTCTTGCTGGATCGCAGCTACTTTCCTGTCTACCTGTTTCGATTTGTTCTCGCCGTTTTGCAGCAGGCCTGTCTCCTGCTGTTTCTGCCTTGGGGTGCAGGTTTGATTTTACGCAGTCATCATGCTGAAGAGCAAAGCTGCTCATAGGCATTCCATAATTCGTTCCACAGTCCGGATTTGACGTAGCAGGGAAAGGTGACGATCCGCTGTCCACCTTCACGGGACCAGCGCATACCACTACGATACATACGCGTCTTCACAATCGTCTTGCAGGCAGCTTCCACAGGCCCACTGCCTATGGCAAGGCCGCGTCGGCGAAAGGATGCGTATGACATGCGGTGCTTGTTGCGCTGGAAGAATGTCCGTTCCGTAGCCAAGGCTTCGGGGCGGTCTGCGCTGAGCCGGTGGGTGCGGCCATAGTATAGGATATCCAGGTGCCGCTCCAAGTTCCGTTTGAACGCCACCGCTGCGTCCTGCGGCATCCGAGCAGAATAAATGCTGCCGTCCGTTCGGGCACTTTTTGATCCTTCGCCAACCGGTCCATAGAAGGAAATCGCCCCCACCATTGCATTCTTGTAGGTTGCGTTCTTCTGTTCGGTTTGCTCCCGGCGTGGCCATTCGCACGATATTGTTTATCTGAAAGGAATTGGTATGAACAAAAAGTATATTGTCCGGCTTATGTTGGAAATTGTGGATAGCATCAGCGATCAGACGGTGCGTCGCGCTTTGAAAAAACGGGCTTAAGCCTCACTTACGGAAATGCTGGGTAATACCACCGGACAGAGGACGGATGACGGATGACAGAGCCGGAAGCGTCAGCGACCAGCCAAGACCTGAGGACGGAGGACGCACGACAGAGGCGGAAGCGTCAGCAACCGGCAAGCGATCGGGGCGGCCGGCGTAAAGTTGACGTTCGTGAAGGCAAGACAGCGATTGATTGGGCGTACAGAAGGCAGAGCCCTGAGCATCAAACTGAAACGTCTATACCCGCAAATTAAAATGTCACGAGCGACTAACCTCAGCCCCGATAATCCAAAAGGTTGTAAGTCAAGGCTTTTGCCAGGCAACTGAGAAAAATCTATATTCTTTCGCGCCACTGACTTTATTGCCCGAACCCGGGTGATACAGCTTGTATTTCTTCTGTGTTCGCCATTCGTTTATCTCTTTTGTACCTGAGATTTGGCTCTAAAGACGCTGACTCTATGTCAGATACCCCTGAGCTTGAGTTCGGCTATTCTAGCTGGCTGAAACTCCTCTGGGGCGACCGCTATGGGAAACCTGAGTCGGCCCAATCTGATTGCTTTGGATTCAAGTTTATTTTCTGCTGCACTTTCCAAAAAATAGATTGTTAGGCGGCCAGTTTCATTAGCTTATAAAAC
>CAZMLE010000125.1:0-8654 GCA_964567045.1 uncultured Pirellulales bacterium | reverse complement strand
GGAGGTTGTCGGCAATTTCCTTGAGCTGCACAGGCGAAACGTCGCCGGAGATGCTAACAAGCATTATTGGAAACTCGGCGAGGTTGATCTCCTTGATGACCGATTCCTTTGCGTCCTGGGGCAGATCGCCCTTGGCCATGTCCACGCGGTCGCGCACTCGCTGCAGGGCCACGTCGGTAGGCACATCGGGGGTAAACTCGACGCTGATCATCGAGAGGCCCTCGGCGCTGCTTGAGCGAACCTCCTTGACGCCGCGGACGCCGTTCAGCTCCTTCTCAATCTTCATCGTCACGGAGGTCTCGACATCCTCCGGCGAGACACCCTCGTATATCGTGGTGACCAGGATGTATGGGATGGGGATGTCCGGGAACGCCTCGCGGGGCAATGAGAGATAACTGTAGCCGCCCAGCAGGATGATGATCAGGCCCAGCACCGCCACGGTGGTCCGGTTACGGATGGCAATGTCTGTGATTAGCATAGCGGTTATTTGCTCTCAGAGACGACGTTCACCTTCTGTCCCGGGGCTACAAAACGATGACCCGCGATGATCAACTTGTCGCCCGGCGCCAGACCGCGCGTCACTTGGATACGATCGCCCTTGATGATACCAAGCTCAACTTCGCGCCGCTGGGCCTCTGAGGAATTGACTACGTAGACGGCCTTGCTGTCCTCCATCGGGATCACGGCCAGCAGCGGGATCAGGATAGCGCCTTCCAGAATCTGACGCGTAAGGCGGGCACGCACGATCTGCCCGCTCCTCAGAAGCCTCTGCTTGTTCTCCACGGTGATTTCCATGCGCGTGGAGCGGGTCTGCTGATCGGCCAGCTCGCTGATAAAACTGATCGTCCCTACCAGCGACGTCTCCTGGCCTTTCGCATCTGCAAATATCTTCGCCTCCTGGGCGGTGGCAAAGAACGGAATATCTCGCTGCGGGACCTCCACAACCACCTTCACTGTATCCGTATCCACCAGCTCGGCCACGGACGTGCCAGACTGAACGTACTCGCCCTCCTCGACGAGCAGGTCGTTCAGCACTCCCCCCATGGGGGCGAGGATGCGCGTGCGGTCCAGACGGGCGCGGACCTCATCAAACTGGGCCTTGCTGATGGCCAGTTGGGTGGTGGCATTATCCAGGTCACGGCGGGGTGCAGCGTTCCCCTTGAACAGACCCGCCATGCGGTCGAACTCGATCTGGTCCCGCTCGACCTGCGCCTTGGCGATCTCAAACTGGGGCCGCACCAGGTCCGCATTGAGCTGGATTAGCAGGTCCCCGGCACGCACGGTGCTACCCTTCTTCAGGGGTGTCCGCTCGACGCGGCCCGCCACCTCGGCAGAGACTTTGATGATCTGGTTCGGCTCGACGACCGCCGGCAAGTCGAACGCGTCGGCAAGCTGCTCTTGGGCAGTTACAGTCGTGACCGTAACGTTCACCGGCGGCGCTTCGGTGGGAGGGGCATCACGTTTTCTCGCCGGCATTTTGACCACGGCGGTCAGTATCGCAATCGCGACAAAAAAGATGACGACCTTGGTGGCATTCCGGCGAAGCCAACTCTGCCCCGTCTTAACCATTTTCGTTTTAGGCGTTTCTTCGCTCATTTGCTGTACCTGATTCATTCACTCCAGTGGCCAGTCACAATACCATCCCTGCTGCATGACACAGATTCATGCCTCCTAAACATCTGTTTAATACGACAGCTTAAAACAAACGTTTACCCAAATCAAGCATTTTTTCGCAAATTCTTTGACCTTGTTATGTCAAGTAGCCGTATGGCAGCAGCTATTCTCGCTTTATCATGCCCCCGCGTAAGGGTTTACAAAGAATGAGCCTGAGAGTGGCGAACGTGAATCACTCGGCAACAAAAACCGCAAAACGATCGCCAGAGAACAGACCTTATGACTGCCGAGCATGCAGAAACAATAGTGAGTTGAGGAGCGGCTTGACTACCCACAGACAATAGTAAGTTGCACGGTGGCGGCCGATCTTTGGGGCTGCCCACCTTCGTCGCGTTCCGACGGAGCCACCCCCTCGGCGTGGCTCGGGGCATGCTTGACTTGCCTTACCCGTTCTGGTTTCAGGCGATTGATCGCTCATCGGCTGTACCCGTCTTTCCGTATAAATGGCCGCTCATAATATGAGCTGGTTTTCAGAACATATATTATAGACTCGATGAAAGCTGAACGCAAGAGGGGCATACGAGAGAAACCAATAACTGCCGGTGCTACGCCCATTGGGGAAGTCTCTACAACGTCCGCTGGTGATGAAATAGCCATCCTCCGCGACCCGTGGGGGGTGTTGCCATACAGTTTGTCAAGCGAATTGAGCCGAGGCTGCTACTTGAGCAGCTCCTTGAAGCGCAATCAATCGCGGTGCATACTGACATTGTTAAACAAGTAGTATGTTGCAGCATTTTCAGCACGGTGCCGGAGGAGGTCACGAAGTTCCTCATCGTTGTACTTGTGACGATAGCCGGTGATTCCGTGTAATCGGTAGTAACGCAGGCCGGCGGTGACGGATTTGGCTTTGAATGGGTCCACGCAATGTACCAGGTCAAGCTCCCGGCATAATTGTCCAATCTGTTCATCCTGCCACTTGCCACGCGGCTCCCGGATACAAGTGACACCCTCACGGTTGATATTGCTGAAAAACTCGCGCATGCGCTCCATATTTTCGTTCGTGGGGGCAAAGCTGGCGGGGCATTGGAAGACAACCTTATCCGCAGCCAGCAGCCGCGCCATCTGTAAAGTGGTTTCCCACGCCCAGCGAACAACCTCGGTTGCGCGAAAACTGCCGACTTGTCCCCTCTGTTTTTGTGATAAAGGCCCTTTCAGTCGGCGATATGTTGGACTTGATGCCTCGTGCGTAATAAGCTGGCAGGCCTTCAGGGTGAATTCGAAATTAGCAGGGGCTTCGTCTCGCCACCGTTTGACGGTATCCTGTTTGGGCGGCTGGTAAAAGCTTTGCTGGATTTCCACTACCAGAAAGGTCTGGAAGTACTTTGGCCGGGCGACTGTAAAACCGCAGCAGCCGACTTTAATTATTGCTTTGCTCATCAGGTTACGCCTATAAGTTGTACCCCCTTAAGCCGCCACAAAATTGAATTCCCATCGGTCGGTGCGCAGGATTCCCATCGCTCCATCACGGTTAGGAATTTGTTTTGCCCCGGCAAAATTCATCCCGGCACAAAGTGTCGAACCAAGCCAAAATGGCTCCGGCGGGTCATTATAGTGACCATAAAATGCAAAGCGAGGCTGAATGTCCAAAATCAATTCCGTCAGCCGCTTGCTGCCGCTCGGGAACTTGTTACGCAGGCCTTTGTTCAGCGGCGCATCGTGCAAAAGCAACACATCAATCTTGGATTTTACCTGCCCCAAGAGGTCTATCGAAGGCGGATGCAAATATTTCTGAACGCGCTGCTCCGACTGGATTGGGAGCTTGCCGAACCGGTACTCCATCCCGCCCAATGCCGCTACGCCCACTATCTCTTTTTCTTTGTAAAATTCCCGCACTGAACCCGGAGCCAGGAAAACAATTCGCTCTGCGGGGTCAACCGCTTGTCCTTCTCGGTCTGCCAAAAGCGCGAAGTTCTCGTGATTACCGTGGATAAACCAGGTCTGGATTGGCGCCATCTGCTGGCCCGATAAATATGGTGCGGCTGCAAGCTCGCTGGCATCTTTTGCGAAATGTTTTTTTGTCGCCTTATCCATTTCCTCGAAAGACCTCCATAACCCCATATCGCCGGTCTGCAGGACGAGGTCAATTTCTTCTTTTTGCTGCTCGTGCCAGTTCTCGCAGAGCTCATACATACCGGGAAGATTTCCGTGGACATCACCGAAAATAGCTACGATCATAACTTGCTACCGGCTACTAAGAAGCGAGATGTTCACTTCTGCTTAGTCTGTTCGACAATCTCTCGTGCTGCTTGGGCACCGATTATCCGCTCCAGCCGACCCGCTACCCAGCGAGCTTCATCATCAAAACGGACCTTCTGATAAAAGCGGAATAGATTGACGTAGCGTTCAACAACCTCGAATCCGATACTGTGCTGCAGCTTGCGCAGGCAAACCGGGCAAAGATGCATTGGACGGGCGTCACTTTCTTTCAGATGATTAGAGCTGGCCATCGCGCACTTAAAATAAATACAATGCGTTAACCCAAACATGTGCCCCATTTCGTGAACCAGAACCTTGCAGCTTCGCCGGAGCAAGACCTTTTCATAGTTTTCCTTTCGCTTTTCCCCATAAAACGCCGGATCGTAACGGGCGAAACTGTAAAGGCCGACCCGCTCTCGAAGCGAGGCCTGGCCGAAAACAAAATTCCACGAAGGCTCGGGATAAAGGTCCTCCATAGTAATTGCCATTACGCAGAAGGCATCTTTGGGCAGCTTCTTTTTGAGAATTGCCAAAATATCGCCGGTCAAAATCTGCCGCTTACCGGTAAAAGTATTGATGCGCGTGGTAATATCCTTGTCGCTCAGATTCAAGACGGGCAGCTCCCGGACGTCCGTGGCAAAGTAAGCCCAGGCGTACTGCTTTAATCTCTCTACTAAGGGTATATTTAGTACGGGGAATTCGCCTAACGGCTGCAAGTAAATTTTGCTGTGGTGTTTGTCGGGGTGATTTGGTTTTGACCTGGCAAAATCCTCAAAGCTCTGGCCGCTTTCCGGGTGCTCAGCCAACCAGTCGCCACTCTTTGGGATAGGGATAGGCTCAAAATCGGTACCAAGTTCCAGAGCCTTTCTCAAAGCCTCGGGCAGATGCGCAGTTGGTCCGACGGCCCTGCGTGCGTCTATTTCTGTAGGCGGTTTGAAATTCATTGCCAGGCCTACCGAGAGACCCAGAAGTAATGTCACCCGCAGACAAAATTGACTGCTAAAATTTATTCGACACCTGCAAGTAAAGAACTTCCTGGTGCTGGTCAAAACAGATAGCTGGGCCCAGTGCCACATCTTCGGCGGCTAGGCCGATTATTCGCAACGGGTTGTAGAAGCCCATAGCAGCCAGCTCATCCGGGCTCGCCAATCTAAGCGACGCCAGCCAATTCATACACTGCAGCATGGTGGCTGAAGAGCCGATAAGGTATCCTGATAGCGGCTCGTACAACTGCCCGCTGTCGGTCAGTATCGCCTTGCGGCCAGGCAAACCTGGGGCGGGGTAACTGCCCGGCGCCAGGCCCGCCAATGGTGAAGCATCGCTTACCACCACGCAACTTTCCGGCCCCTTGGTTCTAATAATCGTTTTGACTACAGAAGCAGGCAGATGATGACTGTCGGTTATTATCATCGCCGCCAGCCTGTCTTCAGCCAGTGCCGCCCAGATCGGATTGCGATGTCTGGGCAGCATGGCCGGCACGCCGTTACCCAAATGCGTAATTGCAACGGCACCGGCGTGGACCAGCCTGTCCAAGTCTTCTTCGTCTGCCATTTGGTGGCCCAACGAAACAGAGATGCCTGTGCTGACAGCATATCGGGTCAGCTCCTCGGCACCTTCGAGATCGGCCGCTAAGGTTATCAGCTTTACGCAGCCGTCAGCACAGTCGATTAGCTTTTGGAAAAAGTGCAGGTCTGGTCTTCTGATCCAGTCAGGATTATGCGCTCCGCGAGCACCTTCTTTGGGCGAGACAAAAGGTCCTTCCAGGTGTATGCCGAGTAGACACCCGCGAAACTCTTGCCTTTGCCGAACTTTTGCTATAATCGGTAGATTGTGTCGGTAAACATCCTCCGGACTGGTTATCATCGTGGGCAAAAAGGCCGTTGTGCCCGCGGCCAACATGGCCCGGCAAGCCCGCACAAAATCCGCCTCGGTCAAATCGCTGCTGGCAAAATCCACGCCCTTGTAGCCATTGACCTGAAGGTCAACCAATCCCGGCAATTGCAAATTGTCAATTTTCAATCCTTCGACGCCCCTCAGGACAGGTTTACAATTGGCTTGCTGCTTGCTCATCCATAAATACCTTACAGTTCTTATGCTGCTGCAGAATGGAGGCCGGACACTCTGGCCTGACAGGCCCTTCCAGAGCATTCTTGACCGCCTCGGCTTTGCGTTTCTCAGGCACCGAGACGATCAAGCATGCGCTTTTGATAATCTGCCGGATACTCATTGATATTGCCCGTCGCGGCACCTGCTCCAGCGTTTTGAACCATCCTTCGCCCAACTGCTGCTTTCGACATTTTTCGTCAAGCTCTACGATAATATAAGGGTGCTCGGTCTGGAAATCAGCCGGCGGGTCGTTAAACGCCAGATGCCCGTTTTCCCCGATGCCCAATAGTGCTACATCGATAGGATGCTTGGCGATGATGTCGCTCAACCTGCGGCATT
This sequence comes from uncultured Pirellulales bacterium, assembly GCA_964567045.1. Lineage (GTDB taxonomy): Bacteria > Planctomycetota > Phycisphaerae > Sedimentisphaerales > Anaerobacaceae > JAFNGF01. Next base: position 2,339 of record CAZMLE010000125.1, on the reverse strand, counting down.
CGTGCTGCGGGTCTTTCGCGTCGCCGTTGACAAAGTGGACCGCTTTTAGGCCTGGCACTTTATCGACGAACCGCTCCTTCAAGAACTTCCTGAAACTGGCAGGGTGGTCAGCCGGCAGTCCTATGTATTCATCCAGGTGAAACATTGTCACTTTTTGCCAGTTGATTCCATCCGCCGCTGCAAGGTTCTTGAGCGTCTCGAATTGGCTGGTCCCTGTTGCCAAAATGATACTGGCCCGGTTCTTGCTTGTTATTGCCTTTTTGATCACCTCCGTTGCTTGCGCCGCTGCAGCAGCTCCCATCTGCGATTTGGTCTTGAAAATGAACTTCTCCATAATTTTGCTCCTTGTCACTTTTCAATTGTCGATTTTCAATTTACAATTGTCAATCGTCAATTGGCCCGAGTTCTACAAACGGGAGGTTAGCCATGAAGAACACGTGTCTATTCGTACAGTTAGTTTTAGTCCCATGCCTTTTGTGGGCTGGCCTTTTATTCGCTGAGCCGCCAGACGTTCTTTCGACTCTTGATGAAAATCACCCACGGTTGATGTTAAAAGATAAAGACCTGCAGCAGCTAAAAAAACAGTACCAGGCCGATAAGACGCTACAGAAGTGTGTGCAGGACGTCCTGGCTGAGGCAGATGGCTACATTAACGCCAGGATGCTTACTTACGACAAGATCGGCCCGCGTCTTTTGCACGTCAGCCGAAACTGCCTGCGCCGGATTTACGCCCTTGCGATGGCGTGGAGATGGACGGGCGATGAAAAATACGCCAGAAAGGCCGTAGAAAACCTGCTGACGGTTTGCGCCTTCAAGGATTGGAACCCGTCGCACTTTCTTGACACCGCTGAGATGTCACACGCTGTCGGCCTGGGTTACGACTGGCTATATTCTTATCTCGACGCCGAGACGCGGGAAAAGATAAAGGCCGCTCTAATTAAAAACGGCCTCGAGCCGGGGCTAAGCGCCTACAAAAAGACATGGTGGGCTCAAAGCGAATTCAACTGGAACCAGGTCTGCAACGGCGGCATGATAATCGGCGCCCTTGCCATCGCTGAGACCGATCCTACGTACGCCGAGCAAATTATTCCGGCGGCTGTTCGATCCCTGCCGCTGGCTTTGAAAAGCTACGGTCCGGACGGCGCATGGGGCGAAGGGCCGGGTTATTGGAGCTATGCCACACATTACACCGCGTACGGCCTGGCCGCGCTTCAGAGTGCTTTGAATAACGACTTCGGGCTTTTGCAAACTAAAGGTCTTGCCGAATCAGGCAGCTTCCCGATATATACGACCGGCCCGACCGGCCTTTTTTTGAACTTTGCTGACTGCGGCCAGAGAAGCTCCAGAAGGCCGATGCCGTGCATGTTCTGGCTCGCCCGCGTCTACAATAACCCCCTGTACGCGCAATCCGAGCACGAAATGATTGCCAAGAGTCGCGCCAGTCCGGAGCATATCATCTGGTATGTCCCTGCCCCTGATAAGAAACCTCCGGCAAGAGACCTCGACCGCTATTTCCGAGGACCTGTGGAAGTGGCAGTTTTGCGCAGCGCCTGGAACGATCCTGACGCCCTTTTTGTCGGCGTAAAGGCTGGCTACAACCAGGTCAATCACGGGCATCTGGACTTAGGTAATCTTGAGCTGGACGCCTTGGGCGTGAGATGGGCACGCGACCTCGGCTCAGACGACTATAACCTGCCCGGCTACTGGGACGGAAAGAGAGGCGGCCAGCGATGGTCATACTATCGCTTGAATTCGGCAAGTCACAACGTCCCCATGCTGGCCGGCGAGGACCAGGACCCGCAAGCCACATCCAGATTTACGAACGTCCAACTAAACAAAGAATCTCCGTTTGTGCTTGTGGACTTGACAAGTGCCTATGAAAAGCGCGCAAAGAAAGTGACACGCGGCGTGGCGATGGTCGAGAATCGCCGGGCAGTTCTGGTGCAGGATGAATTCGAGCTAAAAGAACCTTGCGAAGTTGCGTGGGCCATGACGACCGATGCTAAGATCGACATCGGGGAGAAAGGCACAGCGGTGCTCAGCCTCAAAGGCAAGGAACTTATTGCCCGTATATTGTCGCCTGCCGATGCGGAGTTTGTGGTCGAGTCAGCCGAGCAAAAGCCGCCGCAAGAGTCGAATAAGGGCGTCAGCCGACTTGTATTGCGATTGTCCAGCGCGAAAGGAGATGTGCGAATAGCGGTGCTGCTCTCACCGGTATGGCAGGATGGCAAGGTCGTTAAGCAAGTCGGAATAAAGCCACTGAAAGAATGGGAGGTTAAAAGCTATGGAAAATCGTAAAACGACATTATCGAAAATCCTTATCTTGTATGCAGCGGCCT
>CAZMLE010000124.1:0-8704 GCA_964567045.1 uncultured Pirellulales bacterium | reverse complement strand
GCGGTATATGGTCGCTCCATAAACGCTATTATTCTGGAGCCAAAAATGAGACAAATTGCACCGCCGGCCACGAGGCCGACAATGGCGAGAATCATCCGCACGCGCAATTCCTCGATGTGGTCGCCCAGACTCATGGTGGAATCGGCGATGGGGTCGGAGTTTTTGTTGTCCTTCTTTTTCCTCGTCTTGCCATTGTTCATTTCACTGGTAGGCTCGAATTGAGTGCGCCGCAGTCAAAGTCGTTAGTTGTCCCGGTCCAGATCGTTTAATCCGGCAGCGTCCTTGGCTTGGTCTACAACGTCATTTTTCACTTTTCTAACGTCGTGCACGAAATCGTCTTTGGTTTCTTTAGCTTCGTTGATACCCTTCTTAAATTCGGTTAAGCTTCTACCGACGCTGCGGGCAATGTCGGGCAGCCTTTTGCCGAATACCAGCACCAGAACGGCAAGAATAACAATAAGCTCCAGAGGCCCCGGTGTCCAAAATGCTAAATATGGTAAATGCTCGATCATTTCATTCTCCTTATCGCCCGTTCAAGGCAAGTCTACGCCATTCATTTTGTTTGATTATAGAGCGCTTCAGTTACATTGTCAATTTATCACTAAATGACGATCCGGGAAATAGTCGGTTGACCAGAACGTTGCCAGAAAGTATAATCCGATCCGGTTAGCGAGTCAAAAGAATAATACGTCCGGAGTTACTAATGAGTTCAGTTCCTGCTCCAGCAAGGCGTTTAGAATCTGCGGTGAGTATTTGCCTGCTGGCGATTCTCATTCTTGTCGCCGCTGGGGTTTTACTTAAACAAGCCGACGTGGATATGAGCCGGTTCGGCATCGACCCGGTTGCCGCCGGTGTGGTAGAGGCAAAACCGCCGGCGCTGACAGGACAGGGCGAACTATCCTTAACCGTTTTGTTGCCCGAAGGCTTCAAAAAGCTCTCGGAAAGCGAATTCTACGACCCTGAAAATCTTTACGAAAAAATCAACGGCAAAGCCCCTCTTTATACCGAATCCGGCTTTGAGAAACTGCTTACCCAGCGTTTTGCCGGCACACAGGATGAGAATCTGTGGATGGAGCTTTTCATCTACGATATGGCTAATCTGCGAAATGCGTTCTCAGTCTATAGCCGACAAAAAAGAGCCGACGTTGAGGTTCTGCCCGATGCACAGTTTGCTTATAGGACCGGCAACGGCTTGTATTTTGTGCACGGCAGATACTATGTTGAGCTGGTTGGCTCTTCTGAGTCGGCTGAGTTGCTCGGCGCGATGAGCCAGACCGCTGAGCAGATACGGACAAAACTGGCTGTCGGCAAAGATGAGCAAATAACCGAGCTGACGTTCTTTCCTCAGGAAGGTTTGGTGGCGGGTAGTAATAGGCTTTACCTGGCGAGCGCTTTCGGCTTCAAAGATTTGACCAATATCTTCACCGCCGGGTACAAGCTGGGAGACGAGACGATCACTGCGTTTATCGGCAGACGCCTCGATGCCAACGATGCTCGGAAGATGGCCGAAAGCTACTATCGTTTTCTGATCGAGAATGGCGGGGCGGCTAAACCGACAACCGATGAATCTCTCAAAAGCTGGCAGGGCAGAGTTATTGACTTCTACGGGACCACTGAAATTATCCTTACTGTGGGGCCGTTCGTTGCCGGCATTCACGAGGCCGACGACCGACATGCTGCAGAACAATTGGCGGCGGCGCTCGCTGACAAGCTCACCGAAGCAGCAAAGGCGATAGGCAATGACTGAGACCAACGGCGGAAAAATCGCGCGACGGGACTTGCTGACGCGAGTTGGCAAAGCCGGTGCCGCAATTGCCGGGTGCGGCCTGGCGGCATATTGGCTTTATGACCCGACCGGGCCAGAAGCTCGTTCAGAAACGAAAGAGCTGACAACACTGCCGGACTTTTCCGTACCGCACGAAGCCGGCCAGACTATCAGCATTGTTCAGGGACCGGACAGGGTAAAAACTGTGGACAAGGCAATAGAATTGCTCGGCGGGATAGAAAAATTTGTCAAGCCTGGTGACGTGGTTGCGATAAAACCGAATGTTGCCTTTGCCTCACCGCCGATTCTTGGAGCGACAGCCAATCCCGAACTGGTAGCAGAGATGGTACGGCTGTGTTACAGCCGGGGCAAAGCAAAAAAAGTCATTGTAACAGACAATCCCATCAACGACCCTTCAAGCTGCTTCACGCTGAGCGGCGTCGGCAAGGCAGCCAGTGAAGCGGGGGCTGAAGTTGTTCTGCCCAAGCCGCATCTTTTCCGGCATACTACGCTTGCCGAGGGCAAACTCATTAGGGATTGGCCTGTCTTCTTCGGGCCGTTTGAGAAGGCTAACAAACTCATCGGTATTGCGCCGGTGAAAAACCATCATCGGGCCGGCGCTTCAATGTCGATGAAGAATTGGTATGGGCTTCTGGGCGGACGACGCAACATCTTTCACCAGGACATCAACACGATTATCGCCGAGCTTTCGATGATGATAAAGCCGACCCTGGTGATACTGGACGGCACCGAGGTTATGATGACCAACGGCCCAACCGGCGGCTCCGTCTCGGACCTGCGCCGGGCCAACACGCTTATCGCAAGCACTGACTGCGTGGCTGCCGATTCATACGGCTGCAAGCTGCTGGGGCTGGCAGTTTCTGACCTGCCTTACCTTGCCCAGGCAGAAAAAGCCGGCGCCGGAACAACCGATTATCAGTCTCTTAGGCCAATGTTGGCAGCAACAAGTTAGGCACATCCGCACGCAGCTTAATTCGCATTGCGTACCCAGGGCCGCGCATGTATAATAGGGACGATTCTCATAGGAGCCGAACGTATGGGCGTGTTCAAGGTCCGAGTCACGTTGAAGAATTGGCAGAACAGATTTTTGCCAGAGCAGGAGAGAGGAGAGGATATAGAATGTGAAGCCCTTGTGGACTCCGGTGCGGCTGAACTATCTCTTCCTGCTGAACTAATTGAGCGGCTGAAATTGCAGCAGACCGGCCAGGTGCAGGTTTACACTGCAGACGGAGGCCGACATACATACCGCGTCTTCGGCATCGTTGATCTATATGTTCAAGGCAGGTCTTCTCAGGTCCGAGCTATAGAGCTTCCACGTGGGACGCAGCCATTGCTTGGAGCAGTTCCTCTTGAAGAGATGGATTGGCACGTTTCACCGCGGAAGAAGAAACTTCTACCCAACCCGAAATCCCCGGATGAGCCGCTGCTTCCTCTTTGTTAAGGCAAGTTTTGTTATGAGAATCGTTGCCACGAGGCGGACGAGCCAGATATTTTTTTTCACGCTGTTTGTCTGGTTTTGCATCGTGGCTACGGTCGGTAGCAAGTTCTGGCAATTGCGTGGCTGGCCGATTGACTGGTTCTTCCAGCTTGATCCACTGGTGGCACTGGGGACAATATTGACTACGCATACACTCTATTGGCCTTTATTGTGGGCACTGGCGACGGTCGTACTGACACTTATATTCGGGCGATTCTTTTGCGCCTGGGTTTGTCCTTTCGGCTCGCTACATCATTTCGTCGGCTTTCTGAGCAGGCGCGGTAAGAAACTGCTCCAAAAGGTCCAGCTCAATAGATACCGCAAAGCTCAGAAGGTCAAATACTACGTTCTCGCCGCTCTTCTGGTTATGGCTGCGTTTCCATCGGTCTCCGCTACCCTACAGATTGGCTTATTGGACCCTATCTCGGTTGTAACTCGCTCATTCAACCTGGTGCTATTGCCTGTTCTCGATAGTTCAGCCAACCTTATTACCCTACCCAGGCGGTTCTATGAGGGAGGCTGGCTGATTTTTGCGATATTTCTGGCGGCAGTCCTGCTCAACCTGGCGATCCCTCGCTTTTACTGCAGATTCATTTGCCCGCTGGGTGCTTTATTCGGAATTGTCGGCAGATTTGCGATATGGCGAATCGGCAAAAAGCAGGGTTCCCGCGAAGCGGGGTCCCAAAGCGAGTGTACCGACTGCAAACTGTGCCAGCGCGATTGCGAAGGCGGCTGCGAGCCGTCCGGCAATATCAGGATAAGCGAATGTGTCCTTTGCTTCAATTGCCTCGATAGCTGCAAGCATGATGTAATTGCCTACCAGACTAAGCCGTCAGCGGCAGGGGAGATTACGAACCCGGACATCTCGCGCAGGGGTTTTGCATTGTCACTCGTCAGCGGCTTATTTGGCGTAGGAGCAATAAGGCTGTCGAACAAGCTGGGCAGTAACTGGTATTACAAGGTTATCCGCCCGCCTGGGTCACTGGCGGAAGAAGAATTCCTAAAAAGGTGTGTAAAGTGCGGCCAATGTATGCGGGTCTGTCCCACCAATGTCATCCAGCCGGCAGGATTTGAAGGCGGACTGGAGAATCTCTGGACGCCCGTGCTGAACAATCGAATCGGCTCAAGCGGCTGCCAATTGAACTGCGTCGCCTGCGGCCAGGTCTGCCCGACCTCCGCTATCAGGCCGATCACGCTGGCGGAAAAGCTCGGCGTCAACGAATTTGCCAAGGCTGGGCCAATTAAAATGGGCACCGCCTTCGTTGACCGCAGCCGATGCCTTCCCTGGGCGATGGATAAGCCCTGCATTGTATGTGAAGAAAATTGCCCGCTTAGTCCAAAAGCAATTTTTACGCGGGAAGAGTTTAGCACAGTAAGAGATGGAGTTTTTGCGGTAAAAAAAATTGGCGGTGATACAATAGAGATAGTTGAAAGCAACTTAAAGCCGGCTACATTTGCCAGCGGCGATTATTATTGTGCGTTTGACGGTAGGGCACGATGGAAAATCACTGCAAATACCGACAGCTCGCTGACAATTTCTGCTGACGAGCAGTTTAGGAAATTGGCCGCTGAAATCAGTAAGATCGAGGTTCAGGTTCGCCTTCAACGGCCTTATGTTGATATTGAAAAATGTATCGGCTGCGGCGTATGCGAACACGAATGCCCCGTAAGTGGTAAGAAAGCAATAAGGGTTTCTTCTGAAGGTGAAACAAGAAGTGCTAATAGAAAGCTGCTACTTGAACGCTAATCGTGTTGAGGTCGAAGAAGATGAGTGAAAAAAGAAACAGAATCGGTAGGAGGAACTTCTTGAAAACAATAGGGGCGGTGGGCGTTGCCTCTATTCTTGCCTCGACTGATGCTTTAAGTGCCGAAGGCCAGGCTGGCGAAGCAAAACAGCAGAAGCCTGAGTTTCCGCAGGTGCCCAGGCGAAAATTAGGCAAAACAGGCGCCAAGGTTTCGTGCCTGGCCCTCGGGACGATATTCGATGTGATGGAGAACCAAACCGTTTTGAGAAACGCTGTTAAGTGGGGTGTAACCTATTGGGACACGGCGCCGGATTACGCCGGGCCGAACAGTGAGCTTGGAATAGGCAAATTCATCGCGGCAAACCCGGATATTCGCAAGAAATTGTTTATCTCTACCAAGGCATCTGACGCCGTGACTATTGAAGATGTGGAAAAGGCTCTCCAGGCGTCCCTAAAGAGGTTGAATACCGATTATATCGACTTATATCACGTTATGGATCGCGTGGTGGGAGAGGGCTATGCTGGTCATGGGTTGTCCGACCCTGGGCAGTTGACGGACGATTTGAAGGAGTGGGTCAAAAGCGCTAAGAAACGAAAGCTGATAAGGTTTTTCGGTTTTCCCACTCACCAGAACATAGTTGAGTGCCTTACCGCGGCTGCCAAACTCGACTGGATCGATGTTGTAATGTTCATTTACAACTTCCGCTTAATGCAAGACCCTAAGATGGCCGCCGCGATTGAGGCCTGCCATAAAGCAGGCATTGCTCTTGTCGCGATGAAGACCCAGGCCCGGCGTATCATCAGCGATGAGGATAAGAAACTCACTGATCACTTTATGCAGCGTGGTTTTACTGAGGGCCAGGCAAAGATAAAGGTGGTGCTGGAAGATAAAAGATTCAGCTCAGCTTGCGTGCGGATGGAGAATATTGTAGTTTTGACCGAAAATGTCGCTGCCTCGCTCGATAAAACCAAGCTTTCTCAGGCCGATATGAGGGTCTTTAATGAATATGCCCGCCAGACTCAAAGCAGTTATTGTGCCGGCTGTGCGCACATTTGCAGTTCGGCTTTATCAGAGGTGCCATGTGTTAGCGATGTTCTGCGCTATTTGATGTACTATAACGGGTATGATGATAAGACCAGAGCCAGGGGCCTTTTCGCTCGCCTTCCCGGCGAAATGAGGAATAGATTGGCTGTAGCCGACTACCGACCGGCCGAAGCTCGCTGTCCGCAGCACTTGCCAATAGGCGAGCTGGTCGCCGAGGCATGTAGCAAGTTAGCCTGACCGCTGACGGATGAAAATCAATCAGTTCTGGAGTGCATTGCGATGAGTGAAAAGCGCCACAGCATTGACAGAAGGAACTTTCTGAGAACTGTAGGGGCTGCAGGATTGGCTTCGGTTTTTGCCTCCGCTCAGGCAAGAGATGGCACAGGCGAGCCGACTGACACGGCAAAAACGCAGGAATCCAAACCTCCGCAGATGCCGAAGCGAAGATTGGGAAGAACAGGTGTTGAGGTTTCGTGCCTGTGCCTGGGAGGAGACCTTAGCTTTGTTGATAACCAAATCGTCTTAAGAAAAGCCCTCGATTGGGGGGTCAATTACTGGGATACGGCTCACAACTATGGAGGCGGAAACGCCGAGCTTGGGATAGGTCAATTCCTTTCGAGGAACACAGAGGTCCGAAAGGAATTGTTTATCGTCAGCAAGCCGGCGATTTTTTGGGGACCGACAACCGCGGAGAAGTTGGAAGAGCGCCTTGCGACCTCTCTGAAAAGAATGAACACAGATTACATTGATCTGTACTATGGCGTTCATGGCCTGTCTAATCCTGCACAGTTGACGGGTGAGTTGAAGCAGTGGGCCGAGAGCGCCAAGAAGCGCAAACTGATACGGTTCTTTGGCTTCAGCACGCACAGCAATATGGCCCAATGCCTTGCTGCCGCCGCCAAGCTCGACTGGATTGATGCTATAACGACCCTCTACAATTTCCGTGTGATGCAAGACCCTGAAATGGCTGCTGCCGTTGAGGCATGCCACAAGGCGGGCATAGGCCTCACCGCGATGAAGGCTTTTTCCCGTTCGGTCAGGCGTCTGCAGCGGATTGAAACCGAAGAGGATAAGAAGCTCGTCGGACACTTTCTCCAGCGAGGCTTTACTGAGGGCCAGGCAAAAATAAAGGTCGTGCTGGAAGATAAGAGGTTCAGCTCAGTTTGTGTCGGGATGGAAAATATCGCGCTATTGAGTTCGAACGTCGCAGCAGCAATGGATAAAACGAAACTCACCCAGGCGGATATGCAGGTCTTCAAAGAGTACGCACGGGCGACGTGCAGCAGCTATTGTGCCGGCTGTGCATACATCTGCGAGGCAGCTCTGCCGGATACACCTTATGTCAGTGACATTATGAGGTGTTTGATGTATTACAATAGCTATGGTGACAAAGCGCGTGCCAGAGAGCTTTTCGCTCAAATTCCCGAGTCCATAAAATGTAGACTGCTGAGCACCGATTACGGCCCGGCAGAAGTCTGCTGTCCACAGCGTCTGCCGATAGGCAAACTTGTTGCTGAAGCGGTCAGCAAATTAGCGTGAGCACTATTATTCAAAACTCAGTTGTTTTGGGAGTCTAATGTGATGACAGAAGAACAAAACAGAATGGGTAGAAGGGGATTTCTGAAAACGATGGGGGCAGCGGGATTGGGCTCTCTCATCGCTACATGCAAAGGCAAAGAAGCAGGGTCGTCAAGCTCTGCTGAGGCTGGGACTTCACAACCAACGGAGGCAAAGAAGTACCCTCAGGTGCCCAAACGCAAGTTCGGCAAGACCGATATTGAGGTTTCGTGCCTGGGCCTTGGCACAATGTTCAACCTTGTTGACGCGCAGGTCGTTTTACGCGGCACCATGAACTGGGGCGTGAAATACTGGGATACTGCAAACGGCTACGGCGGTGGAAACAGCGAGCTCGGCATAGGCATGTATCTGCAAAGGAACCCCGAGGCTCGAAAAGAATTGTTCATCGCCACCAAAGCCTCAGGAGCCAGAAACGTCTCGCAGGTGGAAGAACGCCTGCAAATGTCTTTGAAGCGTATGAACATCGATTATATCGACCTCTACCATGCCCCACACGGAGCAGACGATCCTGCCCAGCTTACAAACGAGTTGAAGGAGTGGGCCGAAAGCGCAAAGAAGCGGAAACTAATACGGTTTTTTGGGTTCAGCACCCACAGCAATATGGCTAAATGCCTGGCCGCTGCCGCCAAGCTGGATTGGATTGACGCCGTAATGACAAGCTATAATTTCCGCCTGATGCAGGATCAGGAGCTTATGGACGCAATTGAGGCGTGCTACAAGGCCGGCAAGGCGATTATTGCGATGAAAACTACCGGAAAGACAACCCTTACGCGATTCAAGCTGTCGATCGAAACCGATGCGGACAAAAAACTCGTCGCCGGCTTTCGTCAGCGAGGTTTTAGCGAAGAGCAGGCGGCCTTGAAACTTGCCTTGCAGGATAAGAGGATAAGTGCTGCGCCTGTTCAGATGGAGAACACCACTGTTTTAGCCGCTAATGTTGCTGCCGTACTGGATAAAACCGAACTGACAGAGGCGGACAGACAGGTCTTCAAGGAATATGCCCAGGCAACGTGCAGCAGCTATTGTGCCGGCTGCGCACATATCTGCAATTCGGTTCTGCCGGATGTGCCCTG
>CAZMLE010000123.1:0-8891 GCA_964567045.1 uncultured Pirellulales bacterium | reverse complement strand
ACATGTATTGATGATGACGCCCAGCAACATTTTCTCTCCCGCCAACGGCTCTCCGATGGTAGGTCCCTCTCAGGACATGGTGATGGGCAATTATTATCTGACGCATATAGAAAAGGATAAGGAGGAATTAATCGGGCAGCATATACCTGGTGGTGGACTGAACAAGGAAGAGCTTAGAAAGAAAATAGGAACACCAAACAGTGAATGTGCCAAGTGGCTCGAGAAAAACTGGGAGAATCTTCGAAGGAAGTACATGGCTGAGAGAGGTGAGCGCACCGGAGGATTTGCATTTAAGTATGTGATTACTGAAAAAGATGGTCAGCCACTAAAAGACAAAGATCCTGAGCAGGAACTAGCCGCTCTGGAGACCAAACTGTCTCGGGCGTACTATCTAGATAAAACAAGTCATAACCGTCCAAGATTCAACCACGAGAAAGGGTTGTTAAATCAGACAAAAGTGGATGAATTCTGGAAGAAGAACTCACGGCTTGAGGAGCTTTTTCAGGAGTGTTTGGCGGCGGTTAAGAGTGACTCCGATTGGATTGAGATCGAAAACCTGAACGAACATAATAAGAAAATACCGAAAGAGGATAAGGACAAGCAAGCAATCTACTTCTTTCGGGCCCTCGAAAGTCCTGGTCCTGAAGATGGTGTTAGAAAAGGCTACATAGGCAAGGCCACTTCCCTGAGCCAGAGACTTGGACATCACTTTACAGATTCATTCAAGGCGGATAATCCGGAGGGCTGTGGAGATACTCTTCTCATAACATTTGCTGGTGAGGAGTTATACACTTTGAATCAGAGTAAAATAGTTCCAGTTTTCAGGGACACATTTGAAGCAATAATGGCCTATGAAACGGGCAAGATTAGTCTGCATGAAAAGATCAAAGTAAGGACTGGCAGAGATAAAGTAATCGCTGAAGACGGAGACAAAATCAAAATCGAGGAATTGAAATCCGTCAATGCAGTGGTCGAAACAACTGTAGGTAGATGCATATTTAACGACATATTACCGCCAGGAATGCCGTTCTACAATATCACGATGTCGCAAAAGAAGCTCAGCCGGGTAATTAGCGACTGTTTTGAATTCGTCGGCAGCGCCGAGACCATAGACCTGCTCGACCGAATAAAAGATTCAGGCTTCAAATATGCTACTTTGTCGGGCATGAGCTTTGGCCTTACCGACCTGAGGATACCGGCAAAGAAGGCAGAAATTATCAACGAAACAGAAAAGAAGGTCAGCAAAATCCTGAGGAACTATAATGAGGGTGTCCTGACCGAGCGTGAGCGGTACAACCAGGTTATTGACGCCTGGACCAGCGCCCGGGTGGCAGTCACCAATGAAATGGTACGCGGTCTTAGGGAAGACACCAAAGAAGATGGTACGCCTTACCTTAATCCGATATACCTTATGACCGACTCCGGCGCCAGAGGAAGTACCGACCAGATTCAACAGCTCGCAGGTATGCGAGCGTTAATGGCTAAGCCCAGCGGTGAGATTATCGAAACGCCGATCAAGTCAAACTTCCGCGAGGGATTGACCGTTCTTGAGTACTTTAGCTCCACACACGGAGCACGCAAAGGACTGGCCGATACCGCCCTAAAAACCGCTAATTCAGGGTATCTGACCCGAAAACTCATAGATGTAGCCCAGAACGTAATCATCATCGAGCGCGACTGTCAAACCTTGCAGGGAATCACCAAAAGCACAATAACCAGAGGCGAGCAGGTCGACATACCGCTGTCTCAGCTTATTATTGGCAGAACCGCCAGAGATAACATTCGTAACCCAATTACCGACGAAATGATAGTTCGAGAAAACGAGGTCATCACTCCGGAGGCAGCAGCAAAGATAGAAGCTTTGGGCCTGGACGCCGTCAGAGTTAGAAGCCTTCTGACCTGTGACAGTCCGTTCGGCGTTTGTGCGAAGTGTTACGGCTGGGATATGAGTACCGGGCAGTTGGTCGAAGAAGGTTCAGCAGTTGGCATTATCGCCGCGCAGTCAATCGGTGAGCCTGGCACCCAATTGACGCTACGCACGTTTCATACCGGCGGCGTCGCTTCCAGAGTCATACTTGAGCGCGAACAGAAGGCAACACATACGGGCAAGATTCAGTATCGTGACATAAATGCCGTTGCTATCACACAGCCGGATGGTAGTGAGCAGATAGTTGCACTTAAGCGTAACGGCGAAATGGCTATACTTGACCCTAAAGATCGAGAGCTTGACAAATTTAAAGTACCCTATGGAGCAACTGTTTTGGTGAAAGATGCCCAGAGGGTCAAGGCTGGAGTCACGCTGTTCAGATGGGACCCGCACCGCACGCCCATCCTGGCCGAAGTCCCTGGTCTTATACGGTTTGTGGACATAGTGGAGGGCGAAACCGTCCAGACAGAAGAAGTGAGAATTAGAGCCACAAAACTGAAAGTCGAAGATTCAGAGCAGGAAACAGCTCCCCGGCAGACCAAAATAGTGGAAAGACCTGTAGTAATCGAGCACAAAGGTGATAAGCATCCGCAGATTATCATAGAAGATTCAAGCGGCAAAATACTGGATGTTCACTATTTGCCCGCAGGGGCCAGAATCGAGGTTGCTGAGGGCCAGCAGGTACAGGCAGGACAGTTGCTCGCTCATCAACCCAGAGCTACCAGCGGTACGCAGGATATCACCGGAGGTCTACCCAGAGTCACGGAAGTGTTTGAGGCGCGCAAACCAAAGGACCCTGCCGTGATGGCTGAGATCTCAGGCCGAGCCGAGCTGCGCAGTGATAAACGCAAAGGCAAAATGACAATCCTGATTCGCTCCGAGAGTGGAATGGAAAAGGAACATCACGTTCCACGCGACAGGCATCTCAACGTTCACGCTGGCGACCTGGTCGAAGCCGGAGATGCACTGACGGATGGTCCATTGGTTCCCCACGATATTCTGCGGATTAAAGGCGAGGAGATCCTACAGAGATACCTGATTGCAGAAGTCCAGAATGTTTACCGCTCACAGAATGTCAACATAAACGATAAGCACATCGAAATCATCGTTTCGCAAATGATGCGAAAGGTGCAAATCGACTCTGTCGGTGACAGCTCTTTTCTGCCGGGTGAAGTCGTTGATAAATTCGTTTTCCGCGGAGAAAATGAGAAATTAACCAATAGCATCAAGATTGCCACCGTCGGAGACTCAACCGAATTGAAAGAAGGTCAGGTTATTGACAAGAAAGACCTTGCCAGTGTTAACGAGAAGGTCGAGGCAATCGGCGGCACAGGTGCTAAAGGGAAAAAGCCAAAGCCGGCAACCGCAAAGACGCTGCTGTTGGGCATAACTAAGGCATCTCTGTGGTCGGACAGCTTCATTGCCGCCGCCAGTTTCCAAGAAACAACTAAGGTCTTGACGGAGGCGTCCATAGCTGGTAGGGTGGATGAACTGCACGGCTTGAAGGAAAACGTGATACTCGGTCACCTGATACCGGCAGGGACCGCCTTTAAGGCGCATCTCCAGATGAGAGTCAAACATCTCGCAGAGGCGCCGTTGCCGAAAGAATTTGGAGAGGTCAAAGAAGTTAAGGACGCAGAAGCAAAAGCCGATGCTGCTGTTAAGGAAGCATTGGGACTCTTGCCATGATAGCGTGGAGTGTATATAGAAAAAATAGCGTAAGGCGTCACGCGTGGAGTCCTGTACGCTGTACGCTGTACGCTGAACGCTATACGCTGAGGTAGGAACTATGCCAACTATCAACCAGTTAGTCAGAAATCCAAGAGCAAAGTCCAAACGCCGAAAAAGGGTCTCCGACATCAGTGGTTCGCCGCAGAGAAGGGGTGTGTGTCTGATCGTCCGGACTCAGACCCCCAAAAAGCCGAACTCGGCACTACGAAAAATCGCCCGGGTTAGATTGACTGACGGCAAGGAAGTAACCGCTTACATCCCTGGCGTCGACCACAACCTGCAGGAGCACAGCACGGTTCTGATTCGCGGAGGCCGCGTCAGGGATTTGCCGGGCGTGCGCTATCACATTATTCGCGGCGTTCTGGATTGCGCCGGCGTAGCCGGTCGCAAACAGGGCAGAAGTAAGTACGGTGCAAAAATGCCCAAATAATGTCATCCCGAGCCCGGTCGAGGAAAGAAAGGCAGTATCGAGGTAAATAATGGCAAAAAAGTGGACCGCTTCCGGTAAACAGCTTAAGCCCGACCCGAAATATAACAGTAAGCTGGTCGCGAAGTTTATAAATTGCATGATGTGGAAGGGCAAAAAAAGCGTTGCCCAGCAGATCTTCTATGAGGCTATGGATATTATATCCAAGAAGATGCCTGCCCTGAGCAAGGCCGAAGGGAAGGATACCTCTGCTCTGGAGGTGTTTGAAACGGCTGTAAACAATGTAAAGCCTCTGCTGGAGGTCCGCAGTAAACGAATTGGCGGAGCCAGCTATCAAGTGCCGATGCAGGTGGGTTCCAGACGCCAGCAGTCACTTGCCTTGAGGTGGATCATACAGTCAGCCAGGAGCAAGTCGGGAAAACCCATGTGCGATCGCCTGTCCTCTGAGCTGATAGATGCTTATAACAAACACGGCGCTGCAATGACCACCCGGGAAAATATCCACAAAATGGCTGAGGCAAATAGAGCTTTTGCCCACTTCGCTTGGTAAGTTTGTACCGTACAGCGGATAGTGAATAGCACGTAGCTCTTTACTATCCGCTGTTTTCTTTTAGTAACCTGCCCTGCGTACCGAACGCTATGACTGAGGCGCTGCAAAAAATACGTAATATTGGCATTATGGCCCATATCGATGCCGGCAAAACCACCCTGACCGAGCGCATATTATATTACGCCGGCAAGACTTACAAGATGGGCGAAGTCGACGACGGCACCGCGGTTATGGATTACCTGGAGGAGGAGCAAAGAAGAGGCATAACTATCACTTCGGCAGCAACCAAATGTCCCTGGAAGGGGTTTGAAATTAACCTGATCGATACGCCTGGCCACATCGACTTTACCGCCGAGGTCGAAAGGTCACTGCGTGTCCTCGATGGCGCTGTGGCAGTATTCGACGGCAGCGAAGGAGTGCAGGCCCAGAGCGAGACGGTTTGGCGACAGGGGCAGAAATACGACCTTCCCTGCCTATGCTTTGTCAACAAAATGGATAAAACCGGCGCCGATTTTGAAATGAGCGTCCAAAGCATTCGGGACAAACTCCTTGCCAATCCTATCTGCCTACAAATCCCCCTAGGTGCGGAAGATTCCTTTGCCGGCTTAATAGACCTGGTTAAGATGCAGGCAGTCTTCTACACAACTGAAGAATTGGGGACAAAGTTTGAGGAGACTGAAATCCCCGCTGAATTGCGACCAAAGGCACAGCAGCAAAGAAACGCGATGATTGATCTGGCCGCCGAATACGATGAAGAGCTATTGGATTGTTACGTTCACGATAAGCCAATAAGCAGCGAAATGATTCATAGAGCCGTTAGAAAAGGGACTTTAGGCAACAAGCTTCATCCCGTATTTGTTGGCTCGGCCCTGAAATACGTCGGCGTACAAAGGCTGCTCGATGGCGTGGTCGCATACTTGCCTTCTCCCTTGGATAAACCTGATCTAACCTGCCATAGACCTGCTGATAAGAAAAAAACGGTGTCGGTCAAATGCGACCCTAACGGCAGCTTGGTTGCGCTTGCGTTTAAGATTATTAGCGATGCACACGGAGATTTAACCTTTCTGAGAATATATCAGGGCACATTGAAGTCTGGCATAAGAGTGCTAAACCCCAATCGTGATAAGCGGGAAAATATTATCAGAATATTTGAAATGCACGCCAACGAGCGAAAAATCCTGGAATCGGCTCGTGCCGGTGATATTGTGGCAGTGTTAGGTCTAAAGCAAACCCTCACCGGAGATACCCTTTGTGATCCTAAAAACCCTGTATATTTGCCCAGTATTACATTCTCGCACACCGTGATCAATATGTCGATAGAGCCCAGAACCGCAGCAGAAAGGGGGAAACTGGTAGATGCATTGGATGCTTTGAGGCGCGAAGACCCGACTTTCCAGTGCAGAACGGATAAAGAAACAGGCCAGACCATTATCAGCGGCATGGGCGAACTCCATCTGGAAATCCTTCAGCACAAACTGGTTAAGGAAAAAAAGGTCAATATCAGGGTCAGCAGGCCACGAGTGGCTTATAAGGAGGCTATTACCAAGGCTGCACAAGCCGAAGGCAAATTCATTCACCAAACTGGCGGCCACGGCCAGTACGGCCATGTTATTCTGGTCGTTGAGCCTATGCTAACGGATGACGGCCATTGGGCTGCCGATACGGAATTTGAGGCCAAAGTCATCTCTGGCGTCGTCCCGCGGCAATACGTTTCTGCTGTGGAAAGAGGTGCCCGCCAAGCCTTGGGTAGCGGCGCGTTGGCAGGCTATCCTGTTGTGGGAGCTAAAGTTACGCTAATTGGCGGCTCGTTTCACTCGGTGGACTCTTCCGACCTGGCTTTCGAACAAGCAGCCGCAATTGCTGTAGAAAAATCACTAAAGATGGCCGGCTCGGCTCTTCTTGAGCCGATAATGCGCCTTCAAGTGGAAGTGCCCGAAGCCGCTTTTGGGGCCGTCCAGGGCAGCATACTTGCCAAAAGGGGCTTAATTACAGGCTGCCGGGTTCATGGAAACATGCGGGTAATCGATGCCAAAGTGCCATTGGTTGAAACGTTCGGGTATTCCAGCGAGATTAGAAGTCTCACAGCCGGCCGGGGAACCTTTACTATGGAACCGCTAAGTTACGAAAAGGTTCCCGATGAGATTGCCGAGCAACTTATCCTTTAGAAAAATGATGATTTTTTTGTATTCAGATAAAATTTTTTGCCGACATTTTATTGACAGTCTGCCGATTACGTGATAGTTTCAAATTTTTTCGCCCGAGCGAGCATCGCCAAGAGGGCTTTGCGTAAGTTGGGCTGGGGCATATCTTTGCTTTTTGGGCATCAACGATGGTTCATTGGTACTCTGTTAAGTTAGGGGTGCAACAACGCTATTGGACGCTGACGAACGGCCTCGAGGTGACCCGAACCCCAATCCTTAAGGAAGGCGAAGTTGATAATTGATTATTGAGAACCACCATAACAAACAATGACCATTAATCAACGGTAAGGCCTTTCCTGCCAAAGCAAGAATCAATTAGTGGATGACTCAACAGCTATATGTTGAGATGTGAGGTTTTTATTTCGCCTTTTGGCCTGCAAGTAAGAGGAAGGCTATGGCTGCTGAAAGCGAAAGAATAAGAATCAGGATGGAAGCATACGACCACCGGGCGCTCGACGCATCTGCAAAGGAGATAGTAGAGCACGCTCGAAAGACCAATGCCCGCGTCAGTGGCCCGGTGCCGTTGCCCACCCGGATCGAACGGTATACCGTTTTGCGCAGTCCCCATGTTGACAAGAAATCACGAGAGCAGTTTGAAATGAGGACCCACAAACGCTTAATTGATATTTATGAGGCCAACGCACGAACGGCTGAAGTGCTGAACCGGCTGGTGGTGCCGGCGGGAGTGTTCGTAAAGATAAAGGCGTGACCCTTCGACAAGTTCAGGGCAGGCTCTGCGGCTGCTGAAGTGCCGCAGCTACAGAGCGGCGAGCAGCAAGAAAATGGCGATGTTATTGGGGAAAAAAGTTGGGATGACCCGGCTGTACGACAAATCGGGCAGCTTGGTGCCCGTCACCGTCATACAGGCTGGGCCCTGCACAGTTATGCAGGTTAAAACCATCCAGACAGATGGCTATAACGCTGTTCAGATGGGCTACGACGATGTAAAGCCCTCGCGCAGAAAGAAGCCACAAGTCGGGCATGCCCAAAAGGCAAATACCACTCCCAAGAAGTGTGTCAGGGAGATGCGGCTGTCTGCTGACGCCGAGCCAAAGCACAAAGTCGGAGACTCAATAACAGTCTCTGCTTTTGCGGAAAATGAACTTGTCGATGTTGTGGGCACCAGCAAAGGCAAAGGATTCGCCGGCGCGATGAAGCGGCACGGCTTCACCGGGTTCCCGGCCTCTCACGGCACGGAACGAAAGCATAGAGCACAAGGCTCGATATCGGCTTTCGCCACCAATGCCGGTATGAGCGGAGGCCCCAAAAAAGGAAAGAAAATGCCCGGCCACATGGGAAACCGCCGGGTCACAGAAAAAAACCATAGCTTATTAGCAATAGATCAAGAGAAAAATCTTCTGGTCGTTAAAGGCGCTGTGCCAGGCGCTGCCGGTGGATATTGTATTGTCCGTAGCGCCCAAAAACGTAAGTAACCGGATAATCCAAGTTAAGAAATGATCGAGTTGGCTATTTACAATACGCAAGGACAAGAGGTTGACAAGTTGAGCGTAGATGAGTCGGCTTTAGGGGGCCGGATCAGGTACTCTTTGCTCAAGCAGGCAATTGTTATGTATCATGCTAATAAGCGGGTCGGGACAGCCGCGACCAAAAGTAGAAGCATGGTAGCCGGCTCAGGCAGAAAACTCTTCAGGCAAAAAGGCACCGGCTTCGCCCGAGTCGGCACCCGCAGGACGGCCAAACGTGTGGGTGGTGGAGTAACGTTCGCAAAAGTCGCCAGAGACTTCAGGAAAAGTATGCCCAAAAAGCAAAGAAGATTAGCCAGAGACTCAGCAATATTGGCCAAGCTTCTGGGCAAAAACGTCGTGGTAGTTGACCAACTGAACCTGGAGAAACCAAGAACCAAAGACTTTGTAAACCTTCTGAATAATCTGAAGATAGAACGGAGCTGCCTTGTAACCATAAGTGATTATAACGATAATATTTACAGATCAGCTCGAAATATACCCAGAGTGGCAGTTATGCCTGTAGCTGAGCTTAATGCCGGGGACATCTGCAATTACCATAAGATGCTATTTACTAAAGAGGCATTTCTAT
>CAZMLE010000122.1:0-8896 GCA_964567045.1 uncultured Pirellulales bacterium | reverse complement strand
CAAAGCCGGTCAGAACTTCGGCGCCGAGACCTCTGGCGATTTGTCCCATCCACTTAGTGAGCTTACTTATGGAGACTGAATAATCGCCCTTGTGTATCATCTGGCCAAAACCCAGCCTGAAGAGTCTGGCAAGCCTGATCATAAAGAAGATGTTAAAGGCCAGCTTCTTGCCCAGCAGAAATATAATGTTGTCTTTATCGATCTTGTTTGCCAGGATGTCTTTGGCGGCATCGGTATCCTGCCAGCCCGGCACAGCCGAATCCAGCAGGCTGTGCAGCGGCTCACCTTCCAACACTGCGCCGGAGAGATTGTGATTGCCTATGTCGGCTGCTTTTTCGATGACGCAAATACCAATTTCGGGCTTGAGTGTTTTAAGTTGTATGGCGGTTGCCAGGCCGGCTGGTCCCGCGCCAACCACCAGAACCGATATTTTGTTGTAAGACTGGTTGTTTGACACTTCTGATTCCACCTCACGGTAAAAACCCCGCAATAAATTGCGGGGCTAAATACTCATTCTAACGCCTGCACTAGACTCGGTATTGTGTCTTCGATTGTCCCGACGAAATAATAATCGCACTGCTTAAATATTGGTGCGCTCGGGTCGCTATTTATGGCCACGATGGTTTCGGTGTTGGCCACGCCTATCATGTGTTGAATGGCGCCGGAAATTCCCAAAGCCACGTAGAGTTTCGGCCCGACGGACGTGCCGGTTTGGCCGACCTGATGCGCCCGCTCAATAAAACCTTGCTCGACCGCCGCACGCGAAGCGCCTCTTTCAACCTGGGTCTGTAGCTTTTCGCTCAAGGCCTGGCACAGGGCGCCAACCAGCCGATCATAGTTGTCCCTGCTCTGCATTCCTTTGCCGCCGCTAACGATTACGTCGGCGTTAAAGTTCACGCCGCCAGCGGCTGTTTCTGTTTTTATAATCTGAAGACTAACATCGTCGTGGGAAAGTTCGACTTTATGTCTTATTATTTTGCCGGTTCTTGAGTAATCCGGCGGCAGTCTTTTCATTACGCCCGGCCTGGCGGTAGCCATCTGCGACTTTGAGCCTTTGGTGCGGATAGTTGCCATAACGTTTCCGCCCAGTGCCGGTCGAGTTTGCAGCAGCAGTCCTATGTCGCCTTTGCGTGAACCATCTCTAATATCCAGGCCCGTGCAGTCGGCGGTTAGTCCGCAGCCGACCCGATAGGAAACCATCGGCGCAAGCATTCTGCCTTGCGGCGTGGCGGCGTAAAGAACAATTTGCGGCCAGTAGGCGTTTATGGTGTCGGCGATAACCTTGCGGTGCGCGGCCGGGTCAAACACCCGCAGGAACTTGTCTTCGATGATATAGATACTGTCTGCGCCGGCGGCGATTAATTCTTTTGCCATAGACTCCAGTTGGCAGCCGACTGCGACAACGCCCACTTTGGTCGCCAGAGAATCTGCCAGTTCACGGGCCTTGCCGATAAGCTCGAAGGTGGCGGGGTGAACGGCGCCGTCTTTGTGCTCTGCAACCACCCAGACCTCGCCCTTTTTGAAGGTTGGCTCGGTAAATTTGAACCCCTCTATCATGTCCTCCAGCGCCTTTTCATGGAAACGCCCACCAGCACCGGCAAGAATCTTGTCCTTGGCGGCGTCATCAATCTGAGTGACGTCTTTTATACCGAGCTGCTTGAGCGTATCGGCCAGAAGTCTGTAATCTTCGTTTTCCTTCTCCGTGCCCTCGAAGCTCCTGTCAAACTTGTTGGCCCTTTTGGCAGGAAGAACATACTGCCTTTTTTGCACCTGGCCTTTCTTCGCCGCCTCACCGTTGCCGCCTTTGGAGCTTTCGACAATCATCTGCGCTAAATCTTTTATATCGTGCAGTTGCCGGCATTTTCTGCTGGTTTTGCCCGGCGGAAAAACCCGTATTACGCTGGTCTTGGAGCCTGTAACGCCGATGTGCGTGGCATTGATGTCGGCGGCGCCCCAGCGAACGACCTGGACTCTGCTTGCCCGCCGGGTTGCCGCAAAGGTAGCAAACAGCGGGTACTCATATTTGGCGACAGTAATTATTGCCGGCAGCTTCTTAGGCGTAACAACCTGGCTGCCGCCGCTTATAATCCGGGTGAACTCAAATCGTCCATTCTTAAACTCAGCCTTCGTGGCGTAGGCTATGCAGGGAAGCGATAGCTCCTCAGCGATCTGGGCCGGCACCTGGGCGGTATCCCCATCCACCGATTGCATCCCCGTAATTACGTAATAGTCGCTATCGTTTTTGAGAATTTCCTTGACAATCTTGCGCACCGCGAACGCCAGAGGATTGGCCGTTGCCCAAGTATCGGCACCACCAAGTGCTCTATCGGTAAGCAGGATTGCGATGTCGGCGGCTCTGCCGAGGCTGTAGCGCAGGACCTCTTCAGCCATCGGCGGCCCCATACTCAGGCAAATAATTTTGCCGGCCCGGTCGTTGCTATCCTGTCTCATCCGGTTTGCGAAAGCCAGCGCCTGCGTGTCAAGCTCGTTGATTACGCTGGCCAGCCGCGTCCGAACCAGCGTGCCCGTCTCGGGATCAAATGCGTTGTCGGTGATTTGGCTTACGTCAGGAACCTGCTTTACCAAAACTATATAGTCGCTCATTTCAGATCTCGTATTTGGTTTTGAATAGGCATCTGCCCCTCGCTAACGCTTGGGGCTCTGTCTGCCGTCTTATGTCGTCCGTCCTCTGGCAACGCGATAACCTGCACAGCGCAGGCACCGCTGCGACAATAAGACTCGTAATTATACCACCATCTGGGACTTTTTCAAGCAGCGTAAATTTGCTTTTTTCGCCGCCATCTTATACAAGACGGTTCTGGAGCCCAAAAAAGTTTAACTTGGCGCTTGTTTTGGGCCGGCAAATGATGTTTAATCTTAGCTCCAATCGGGCCACAGATAAAAAAGATAAGGTGAGCTTATTTTTGTTGAGGTGAGCTGAGATGGCAGATTTGAAGGCATTAGCTGAGGCAATTATTAGGGGCGACCAGAATACTGCGGTTGAGATTACTAAGTCGGCTCTTAAGGAGGGCGCCGCAGCCAAGAGTATTCTGGAGGATGGACTGATCGCAGGTATGGACGTAGTTGGCAGCCGTTTCAAAAAGAACGAGGTCTACATACCTGAGGTGCTTATTGCTGCTCGGGCGATGAAAATGGCGATGGAACTGCTTGCGCCGGCCCTTGCTAAGGCGGGCGTCAAACCTGTGGGCAAGTTCTTGATAGGAACCGTACAGGGCGATTTGCACGATATCGGCAAAAACCTGGTCGCAATGATGCTAAAAGGCGCCGGCTTTGAAGTCACCGACCTGGGGGTCGATATTGGGCCCGAAAAGTTCGTTGAGCGGGCAAAGGCTACCCGCAGCCAGTTGGTCGGCTTGAGTGCGCTTTTAACTACCACAATGCCCAGCATGGAGAAAACAATAAAGGCTCTTAGGGCGGCAGGCGTTACCGCTAAGATTATGATTGGTGGAGCACCCGTGACTCAGGGCTACGCCGATAAGGTTGGCGCCGATGGTTATGCCCCCGATGCCGCTTCAGCGGTCGATGTTGCCAAACGCCTGGTGGCTTGAAAGTAGCCGCAGAAAACGCCCAAAAGTGGCACTGAAGGGCCAAACCCCTGAAGCCAGAAACAGCGTTACAAAACGCTGTTTTTTTGCGCTCAAGCTGGTAAAATGGACACCTGGTGCAATGAGAAATTTCGAACATCGAATTTCGAAATTATTCCTGTGTCCCAACTATGCGTCGGATAAAAAACCAAGATTTAGCGCAATTGCTGGTACAGCTTCGGTTCACGCCCCAAAAGCATCGCCGCAAACAGCTCGATGCCGCTGAGAAGTTCTTCGCGATTATCGAGCCCGACAAAGAATACCCATTCGATTTTGTGTGCTTCAAAATCACCGGCTATCACCCGAAAGGCCCTGTGGAACAACAGTTGATAAAAGGCGAAGACCTTTTGGAGGACTTGCACATCTTCATCTCCAAGCTAAGTGGGCGGATCGCCCCGCCGGTCGCCGGCCAGAGCCAAAAAGTCTATGGCGTCGAGGAGCTGGCTGCAAAACTTGACGTCTCCACAAAAACCATTAATCGCTGGCGAAAACGAGGCCTGATTGCCCGAAAGTTTGTCTTCGATTATGGGGGCAAACGATTCGGGTTTCTACAATCGACTGTGGACAAATTCATCGGGCAAAATCCGCATCTTGTTGCCAAAGCAAGAACCTTTAAGCGACTGACAACCAGAGAAAAACAGCAGATCATAAAACAGGCCGGCAGAATTGCCGCCAAGACTACGCTGTCCCATTACGAGATCATAAACCAGATATGCGCCAAAACCGGCAAGGCCCACGAGACCATCAGGTATATACTGCTAAATTATGAAAAATCACATCCCGATAAGCCCATCTTCAAAAAACCGGCAGGCGTGCTTAGCCCAGAGCGAGCGGCTGAACTCTACAGACTCTATAATCAGGGCCTGAGTGTGCCAGAGTTAAGCAAGCAGTTCAATCGTGATAGAAGCTCGATATACCGAATTATAAACCAACAAAGGGCAAGGACGCTTCTAGCCAGGAAAATTGAGTTCATCAATAGTGATGAATTTCTCCAAGCGGATGCTAAAGAAAAGATTCTTGGTAAGCCATTTGATCCAGGTCAGCCTACGTTCAGTATTACCTTCGAGGGATTCGAATCGGTCGGTGAACAGCTTCTGCCGGAATATCTACAGATATTAAAAAACGCCCCTATCCTTACAAGAGAGCGTGAATCGGAGCTATTCCGCAGGTACAACTATTTGAAATACCTGGCGTGGAAAGGCCGGTCCGCGATAAGACTTCCTCGTGTTTCAAGCGCCCGGCTGACAGAAGTAGAAAACTGCCTCGCCGAAGCCGAACAAACCAGAAAAGTAATAATCGAAGCAAACCTGCGGCTTGTTGTCGCCGTCGCCAACAAACACGCAACAAGCCAGACAAGCTTTGCAGAACTTATAAGCAAGGGCAATTTCGCATTGATTAAAGCGGTAGAGGAGTTTGATTACACAAAGAGCTTCCGATTTGGCAAACGCGCCGCGCTAAACATAGCCAAAGAGTATGCCAGGGTATCTGGCAGAAGCACCGAGCTTAGCAAGGAAAAAGCAGCTTCTCTGGCAAGCATCCAGAGATATTTAAGAAGCACGGCAGCAGCGGATGTCGGAGCTATCGAGCGGGCCCGCCAGAGCCTTGCGCAAGTTATAAAAGACGAGCTCAGCCAGCGCGAACAGTATGTGATCTTAAATCATTTCGGCCTGGGAATCCCGCCCATAAAAAAGAAGACCAAGACCTTAAAGCAAATCGGCGACGACCTGGGCCTCAGTAAAGAAAGAGTCCGCCAAATCGAGCTATCAGCCCTGCAAAAATTGAGACACTCCCTCAGCAGGGAGGAATTTGAATTACTGACCGGCTGACCACCAGGCCCGAGCGACGAGGAACGAGCGACGATGATACCACTGACGAGAATCCAAAGGCTCATTGGTCAGCGGATGATGAAGTCCAAGCTGACTAAGCCCTGCTTTTATATCGAAGCAAAGGCAGACGTGACTGAGCTGATGGCACTTAGGCCCGGACTAAGCAAGTCACTCGGCGCTAAAATCACCAGCAATGCTTTTCTTATCCGGGCGTTGGCACTGGCCGCGAAAAAATATCCCATCATGATTGCAACCCACCGACTCACCGACGGCCGGGCATCGGGCATCGAGGGTCGGGTATCGAGTATCAAGGTCGCCGATGCTATTAATGTTGCTTTTCCGGTGCATGCCCCACAGGGGCTGGTCGTGCCGGTGATAAAGGATGCAGATAGAAAACCTCTGGCCGAGATCGCCCAACTGGAAAAACTTCTAACCGATAAAGCCCGCAGCAATAGCTTGACGCTTGAGGAAATGCAGGGTCAAACCATAGGGTTAAGCAACCTCGGCGTTTACGGAATTGATTCGTTCCTGGCAATCCCTGCTCTGGTAGCCAGCACTATCCTGGCGGTCGGCAATGTAATCCGAACGGTTGTTCCCGGCAGCGCCCAGATGACCGTGCGTAAAATGATGAGCCTGTCTCTGGCCGTTGACCGAATAGTCTCAGACGAAGTCTACGCGGCGCAGTTTCTGTGCTTCATTATCGAGCAACTACAAAATCCACAACAACTGATTTAGGGAGCTTGAAGAATGAGTCCACACTGTAGAATCGCATTCGCATGGATTGTCACAGCGTTGACGCTGATCGGGATGACCGCGGCAGAAAACACCCAGACGCCGGAGGTCGAGATGCTGTGGCCGCAAGGTGCTGCCGGAGCTAAAGGCGACGCCGAAGGCGACAAGCCCACACTAACGATCTATCTGCCGGTAAAGGAAAATGCCACCTCCACAGCAGTGGTAATCTGTCCCGGCGGCGGTTATGGATTTTTAGCTATCGACCATGAGGGACACCAGATTGCACAGTGGCTCAATTCCTTCGGTGTGGCGGGCTTTATTCTCAAGTACCGCAATCGCAACAGCGGCGCGGGCTACGGTCATCCGGCGCCGCTGCAGGACGCCCAGCGGGCAATAAGGCTGGTCCGCAGCCAGGCGAAAAAGTGGAATATCGACCCCAACCGAATCGGCATCCTCGGCTTTTCCGCAGGCGGACACTTAGCGTCCAGCGCAGGCACACATTTTCAGAAGGACTACTACGACGCAAAAGACTCGATAGACGAGGTCAGCCCTCGGCCGGACTTTATGATCCTGGTTTATCCGGTCATTTCCTTCAGCAAGTGGTGTGCACACACCGGCTCAAGAACAAATCTGCTGGGCAAAAATCCTGATGAAGAGCTGGTTAAGAGTCTTTCCAATGAGGAGCAAGTGACATCGCAAACGCCGCCCACATTTCTGGTTCACGCTAATGACGATAAAGGTGTGCCGCCCGAAAACAGCATCTACTTTTATCTTGCCCTGCGAAAAGCCGGCGTCCCGGCGGAAATGCACATTTACGAGAATGGCGGGCACGGATTTGGCCTGGGCAAAAAAGACAGCCCCGCAGCAAGCTGGCCGATGCGCTGCGCCGACTGGATGCGAGTAAGAGAACTGTTGGACAAGAAAAACAACTAAACCAATCCCGTAGGATTATTGACTATCTCAAAACAAAATAAAATACATCTTGTTCATCAACGCAATGCGGAAATACAAAAATGAATACAATATTTTAATGAAAGGCATTTCCTTACCTACAAATTAAAGATGCATCCTGTTTTGAGTTGGTTTATTATTTCTTCTTTAGCATTTTCTCAAATTCTTCCATAAACTCCGCTTGGGCTTTTTTCAGGTCTTCTTCGAATTCTCTTTTAACTCTTTTCTCGAATTGTTCATCTAATTCTATATATCCTTTTTCTTGAAGTACTTTACACCCAATAGGATATTTCGACTTAGCAGCTATCCATGGCATACCTGTTATTTTGTCGATGTTTATGAAGGTTTCGCTATAACCAAAAAGGTCTTTAAATGCAATATGGAAAGGAAGGTCAAGATTCGGTCCCCTAATAACGTGAATAAAGCCAAAGCCAACGGCAATAACCACTACACTCACTAAAGTTAAATAAATCTTTTCACGGAACCTTTTGTCTATCCCGACCTTATAACTCCCAAAAGGTGTCCCGCAGTTAAGAGATGTTTTTGCTTCTTCACTAACTTCCCTTTTATGTTCTGTGCTTTCAATAAGTTCCATATTAACTCCCTCCATAAATTAGGTCATCTTGGTGGAAGCACTGTTTTAGTCAATACAGATTTTAACAGCTATTACGAAAGACATTATCGGCAAAATAAGAGTCATACTTGATTTAACTGAGGTTTTATCTTAGGAGTTGTATAGCACCGAATCAAGTTAAACGGTTTACAGAAATAGCCGATATTACAAAAAAACCGTGAGTCCTTGGGAACTTGGAAGTATGAGAATGAAACGGTTAATCGACAATCTTCAGTCCTTCAATTCTAAGGAGCGATTTTTCCTAATCGGGCATATTTTAGGTAATACGAACTTCACACCTTCTGAAGTATTCAAGAAACAAATTAAGGATGTGCTTGGCTTAAAGATTCCCGATGAATTATTCGCAGCAATGGATTACCATCTGGATTGGCTTTATGGGAGTCTCTACTTGGCTTTTAATAATGGCAGCGAGGCTCAAATCTTTTCGAATAGTGACCGTCTAATAAAAGGGCAGCAAGAAGATGTTGATTTCATCATAGCATTTCTGGAAGATACTTCATGTCACATTATCCTTATTGAGGCAAAGGGTGTTGGAGGTTGGACAAATAAGCAAATGAACTCAAAAGCTGAGCGCTTTGAAGGAATCTTTGGTCCAGATGGCAAAAGATGGCTTGGTGTTAATCCCCATTTTTTAGTTTTATCACCACGACAATCCAATCGCTTGAACACTTCAAGCTGGCCAACTTGGATGACTATAAATGGGAAAGCGGCTTGGACTAAATTGCCCGTTTCTGCCGGATTGAGAAAAATAACTCTCTGTAGCTCTACCGGTATTCCAGATAAAAACGGTTCATCTTGGATGGTATCTATCAGATAAAGCCCTTGCAAATTTACTGCTGAATAATAGGTACAACCACCTGAAGCCCAAAGGCAGTCAACTGTATCCAATAATGTCGTTAGGAGTGACAGTTTTTAGATAGTTTCTAAATTTGAGACTCTTCATCTCCTTCGGAAGGATATGAAGGAGTAGCGTACAGCTGAGTCGGTGATTGTAAGTCCGCCTGGGGGATTTCTCTGACTTCAATAGAAGGTTTGTCTTGGGCATGACAGCGGGACACTGAGTCCATATTCTGTATGTATTCGGCTACCTTCCTGTAATCTTCGGCGCCGTGACAGGTCGGCTCATATTCGAAGATTGTTTTGCCGTA
>CAZMLE010000121.1:0-8937 GCA_964567045.1 uncultured Pirellulales bacterium | reverse complement strand
TCAATCTTCAGTCTGTAATTGTCGATTGTCAATTGCCAATCTGCTCCGAGTCCCGATTTTAGTGGAATTTATGGTGCTCGATTTGGTATCATTTAATCAAGGCAATGACAAAGGTAGAGATTGCAAATCTTGTTATCTTATGCGCTGCAGCAGCGTTGGTCCGAGCAGCATCTGGTTCGGTTTCGGGCAGCCATGTTCCAAATGAGATAATTGTAAAATTACGTGAGGCGGCAGACCCGCCTTCGATGGGGTTGCCGCAGGAAACAGACAACTAATAAAAACTGCGATAATAGTGACATTTCGCTTAAGCCATTTTAGCAGCAGAGTTCCCATAGAGTTCTCTTCTTAATGCAGGGCCTCATGGCAAAATATTTTGGCCTGCCCAAGACATTTGGGTTTAGGTTGCTTTATTG
The DNA here is from genome assembly GCA_964567045.1 of uncultured Pirellulales bacterium. Lineage (GTDB taxonomy): Bacteria > Planctomycetota > Phycisphaerae > Sedimentisphaerales > Anaerobacaceae > JAFNGF01. Next base: position 8,524 of record CAZMLE010000121.1, on the reverse strand, counting down.
TTTCTGGCCCGTTGTTTGAGAACATACTTGCCAACTGCTTGCACTGCATCGACCCACAATTTGTTCGCGGGATTTCCAGCGAACGGTCTTTCGACCTCTGTGGTCCGGTGAAACCGAGCTTTATAGTCCCGCTTTCAGCGGACCCAAGAACTCTACTGCACTATATAGAGACTATCTTAAAAGAGAAATCCTGTTCGCCAGTGCTGTGAGAGATTACTTTTGTGTGTTAGCTCGACTGAGCTACTCGACTGAGCGACTTGACTGAGCTGGTCGAAATCTCACCCAAGGCCAATAGTTTCAGTGTTTTATCTTCGTGCCTATAAACTATTGTTCAAGGAGGTAGGTCTGTACTATAATGACTTGTCTAGAAAACCTCAACGGCGGTACCGCGACACAGGATTTCAACCCAGAATTTCGCTAACGGACGAACTTACGGCAATACAATCTATAGAAAGACTGCAAGCGCCCGCTTACAGTCATAGCGGCTTTCTCGTATTGCCTTTATGTTTTACACTATAATGTTCTTCGTCTACGAAGCCAACCAGCCAGAGCAACGCCTATACCACCGAGAGATATGGCACCGGGAGCAGGTATGGTATTGATATTGACCTGGACTTCATACCAGGCTGGTTGACCGGCCGGAATATCATCGAACTCGACAAGCAGGTTATAACTATTCGGGCCGGTACTAATCTTTTGTAAACTTGCGGAACAGCGGACATTCACCAGGATTAAGCTGACGCCTGTTGTCGCATCTTCAGACGGCAGAGGTGGCAATAGGCCGGTAAAGACCGAAGACCAGGCATCATACCTAATTTCGGCCGGTACATCCTCAGGCCAAGTCGGCGTCCACTGCACGTTGCTCATCATCGGAACTCCATCAACCGCTGTGGAGATTACCGTTGGTTCGTTGAGACCTTGCCAACGTCCAACAGCCGCTTTGTCCGTGTGGTGCCACTGTAATGTGTTGCCTTCCACAACCAGAATGTCCCTGCCATCAATATAAGCTTCTACAGTATATGTGGTCACTGAAGCTCTTACCAACGCCGGGGACACACATAGTGTAACAAATAGAACTACCAATGTGCGTTTCATACCTACCTCCGTTTCTGTCTTGTAATATAAGCGCAGTCCCCCATTTTCGCAAAACTCTATCCTTGTGGAAAAACGAACGGCCGACGTGGAAGCCGCTCACCTGTCCTCCGTGGGTAAAATATACAAGATTATTATACCTGATGAGAGACTTCTTTGCCAAGAAAAAATCCGAAATTCTTATTTTTGTGTTGTCGTTGTTAGGAGGAATCAATTTGCGTGATTTTGCCCATATCCAGGACGGAGCATAAGTCCTTATCCATAAGCAGTTAACAGTCGCGCAGCATAAGAATGCAAGCTCCTTCGACATCGTGTTGTCAGAACGAAGACTATCCCGATTACGGCAAACATGGTGAAAAGAATTGGCATGGTTCAAAACGTGGTAACACTTTTCTCAACCCAGCGAATTGTCGTATTCTCCATAACTCTTGGTACAACAAGTTCTTATGAGTATTTCTGGCCATCAAACTACCCTGAAAAGTGTTACCCTTGGGGATATGAAATTGAACCACGCCAAAAAATTGGCTGTTGCCGGGCGGTTTGTTAGAAACAGGTACTTGTGTTCTCTGATTGAATGGTTGGCCTTTCCGGCTGTTCAATCGTCATACGATACGGTCTTTTGCCTTTTTGTCGCAGCACTCAGGCACAATTTTCGTAGGAGTGAGGGTGTGAATCTGCTATTATTATCTCGTGTAAGGGCAAGACAAAAATCAGACGGAACTCTGTTCTGAGTTCGCAGTTCATTGTTCATCGATGAACCATGAGAAAACTGGTGACTGCAAACCTTGTGATCTTGCTGGTTACGGCGGCGCTGGCGCCAGCGCCACCTCAGTTGGTTTCAAACAAATACGTCCCGGACGAAATAATTGTGAAGTTCCGTGAGGCGGCAGACCGGCCTTCGGCGGGAATCCCTCGGCTTCGCTCGGGACAGGTTTTGAATTTTCGCCCCCGGCGGATCAAGCCCCTGTTGGAAGACTTTCAACAGAAACAACAGCAGCTTAAATCCCTTCAAAGGGAAAACGCCGCACTTCTAACACCAAGAGAAAAACGCATCCTGGCCAGGCTTAAGCGCACCGCCCAGGACGCAAGGGTTCCCGACCTGGGCAGGATATACACGATTGAGCTTGATCGCAGGCCGGGACAATCAATTCAAGAGGTGCTCCAGGCGTACCGCAGCGATCCCAATGTCGAATATGCGGAGCTGAATTACATTCTCTCAGTAAGCTCGGCGGCGGCAGCCTCGCCGCGGGAACCCAATGATCCTTTCTATTCTGCCCAATGGTCTTTAGACAAGATAGATGCCGCGGAGGCCTGGGATATCAGCACCGGGGGTCTGCCGACCATAGTGGCAGTCGTGGATTCGGGCGTGGATTACAACCACAGAGACCTGCGCGATAATATGTGGGTTAACCAGGCGGAGCTCGCCGGCCTGGCGGGCGTCGATGATGACCAGAATGGTTATGTTGACGATATATACGGCTATAACTTTGTCTACAACAACGCCGATCCCATTGACGATCACGGTCATGGCACACATTGTGCCGGCATAATTGCAGCCCAGGCAAATAATGGTCTTGACATTGCCGGGATTTGCTGGAATACAAAGATAATGGCCATCAAGTTTCTTGGCTCGCTCGGGGAAGGGACTACCGCCGACGCTGTGCTTTCCATATATTACGCCGTGGCAAATGGCGCCGATATTATCTCCAGCAGTTGGGGCAGCAGTGAGGAGTCGAGGGTGCTGCAAGATGCCATTGACTACGCTTATAGCCAGGGCGTATTTATGGTAGCCGCAGCCGGCAACGACAATTCTGACCAGCCTTATTATCCAGCCGGCTATCCACATGTGATCTCGGTGACGGCAACCGATTCGGACGACAAAAAGTGGTCCCTTTCCAACTACGGTGACTGGATTGATATCGCCGCACCGGGAGTCGACATCTTATCACTAAGGGCCGAAGGTACTTCCGAGGGCAGAACCTACGGACGATATACGACTCTTATGTCGGGGACATCGATGGCTGCCCCACATGTCGCAGGTGCTTGTGCGCTTTTGCTGTCGGCCAATCCATTACTGACGTATGCGAAACTGTACGACATGCTGGCAAAAACCACCGACCCGATTGCGCCAGGAATCTGTGACAGTGATGGACGGCTCAATCTCTTTAAGGCAATGCACGCGGTTATTCCATCGCGAGGATATATTACTCTGGACCACGATTATTACGCTCGTCTCAGTCAGGTCGGTGTTCTGGTGGCAGATTGGGACGTCAGAGGCAACGACAGTGCCGAAGTGATTTTGATGACCAGGGAAGGTGATTCGGAGACACTTATCCTAAGGCAAACGACTCCGACATTGGGTATTTTTACCGGGAGCATTTCTATTGATGCGGGTCAGCCGGTCGCGGAAGACGGCACGCTCCAGGTTTCCGATGGCCAGGCAATTGCCGCCATTTATTTTGATGCCAACGACAGTGCCGGCGGCGCCGCTGTGGCGATGGATAGTGCATCTGCAGATTATGAGCCGGCGGCGGTCTTGCACGTTCAGGCTAAAACGGTGGGTGGGGTGGCCACGATAGAAATTGTCACTGACGAGCCGACAAAGGCTAAGGTTCGATGCGGTCCTGCACGCGGCGGACCGTACACTCTGACCGGCCAGGACATTGTCCTGAGCATATATCACAACGTCAAGCTGCAGCTTCTGTCGCTGGCGACCGACTACTTTTTTGTCATAGACCTTGTCGACCTGGCGGGCAATGAATCAACGGCGGACAATGGGGGACTGTGCTATTCGTTTAGTACGCCCGCAGAATTCGCCGGCTTCTACGTGCCGAGCGTCTATTCCACCATTCAGGCCGCGGTAGACGATGCCTCCGATGGTGATACGGTCTGGGTAGCAGACGGCAGATACAGCGATGAAGGAAACTACGAAATCGATTTCAAAGGAAAGGCTATCACGGTAAGAAGCGAAAACGGGCCGGAAAACTGCATTATTGATTGCCAACAGCAGGGTCGCGGATTCAATTTCCATAGCGGCGAAGACCAGAACACTATTCTGGATGGTTTCACCATTACCAACGGCAACCCCGGCAGATATGGCGGCGCGATCAGGTGCACTGCTAGCAGCCCGATGATTAAGAACTGTATCATTGTCGGAAATGTAGCCAGCGACTACGGCGGCGGCATGTATAACTGCTACCGAAGCAATCCGACCATTATCAACTGTACATTCAACAAGAATTCCTCAGAGTCTACCTGCGTCCTGGGCAACGGCGGCGGAATGTGCAATGTCGTGGGCAGCAATCCTGTTCTGATTGACTGCAACTTCACCGACAACGTTGCCAGCTACAGCGGCGGAGCGATGCAGAACAGCGAAAACAGTAGTCCCACCATTACAAGGTGCATTTTCCGTCACAACTCCGCAAGATGGTCCGGCGGCGCAATATTCAACACCGACCGCTGTAGTCCTGTCATAAGCCGCTCCACTTTTGCCTGGAACTGGGCCCAAGATGGCGGAGGCGGGATGTGTGACTACTACAACAGCAACGCCAGAATCAGCAATTGCATCTTTAGCGACAACTCCACGTCGGATAGCGGCGGGGCGATGAAAAACTATGAAAGCACTCCAACGCTGACCAACTGCACCTTCAGCGGGAACTGGGCGGAATCCTCCGGCGGTGGAATATGGAACGGACCCAGCAGCAGTGTGATTTTGGATAACTCCATCCTGTGGGATAATAGCGACAGCAACGGCGTACACGAGGCCGCCCAGATTATGGATACACAAGCCGATAAAACCTCGACCATAAGTTATTGCTGTATTGCCGGCTGGACCGGCACATTGAGCGGGACGGGTATCATCTCCACTGACCCACGTTTTGTCGACCCTGAGAATGGCGACTATCACTTAAAAAGCGAAGGCTGGCGATGGGACACGCAGCGCAAACGCTGGCACTATGACGCGATAACCAGCCCATGTATTGACGCAGGTAATCCCGGTTGGCCGTTGGAGGATGAGCCTGTAGCTGTGCCCGACGATCCGGATAACATATATGCAATCAATCTGCGGATCAATATGGGCGCGTATGGCGGCACCGCCGAGGCAAGTATGCCTCCACACCATGCGACAGTTCTGGCCGACATAACCAACGATGGCTTCGTCACGGCGCGAGATTTCTCAGCTCTCGCGCGATTGTGGATGACAAAGGGCGATATGCTGCCTGCCGACCTCAATCGCGACAAGCTGGTGGATATAGCAGACCTTGTGCTGCTAACAAAAGATTGGCTAAAGTACCGCTCGGGCGCGTCGCCGGTAGTTAGTATTATTAGCCCTGCTAACGGCGCCTTGTTGCAGAGACGCGAGGGCGACTCGATTGAAATTAAGGTCGACGCCTGGGACTTTGACGGCACCGTGCTCAAGGTAGAATTCTTTGTCGATCCTACCAAAATTGGTGAGGATATTGACGGCTCTGACGGCTGGAAAATCGATTGGCAGGATTTTACCATGGGTGACTATACCATTACTGCCAGAGCGACAGATAATAGCGGCGTTATGACAGTCTCACTGCCGGTGACAATCACCGTGATACCACCGCGATGAGAAACGACCCACGACCGACGACAGACGAGCGACGACCCTTCGACAAGCTCAGGGCGGGCTCTACGATGGGCGTGCGCACCGGACCTTATCCGGAGTTTACGCTGACGGCGGTTTTAGTCGGCTACGCATTAGGGGTCGTTATTACCCTGAGCATCGGCTACGCCTGTTTGATACTTGGCTTTTCCATCGAAGGCTCAGAGGTCGCCGCCATATTGGGCTTTGGGATACTGCGGGGGATCATGGGGCGAACCAGCCTCATCGAAAATAACATAAATCAGACCATCGCCAACACTGTTAACGCGGCATCCGCCGGTATGATGTTCACGGTGCCGGCACTTTTTATCTTGGGCCAAGCGCAGTTCAACGCCGCTTTGATGATATTGGGCTGCATCGCGGGCGGCGTCTTAGGTGTCGCCTTCATTATCCCGCTGCGAAAACAAATGATAGAGTACGAACGGCTGGCCTTTCCCGGCGGAGTGGCGGTCGCTACAATTCTTAAATCTCCCGGAGCAGGCATTTACAAGGCCGTGCTGTTACTTGTGGGAATGGCTATCAGCGGCGGCGTGCATCTTGTAAGCCAGACGCTCGCCTTAGAGCAGTTGGACATAGGCAGTCTTATTGGGATGCCAGGTTATATGAACGGCATCTGGTATGTTTCTTTGATGACGGTTGGTGTGGGTTTCATCGCCGGAAGGGGCGGCTTTTGCTTTATTATCGGGGGCTTTGTCTGCTATTGGATTTTGGCGCCACTACTTGCTGCAATGCAGCGTCTACCCTCGGCGCAGGCGCTGGAAGCTGTGAAGCAAACGATGCCCGATTATTTACGGCTGACTCTATTTAGGCCCGTGGGCATCGGTATGCTTATCGGTGGGGCACTATCCGGCATCGTCTTAGCGCTGCCTTTGATTGTTAGTGCTATTCGCAGTATGCACACTGCGGCAAGGCTGAAAAGCCCGCTCTCAAAAGATGAAATGCCCATCGGTTTACTATACATAGGCATTGCGTGCTCGGCGGCGCTTCTTTTTGTGGTTTCGCTGCTATCGGTCAAAGAAATGAGTCTGCTGCGAGGAGGACTGATGGCGCTTGCCGGTACGGTCTGGATCTGGGTGGCGGGCGTCATCCTATCGGAGTGCATCGGGCGGACAAACTGGTCGCCGCTTAGCGGAATGACGCTTGTCGGGGTCACTATCCTGCTTGCCATAAGCAGCGGTCTTGGCGACGCCGCAGCTACCATTTCATCGGTGATGGTGGGGGCTGCCGCGTGCGTGGCAATGGCCCAGGCGACCGACCTGATGCTCGACCTTAAAACCGGATACCTTATAGGCGCCTCGCCGAAAAAGCAGCAGATAGGCCAGTTCCTGTCCATCTGGCCGGGCCCTATTTTGGTTATGGGGCTGATTTTTGTGCTGCACAAAGCGTACGGGCTTGGCAGTGACCGTCTGCCCGCCCCGCAGGCCAGCGCCCTTGCCGAGACGATGCAGGCCATTTTAGGCGGGCATGTACCCTTGCAGAAGTATATCGCCGGTGCAGGATTGGGGGCGCTGCTTAGCGCAAGCGGCATCGGCGGACTGGGTATCCTGGTGGGGCTGGGCTTTTATCTGCCGTTCGATATTGTCTTGACCTATAGCATCGGAACGGTGCTGCGGCTGCTGACGGACCGGGTAAAAGGGCAGCGGTTCAGTGAAGAGGTGGGAATTCCCGTAGCCGCCGGCCTGATTGTGGGCGAAGCCCTGGTCGGAGTCGGCTTTGCCATGTATTTTGTTATCAAGGGCGCTATGAGCGGTTAGGAGCTACTTGCTATGAAGCAGCTCGGATATGCGATGATAACTTTAGGCTTTTTGGCTGGTGCTCTGGCGGCAGTAGTAGATAAGGATGTGGTCCGGTGGGGATACTTTGCCGGGGCACTTATTGCCGGTGTTGTTGGCATTGTGTTGGTTCGGATCGCTGGCGCCAGAGGCAGCCTTGCAGAAGAGAAGCTCACTTATAATATGCAGGCTATCGAGACGAGTCTTGCGCGGATAGTCGAGAAGATTAGCCGGCTCAATGCTCAAAAACAATCCGTTGATATTTACGACATTCGGCATCGAATTGATGAGCTTTTTCCCGGCGACTTGACCAGTTTTGTCCAGGCCCGCGAAAGCATCGCGCATGTGCATGGCTTACAGGCATACGCCGATGTGATGAGTTCTTTCGCCGCGGGCGAGCGGTATCTAAATCGCGTCTGGTCCGCCTCAGCGGATGGCTATATCGACGAACTAAATACTTACTTAGATAAAGCCCAGGAGCAGTTCATCGAAAGCTTAGAGAAGGTAAAGAACCTATGTAGGGTGCGATGAATCGCACCTAACATTTTCGATTTTCGATTGCCAATTTTCGATTTGAAATCAGAAATCGGAATTCGGCAATCGGCAATGCCGGAATATAAACGATTGTATTATTTAATTTGCATTCTTAGCACCAGGGCGGTATAATCACAAACACCAAACCAGCGGATTTTACTCTGCGTAGCCACTAATGGGTGTAGCACGAGTTTCAACTAAGGGCGAAGGATTGAAGCTGGAAGTGTTATATAATATTATGTTGGGCTGGAGTAGTTACAGTGAACTCAAAGTATTTTGGTGATTCATATGATCTGGTAAAACGATTCTTCATCGAACTCCTGAAATCGGAGGGCTATACGGTTTATGCCGACCCTAAATTCACCGATGATGATGCTGAGATGAAGCGCAAATACTATTCTCTAATCGGAGCCAAACCTATTGACTGTACCAGATCGAAGTGTAGTGGTTCAGTGTGAATTGGACAAACACATCTACAGCTAGGAGAGTACCT
>CAZMLE010000120.1:0-8982 GCA_964567045.1 uncultured Pirellulales bacterium | reverse complement strand
ACTGTTACCCATGTCGCCGGTTTATTCTGTAACCCATCTTACCGGTTTGTACCGGGATAGAACCCCGCGTAAAACGTGGGGCTAAATACTATCCCCTATACCCCATTTTTACGATGTGCTGAGGTCGCGAATGAGGCCGTGAGCCGCCTGGTTGCGCAGCTCCAGCGTGTATTCGCCGATGAGCTCGCCGCACTCGTAGTCGCCACTGCTTGCCAGGGGCTTGAAGTGAAAACTCCGCCCGGCCAGTGGCAGCACGCCTATCCGCGATGAATCCAGCAGCAACGCCGCATCCTGCGGCACCCAACGGGTAGTGACAATCCTGCACACGCCGAAGTCGCTCTCGTAGACGCTTATCATATTGGTGAAGGTCGTGTCACCGGCTGCGTAGGTTCTGCTGTCGGCGCAGAAAGCGTTTATCTTTCGCTTCTGAAAGCCGCCCACTACGATCAGGTCAACGTTGCCGCCGCTATTCTCCCAGACCTTTCTCAGCACATAATTAATCTTGGCCTCGTCAAGGTCGGTGCCGCTGGGAAAGCCGCTGTCGCCGGTGTGGAAAACATTGGTCGACAGATGCTTAATAATGCCCTTTATCGACCGCCTGACCGAGCCGCTTCCTTCCGGATTGCCGGCCGGCTGACCGCCGTTCATTACGCTGTTCTCCAGGTCACGAAGTAGCTCGCGTAGCCGTTCCTGCTTTTGGTAATCCATCTCGTCTGCCAGACCCAGGTGACTGGCAGCCATATCGGTGCCGCTTACTTCCACGGCGGCGGTAAATATCTGCGTGTAGTTGCCGCAGCGCACGCGATTGGTGAACCGCACATCGGGTTTATCCGCCCCTTCAAGAGCAGCATTGCCCAGGATGTTGATTACCTTATTGTCCGCCAAAGCCTCCGGCGTAGTGCCGGCGTAACCGCGAACGACCGTCAGCGTATTAGTGCTGATGGCGGTCACCAGCATCAATTCCTCGCTGCTTTCGACCTGAATCTGATCGCCGACACGGAATCTGCTGCCGTTGTCAACGACAAACTGTGTGTCGGCTGCCGGGTCGGTGTACGTGCTGTCGTTGATCGCGTCTTTGTTGGGCAAAAGTTCGTCCTCCAGCCACTCGTGATGCGTGCTGGTCGCCTCCCTCATCGGATCGCCCAGAGCATCCAACAGAGGCGTTTCGTAAGGCGAGATTAATCCGATCAAATCCGACACGTCCTCTGCCAATTCCGGCAGAGTTGTGCCCGCTGAATAAGTTGCTTTTCCGGTAAATGCCATCGTTCATCTCCTTTTGGGTTTTTCAACCCCCCAATAAACTGGGGGGCTAAATACACGGTCACAAAAAATTCCTTCGCAATTTCAGGTACTCCTGCAAGTCCCTTCGACTGCCTGAGGTGGCCGCCTTTTTGGCTGCCCTTTCAAGAATCGTCTGGCTGTTTTGCATCCGCTCTTTCGCCGAAGCAGTCTTTCTGGCGCTCACAGCACCAACTGCACCGGCAAAGAGATACTCCTTTTCTTTCCGCAGTTGCTCAACCACGCCGTTCACATCTGCCTTGTCTTGACCCTGTATTCTGGTCTTGGCAATCAGGACAGCCGTTTCCAAATCAACCGCCCCGGCAGCAGCAAGTTTGCGGACTAACTGCTGTTCGACCTGCAGGTCGTTTAACTGCTGCGACAGGCTCGTTGCTTGTGCCTTTGCCGCAGATAACTCTTCGGCCAAAGATTCGGCCTTTTTCTCAGCACTCTGTGCCCTTCTGCGATAACGGATCGATTCCGTCACCGGAACAAGTCTAGCGTTGTCGCCGTCATTCTGGTAATCTGTGTCTTCTGACAAATTCGTTTCTGTGTCGGTCTGACTCATAGGGTCTCCTGACTCTTATTTAGCCCCGCAATTTATTGCGGGGTTTTAACCCCCAGGATAAACCTGGGGGCTAAACTTGAATCGCGTTTTGCAAATTCTCGTATCCCAATTCTCGCAGCACCTGCTCAGTTGGAACGCCCAACTGCTTTTTGATCTGGGCCTCTTTTAGCTTTTCCATCACGTTTTCAGGCAGCGGGCTTGGAAAAATGATCTCGATTTCTCTATCCGCCTGCGCGGTCTGATAGATGCCGGCCTTATCCAGCATCGCAAGGACCATCGCGCAGATATTTTTTAGGCCCTGCCCGTAGGTGAATCTCTTTCGCTCATTTTTTGAGAGCGTGCCCATAAGCGTAAGTTTAAGGGCGACCGCACTTGTGAGGTTGCCGAGCTTATCTCGCAGAACGCCCGCTACGACCGGAGTGACTCCGCTGACCTTATCCAGCGCCTCTCTGATCTCAGCGATATGCACGCCCTCGCTGGGTGTGGGCGTATCTCCCCCGAACTCCTCGATACTGGCTTCGGGATTGTCGGTGTACCACATCCTGCCCGGCGAGATGGGCCTATCCTCAAAGCCCTCGATGCCCTTTCCCAGATACATCTTGAAAGATTGGAACGTGATGCGGTTGGCCCTGTCACTGAGTCTGGTATTAAGCTCATCCTGAAGCGGTATCAACGGCTCAACATCGCTAAGCCCCTCATAGTAATACGGCTGGGCAATATTCTGGATGTGCATGACCGGCAAAAATCCCCACGGTAGTTCCCCTTCGGCAACGAGCTGCTGGTCCTCATATCTCTGCCAGGCGACAGGCGACGTAATCTCCGTCACCGAAACGACCAGCCGACTGTCACCACCTGCCCGCCCCGGCGACAACAACCCCGCCAAAAAGGAGTTTTTGCCGGTCAGAACATTTCTCTTTTGATAAAAGTGCTGCACATAGTATCTAATCTTCCTATAGTCATTCTCATCCAGGACAGGCAGTGCTCTCGGTGCTTCAATCAGTTCCAGCTCGATTGTTTGTGCCAACTTGAGCGCCTCTTCAAGTGGGAGGAACTGGGAGGAAGAAGCGCGGCTGAAAAGCTGGTCGCCAGGCCTGACGAGGCAATCGACAAACCCGTAGACACTTCCGAGCACTGCCATATCCTGAAAGAAACCAATACCGCCGTTGGCCGCAAACAGTGCCTTTATTATGGTTTCGATCTCTGCACGTTTTTGGCTGTCCGGCGATTTGGAGACAAAGCTAATCGGCTTTCCGAACAAAAAATCCACGCCCGCGTTTATTCGCCAGGCGATGTCGTTTTCGATGACTATCTCTTTTCGCTGCACATTTTTGACCGCTGTGGCGCCGAAGATGCCTGCGCCGGACGAGTGCGCCAGGCCGGTTATTCTGGCAGGCAGCCCGTATTCTTGGGCCTGGACATAGCACCTGCCCGATTCGTTCAGCTTCCTGTCTAAAGCAGGGGCTCCAGCCAAGTCATACATTGGATTGGTGTAATAATCCCACAGCTTGGAGAAGTGCGTCTGAATATCTACGGAGCAATCGTCAACAAGCCACTCAATGTAGTTCGCATCAAGGTTCTGGTCGCCAAAGATACGCAGGTCAAAGCTCATATATCCGGCTCTCCTTTAATTGCGGCTCAACAATAATCAGCGCCGCCATAATTGGACGGATCTGCGCGTTTGAAGCGAAAAAAACCGAATTTTGCAGACGGACTTTTGCTGTAAATTGTTGTGACAAAAAGAATAAAATTTTTTTTCATTTTTTCGTTTTTTCTCTGGCGCTATCAGCACTTTTGGGCGAAAATTTGCCCCACTTTGATGGTTTAGCCGTCGCCGGCACAGCGACGGACTTTTCTGCTGGACACCGCGGCGCGCGATCCCTAAACTGATTGCTAAAACATCCAGGAATCTGAAATTTATGGAGGACAGTCTATGAGCAAAAGACTTAACGTAGCGATGTTTACATGCCTTGCCTTAGCGGTAGTAGCGGCGCCTTGCCTTGCTGCTGGGGCTTTGCCGGAGCTGCGTGTGCCGGATGGGTTCGGCGTCAACATCCATTTCACAGGCCAGCCGCGCGACTTGGATTCAATCGCCGAAGCGGGATTCAAGTTCATTCGAATGGACCTATCCTGGTCGGGAATCGAGCGAGAAAAAGGCGTTTATAACTTCGAGCGGACCGGCTACGACGCCCTTACCGAAGGCTGCACCAGGCGAGGCATCCGAATCCTGTACATCCTGGACTACAGCAACGAGCTTTACGAATCCGACCGTTCGGTCCGGACAGAACAAGGGCGAAAGGCCTTTGCCGCTTTTGCTGAAGCCGCTGCAAAAAGATACGGCGGCAAAGGCATCCTGTGGGAAATCTGGAATGAGCCGAACCTGCGTCAGTTCTGGAATCCGCAGCCAAGTGCCGATGATTACTCCAAACTTGTCGCAGAGACCGGGCCGCTTGTGAAAAAAGCCGATCCGACCGGCCTAATTGTCGCCCCTGCCACCTCCGGCATACCGCTTGGCTGGCTTGAGCAGTGCTTCAAACAGGGCTTACTCAGCCATATTGACGTACTGAGCGTTCATCCGTACCGTTCGAAGCCGCCGGAGACCGTCATCGCTGACTATACTGCTTTGCGGGAACTTATAGGACGTTACGCGCCGAATGGAAAGCCAATTCCGGTCATTTCGGGCGAATGGGGCTACTCCAACATCAACTGGGACAAGAACCCCCTTTCCAACGAGCAGCAAGCCCAGTACCTGGCCCGGATGTTTCTTACCAATCTACATCAGGGAATTGCCGTAAGTATCTGGTATGACTGGAAAAATGACGGGACCGACCCGAATGAGAGGGAGCACAATTTCGGAACAGTCGGCCACGATTTGCGGCCTAAAACCGCGTATCTTGCTGCAAAAACTCTGGCATCTACTTTGGCTGGCTATACTATTAAGAGTCGAATGAACCTCAGTAGTGACAAGGATTTTGTTTTCAGGATGGCCACAAAAAATAAGCCGGGTATCGTCTTCTGGACAATAGGCCAGGAACATGAGTTGACGCTCCCGCTCAAGGCGGGCGAAGGGACTCTTATTGATATGTTCGGTAACAAAACCGAGATTTCCTGGCAAACCGCCGAACTAAAAATCCGCCTCTCGCCAAGCCCGCAGTATCTGCTGATAGCAGGCAAATAGACGAGATTCACGACGGAGGAGGGACGATAGACGAGTTTAGCCGTCGCCGGCATAGCGACGGTTTAGTTACGTTTCGCGGGTTTGCAGCAGTTCTATGATCTCTGCCTTTGTGGGCAGCGACTCAATCGAGCCGAATTTTGTGCAGGCTAAAGCCCCGGCAGCCGAGGCGAATTTTACCGCCTCTCTTATATCATCACCGACCGCACAACAGGCAGCCAGAGCACCGGCAAAGGCGTCACCTCTGCAGGTCTGATCAACCATCTCCACCTCAAAAGCCGGTATATGGTCGGCACTGGTTCTATCGACCACCATACAGCCGCGCTTACCCATCGTTATCACCGCGCAGCGGACGCCGCGAGCTACCAGGTCCGAGCCTATTAGCTTGGCAGTGTGAACGTTAACCGTCGCCTGTTCTGTAATCTCGGCGGCCTCATAAAGATTCGGAATCAGAATATCAGCCGAGAAATACTCAATAGGTAGGTCGCCGGGCCGCTCTGCCGGCTGCTGTATCGGCTTTGCCGGGTTAAGAATGACCTTTATGCCGTGCAACTGGCCGCATCGCAAAGCCATCACAATCGCATCCTGCGGCAGTCGCCCGTGAATCAGACAAACATTAGCCTGCGAAATAGTCTGCTCGGCGGCCTCAATTTCCTGCGGCGTCAAGGCAGTATTGGCGCCGGCGTACACACAACTGCTGTTTTCGCCCTTGGCGTTGACCAGCGTTACAATCACGCCGGTGTTCTTGGCCTTGGCAGTGTAGACAAGGTCTATATTTACGCCGAACTCCGCCAGGCTTGCTCTTACCATCTGGCCGAACGGGTCACCGCCGACCTTACTGATAAGATGCACCTGGCAGCCGCACAAGGCAGCCTCGACAGCCTGATTCGGCCCCGGGCCGGCTACCGTATATGAAAGGGCAGTGCCGCTCAGGCTCTGTCCGGGCTGCGGAATCTGGCTGCACCTTACCGCCATATCTATGTACGTGCCGCCGATGACAACTACCCTGGGCGTTTTTCCTGGCATTTGTATCCTTCATCGGTTGCTGAAAGGCCGCAATAATTGCGCTTCGTGAACCCTGCAATGAATCGCGGGGTAAAACCCCCCAATAAATTGGCGGGCTAAATACTAGTATATTTGCGCCGCCGGCAAATTCAAACTTAATTTATTCTGTGCCCGGCAATTTAAGGTTCACCGAGCCCGAAATCTCGTGGCTCGCTTTACGAGCAGAAAAATTTGTAAAAAATCTAACAAAACCCTTGACATTGTTTGTCATTTTGTTAAAATATGCGAAGATTAAGTAAAAACTGAACAAACAACGGCAGAGAAAACGCTGAAATTGGCCGTCCCGACCAGATGAGAAAGTACACCGAGACATGTCAGAAAAACTCGCGCAACTAAAAAGGGCCTACAGGGACGAAATTGACTTGCTGCGAAGCAGAATCAAGCTGCTCAGCGGACAGGATAGGCTTTTGTTGACTATGTATCTGGACAAGGGCACCAGCTTTCGTCAGATGGCTCAGTTGACCGGCATCAGCGACACAATCATCGCTCGAAGAATCTACAATCTGATCAGACGGCTGGCAGACGGCCAATACATAACCTGCCTGAGAAACCGCAGCAGACTCACTGACGCCGAATTGGCTATCGCCAGAGACCGTTTCCTGATGGGCCTGTCGAGGAGAAAAATCGCCCCAAAGTATAAGTTGACCGAGTATCGTGTTCGCAAGACGCTCGAACACATCCAAGAGATTATCGCGACTGTTTAGCCCCGCAGTAAACTGCGGGGTTCCCATTCAACGTGAGGTGCATGTATGGCGCAATACACCCTTTCCAGGACGTTGCACTGGCAAGGAGAAATCAGCGATAAAGCCGTCCAGGTATGCAGGATGTTCGGCCTTACAGCGGATAGACTGGCCGAAAGACGCGTCAGCCACAACTGCCAGGTGGAGATCAACGATGGTGACATCGTGTACATCACAGGCCCATCGGGAGCCGGCAAGAGCATCCTTTTGAACGAGCTGGCCAAATCCGTGCCCGCGCAGGATGTGGTCAGCCTGGATCAAATAGAACTGCCGGCTGGAAAAACCCTGATCGACTATGTTGACGGCGACTTGCTGACCAGTCTGCGGATTCTCAGCACAGCCGGACTCGGCGATGTCTTCTGCATTCTCAGCCAGCCGGCCAATCTCAGCGACGGCCAAAAATATCGCTTCCGCCTGGCAATGGCTCTGGCAACGGGCAAAAAGTTTGTCTTCGCCGACGAATTCTGCTCCAATCTCGATCGTATTACCGCCGCGGTGATTTCCTACAACGTCCACAAGTTTGCCAAGCGCAACGGCGTGACATTTATCCTGGCCTCGAGTCACGATGACATCCTGCTGGATTTGGCGCCCGACGTCTTGATCGTTAAGGAATTGTGCGGACCAACACAGGTCATTTATAAAACTAACCGTCACCACAGGGGTGACGGCTAAACGTTGAATAATATGGAAAACTGTTCCGTTTGCAAAAAGTTGCAGGTTGTCCCCGGTGACATCGAGGACTACAAAGCCCTTGCCGACTACCACTACCGCGACAAAAGAGTCGGGCCGTTCAGCGCGATTTTCGCCCTAAAGCCGACTGGTGGGCTGCTCGCGGCATCGGGCATAAAAACAGTCGGCGTAATAGTTTATAGAATGCCCAGTCCCGCTCTGGAGCTGCGAAACATCGCTACGGGCGGCATCTTTACCGGCTTTGATAGGGCAACGCAACTGGCACTGGTGAACGAGAACATTCGCTGTATCAGCAGGGTGATTGTTGAGCCGAGATTTCGCTCTCTGGGACTGGCGAGCCGCCTCGTGCGTGAAACGATGCCGAAGATCGATGTCCCTATTGTCGAGGCAATGGCGGTAATGGGTCTGGTAAATCCCTTTTTTGAAAAAGCCGGAATGCAGCCCTATGCCGCGCCGCTGCCGGTCCGCTGCGCCGAGCTTATCGAGGCGTTCAGTCTGGTCGGCATCGAGCAGCATCATCTGATCGACCCTGCTTACGTACACAAGCAACTGACGCAGCTTATCTGGCCGAAAGCTGATTTCATTGAAGGCCGAATCCGCCGATTTCTGCAGAGCTACGGCGGCCATCGTGACATGGCAGCCGGCCTGGAACGAACAAGGTACGTACTCAGTAAACTTACCGATAGGCCGGTCTATTACATCTGGTTTAATAATGACAAACGAGATTCAATCTATCGCCATTGATAAATTTGTGCCCCATCCGGCCAATCCCAACCGGATGAGTAAGGCAAATTTCGCCAAGCTGGTTGCCAACATCCAGCGGACGGGGCGATACGAGCCTCTGGTGGTTCGCCCGTGCCCCCCCGATCAAGTCGGGGGCAGGCAGGGCTATTTTCAAATAATCAACGGCCATCACCGCTGGCAGGCTCTTTCGCAACTAGGCTACAAAACCGCCGACGCAGTCGTCTGGGACATCGACGATGCGCAGGTCAACATCCTGCTGGCGACACTGAACCGCCTGGGCGGGGCCGACATCTTGGAGAAAAAGTTGGCGCTTCTTAAAAAGCTCAGCGATCAGATGCCGATAAAAGACCTGGCCAAACTTCTGCCTCAGACGGCCAAGCAAATCGAACGCCTGACCAATTTGAAGATGCCCGCCGTCCCAGCCGATACGAAGGCCTTTGCCACGCCGATGGTGTTTTTCCTGACCGCTGAGCAGTTGCCCATTGTTGAAGATGCCCTGTTTTTGGCGCAGTTAAATTCCGGTCAGAGCCGCGACCGTAAGGGAGCGGCAACTAAGGCAGCGGGCCTTACCGAAATCGCGCGATTCTTCCTTGAACGTGGGCCAAACAAGTTTGGCGGGGGCTAAATACCTGATATATTTAGCCCCATGTTTTACGTGGGGTTTGCGTCGGGTACAAACCGGTAAGATGGGTTACAGAATAAACCGGCGACATGGGTAACAGTTC
>CAZMLE010000119.1:0-9083 GCA_964567045.1 uncultured Pirellulales bacterium | reverse complement strand
CCAAAAGAAGACAGATGGATACTGCCTAAATCAATTACTCGGACAGACTCCTAGATAACCGATGGTCCTTATGTCTGGGTGCCGGTTTTTCTCCCCGGCAAAGTGTGCGAATGACTTCCTCCAACACGCTGAGGTTTTTACCTTGCTTTCTGACCCGTTTGTAGTCTTTCTTGAATTGGGTAGTGTAGAAGACGTTCAATCGTCTAACTCCGCCAGCAGTTCATCGGCGTTAGAGACTTCATGAAGTCCACGTCCCTGCTCAGATTTGGTCAGCGTCTCTGCTGTCAGCTTGTTGGGGATTCTTATCCGGAACGGGATGCCTCGGCAGTAAACGATCTGTCTGAGGTACAACGAAATTGCCTTCGACAGGGAGATATCCAGACTGTCCAGTATCTCTTTTGCCCGGGACTTAGTCTGTGCATCGATTCTGGCCTGAACTATTGCAGATTTGGGCATATAATTCTCTCCGATTGACTGTAATGCTATTGTGCCGACAATCACTACACATTACTATACAACATTATCGCCCAAAAGCAAAGGCAATTTTTGCAGAAGCCCCAAGAAAAGTCATTCCCAATGACCGAAATCCGGCAAACTGACTGTGCTGCTGTCCACTATAACCTCAGCATCCTAAAGGACTTATATCTACAGAAGCATAGCCACCCTTTTAGGGCTGGTTGGCCTGCATCGACTGCATCAGCTTTCGTTTTTTATTCCGAGGTCGTCTTTTGTGAGGATGGCTTCGAATTTGTAGCCGGCCTGGGTGATATTTTCTGCTGCTCCCTGCCTGCGGTTGATTACGCAGACGATCTTTTTTATTTTCGCCCCCGCGTCGGTGATGACTTTGGCGGCCTCAAGCACCTGACCGCCGGTCGTGGCAATATCCTCTACCAGAAGAACCACGTCGCCGGGCTTCAAGACGCCCTCGATCATTTTGCCGGTGCCGTGATCTTTTCTACTTTGGCGAACGATTATCCAGTTCTTGCCGGTCTGCATGGCGGTGGCCGCAGCCAGCGCGACTCCGCCAAGCTCCGCCCCGGCTATTAAAGTGACATCGTCGGTGACATGTTTGGCAAATTCTTTGCCCAAAGCCCGCAGGATGTCCGGACAGGTCTCGAAAAGATATTTATCAAGATAGTATTTGCTGCGTTTCCCGCTACGAAGAATAAAATCGCCTTCCAGATAAGCTGTTTCTTTGATGCGTTTTATTAGTTCCTTTTTGGTCACTTAAGACCCTTCCTTCAAACCTGCGGTAAAACCGCAGGGTAAATATTTAGCCCCACGTTTCACGTGGGGTTCGGCGTTGGTTTTTCATACGTTAAGTTCCACTTTTCTGCCAAGCGCTTTGCGGTATCGCTTGCAGATGGGTGTTACGTATCCGGCGATGAATTCATCGACCTGCCGCGGCGCTCGGCCGATGTAGCTCTTTGGGTCGCACACCTTTTCAAAATCCACCTTGCTAAAGGCGATATCGGCGGCCAATCGGCCAATCAAGTCGTTGGGTTTGCCGAAATTTTTCACCTGCGCGGCGGCGGCCTGAGAGTGCAACCTTATCTTGTTGTGCGATTCTTGCCTATTGCCACCGGCCTTGACCGCTGCAATCAGGATATTTTCGGTAGCCATAAATGGTAATTCCGCCGCAATGTGCGCCGCTATTACCTGCGGATAAACCACAAGTCCGCTGGTTAGGTTTATAAGAATCTGCAAAATTCCGTCAACGGCCAAAAACGCCTCCGGAATGACCACCCTTCTATTTGCTGAGTCATCGAGCGTTCTTTCAAACCACTGCTCGGAGGCAGTCATCGGCGGACTGGTTGCCAGGCTCAGGACGAATCTGGCCAGAGCGGTGGCTCTTTCTGCCCGCATGGGATTTCTTTTGTAAGCCATCGCTGAGGAGCCGACCTGCGATTCCTCAAACGGTTCTTCAATCTCTTTCAGGCCCGCCAAAAGCCGGATGTCGTTACACATTTTGTGAGCCGACTGTGCTACCGATGCCAGGGTGTTGATAATAAGCGTGTCGATTTTTCGCTGATACGTCTGGCCGGTAACGGGACAAATCTTTTTGAATCCGAACGCTGCGGCGACAGTTTTTTCAAGCTGCTTGACTTTTTTATGGTCGCCCTCAAAAAGCGCTAGGAAAGACGCCTGTGTTCCGGTGGTGCCTTTTACTCCGCGAAAAGGTAGTATCTGTAGTAGGTGCTCGATTTCCTGCAGGTCCATCACGAACTCATTGCACCAGAGCGTCGCCCTTTTGCCGACCGTGGTCAACTGGGCCGGCTGAAAATGCGTAAAGGAAAGAGTTGGAAGCGCCCGATATTTTTTTGCAAACTTGCCCAGAAGATTTATCACCGCCGCCAATTCGCCCGCGATAAGTTGCAGGGCTTCTTTCATAATTATCAAATCGGCGTTGTCGCTGATGTCGCAACTGGTAGCGCCCAGATGGATAATTGGTGCAGCTTTTGGTGCAGCATCGGCAAAAGTATGAATGTGGGCGACAACATCGTGGCGGAACTTTTCTTCGTATTCGGCTGCCCTTTTAAAGTCGATGTCGTCAAGGTGCCTGGCCATTTGCTTTATCTGGCTTTGTCTTATATTGGCGCCGAGTTTCTTTTGTGCCTTCGCCAGTTCCAGCCAGAGTCGTCGCCAGGTGCCGAATTTTTTCTGGGCGCCGAAAAGTCCAGACATCTCTCTTGAGGCGTTTCTTTCGACCAGCGGACTTACATAACTGCGAAATTTTGAATCCTTTGTCATTGTCTATTTCTCGAGACTTCCCCGTTAATGCCCGGCTATTTTTTCCTGGAACTCAGCCAGTAGCTGTTCAATTTCTCTGATGTCTTTGCGGCTCAGCTTCCAGTCCGATGCCGGGGCGGTTTCAATAATCTGCTCCGGTCTTCGTGCGCCCACGATGGCGGCACTAACTTCAGGCCGGCGAAGAACCCAACTAATGGCTAGCTGCGCGCAAGTTCTGCCGTTACGCTGGGCAATCTTTTTCAGGTCTTCAACCAGCTCCAGCGTGGCGCTGAAATTAGGTTCCTGAAAGTCGGGATGCCGTCTGCGATGGTCATCCAAAGGCAGTGACTCCAGGCGCTGCCGGCTGAATCTGCCGGTAAGCAAGCCTCTCTGCATAGGACTATATGCTATAACGCCAATGTTAAGCTCTGCGCAATACCGGAGCAATCCATCTTCAACCTCGCGGTGCAACATGCTATAGGGCGGCTGAAACGAGGCAACCTCATAAATCCCGCGGATACGCTCGATTTGCTCCATATTGAAATTCGACACTCCAATGTATCGAACCTTACCTTCATCTGCGAGCTTAGCCATTTCCTCCCATGCCTGTTCAATGTCTTCTTCCGGATCGGGCCAGTGCATCTGGTACAGGTCTATTGCTTCTACGCCGAGTCTTTTCAAGCTGGCATGACATTCTTCTCGGATGCTTCTTCTGTCCAAACACGGTACTTTTTCTCTTTTTTCGTTCCAGAGTAGTCCACATTTTGTTGCGATATACGGCTTATGCTTTGTTTGCCTCAGTGCCGTTCCCACAAGCTCCTCGGAGTGGCCCAGACCGTAAACCGGGGCGGTATCTATCCAGTTGATGCCTGCATCCAGGGCAGTCAGGATGGCGGCGATTGCCTCGTTATCGTCCTGCGGTCCCCAGCCGAACTGCCAGGGTCCGCCGATGGCCCAGGTGCCCAGGCCCACGGTTGTCAGCTTAAGATCGGTACTGCCCCACTGTCGGCTCTGCATACGCCGTAGCATATTATGGTTTTGGGCGATTATCAACAGATTTAATGTAATACCTGCCTTGCCTGTGGCCGAATTATATATTATGTATTTTACAGAGATAGGACTTTTACAGCGATTCTCAAGGCTAATCGGTAGAGTCCGATCCGCCAACAGCGGCCCCCGCCTGCGCGGGGGCAAGCCTGCCCCTGCGAGGGACCCCGCTCCGCGGGAATCCAAAGCAGGGGGTCGAGCCGAGGCGGGCGAACCTGCAGATTTCTCCAGAGGGGGGATTGTTATGAATGAAAATTCCCGCTGCGCGGGGGCCCAGTTGGTCACGCTGCACGGAGCTGACTGCCAAAAAATCCTCCAAAACGTGGTTGCGGAAAGGACTCCTGTCATTATGTCCTATTTGTCCAGGGACAAATGGCACGTTGCAAAAGTCCTGCTAACCGCCCTCTCAGAAGACAAACTAAACGCGGAGGGTGTCGGCTGGATGAAAAGACCACGTCCTATAAATATCCAGACTGGCCAGCCAGTCGGTATATCATTCAAGCACGGATACGGCAAGTTCGTTTTCGATACAACTGTGGCAGCCCTAGAGCCGTCGCCCGACCCAAGCTCCGGCGGAACGATAATACTCGTGGTGCCGGATCGCGTTGGCGTTGTCCAGAGAAGAAGCTATTTCCGTGTCAGTGTGCCCGAATCGCTCAAGGTGAATGTGGTGTTCTGGCACCGACGCAGCAAACTCCAGGCAAAAGACGCGATGTGGAGCTGGCCCTCGATAGAACCCCAACAGTACTTCCAGGGCAGGCTTGTGGACATCTCCGCCGGCGGTGCGCAGGTCAAGGTTCCACTGCAAACTGACAATGGTAAATCACAAGCCGACGATTTTAGGAAAGGCCAATTCATAGGACTTCGCTTTACGCCTATGCCCTATGAGACCCCGTTAATGTTCAGCGCCCAAATTAGAAACATGCTGCCCGCAGCCGACCAGAAGGGCATATTTCTCGGCCTGCAGATCGTCGGCTTGGAAGCGAGTCCGGAAGGGCGCCAGGTTCTGTCGAAACTGGTCGACATTGTTGAGCGATACCATCAGATAAATCAATCTGGCGCCAAGCAGGCTGCCAATGGCGGGCATCCGCCTTTGGCGGACCACTCAGCAGGAAACCAGGCACCCCGCCTGGCAACTGTCAATTCATAACTGTCGATCTGGAACGTCAGAAGTGGCTGCAACCTCATCTCCGGCGGTTTCGGCTCTGGAGATCAGATAGTTTTTCTTACGGCTAACTCGCCAATAGATCCATTTCACCACGCTGCTCGCAGCAAAACCCCAGAAGATCAACACCAAAGCAGCCAGTCGCGTCCAGATAATCAGGTCAACCAAGAACAACGCCCAAAT
This sequence comes from uncultured Pirellulales bacterium, assembly GCA_964567045.1. GTDB lineage: Bacteria > Planctomycetota > Phycisphaerae > Sedimentisphaerales > Anaerobacaceae > JAFNGF01. The sequence goes on along the minus strand of CAZMLE010000119.1, from coordinate 3,958 downwards.
GAGATATGCGAACGGTTTTTTGCCCTTAAGGTACTGATTAAGGACATGCGGATACCGGATCCTGCTAATCATCAACCCGGCTGTGCCCAGCGCCAAAAACGGCAGGGCATAAGCAATGACGTTTTCGCAGATACGATAGGCCCGCGTGCCTTCGGCAAACAGATCCGGCAGCATTTGCTGATGGACGATAACCAAGCTAACTAACACTCCGGCAGCAGCAGGACTCGGCAGCCCCACAAAACTCATGTGCGCAGACTCATCCTCTTCGTTTTCCACATTGAACCGGGCCAGACGAATGGCCGCACAGCTTATGTATATCGCTGCCGCCAGCCAGATGAAACGTCCAAGATACCTTCCGACCGCAGGGTCGATTTCCGCAAAGCCGCCCAGCTTGTATTCCAGGACCTTCAACATCAAAAACGCCGGCGCCACACCGAAGCTGATTGTGTCACAGAGGCTGTCCAACTGGCCGCCAAAACTGGAGGTGCTCTGGCTCATTCGTGCCAGGCGACCATCAAGCATATCGGCTATCATCGCCAGCAGGATCATGTAGCCGGCTAAAGCAAAATGAGAAAACTGGGCTCCGGCAAATCGCAGTTCCTGCCCTGCGCTGGTCTCTATGCCTTTGCTGGCAAAAACAATGGCGGTGAAGCCACATACGCCATTAAGGATGGTCACCAGAGATGGAAAAAGCGTGATGTAATTTACCCGCTGTTTCCGCCCCCGAGGCAAAAACCGGTTCTTAGAAGCTGCGCTCTTGAATCGTGCCATCTGCTCGTCCTTCGTATTTTACAAGTGGCGTCAAGCCCGCTTTAACTTTATCGCCTATCTTGACCAGGCACTTCAGGTCTTCACGAATAGGCACATACAGTTCGGTTCTGGAGCCGAACTTTATCATCCCGAATTTTTCGCCGGCGGCCAGTTCCTGTCCTTCGCGGGCCTGGCATACGATTCGCCGGGCAATTGCTCCGCTGATTTGCCGAACTACGAGTCTGTCCTTCGGGCTGTCGGTCCTGACCAGATCCAGGTCGTTTGATTCGTTGACCTGTCCGGAACGCGGGTCGGCTGCGTTTCTATATTTGCCGGGCTTAAAATGGACCTTTTCGACCCTCGCATTGCAGGGCGAGCGATTTATGTGGGTATCGAAGATGCTCAAAAATATCCCGATCCGCAGGGCAGATGCGCCTATAAATTCATTTTCCTGCACCAGTTCAACATCGGTTATCCTGCCGTCAGCCGGCGCCAATAGTGTATCATCGCCCGCCTGCACACGGCGCTGGGGGTCACGGAAAAACGACAAAACCCATACAGCCACCCCCGCCAGGATTATCTCTATCGAAGCAACAGCCCAGCCGGGCAAAAATGCGATCCCTATCAGCCCCAAAACGGTCATCAGCGCTACGACAACCACAGGGTACACAAGTACTTCGGGCAAGCCATATTTTGTTAGTGGAATTCTCATCTGCAAATATGATAACCTCTTTGGCCGGTCAATCAATAAAAAAGGCCGATCCGCCTTGGCGGAGTCGGCGTTTTGAAGGAGGAAGACAACTGTGTAGAATTGTCTCTATAGTATTAGACGAAAAACTGCCCGAAAAGTTGCATTTTTTCCTAAAAATTGCTCAAAAATTTCTCAATCCTGACCTGCTCGGGACTGCAAAAAAAGGCCGGGCTAAATAAACACAGCTTTTTGTGCAACGGTATGGTTTTTTATCGGAACAAGCGTGCAGCCTTTATTTTACTGCCGGTTGGGAGCCCCCGGGATAGCACGCGTCCCACATCCAGGAAGCTGCTGGCTGCGAGAAGGGATGTCTCTGCCCGATAAAATCCATTCTTTGGCGATGTCGAAGGCGGCGTCACGGCCCGTGCGCAAGTCATCGAGGGTTGGTGTCGAAAATATGTGTGGCGGGATGCCGTGACCCTCGAAGACAACTCCATTTGCCCGCAGGCCAAGCGCCCGCGAAATTGCGACGCGTGTGCCATCAGGCAGATTCACGGTCGTTGGCCCGCCGCCTGCACCATTGGTTGGCGCGCCGACCAGCAGAACGTGCGCCATCGCTTCGACGCCGGAGACGAAATGCTCGCACGCGCTCATGGAGGCTTCGTCAATGAGAACTGCCACCCGGCCTTTGTAGGTCCAGGGTCCTCGTGGATGAACCCAGCCAATGCTCCTTTCGTACGTGTCGCTGCCCACCTTCCGCCAGAAATCGATGCTGCTGACAACAGGCTTGTCCGTGAGCCGGCCGTTTACCAGGTCCGCCAACTGATCGTTGCCGCCGCCGTTGCCGCGAACATCGATGATAATGCCCCTGGTGCGTTTGAACGCCTCGAGAGCCTGGTCGAATTTGTCTGGGATGTTCTCTTCCGTCCACCGAGAGATCCGGACGTAGCCGATTGAGTCGCCCAGATCGCGCCAGCGGATGCTGGGTTCGTGCCAGAACTCTGGCTTGGACTGCCGCCGTAAAGTGACGTGCCGAACCTCGCCGTCCGCCCCTTGGGCGGTCACGGTCACTGTCGTACCCGGTGTGGCGCGCAGCAATTGTCCACAGGCCTCGCGGACTCTTCCTCGCTCCGTTGAATTGCAGACACGTTTGATTTGCTCCGCCAGGCATTGTTCTGCAGGCCGTCCGTCAACGGAGAGGATCACGTCACCAGGCAAAAGTCTGGTGTCAGCCTGTGCCCGGATCACCGCCACCTTGGCCTCGATGCGGTTGAGCATGACCGCAGGTGCTTCAGACCGGGACTGGCCGGGATAATAGAGAATGCGGGTGTGCGTGTCGTTCAGGCTGGCCATCAACTCTACGAGTATCTGGTAGAATTCCGCATCGTTTTTTGCCTGGCGGATCCGCTTTTCTGCTGGTTCAATCCATTCTCGCCCATAAATCCCCTTGTATTCCAGTGCCGGATAGATCTCATTCAACCTACTCCAGAGTGCCTCGAGAACTTCGAGTCGTTTTTCAGTCGTGAGTTCTTGTGCCTTTGCCGGTTCGGCTGCCTGGTCCTGAAGTACGGGCGCGGTGGGACGAGCAGATTCCATAATCCGGGCATTTTCGTGGATGGTCCCGTCATTGCCGTGGCGGGATACGTCTTTCGCCGTGCCGTCATCAAAATTCCAGTAAGCCACCAGGCCCAGTTCTTGGCCGGTTAACGAAGTGTTCATCGCAGCCCGGATCTCTTCCTGCGAGCGCGCGACGTTCCAGATGCGGACTTCGTCCAGTGTGCCGCTAAAGTACTCCCCAAAGCTGAATTCCGGGTCACCTTTGCCAATGAATAGATCAGACTCGTCCATGTACATTGGGCCAGGCAGACGCTCACTCTTGATCCTGCCTCCATTGACAAGAATCGTAATGGTGCTCCCATTATAGATTCCAGCAAGGTGGTACCACGTGCCTGCGGCAAATTCATGAGGCGCTCGCAGTACCCCGATTTGGGCACCTGGACTCATTTCCACCAGCGGCTTGCCATCGAGTATCCGAAATCGAACAAAGAAATTCTCGGCACCCGCTGAGACGTTCTTGCGTATGATGCAATTGACGTTTCCCTGGCCTGTATAGAACGAAGATGCCTTGAACCAGGCTTCAATGGTAATTGCGTTCGTGAACGAGCCGAGCGAATCAGAATGTGCCACTCGCATATAGCCCGATTTCCCATCCAGTGCGAGCACGCGATTGAGCGTGCCAGCCGGACTCGACTCAGCCGCCCGGACACAACCAGGTATGGCCAGACCTGCGACTACGACCAAGAGAACCAGATAGTGAATTTTCATTTTGCCGTCCTTTCAGTTGCACAAGGCAAGCCAACCGGAAACCTGCCAGACCCCGATGTATCGGGGCTTCTTCGACACATATAAAGTCGCCGCTGAAACCGGAAATATTACCCTTTTACCGAGAAATGTCAAATGGGAGGTGTGACGACAAGAGATAGGTAACACAGTACAGACAAGACATAGGTAACACTT
>CAZMLE010000118.1:0-9093 GCA_964567045.1 uncultured Pirellulales bacterium | reverse complement strand
GTATGACACGAGCGCAATGGAGAGCCACCCATGCTGCTTAACGGAACGCCATTCGGGACAGTCACCGATTTCTGTAGACTCGTGCCACCCATTAATAACTGGGTGTCCCTAATATTACCCTATAACAACCCGAATCGCTGGCTGTTAAAGAGAGTCCAAAGTGATGTAGGGTGGGCTTTAGCCCACCGAACAAACCTCAAACAAATGGTCAGGTAACCTCACTTTGGTTTTTCCTCAATCCATTCAAGGATGTTTCGCATTTGAGCTTCTCGCAGTTGATTCGGATCCTGTTCAAAGAGGATTCGAGCAGCTTCTTGTTTAATCTTAAAACTCTTCTCAAGTATAGTCTGGTCTTCAATTCTCTTATTGAGTTTATACTGTAGTGAAGTGAATGCACAAATAAGGACCATTATTATTCCTTGAACAACAACTGATATCTTCATCCAGATATCTAAACCTTCACTGTTTTGTTTTTCGCTCACGGTCATGAGCCTCGATCGCCTGATCTACATAACGAATCATCGCCTCGTCGTAAGGAAGCTCCTTAATTCCTAACTTTCGGCGTGTCAATATACATATGAAATCAAGCATGACATCTCTTTTTAGTAATAAACCTTTCAACCCAGTGAATTTCTCGCCGGGTTCGACGAATTGAATCCGTAGCTGTTCTTGTAATTGAAGGTAAGACTTACGTGGTTTGTTCCTTTTGTTGCCCAACCAAAAGACAAACACTGTCAAGCAAACAATGCTGAGTATGACAATAAGTTTTACTCGGTTAAGACTCAATTTTACTACCTAACGATATGCGTGAGTTCGGTAGCGTGTCCACGACACACCAAAAAGAACTTCCGCCTGAACCATCGCGAATCCAAGGTGTCTCTCGGTTGGCCGCTTGGTAATGGGGAATTTACGTTATTGAAGCGGGGTTTTCAAGCATAAATTCTGCAAAAGCAGAATTTCGTCGCTCGTTGCTCGGGGCACGGGTCGCGAGTCACGAATCGAGTATCGAGCATCCCGAATCCAGCAAGATCCGTTCGGCAAGCTCAGGGCAGGCTCCTCCGCTCGGCTGCGCCTCAGTCGGGACGCCGTCTGTAAAATCCATGGTTAATTTTCGCCCAAAAGTGCTGCGGGTTGAAAACAAAAATCGAGATTTTCAAAAAATTTTTTACTCCTTTGCAGCTGGACACTTATGCTCCCGCCTGTCTTTATTTTTGACCTAATTTTCGCATCAAACGCGCAGATCCATCCCTTAGTGGGGAGAGTAATTAGTTAATTGGTTAATTGGAGATTGGCAGATTGGCACCTGACTGGCTAATTCACTAATTCACTAATCCACCAATCCGCTAATTCACCAATTGGCCACGTGGCGGAGGGCGGATCATCCGAGTTACTTTCGAAATACCAAGCTGGCTTGTGGCACCTTTCATCTGGCTGGTCCTTTTGTATCGCCGGATTCGCTACGGCTATGCCTTCCGCCGGATACCGCTGACCCAGGGCAAATACGCCACAGTCGACCCGGATGATTACCGGCATCTGTCCAAACATAAATGGCACGCCTATCCCAACGGCAAAACATTTTACGCAGCCCGAAGGGCCACCATCAATGGCATAAAAAACCGATACATTCCCATGCACCGCGCGGTACTCAAAGTCCCGGCCAACATGTTTGTTGACCATATCAATCGCAACGGCCTGGACAATCGAAAGGCAAATCTCCGCCCGGCCACCCACGCCCAAAACAGTTGCAATCGCGCTAAACGCAGCAACGGAACCTGCGCCTCGAAGTACAAGGGCGTAACCGCACGTTCCGAACGCAAATCCTATCAGGCACAAATCAGAGTCAACGGCAATCCGATATTCCTTGGCTCTTTCCGCAACGAGGTCCAGGCTGCTAAAGCCTACGACCGCGCTGCTGGAAAATATCACGGTCATTTCGCGGTTTTGAACTTCCCGGATGCTGGGCCTCGTCCCGGCTGGCGTGGGGTGATGGTGCGTGCGGTGGCGCACTTTATCTGGTCGGCTTGTTCCAGGCTGATAGAATTACCGGCCGTAGCCTTGACAGCATCGCCCGCTATAAATAAAGTAGCGACAATGGCGAAGAAACTTTTCATAATTGACGGGCACGCACATATTTACGCGGCTTACTTTGCCCCGATGCGTCAGAGCCTAACCAGCGCGACCGGCGAGCCGACCAAGGCTACGTACATCTTTACCACCGCGATTCTGGGCCTTATTCAGCGTCAAAGGCCCGATATGCTCGCCGTGGCGATGGACAGCAAAGCTCCCACTTTTAGAAGTGAAATCTACCCGGAATATAAAGCCCAGCGTCCGCCCATGCCTGACGATATGCCCGTACAAATCAGCCGAATCGAAGAAATTTTGCAGGCGATGAAAATCCCTGTCCTGCGGCTGGATGGCTTCGAGGCAGACGACATCATTGGCACGCTGGCTAAAAAAGCCGCCGCCGATGGATACGACTGCCTCATCTGTTCCGGCGACAAAGATGTGCTTCAATTACTTGATGACCATATTAGCACCTTTGACATCAAGACCGATACTCGCACCGATGTTGTAACAATGGTTGAACAGATGGGGGTTACGCCCGCCCAATTTCTTGACTGTCTGGCTCTGCAGGGCGACACCTCGGACAATGTGCCCGGCATACCGGATGTCGGGCCAAAGACCGCTCTGGATTGGATCCGACAATATGGCTCAATCGAGAATCTTTTGCAGCACATCGATGAAATAAAGACCAAACGCGGCGACAAACTGCGAAGATTCAAAGACAGTCTGGCTCTGAGCAAAAAGTTAGTGACCATTGACTGCGATGTCCCGCTTACAATAGATTATGGCGATTTGGCCATAAAGGAATTCGACAAAGAAAAGCTGGGCGAGATTTTTACTGAGCTTGGTTTTAATCGTCTGCTAACACAGTTGGGCCTGGCGGGTGAGAAACCGGCGGTGAAACCGCCCGCTAAATATTTATCCGCCAGGCGCACGGCGGATTTAGCCCCGCATTTGGGACCCCGCCTTGCGGGAACCCTTACGCGGGGTTCCGACTCTAAAACGGTCGGTCACGATTATCGGCTGGTTGATACACAGAAAGAATTCGACGGATTCTTGCCCGAGCTTGAAAAGCAAAGACTTTTTGCCATCGACACCGAAACGACCTCTATCCATGCAATGCGAGCCGACCTGGTAGGCATCAGCTTTTCCTGGAAAGAGCACACCGGCTACTATCTGCCCGTTAAAGCCCCGCTTGGCACAAACCACCTGGATATGGCGGTGGTCAGACGGGACCTTGCGCCAATACTTGCGGACGAAAATATCAAAAAGGTCGGCCAGAACATAAAATATGATATGCTCGTGCTGCAAAATGCCGGGATGCCGATAAAAGGCATCCACTTTGACACAATGGTTGCTTCCTACTGCCTCGACCCCGAACGCGGCAGTCACTCGTTGGACCAGATGGCGCTGGGTTTTCTCAACTACGAATCTATTCCCATCTCAGCACTTATCGGTAAAGGCAAAGATCAGCTTACCTTTGATATGGTGGATACCGCTGCTGCCTGCGAGTATTCTGCCGAAGACGCTGATATTACTTTTCGGCTCTACAATTACCTGAAAAGCCGCCTGGAGAAGGAGCCGCTTCTTAAAAAATTGTTTGAGGAAGTGGAAATGCCTCTGGTCTCCGTTTTGGTAGCAATGGAACGTAACGGCGTTTCACTCGACACGGCGTTGCTTAGAATGATGTCTGGCGTGCTGACCGAGGAATTGAAGCAAGTCACCGACCAAATCTATGGGCATGCGGGCTGCGTATTCAATATTGATTCACCAAAACAGCTCTCTGAAATCCTCTTTGACAGATTGGGCCTGAAGTCTGCAAGGATCGGCAAAGCCGGCCGAAGCACGGATGCCGCTGTGCTCGAAGAGCTTCGCGGCGAGCATCCAATTATTGAGCCGATCCTGCAGCACCGTATGTTGAGTAAATTAAAGAACACTTATGTCGATAAACTTGGCTCGTTGATTAATCCGCGAACCGGCAGGGTCCACGCTTCGTTCAATCAGACCATCACCGCTACCGGGCGATTGAGCTCCAGCGACCCCAATCTGCAAAACATCCCCATCCGCACAGAAATCGGCAGCAAGGTTCGCTCCGCATTTATTCCGAAAGATAAAAGCGACTGCATTCTCAGCGCCGACTATTCGCAGATAGAACTTCGCCTTTTGGCGCATTTTTCAAAAGACCAGGCGCTGCTGGCTGCCTTTGCCGCGGACCAGGATATTCACCGCTTCGTTGCCTCGCAGATTTATAATGTGCCGATAGACGTTGTCACCGGCGAAATGCGATCCCGCTGCAAGGCGGTCAACTTCGGCATCATTTACGGGCAGGGGGCTTTCGGCTTGTCACGCTCTATAGGGATAAGCCAAGCAGAGGCAAAAAGATTTATCGACGATTATTTTGCCCGCTATAGCTCAATCCGAAAGTTTATGGATGATTGCATAGCCAAAGCCAAACGCACCGGCTACGCCGAGACTATTTTGCACCGCCGGCGAAAAATCCCGAATTTAAGCAGCAAGAATAGCGGGAAACGCGCCCAGGCTGAGCGTCTGGCCGTCAACACTGTGATTCAAGGCTCTGCGGCAGACCTAATCAAGATAGCCATGGCATCTATCCAGCGGAAAATCGAGAAAGATAATCTGCCTGTGAAAATGATACTTCAAGTTCACGATGAGCTTGTTTTCGAACTTCCCGCCGACGAAGCCAAAAAGCACGCCGAGTGGATACGAAAGGAAATGACAGACGCGATCACGCTCGATGTCCCGCTGAAAGTGGATGTAACCTACGGCCCAAGCTGGCTAAGCGACAAATAGTGTCCGCCTGTCATTCTGAGCCCATTCGGCTTCGCTCAGGGTAAACTCCGCGAAGAATCCTTTTTAACCACGGATTACACAGATTTGGGTTCCCGCAAGGCGGGGTCCCTGACCGACTTTTGCTTACCCCGTAATTTAGCCTTGCAGTTTTTGCCAAAACAAGTATAATTAAAATGTATAGGAATTTGTATTTTTCGGACAGGATTAGAGGATTAATGCGCCTCAGGCGGATAAAACATCCCAAAAATATAATCCTGTTAATCTCGTCTAAAAAAAGTTCCGCCGAAGGCGGTTAAGTTCAAACCACAGCAGGCGAGGTACGGCACCAGAAGGATGGGTATTCAGTTGTAACGACCAATGACTACACAATAGGGAGTACTGGTAGTGCAAGAATGTTGACATTTTATCTCCGCTAAAGTAAATTGCTAACAAAAAGCGTTGTATATTATTACGTTCCACCCACAGACAATGCGTTGCTGCCAGCACTGCTTTGCCGATCAGGTTCTTCGTAAGGAGATCGAGTTGCATGGTCGCAGAGGCGACTGCTCGTTCTGCAAGTCTGCAGATGCACTTGTGGTGAGCCCGAGGCGCCTCAATCCATTCTTCTCACCGGCTATCAAGCGGTGCGCCCCTTTGGAAACCATAAGGGGCCAGGTATTCGAAGAGGCTGATTTACCGAGTTTGATCGATTCAGCGCGAGACCTGCCAACCGTATTAGAGAGGACGTTGTACGCACAGATCTTTTCTCACAGACTTAACAAATCGCTGAAGTGCAGACTCCTGGACGCAATCCGTGGAACCAGGAGCCGACGCAGGCGAAGTGGCTGCAAATGGCTCAACAACAACGACTGGCTCCCATCAACAGAGTGTGGAGTGAAGTACCTCGGGTACTACGAGCCAGATGATTACTGGTACATCTTCGAACGAGCCATTACGAGCGAGCGGCGCTACATTCTCGAACAAGAACACGATCCTCGGTGGTGGTTGGAGGAATTGCTTCCGCATCTCGCCATCCAAATAGGTCCTGGCGCACGATACTGGCGAGCGCGGCTCGGAACGAGAGAGTCGGGATTGCGTCGTCCCTTCGCCGCGTCAGAAATGGGCCCGCCGCCAGCACCTAAGACGAAGGCAGGACGAATGAACGCTGAAGGGATTCCCGTCCTGTATCTTTGCGAGTCACTCGGAACCGCGGTAAACGAAGTACGGCCCCACCTCGGCGCGGACGTCAGCGTGGTTTGCTTCGAGACCACCTCCTCCCTCACAGTCGTGGACTTGACCAATAGGGTTGAGAGACTTTCTCCTTTTGGTGGGTCGGATATTTCCAAGTCTTGGGGACATCGCAATTTCCTTAGGGTGTTGAACGAAAGGGTTTCTCTGCCTGTATCTCCCTTCGATTCGGCCATAGACTACCTCCCAACGCAGTATGTCGCTGAGTTTATAAAACACTTGGGCTATGGAGGGATTCTATACAAGAGTTGCTTCTCAAAAGAACACCGCAATCTGGCTGTCTTCTGCGAGAAACACTGGCCAACTGCTTTCAAGCTTGCCGAGCCACCAAGACTATTCCGCGTGGAGCAGGTCAATCTTTCACTGGGTCAAGAGGTGGTGGATCGGGAGACCTACGAGAAAGCGATAGCGGACGAGAAGAAGAAACGAGAGATGGAGCAAAGATGGACAACAGCTTTCGATCCTGACAACATTCCGTTCTGATTGGCGTCTATGGGCTCGGGATGGTGAAAGCACAAACAAGGCTCTAACAATTGCGCCCAGCCGACGCGGACAAGCCGCGCGGCTGACGCACCACATCCGACTGAAGGGGAGCGCAATAGTGTATGACAAGATAGAGGATTTATTATTATTTATGTTGCGCTTATTAGTATAATGGCATCATAAAATCAGTGTTTAACCCGTGAGATACCTGAAGCCGCCACAGTAGGATAAGAAAAAATTATCCAATGTGGTAAATGTCTCAGGCCAGATTACGGATGTCGGGGCCAGGCGGGCTGAATCGTGTTGGATATTGTTATGTTAGTTTAGGATATATAGAGTAATGTCACTTAACAGAGAATTAGGTCATTTACTTGGAGACCCGCCGTGGGATGAATCTGTCCTTGAAAAAAGCTGGTGGATTACATTTTCAGGCACACGTGAATATGTGAATAGTCACCACAAGGGAGCATGCCTTTATCGTTCCTTAGAATCCGTTCGTCTTTGTCTTGAGATATTCTTAGATGCTGTGGAGGATCTAATTTCATCGATAAACATGTTTAAGGCTGGTTCAACCCGGCCTGGATTCTGGAATAGGCCAAATCGTGGATTCGTCGACCGCCTTGAGATACGTATTCAGCGCGGCATGTGTTCATCAGCTTCGTGTGCGCAGGCCCTCGTTGAGATTACAAGAAAATTTTCAAAAAAGCATCCTGTTCCCAATTACGATAATACAATTAGAGATACGTTCAGGACAAATCGTGAATCTCGATTTGTGCATGGTTTGAGACACTATATAGCACATGTGCACATCACTAAAGCTAACTGGCAGATTGCCTATTCCCAGAAGGGTCGCATCGTCCGGTTTCTCCTCTCTCCCGACGAACTAGTCAAGTGGCAGAAGTGGCCTCCTGAAGCTAAAGGCTACATTAAGCAGAAGACTGGAGGCGTCGATGTTGAGGAACTATTCGATAGTTATTCAACCAAGGTCAGAAGATTCCATAGTTGGTTCAATTCAAGAGTGATGGCTACTTACAGCGACGATATCAGCGATTACCTTCGTTGTAAGCAATTTCTCGACAGACTTTGTGTTGCCAACGAGTGGAGATTATTGCTAAACGAAGCATCTCGGAGAAAGGATTTCGATCCTTACATGTATTTAGGCCAATACTTATCGAAACACGAGATGGAGGAGATATTTTCCCTGCCATATAGATCGAGATTGCAGGTTGATAGGATAATATCACTGATTGATGAGCACAATGCTTGCACACAAGAGTTGAGACAAAAGGTGTACTCTCTATTTAATGTGTCAGAAAGCCAACAAAACAATCCAGCGCAATCCTAAACCCTCCGCTGATTTAAACGTTCTGCCTTGAATTGGACACCATTTATCCGCCAGAGTTTACCTGCCGATTTTCTGGCGGGTATGGCGGACTTTCCTGCCGAAAGGGAATGTCATCCCGGACAGGTTCGATAAAATTAAGGTGGTGCGAATTATCGCACCCTACATAGTTGGCTACGGCGGCTCAGGGGGAATCTCCAAAGGCGGCACTTGGAGGCTCTTGGCCTTTTCTATCCAGGCGGGGTCGCCGTAAACGCCGGCCTTGGTATAGTCGAATGGTACAAAGCCAAGTTTGAGAGCAGGGGAGTCGGGCTTCAAACGAAAATCGAGATTCTTAGCGTCGACAAACAGCGGATCAGCTATTATGGAGTTCCTATCGTGTCCGGTTTTTTCCTGCCAATCTTTAAGGCTTGCCCCGGCAAATGTCACTTCTTTGCCGGTAGCGTCCCAGTAGCAATTGTTGTCCATATTAATCTTGACCTTCGTCCAGGGCCCGGATAAAAGCGTGCCGCTGTCATAATAGACGATGTTCTTCTCAAAGGTAAATGACAGATGCTCCTCCACTCGCGTGGCCTGGACCTGATACAGCTTGCTGAAGGACAGGATATTGTTGCGGATGATATTTTCTCTGCCGTAGTGCTGGTGGAATCCGCCGGTCTTAGTATTGTAGACGAGGTTGTTCTCCAGAACGATGCCGGTGCTGCCTTCATCGGTGTAGAGGCCCCAGCCGCCATAGGTATAAGCGTAGACATCGTGAAAGACGTTATTGCTGATGACAGTCCCTTCCGATGGTCCCAGCGTATAAATGCCGCCCATGTCACTGAGCACCGCCTGTCCGATATGGTGCACGTGGTTAAAGCTAATGGTGTTGCGTTTAGATAGGCTCTCGGCGTAGCCCCAGCGCCAGCCGACCGAAATTCCCGTATAGAAAAAGTCGCCGATGTCGTTATGCGTGATGGTATTGTCGCCGCTTTGCCCGATCCAGACGCCTACCGCCTCGGCGTGAATTCGTCCGCCGGTCTGGATGATGTTGTTGTCGAGCGTAATATGGCTGGTTCGGGAAGGCTCGTCAGGGCGGATTGCTCCTTCGCCGATCCGCACACCGCCCGCACCGAGGTCGTGCAGGTAGCAGTGCTGGAGCCGACAATCGCGGCACCCGCGGCGGA
>CAZMLE010000117.1:0-9111 GCA_964567045.1 uncultured Pirellulales bacterium | reverse complement strand
TTTGCGATTGCCCGCAGTTGCCGGATGGGGCTAAGGATTACCCGCTGGGTGATTAGATAGAACGCCACGATTGCGCCTGTGCCGGCTATTAGGCCGGCAGCGATTATCCAGACCCAGTTTAATAGACCCGTTTTGCCGATATCGGCGGCTTGACGTTGGACCAGAACCGCACCAATAGGCTCATTCCGAGAAAGTGCGCCGGCGAGTCCCTGAGGGTTGTGACACCTTATACAGTTGTCGGTAGCTCGCAAGACCCTCACATAGTTGCTGACAAGGACGCCATTACTTTTGACAAAGTCAATTTTTTCGTCCCGCCCCCGCTCAGGGTCCTCGGCCTTTAGAGTCTCGATTATAGCTTTTTCCTGGTCGGTTAACCCTGCTGCCGGTCGGGATGTTGCCGGCGGTTTCGCGGTGCCGCCGAAGCGAATCCATCGTATGTGGGGGTCGTTTGGATCAACGGCAAGGCCGCTGCTATCCAATGGCGCAAGGGCCGTCTGCGGCGCCGAGCGAGCCGGCTGGCCGGCGAACTTGAGCTGGAAGTGGTTATGTAGCAGCAGCGTCTCGGCTCTTGCCCGTTCGCTATCGAGATAATCCTTCTTGGTAAGCTGGCTCATCCAGACGTAAGGCAGAAGCAGAGCCAGCGCCAGAGTGAAAACCACCGCCACCCCGAACGTCAACTGGCACTTCTTGGCCAGCGAGAGAGGCGATAGTCGCAGAAGCTTCAGAAGTTTCTGCCAGATACGGCCTATTATATGAAATCGTATCTTAAACAATGTGAAACTCCAATGTGCCCGCTTCTCCTGGCGATTAACGAACTACTACCCCCCCCGGTAAAACCTTTTTGAACCCCCCAATGAATTGGGGGGCTAAATATTTAGGCCCGCGATTTAGCGCGGGGTTTTTCACGTCTTACGTGGGATCCTTTTCCTTCTCTTCGATTGCGCGGAGGTGCCTTTGTGTTCGCAGATTGAGTTCCTCCAGTTGCTTCGGATCGACTTCGCTGGGAGCATCGGTCAACAGGCACTGGCCTCGCTGAGTTTTGGGAAACGCTATCACATCTCTGATGTTGTCCGTGCCTGTCAGCAGCATAATGATTCTGTCCAGGCCGAACGCTATTCCGCCGTGCGGCGGTGCGCCGTACTCCAGGGCTTTAAGGAAAAAGCCGAACCGCTCCTGAGCCTGCTGCCTGGAGATGTTGAGCAGGTCAAAGACCTTCTGCTGCAGCTTTGGCTGGTGGATACGGATGCTGCCGCCGCCGATTTCCGAGCCGTTGACGACAATGTCGTAGGCCTGCGAGCGAACATTTGCAGGGTTGCTGTCGAGCTTATCCAAATCTTCGGGCAAAGGCGCCGTGAATGGATGGTGCATCGACTCGTAGCGTTTTTCGTCCTCGTTCCATTCAAACAGCGGAAAGCCCACCACCCAGACAAACTGGAAACTCTTCTCATCGTAGAGCTTCAGGTCGCGGCCAATTTTGCAGCGAAGCGGCGCAAGAGCCTTGTTGGCGATTTGCTCTTTATCGGCAACCAGCAGCAGCAGGTCGCCATCTTTTGCCGCGAAGCGCTCGACGATTTGCTGCTGCAACTGCGGGCTGAAGTGTTTGCCTAGGCCGCCGATGAACGTGAGGTTGCCGTTCCCTCGACCCGGCTCGGGACAGGTTTCAGTTTTGAGCCTGATCCAGCTAAGACCCTTGGCGCCGTAGTCGGCCACAAAGTTGGTCAAGGTCTTTTCGATGTCACTTCGGGAGTATTTCTCGCCCGCCGGGGCACAAAGTCCCTTTACGACTCCGCCTTTTTCGATGACCGAGGTAAATACACCGAACGTGCTTTGTTTGGCAATATCGGATATATCTTTCAGCGTCAAATCGAAGCGCAGATCCGGCCTATCTATACCGTAATTAGCCATTGCGTCCTGGTAGGACATACGCCGCATCGGTGTTGTGACATCCACATCCAGTATGTCCTTCCAGATTTTCGCTACAAGATTTTCGTGAACGCCGATGACATCGTTGGTATCCACAAAGCTCATTTCGACGTCTATCTGGGTGAATTCCGCCTGGCGGTCGGCTCGCGGGTCTTCGTCACGGAAACACCGCACTATCTGGAAGTATTTCTCTACGCCGCTGACCATAAGGATTTGCTTAAATAGCTGCGGCGACTGGGGCAGCGCATAGAAGCAATTCGGCTGGAGCCTGCTGGGCACAAGAAAATCCCTGGCGCCTTCGGGCGTGCTTTTTGCCAGCATAGGCGTTTCGATTTCCCAGAAGCCCAACCGGTCGAAATAGTCCCGCGCTATTTTGGTGACGCGGTGTCGGCTATGCAGCCTGCGCTGCATTTCCGGACGCCGCAGGTCTATATATCGATGAACAAGCCGAACCTCTTCGCTGGTCTTTTCTGCCTCGTCAATCGCAAAGGGCGGCGTCTTGGCGGTGTTGAGTATCTCTAATTGCTCGACACGCACTTCGATCTGGCCTGTCGCTAATTTGGGGTTTTCTAAGCCCGGCCCTCGCGGCCTGACCAGGCCGCTGGCGGCGACTACCCATTCGCATCGCACGGTCCTTGCGATTTTGTGAATTCCCGGCTGCGTTTCGGGATTGAAGACTAGTTGGGTTAGGCCTTCTCTATCTCTCAGGTCGAAGAAGACTAAGTTGCCGTGGTCGCGGTAGGAGTGCACCCAACCGGCTAATGTTACTTTTTTGCCCGCATCTTCCAGCCGAAGCCGCCCACAAGTATGCGTTCTCTTGAGCATAGTCTGTGTTCCACCCTTCAGAAAATCCTGTACCTATCTCATTCAATATTTTTAGACTTCCACTCAGTCAATGCCGAATAGTCAACTTCGATACCGTCATCAAGCTCCTGGTAGTACAAGATGACCTCCGGGAGTGACTCCCGCAGCTCTGGATGAAGCTTGTAAGTTTCCGGTTTTATCGACACAGGCTTGCCATCAATGTATCCGTCGATACCCTTTTTCTCTTCCTCAGCAGTGGCGATACGGTAGTCCGCTTCGACGATATCGGCCCCTCTTTTCAGCACAGCCTTGTGACGCCTCAATCCTTTGAACGTCTGGACTATCACTAGATACCTCGTCCAGTCCTCCACCATTTGCCTATCGAGCTTCGCGAGGTTATCCTTGACCTTCTCAACCATCTCGAGAATCCTGTCTGTTGCCTGGCTAATGCCATCAGGCTCTCGCTGGAGGTACCAGGATTCCCATTCCTCCACAGTATTACCTGGGAACTCCTTGAACAGATCGGTGACTTGACCCACCACCTTGGGCCGGGTTCCTTGGCTCCATCTGTTAGCCTTGTTGAGTATGTCACGAATGTATTTCGGCAGGCTCGGAGCTTCTACGTCGGGCTCAGGTCCTATTTCATGGTGGCTTATCTTAATCTTCATCAGACACCCGCCCGTTGAGTAGCCAAGGAAATAAACTTGCTTTTCATTGTGTAATCCGGTGCTGTATCAACGTCGGCCATGCCGTTCTTGATTAGGTGAGCGTTCACAAAAGTTTTGTTCTGCAGATACAAATAGCAAAGCAGACTATTGTCTTTTTCGTGCTTAATGTGATCAAATTTCAGGGATACCTTTTGGCCTTTGGTTACGTTTTCCAGGAATTTGACACCTTCGGCCTTTTTCCCGTTTGGTTTGATCCCGATTAGTCGCACCTTCGCTCCTGTATTCAGAACAAGTTCACAAGGTGATACAATCTTCTTGATTGTGTAATACTTCTGCCTTTGCGGCTGTTGGCCATCTATCCGCGAGCCAAACCTCAGAAGCTTTGGGTCGACCCTGCGTTCAAATGCTACGGGGTCCTTGAAGACATAAGGTAGCTTTTGAATCTCTTTTCCGAAATCCACAGACTCGGCTGCCTCCTTAATAACCTCCACACTTGTGTTTTTCTCGAAGATGCCGATGCTGCGCCTGAGCCTTTCGGTGATAGTGGGCAAATAATCCTCATTTATCTCGTAGCCCATAGAGTTTCTGGAAAGTTTTAGCGCCGCAAGTGATGTTGTGCCACTGCCTAAGAAGGGGTCCAGCACGGTGTCGCCAACGAAGCTGAACATTTTGATCAATCTTGTAGGCAGTTCTTCCGGAAACGGTGCCAGGTGCTTATCTTGTTTTTCGCCGCTGAAATTCCAGTGCCCATAGAAATACTCGTTCCATTCTTCGCCGGAGAGCCTGGATTTTTCTTTGGCCTCTTTTGAGACCCTCGGCGGTTCTCCGAGCTTTTTGAATATCAATATGAATTCGTAGTCCAGCTTGATGATGCCGTTACGCGGGTATGGAAAAGAGCCCATTATCGTTGCGCCGCCGGTGGTATTGCAGGTAGTAACTTTTTGCCAGATGATTGCCCCCATATAGTCCAAGCCCATCGTCTCGCAGAACTTTATAATCTCGGTGCGAATAGGGATTACCTTATACCTGCCATAATATACAGATCGGGCGAATTGGTCGCCGATATTGATGCACAGCCGGCAGCCTTTATGAAGTACGCGATGGCACTCTTTCCACACCAAATTCAGGTTGTTGATATAATCCTGGTAGCTGTCGTTGTAGCCGATCTGCTTTTTTGGTCCGTAGTCTTTGAGCTGCCAGTACGGCGGCGAAGTGACGATCAGATGCACCGACTCATCGTTTACCTCGGCCATCCGCCGCGAATCACCAATTACTACTTTATGGCAGCTCATTTTTTCATCGCCTCTGCTTTATAAGCGGTATATTTGGCAGGCCAGCATAGTCGAATAGAGCGGTTCCGTCAATAGCGGCTTTTCGGTGTGAGCAGTGGCTGATTGGATGCCTGCTTGGGCAGCAGCGCTATTTGCCGGGCGATTCTTTTAGCATATTGCGAAGATAAACGTGCTCGTCGCCGATCCAGGGCTTGGAGCAAATATCAATATCACCGTCCCGGTCAACGTCCGCTGCCTTGGCTTCATGGCATTGTTTGCCGGTGAAAATTGTGTGCTCCTTCCAGGCGCCGGCTTTGCCGTCAAGGTTTTCCCAGATAAACCACTTGCAGTCGCCCTTGGTTAGCGGTCCGCCGCCTGAAAAGACGTCGATATCGCCATCGTTATCGAAATCTGCCAGCGCCAGCGAATGGAAATCCTGCTCGGTATGGTCGGCTGAAATCAGGTGGAAAACCCAGTTTTTGCCCTTGCCGTCGGCGTTTTCAAACCAGAAGATCCTGGCGTCTGCCGCATCGGCTTCGGCTTGCACAACATCTTTGTCGCCGTCTTTATCCATATCGTATATCCAGGTTTTTATTGCCAGGCCGTACTTGTCGGGCCTACTTCCGCCGGCTGGGATAAGGTCCCTGTGCATCTGCCATTGTGTGCCTTTGCCGTCGAGATTCTCGAACCAGGCATCCGCACGGACAACGTCGGCGTCCCCGTCGCCATCTACATCGCCGGCGCCCGCCGGGTCGGTTCCGCCGTGAACCGCTTCGCCGATTTTGTTGCTGAGCCATTTCTGTGTCGGGTCGCCGGGAATCTTAAACCAGAATAGGCCCGCCCTGTCGCTAAGGGCCACAACATCCAGTTTGCCGTCACCATCGATGTCGGCTGCGACATTATCGTGACTGTTTATGGTAGCGTTGTCGTACCTGATGAATTGCTGCTCGCGCGGCTTGCCGGTATTGCGGAACCAGGCTGCGCCGGAAACCTGATCTATCCATCCATCGCCGTCGATATCGAAAGCGGTGCCGCCGACCTCGGTTGGGACTTTTTGGGCGATAAGGTGTCTTAACCAGTTGTCGGGCTGCTGGTACTCAAACCACCATAGATCGCCCTGGTTGCAGCCGACAATCCAGTCCAGATCGCCGTCTTTATCCACGTCCACCAGCGAAGTTTGGCCCATCTGGTTGCCGATCCGGCCAATTTGATGATATTCAAACTCCGGGAATTTTGCGTACGCCAGCGAGCAAAACATAATGACCGGCGTGAGCGCAATGTGCCAAAAGAGGTGTACTCTGTATTTGCACCAAACCATAGCGAATTCCTTTCTATTTGAGCAGCTTTGTGCCTTAGTTAAAATAAAAACTGTGTCTTGATACTTTACAGACGCAGCTACTTAATGAAATAACCGGAGACGCGCCATTTGCCGTCTTTATCCAGCATAGGCGTCACTGTCTCGACGGCGGTCTTTTTGTTTTCGAAGCTGCTGTCGTACTGGATTATCACATACTGGCCATCCGGTGCGCCCGGCGCGGTGGTAGTGTAGTGCGTCGATTTGAGCGTTCTGGAAACGAGCGCACCCAGAGGCTTTCTAAATGGCTCCATAGATTTCTGCCAGTCTTCTTTGGACACGGCGTTCTTGAAGTATTCAGCGGCCTCTGCCCAGCTTTCAGCATACTGGCCGGCATCCACCAGTTTCAGCCAGGCATCGGCAGCGGCTACGGCAGCTTTCTCAGCATCGGGGTTGCTCTCGGTCGGCTGCGGTGGTGTCGGCTGAGGCGGCACTGTCGGCTCAGGAGGCGCCTTGGGCTCAGGCGGTGGAGTCGGCTCTGACGGTTCTTTACGCTCGCAGCCGTTAAATAGCACAATCAATAGCGTCCCGATTACAAGCATGGCGATAATCTTTTTCATGGCTCTGCTCCTTCAATCAATAAACGAAAAAGACGTGCGATGGGCTCTGCCCACCATTTCTGTAGCGGTGTGCACAGCACACCCTACCCTTACTACCTTTACTGATTCTAACCGCAAATGAAAGTCAAATCCAGGGTCCGTTGCCGTGCCGGCGACGGCCAAACTCGTCCCTCGTCCATCGTCCGTCATCTCTCGTCGCTGTGCCGGCGACGGCTAAACTTTTGCAGAACCAGTTTGGCGGCGCGGTTTGCGCCGCTCACAGGAGGGCTGTACTGAAATAGCGCTCGGCTCTATCGGGTAGAACCGTAGTGATATTGCCGGCGATGGTTTCGGCCAGTTTTCGTGCCGCCCAGATATTTGCGCCGGAACTGATGCCAACCAGCAATCCGTAATCTCTACTTAATTGCCGTGTGGTCTCTATCGCATGATCGTCGCTTACTTCCACGACACCATCGACCAAAGAGACGTCCAGCACATCGGGCACAAATCCGTCGCCTATCCCCTGAATCTGGTGCAGACCGGGCTCGTGGCCGAGGATAGCTGATTTGCCTTCAGGCTCGACCGCCACGATTTTTGTGCCCGGCTTTTGCTCTTTGAGAAACTTGCCGACCCCCTGCAGCGTGCCGCCGCTTCCGACACCGGCTACGAAACAGGCGATTCTTCCACCCATCTGCCGCCACAGCTCACGGCCGGTCTGCTCATAATGGACGCGGGGATTTTCCGGGTTCTTAAATTGCTGCGGCACAAAAATCCGCTTATCCTGGGCAGCCATTTCCTCCACTGTCCTTACCGCCCCGGCCAGACCTTCCTTATCGGGTATGAGCACCAATTCGCCGCCCAGGGCCTTGATCAGCTTTTTTCGCTCTTCGCTCATGCCTTCGGGCATTACGATGCGGACCTTATAGCCCATCAATCGCCCGACCAGGGCAAGGCCTATGCCGGTATTTCCGCTGGAAGGCTCGACGATAATGGAGTCGGTTTTGAGCTTGCCGTCGCGCCGGGCGGCCTCCAGCATCGCCAGGGCCACGCGGTCTTTTATGCTGCCGCCGGGGTTGAGAAATTCGGCTTTGGCGAAGATTCTTTCGCCTTTCAACTGCAAAAGGGGCGTATTTCCAATAAGCTCCAGGATGTTGTCTGTCAGCATAGGCGAACCTGCAAAAAATTTTTAATTTTGTCGGCAAATTATACTTGCGTCTATACGAATAGTCGTGTAAAATGGGGTTTGAGATGGGCAAAGACGCCAGGATTGCTCGGATACGAGCGTCTGGCAGCCGGGAATTGCCGCCTGGCGGGATTTCAATGAACAATTTTTGCAAGAAAAGAACATTTTTCAGCAAAAATAGTATTGCCTTTTAGAACTCTTTGATATAAGATTTAGTTGAGCATTCAACAGGGCTGAGGATATCTCGCTTTTCCTCTCCCTCCGCACCTCAGCCCTGTTTTTTTTATGCGCTCATCGTGGTAGGGTTTCTTTCCGGTTGTATCGCCTTTATCAGTATTATCGTTTGTGCTTGTGCAATCTTTAGGTTTGAGAACCCCGCAATAAATTGCGGGGCTAAATACTGTCAGAGTATTCGTTGTTCAAGAATCTGATCAATTCATCGGCGACGTAATCGTTGGCAAAGGCAAGGATGTCGTTTATCTCTGCCTTTGTGAGGTCGTTTTTGATTTGCCGGTTATTGATATCCACATTGACGATTATGCCGAAGCGCATATCCTCCGCCGGGACGTTTGTCGCCGGCCCGCTTTGTCTCAAGTAGGTTGGCTTTATCTCCAGGTTGATATTTTTGTCCTGCCTCGGAGCTTCCAGCAGGATACGCAGATTTTTTATTTGTTCTCTCCAGAGGTCATTTTTTAAGCTGCTGGCGATAATCTGGACCGAGTCTATGGTTGCGGTGTCGAAGACAAGTTCGTGAACCACGCCCACGCGCAAGATTTTTCGGTCAAGAAATTTGCCTCGCAGCTCGTCCAGGGCCTTGCGAAATATCTTATCTCTATCGGGAATATCTAAGTCCTGCGGCTGGTCGATGAACAGGCGCTGCGGAAAGGTGAAAACTGGGCCTGTGCCGGTCAGTATGAATGTTGGCAGTTCCGCGCGTTTATTGTTGGCAAGGGTGAAGCTCTTTTGCACGTGCAGTTGAGCCGGCCCCGACAGGAGCGTCTCGAAGGCTTCTGGGAACTGTTCTATTAGCCAGTTGCAGTAATCTTGCAGCCTGGTTTTATCGTCCTTGAGCGTGATGGCCGGCTGAACGTGCGCTCCATATTTGACGATATGCTGCGATATATTTTCTTTTTCGAACTGGTAATTCATCATTCTTCTGCTCGCAGAAGATTTAACGGCCTCGTGCTTTTCTATAGGTTATCAGTCTATGTTGACCAAGCCCAAAAGTCAAGAAACTGGACAGGTCACGCAGGGCAAACGCATCTAAATTCTGAGGACTCTGAGTAGGTACTTCTTGTCCCAGCCAGCCATAAAGCGTTTGGCCTTGATTCCAACCTTCGCTGTTGTCTCCTGTTTCAGCAACGTTAGG
>CAZMLE010000116.1:0-9115 GCA_964567045.1 uncultured Pirellulales bacterium | reverse complement strand
AAAAAAGTGTTTGCTAATGCCAAAAATCTGTTGACCGGCTCCGGTTCATAGGATTTCACAGATTACGCAGAGTCAAGCTTGTCCCCGCGGATGCGGGGGTCGCAGGTCCGTCCTCTGCCATCCGTCTTCCGTCCTCACGATCCCTCTTTTTCTTTCAGGACCATCCAGGCCGTACCCGCAACAAAGTAGATCAAGCTCGGCCAGATTAGTATGTGCTTAAACGTCGCAAGATTCTGTTCGTATCCCGGACCGCCCCTGAGGTAAACCCAGATGGGCAAAATCAGACATAGCAGTAATGAGCCCACCGCCACTATGCCCGTAACCCACAAACCGGCATCCATTCCGCCCGGATTTTTCTGCTCAATGTGTTCGGGCATTTTTGGCTGAGCTGTTTCCCGGGCAATTTCGAGTTCTTCAAGATCTTCACGAGCACCTGCAATCCAGGCAAATACGATATATAGCACCGCGGTTAACAGCCACGTCGGCACAAATAGAAAGAATAAATGCAGCGTCCCTGTTCTTTCTAACCACAGTGCCGCTGCGATTGCAATACCCCAGGAAAGTAATGCAGGCCAGCTTAATAGAAGTTTCTTTCGCGATGCCCAAAACTGTGTCAGCCCGATCTTCGGGAAAATCCAGTGCTCAACAAAAACAATCGCCCCCACCGGCATCAGTAGAAGGCCGTACCAGCCTACGAAGTTCAATAGCCACACAAATACGAACGGCGAACACGAAATAAGGGTGGTAACAATTCCTGCTGCAAGTGTCACCAGCCATCTTGGCCAGCCTGGGGTAACCGCCTGGAAGGCGAGGCCCGCTCTATAAAGCGTGGGGTTGGAGGTGGTCCAGCCGGCCAGCACTACCGCGATGATTCCTGAGACTCCCAGCGACTGTTGGGCGACGCCGCCGGCATCGAGCTTGTCGATGGTCGTGCCGAGTACCAGGGCCGTCGCAGCACCCATTATGCCGGCGCAAACCCACGCCAGATAATGTCCCAAGAACATGCCGAACGCCGAATATAGCCCGTAGGACGCCTTTTTGGCGTAGCGCAGCAGGGCCATATCCGACAGCCCCGCGTGCATTGCCAGGTTACATATCCAGGCAAAGGCTGCGACGTGCCATAGGCCGATCGATTCTTTGCCTGGCGGTGCCTTGCCTGTCCAAATCGCCTTATTCGCCATTGTCCAGAAATCCGCGAGGCTGGCTATTTGCCCGCCAAGCACTTTTTCCGCCAGCACCGGCAGCATCGCGATCGCTCCCGCGATAAACATCAAGAACATCCACGGCGAGCAGACTTCTGAAAACTGCGCAAGCCGTTTGAATCCAAGTATCGCCAGTGTTACCACTACCGCCCCCACGATGACCGCGACAAGCACAAAACGCACATCCTGTGGATACCACTGCGTCTGAGCGGGTATGCCGAAAGGAATCCGAATGGCCGAGGCAGAAACCGTAATCATACATCCGGCAAGGATGCAGAACAGGACCGCATTGAGGATATTGTAAATCGTGGTCGTGACGGGCCCGGCAATCCTGCGGAGATACCAGTAGAGCGTCAGCCGGGTCTGCACGGCAATCGGAGCACAAACGAATGTCCAGGTCAGCACTGCCATAAGATTGCCGATAAGGAGTCCCACAAATATGTCGAATGCTGTCGCGCCCCAGGCCACAAATAGTGCCCCGATGACGAACTCCGTGCCGGCTACATGCTCGCCTGCAAAGACCCCCGCAAAGTGTTTGCCGGGCTGGAGTTTATCCTGCGAGACCGGCTCCCGCTCAAACTCATAAAGCAAATCCAGTCCCTTTATGGCACTACTCTTGGTGTCGTCGGCCATTTGCAATTCCTTTCCTTAGAATTGGCATCGGTCTAACCTTGCCTCAGACTCGTAACTCTCTTCTCGTAATCCCTTACTTCCTTCAGCCAGTCCGCACCAGCCGGAACATCTTGCCTTGTGCAGTAATAGTCCCAGACCGCACCGAAGGGCATAGTTTTTAGCTCTTCGAGCGTTGCCAGCCGCGATGTGTAATCGCCGCTTAGCTCCATTTGTCGCAGATTGTCCGTTGGCTCCAATAGGGCGAGCAATAGGGCCTTGAGCATACAGCGTGTGCCGATGACCCACGCCGCCACGCGGTTAATGCTGGCATCGAAGAAGTCAAGCCCGATGTGTACCCTTTCTAAGTAGTCGCCCCGGACTATCTCTTCTGCTATCGCCCGCAGCTCATCGGATAGAATAACTACGTGGTCGCTGTCCCAGCGGACGCCCCTGCTTACATGAAGCAGAATCTCGTCAAGATAAGTCAGGACGGACGATATTTTATCAGAAATAACCTCGGTAGGATGGAAATGTCCTGCGTCCAGGCAAAGCAAAATGTTGTTCTGTATTGCATAGCCTAGGTAGAATTCGTGCGAGCCGACCACATAGCTCTCCGAGCCGATGCCAAAAAGCTTGCCCTCGACCGAGTCTAAAAGCCACCTTCGGTTCATCTTTTGGGCGAATATTTCGTCGAGCGATTTTTTCAGCCGCTCGCGGGGACTCTTGCGGTCGACGGGAATATCTTTGTATCCGTCCGGAATCCACACGTTTGTCACACAGGCTGTACCCAGTTTTTTGCCCATCGCGGCCCCGATTTTTCGGCACGCAATTCCGTGCTCGACCCAGAACTTGCGGATTCCTTCGTCTACGCTGGAAAGAGTAAAGCCGCTTTCAGCTTTTGGATGCGAGAAGAATGTGCCGTTGAAATCCATGCCCAGACCGTTGGCTTTTGCCCAGTCAATCCAGGCTGCGAAATGCTCTGGCCTCAGTTCGTTGCGATCTATTTTCTTTCCGCCAGTCTCTGCGTACATTGCGTGCAAGTTCACCCGATGGCTGCTTGGTATCAAGCTAAGCGACTTTTTCAGATCTGTCCGCAGTTCGTCCGCCGTCCGCGCCCTGCCTGGGTACGCACCTGTAGCCATTATTCCGCCGCCGCTCAGCCCTTCGCCGCTTTCAAATCCGCCCACGTCATCGCCTTGCCAGCAATGCAGCGATACGGCAATTTTGGCGAGCTGTTCCATTGCCCTTTCGGTGTCAACGCCCAGCTCAGCGTAACGCTGTCGTGCTGCCTCGAATGTTTTTTCGATCGTGTCCACGTCGCTCATTTGCTCCACTATCCTTAAGGTTGTGCCTTGCACCCAGCTATGTGACGGTGGGCATAGCCCACCCTACTCAATTTTCAAGGAGTTTCTATCCGGCAATTTCGGGAAAGATGCGTGCGGTTCGGCCTGGTACCAGAACGCGACCGAAGAAAGGTCATCCTGCAAAGGCAGATACCGTCCCTCGCTTTGCCAGCCCAACGCCTGTATGGTCACTCTTAAATCCTTTTCAAACCTGATCGGCTCCCTAATGTGCCAGCGGTATAGGCTGAATTTCGGCTGCTTCTTGTCCGATATAACCTGGGGCATGCCGGCATAAGGCGTGTTGAACTCTTGATATTCCTCGGTTCCTGGTTTGTGAAAACAGTAAGAACCGCAAAAGTAATCCTCTGTGCCCGTGCCGCAAATAGTGGGAAACTCTTTATCGCCATCCATATAGAACTTGATTTCGCCTTCGCCCCACCAGCCGGGACTATTTGAGCTCCAGGTCATATACGTTCCCACATAGTGACCCTGTCCCTGCACGCCGTCAAGGATCGTATATACATCTTTGTACGGAAGCGGATTGACGCGACGGAACTGGGCGTGGAAATAAGCCAAATCCTGCGGGACATTGGTCAGCACGTAGTCAATCTGGTAGTAAAGCACCATTGGTTTCTCATCAATATTGGTCATAGTGATTTTGCAGCCCTTGCGAAAAGGCATCAGCCAGTAGCAGTTGAATCCGCTTCCCGGATTGACGCAGACTGTTAGCGACGTGACTTTGACGTATCCCAGAGCGCAGGCGAAAAAGTCGCCGGCCGGACATTCCACAGATGGCTGTTTCTCGCCGTCCCAGTAAATCCGCAGAATGTTAAAGCGGTTATTTCCGGTAGGCGTCATCCAGATATGCTGGATGGCTCCGGGGCTCTGGATGTCGGCCAATACAAAGGTCTGGCCGGCTTCGATCCTGACCGAGGGGGATATTTTCCACCCTTGTCCCAGCTCACGAGCCGCTCCGGCGCCCGTTCCTTCTGTCGCCATGCCTGCCTTGCCTTTTTCGCCGGTGAAGTTTTCCGGGCTGATTGAGCGGGTCTTGGCGTGCGACAGCCTGGCCAGGCTGCCCAGACTCATGCTCAGGCCGTCAAAGCCGGGTTCCTGACCATAAGTGCTGATTGGCCAAAAACTTGCCAGGACAAGTAGACAAATTAAGCACCGTCCCAAGTATTCTGTCTTCGTTTGGTTGATTGCGTTTTTTCCTTTGCGTTGCATTGCTTGCCCCTTCCTTATTGATTATTCTTTTGGTTTTGTCCCTTCTGCTTATGGCATATTTCGAGCAGCGTGTCTTCGGCTGCCTTGTTCCACATACCGTCAATTAGCTGCTTTGCAACTCCCGGCATTTTCTCATGCAATTCTTCCAGCCTGGTCAGGCCCAGGCCGCGACAGGCCGGGTAAACCATAATCTTGCCTGCTATTGACCGGTTCTCGACCGCCCGAATGCCGTCGGTCGCGCCTTGCATACCACAGACAGCCGCAACAGAAACGTTGGTGTCAAGCCCTCCAGAGGTAACTTTGGCCAGGACTTGTTTCATATCATCCAGAGTTGAGCCGCTGGTTCCGGTGAAGTAAAGCTGCTTTTTGATGTAAGTGTCGAGGTCGATTTCGGCGGTGACAGTCGCCGGGATGCCGGCAAAGATATTTATGATGCCGTGCTGGCTGGCAGTGCGCACCGCGGCAACAACCAGCTCGGGAACAGGCGCCATCAGAACGGTATAGTCGAAAGACTGGGCAATGTTATCTCTGGTTGGATTATAAGGCTGGTAATCGACGTTGTTCTTCTTAGCCAACGGCAGAGCGATTTTTGTCAATGCGGATATGCGTTCGTCATCGACATCGGCGGCAAAGACGCTCACATTTTCCACGCCCTGGCAGATGTTTCGGATGACGTGCATTGTGCCCATGGGGCCGGCCGCGCCGATGATATTAATCTTGTCGCCCGGTCGAATCTCGTCCGTTTGGGGTATGTACTTCATGGATTCTGCCGGGTCCGAGCCGGTTGTTCCCACTATGCGGATGCCACCATAGTGAACCCTGCCGACCGAGGTAGTAACGCTTCTGCCGAACTTGCCGCCGCAAAGCACGATGTTCAAAAGGCCGTGTGCGGCAACTTTTGCAAACAACGCTTCAACAGTTTTCGCGTCGGACCCAAAATAGACTACATCGTCATAGCCCGCGTCCGGCAATTCAGACCCCGGCCGTTTGGAAACCCAGGTCACCTTTGCGAGCTTACCATAGTGCGTAGTCAATTTCGAGATTTGAAATTCGAAATTCGAAATTCCTTTCGCCTCGGCGACTACCAACATCTGGCCGCCAGCTTTTAGATTTGTGTGTTCTCTGGAGGCGTAGGCGTCTTCTACACAAGCCCACGGCTCGACCAGAGCTACAGCCGAGGCCGACAGATTCTCCGAAACCGGAATCAGCATCGAGTCACCTTCCGGCGACGTGATAACTCGCTCATCCATCAGCACGTATTCTTGAAGCGCTCCCTCGAAGTTGTAGCCAAAGGCAGCGTTGGCGCCGGCGGTGTGGAGCCAGCGGTAATCCGTCTGAACAAGATAACGCTCGCCGGGCTTGAAGTTTTCTATGCCGGGGCCGACTGCCTCAACTGTCACTACGGTTTCGTGCCCCGGGACGGTCGGCGCTTCGCCGGGCACATAGCT
Source organism: uncultured Pirellulales bacterium (assembly GCA_964567045.1). Taxonomy (GTDB): domain Bacteria; phylum Planctomycetota; class Phycisphaerae; order Sedimentisphaerales; family Anaerobacaceae; genus JAFNGF01. The sequence continues at coordinate 3,283 of CAZMLE010000116.1, read as the reverse complement.
GGGTATCTCTTTGAGTATCTCAAGGTCAATGCCCGAGACTATTTCGCTTTTGCGAACGTGGCCGGAAAATTGCTTTAACAATTTAAGGTCGGAAAAACAAAGGCCGATCACTTCAACCCGACAGAGAATCTGGTGTGGGCCGGGCCTGTGCACTTCTTTAGATTTATTCAGAATAAGCTTATCCGACCCAACAAGTTGCACGGCGCATTGTATTTTTGGCAGATCAGCCATAAGCCTTGTCTTCAGTTCTAAGTTTTAAGTTTGCGGAGGACTTCTTGAGCCGTTGCGTCATTACTTAGGCCGCCCAGTTTATCCTCGTGCTGTGGCTCAAACATGCTTCCTATAGTCCGGAAAAACTCGTTTTTCTCTGCCACGCTTTTGAAGTTTTTCTTGGCCCACTCGCTGGTATATCCTAAGCCACACTTTTGTTGCAGCACCGAGTGGGCATACACAATGTGCGCCCCCTTCAAGAACACCGGCACCAGCGGCTTAAGCTCTTCTGTATCGAAATCATCCACAAACTTCTGCCCCGGACTATTCATCTCCGTGCCCTCTACGACAATTAAGTTGAGCTTTTCAGCCAATGCTATCACCTGGTATAGATTCTTGGTTTTCTCGTCCTTGGCTCCGGGCGTGTAGTTGCGGTCGGGGATTACGTTAATCGCCGCCGCCCCCGTGCTCATCGCCACTTCCAGAAGCTCTTCGATGGCGTGTTCGCCCGTGCTGGTTCCATCCAGCCAGGTGTGCACCGGTATAGCTCCTGCGGCCAGGATAAACCGGTTCGTGTCGGCCATCAATGGAAACGAACCCTTATGCGGCTGAACATATCCGACGCCCCCTCGTTTCATTGTTTTGGCCCGAATGGCATTAAGCAAGTCCCTATCCTCTGCGATGCCCAGCGCTTTTGCGTCCACTCCGAGTTTCTTGGACCAGAAATCCGCCAGAGCATTTGTTTGGCCGAAGATTTCTTTTGCCTTGCGGGCGTATGCCAGACATATATGGCGTTCGGTGGCGTTACCGGACGGCGTCAGGGTAAGCACATCACGCTCGTAGTCCAACTCGACGGGGCGAAGATATTTGTTCACGCGGGTCGTCAATTCTCGATTTCTCTGCTGGGCGGTTTCGCGGAGGCTGGCGAGAAACTCTTTCTGGTCACCCGGCACTTTCGCGCCGGGAAACCCTACGCCCATGTGGTACGAAATACCCGGCTCACCCGGCGAATTGATCACTCTATCGGAAAACTCCGGCACATAGACTCGCGTCTCCATGCCGGCACAGCCTTTAAGACCGAGCAGCCTTGCTGCCTGGAGGAATTCTTCCGCAGCATCGAGCACGTCGAAATCCACCACGCCGGCAACAGCCAGCCCAGCCTTTCGGGCAAGCCAGGCAAATTTGCTCGGCGAATAGCCATAAGTATTGTAGGAGAAAAAGGTGTGGCAGTGCAGATTGACCGCCGTGCCAGGTTCGGGCAGAGTGACTTCGCCAGCCCGGACTTTTTTGCACAGTGACCCCAGCGCCTGCTTTCTCTGCCCAGCGTCGAAACTATCCAACTTGCTCTCAAGTTCTTCAATCAATCTCATACCTTTCCGGAAGTGCCTAAAGTCTGAAGTGACTAAAGTGCCTAAAATTATAACTTTACACTTTAGCTCACTTTAGGCACTTTAGCTCATTGTATTGTTCTTGCCAGAGCGACACGTTCTGTGGCTCATATTCCTTTAGCTCAAATGAGTTGCGCACCATTTCTCTGGCTTCTGTTAGTGTTTTTATCTGGCCGATCGCTTTTGCCTGCATCAAGATATTGCCGATGGCCGTAGCTTCAGCCGGCCCGGCTATGACTTTTTTCCCCGTGGCATCGGCGGCGAACTGGTTCAGAAGCTCGTTTTTCATCCCGCCGCCGACAATGTGCAGGCAGTCAATTTTTCGGCCGGTGACATCCTCAATTCTTTCGATGACCGTGCGATACTTAAAAGCCAAAGCCTCCAGTATCGCCCTTATCATTTGTCCCTTATCCTGGATTGTCTCTTGCCCTGTTTCTGCAAGATGGTCATTTATTCTTTTTGGCATATCGCCGGGGGCGAGAAATTCGCTGCGATCAACCTCAATGTGTGCTCCAAAGGGCTTAGCTTTTTGAGCCATCGCGGTCAATTGGTCGTAAGATAGGTTGGCTCCCTCTCGCTCCCACTGCCTTTTACATTCCTGGACCAGCCAGAGTCCCATTATGTTTTTTAGAAGCCGAATCGTGTTTTCAACTCCGCCTTCGTTTGTGAATTCGTACTGGAAGGTCTTATCATTAACAATCGCCTTTGGCACCTCGACTCCCATAAGCGACCATGTCCCGGAGGAAAGGTACGCCCAATTATTCTCACCGGCGGGGACCGCCGCGACAGCAGAAGCGGTGTCGTGCGAAGCCACCGCAATTACCGGAATTTGCCGGCATCCGAGTTTTTCTGCGATGGGTTTGGCCAATTTGCCGACGACCGTGCCCGGCTCGATGATATCGGGCATAATCTCAATCGGCAGCGATAATTTGTCAAACATCTGTTGCGACCACTTGCCCGTTCTCATATCCATAAGCTGAGACGTGCTAGCCAGCGTGTATTCACCCAAAGCCCGCTCGCACAAGTAGTATGAGAATAGGTCCCCGATGAAGATCAGCTTCTTAGTCTTAGCCAGAACCGTTCCCCGCTTGCGCGGGGCTGATCCCCGCGAAAGCGGGGACAGCCGCATCGCCAGCAGTTGATAGACCGAGTTTAGCTGCATAAACTGGATGCCGGTGCATTCATAGATTTGGCGTTTGCCCGCCCCCGCGTCTCTCGCCGCTAGGCGGGACGGCGGGCCCATCAGCGCAAACGCCTTTTCCATCATGCCGTTGGTTCGGCTGTCGCGGTAGTGATAGGGATTTTCGAGCAGTTTTCCGTCGTTACCAAGCAGGCCGAAATCCACGCCCCAGCTATCGACGCCGATGCCAGCAACCCCCGCTTGCGCGGGGGCAAGCTTGCCAGCCTTTTTAGCTGCTTTGCCTATGCCGGTCTTTACCTCTGAAAGCAGCCGGTCGAAATCCCAGCGTAGTGAGCCGTTCTCTTTGATTGGGCCGTTACCGAAGCGGTGAATTTCCTCAAGACTGAGCTTATCATCGCAAATCGAACCGAGCATTACTCTGCCGCTCTCGGCGCCCAGGTCAACTGCGATATATTTTTCTTCTTGCGCCATTATCGATTTCCTGTTTTTTGCCACAGATAAGCTATGAAACCGGAGCCTCCCGGTTAGGTTATAATACAGGCTC
>CAZMLE010000115.1:0-9226 GCA_964567045.1 uncultured Pirellulales bacterium | reverse complement strand
TGGGCGTTTCATTCCGCAACGCAGATGACTCCTTCTGGCCGAGCGCCGAGTGGTTCGTACCTGCTCTCGCCGAGACGGTCCGCAAGATACGAGCCCTGACCGATGCCCCGATTGTTCTTGGCGGCGTTGGTTTTTCTATCTTCGCTGAGCACATTGTCGAATACACTGGTGCGGACTTTGGCATCCGCGGTGACGGTGAAAAAGCCATAGTTTTGCTGCATAACAGGCTACGCCGCGCCGGGAGCCTTGAGCGCGTAGACGGACTGATTTGGCGCCAGGACGGAGCTATGCGCAGCAATCCTGCAGCCTGGTCCTCACCGCTTTCTTTGCCCACCAATCGTGACGCAATAGACAATTTCGCCTACTTCCAAAGAGGTGGCCAGTGTGGCGTGGAGACTAAACGCGGCTGTGATCGCCGGTGCCTGTATTGCGCTGACCACCTGGCCAAAGGAGTGACGTTGCGACTGCGAGACCCCTCGGAAGTTGCTGACGAAGTCGAGTCGCTGACATGTCAGGGCGTAGAAGTGCTGCACCTGTGCGATTCTGAATTCAATATCCCGCGAGAGCACGCTTATGCCGTTTGCGAAGAATTCGTTCGCCGGTCGTTCGCAGAGCGTGTGCGATGGTACACCTATATGGCGGTGGTCCCATTTGATGCCGAACTTGCCCTAATTATGAGCCGGGCAGGCTGTGTCGGCATTGACTTCACAGGCGACTCTGCCTGCCCTTCAATGCTCAATGCCTACCATCAGCCGCACAGCAAAGAAGACCTTGCCTCAGCGGTCTGTTTGTGCCGTGAGCACGGCATAAAAGTAATGATAGACCTGCTGCTTGGCGGACCCAGCGAGACGCCAGAAACGGTGGCCCAGACAATCGACTTTATCAAGCACACTGAGCCTGATTGTGCGGGGGCCGCACTCGGCGTTAGAATCTATCCGGGTACGGCAATGGCCGACGTTGTAGCCAGCGAAGGCTCAGCCCAGATAAATCCGAGTATCCACAGGAAATATGACGGCCCGGTAGACTTTTTCAAGCCAACTTTCTATATATCTGCAGCTTTGGGCCAACGCCCGGCTAAGCTCGTACAGGACTTAATCGCCAGCGATAAAAGATTCTTTGAGCCAATGGAGGAAGCTTCTGTACAAGGGGCCGAAATCGGCAGCCCGACAGATCACAATTACAATGATAACACCGAACTGGTAGAAGCAATCAGAAAGGGCGCCCGCGGGGCTTATTGGGACATCCTCCATAAACTTCGCCAAGATTCAATGGCTACAAGATAATAGCGTATGGGAATGGGAAGGTTCAGAACTGCGATCTTATGTGTGCCGATCCTATAGGCTACATAGCCAACGTGACACAGACGCAATCTGATTGGCGTCAGTCAGGTTAGCAGCATTCTTAAGCGTCCCTTCTTCCAACAGGTTCCAGATTTCGGTTGCCATTTTCTTCTCAATCGCAGCTCCAATGAAGAAGGTGTGCGGCTTGAGTCCAAGGTCGGAAAACGCTTTTTGAATGCGACTAAGTGCAGTTCGAGCTGTTTTCCAATGCTCGTCAGCACCGGCAGGATCAATACCACCTTTGAGCTCGCCCATTGCAACGTACGAGGTCGGTGATTTATATGTGCCTGGCGATAACTCATCTATGCTGCAACTGAACAAACATAGGTCGACATTGTTTTTTAAGAAAGGCACGGTGAGGTTGTAGATAAGCGTTCGATGATGATGTTCTTTCTGCCAACTCAATCCTCTCAGATACAACTCGATATCCGAGTCGTCGTCCATGATCTGTGCCCATGTGTTATTGGTGGAGTTTAACCATTTATAGGCTTTGCCAGCTACCGTTAGAGTAGAGATGATAGCTCTTGTCAACTTTCTCTGTGCCAAAGCTCCGCCTATGTTGCGCATCGAACCACCCAGCGTATCTCCCCGCGTTATCAGAAACCTAAAAACCAGTTCTTCAACGAAGTTCCTGCCGGCGGGCTCCAGAAAGTTCTTGATGAGCTCTTGTATTGCTTTTACCTTATCCTGGGGCTGAAGATGTCCAGCGGCTTTGTCCGATATAGCGGCCGCTGTCAGCAGGGCTGGTTGTATGTCCTCAATGCCCAGCAGGTCGGTTGGTGTTTTGGCTCTCGACGCAGAAGCTTGCAGCGACCGCGCTTGCGCTACAAGGGGAGTAGCACGTCTGTTCTTCTCGAGGGCCAATGCGACGAAACCTGCTCGAACGGCTTCATACGTAGTGACAAGGTCCTCGCTTGAAGTCAAATGCTGAAGGTAAGGCTTTTCCATCAGCATTAGGCTTTTCTCCAAACATAAATGCATTTCCGCAAAGGTTCACGTCCATGCTCTCCCATCTGCTGGCTACTATTACCCTTATCGCCGGGCAACACAATGATATTTTCGACGCAAAAGCCTAATCTCTCTGCGATACTCGACAGAATCATATCGACCGAAATACTTGCTCCAGCATAACGAACATTGTCATTAACCATGAAAAGCGGTCCATCCTTCTTCATCACTCGTGAGGACTCCACAATAGCGCAAGCCATTTCGTAAAAGTAACCCCGAACCATCCGCGGGATACCGTTATTATTCAAAAGACCCTGTTCCTTCTGACCATCCAGATACCTAAGAATGGCCTGCAATAATTCCTGCTGGTTGGCTGCGTCAATTGCGGTTGTCCAGCGAGGATTAATCTGTAAAAGGTCCTTAGCTCGGTTTTCAACCGTACAACTTAGCATCTGTTGTCTTAGTCTGACTAATCCTTTCTCGTCTGTGCCGAGTAGCGCCAATTCCAAGGCATAAGTCCGAGTATAGTCGTACCGATTACAGTACGGGGGTGAAGTTATTATCGCGTCATATATCGCATCCGGCAAAGTTGGCAATACCTCAAGACAGGAACTGTTATACAAATGGATATCGCCCTCAAACCTTTCAGCAGGGAAAAGCCCAAGCTGGCCTTCTTGAGGGCGTAAGTCGTAGACAATTTCTTCTATCTTTGCGGAGACAGCCCGTTCAAAGTCGAGTATTGACCCTTTATCAAATAGCTTTTTGCCTACCTGGCGACCAGATCGATAATCCCAACGAAGATATTGCCCATCCTTCCGTGTGTAGCTTAGCGACTCTAGAACACATAGCAAAGCAAAACGCAAAACGACTTGAACGCGATGGTTTTCCTTTTGGCATGCGCCCATGTATTTCTCAATCGCATCTCGAGTCCGCTGGGGGTAAGCACCCCTGGTAATTCGTAATTCCGTCAAGGGTTGTCTAATATCCGATTGTTCCCAAGGCCGCGCGCTTGACCAAAGTCTTAGCTTGGCAAAGTCCTCTTCTGTAAACTCCGACTCCAGGAGTTTCTTCGTGCTAATGACTTGCTGGCCGATTGGTAATAGTTCAATACCGTCTGCACTTATTCCTTGAGCGCTTGCCACAAATAGTGCCGTTCCGGTACCCGCGAACGGGTCTAAGATTCTCCCTGTTGCAATTTCATATTTGTGAAACAGATATTCAACTAAAGAAGCAGAGAATGCTTCTTTGTATTTATACCAGCGGTAAAAGGCTCTGCTTTTATTAGCCTGAAAACTGACGAGCGAACGAGTTAGAGAGGTACCTATTACAAACTTGTCTTTATAATGTTGCAACAATTCATGGTCAAGACGCTGAATCTCTCTTAGCGCAGATTCCGGTGTGGAAGGTTTAATTTCAAGTTTTTCGGCTATGTTCAACACTACCTCATACCCTCAAGAGCAAGATATTGATTAACAAGTATACAAGTGTTAGCAGGAATATGTCAACCGATTGGGGCTTTTTGCTCGGATAGGATACATTTCAATCCAGGACGACCTCATCCTGATAGGCAGGTACATTGACCTGCCACCCTGTTTTTTCTTTTAAATAATCGCCGAAGTTCTGTGCACTTTCCGGCTCACCGTGCACGACAAAGACTCGCCTGGGCGGCTTTTTCAGCCCGCTTAGCCATTTCAAAAGCTCGTCCCTGTCGGCGTGGGCTGAGAAACCGTTTATTTGCACGACTCTGGCCCTGACCGGATATTCTCTGCCGAGTATCCTGACCTGCTTTTCCCCATCAACAATGCGTCTGCCGAGCGTGCCGATTGCCTGATAGCCGACAAACATTATCGTACTTTCGGGTCTGGAAATGTTATTAACCAAGTGGTGTTTTATCCTTCCGCCAGTACACATTCCGGACCCCGCTATAATCATAATCGTCTTTTTCATGCGGTTAATCGCCTTAGACGCCGCCACAGTCTCAACCATTTTAAGGCCCGGAAATCTAAACGGCGATTTGTGCTTTTCGATATACTCAGTTAGCTCATGGTCATAAAGCTCCGGATGCTGTTCGAAAATCCTGGTGATGCTTGTAGCCATAGGACTATCCAGAAAGACCGAAAGGTGCGGCACAGTCTTTTCCAGCACAAGTTCATTTATGTAGTATAGAACTTCTTGGGAGCGTTCCAGCGCAAAACTTGGAACGATGATGTTGCCGCGTACCCGCCTGGTCGAATTTATCACCTCAGCGATCGCCTTTTTCATATCCTCGCGGCCCTGATGGATTCTGTCGCCATAGGTGGACTCGACCAGGACGTAGTCGGCCTGGTCAACATAAGCCGGATTATGCACGATGGGTCTATCGGGTCTGCCGATGTCTCCCGAGAATAAGACGCTTCTGGCCTGTCCATCTTCTCCGGCGGTAACTTTTATTATCGAAGAGCCGAGCACATGCCCGGCATCGCAGAAAGTCGCCTGAACCCCCGCCTGCGCGGGGGCAAGCTTGCCCCTGCGAAAGCAGGGGCTGATCCTGATGGGCTGTTTATATTTGACCGGTGAAAATTGTGGAAAGCACGCCTCAGCGTCAGCTTGAGTGTACAGCGGAACAACCGGGTATGGACCCTTTCGGGCCTCACGCTCGTGCCTTCTGCGCTTGAACTGGGCATCTTCCTCTTGTAATTTGGCCGAATCCAATAATATTAGCCGCGCAATTTCTGCCGTAGCAGCGGTGCAGTATATCTTGCCCTTGAATCCTTCTCGAACCAGCTTGGGCAACAAGCCACAATGGTCCAGATGCGCGTGAGTCAACAGTACCGCATCTATGCTATCAGGGGCTACAGCAAACGCCTCCCAGTTTCTTGCCAGCAGATGTCGTTCCTGATATAGCCCGCAATCTACCAGCACGCGCATTCCATTGACTTCCAGCAGGTGCCGAGAACCGGTAACATTTTGGGCTGCGCCGAGAAATCTGAGCTTTATTTGCATTATTTGCCCTTATCAGCCCCCGCTCCTGTCTTGCGACAGGAAGACGCGGGGGTCGACAGCAGATTCTATCCGCCTTTGGGCGGACCGGCAAGTAGTGTCAAGCAAGGCTATTATAGAACCTGAGTACCCTTCTGCCGGGACAGCATTGACTGGCGACCCTGCGATATGCTAAAATAGGCACGTGTCAGGTCGAATTGTGACGTTTATGGAAAGAATAGCATCATCTATACCGCTTTTTCTGCTGGCGTTATCTTTATCTCTGGCCGGCACTGCCAAGGCCAAATGTCCCGCAGGCGACTTCAACGGGGACTGCCAAGTGGATTTGGAAGACCTTGGTGTCTTGGCTGAGCACTGGCTCGGTGCCATAGACAACCCAGCCGACCTGGATGGCGACGGCGATGTGGACGTGGTTGACTTTGCTCTGTTGGCCGACAACTGGCTCAAAAAAGATTATGCTGTGGTCATCAGCGAGTTCATGGCACTCAACTGCCGTAAGGCATCCCCAAGCGGAGGCAGTAAGCCGCCGCTGGGCGCAGGAGATCTCCTGGACGAAGACGGCGACTCCTCCGACTGGATCGAGATTTATAATTTGGCGGACACGGGCGTCAATCTGGATGGCTGGCATCTGACTGATGACGCCGATGATCTGACCCGGTGGGAATTGGCATCTATCCAGCTTGGCCCCAGCCAGTTCAAAATAATTTTCGCCTCAGGCAAAGATCGTGACAGTCCCGATGGCCAGTTGCACACCAATTTCCAGCTCGGTAGCGGCGAGGGCTTCCTGGCCTTGGTGAAGCCCGACGGCAAGACAATCGCGCACGCCTACAAGTACCCGCAGCAATTCGGCGACATCTCTTACGGCATAGGCACTAAAAGCGGCACGAGCACTACATTGGTGCTTGTGCCGGAGTCCACAAACGCAAAGGCACTGATACCTACGGACGGCTCGCTTGGTCTGAGCTGGACTTACAGAGACTTTACCGAAGGTGGCGGCTGGCTCACGGGCAAAACCGGCGTCGGGTACGAAGCAAGCTCAGGCTATGAAGGTTACATCGCATTAGATGTCAGAGCCCAACTGTACAACAAGAACGGCACCTGTTATATTCGTATCCCCTTTGTGATAGATGATCTTAGCAGCTTGGAGCAGCTCAAGCTGCTGATGAAATATGACGACGGATTTATTGCCTACCTCAACGGCTCTCCTGTAGCTTCGGCCAACGCGCCGGCGGCCCCCCAATGGAACTCCGTTGCTACCGTCGACCACCCTGATAGTGCGTCTATAAATTTTGAAGAGTTTGCCCTTCCGGACGATTACATAGATTATCTTCAGATTGGTGCGAACGTGCTGGCAATCCACGGCCTAAACAAAGGTGCGAATAGTTCTGATTTTCTGATACTGCCAAAGCTCACTGTGAACAGGACCCACACGGTTGATTTGTCGTCCGTGGTAGAAGGCTACTTTTTCAACCCGACGCCTGGCGGTATCAACGGCGGAATCGTCACGGACCTCGGACCGGCTATCCGTAACGTCACCGAGAATCCGCCGCAACCGACCGTCGGTGCGAACCTAATTATCACGGCCCAGGTGACAGAAACGGTCGATCCGGTCGCTGTAGTAATGCTGTTTTATCGTGTCAATTTTGGCCAGGACCTCGCGGTGCCCATGGTGGACAACGGAACGGTCGGCGATGCTGCGGCGGGAGATGGCATTTACGCGGGCATCATTCCTTTCGTTGCATACGGCCCCGGTGATATGGTCCGCTGGAAGGTGGTCTCATCCGATATCAAGGGCAGTCCTTCCATCAACCCTCTCTTTCTCATAAAAGACGGCAGAAGACAATCGCCCGAATACTTTGGCACTGTCGTGCGCGATCCATCTATTAATACTAAGTTGCCGGTATTGCAGTACTTCGTGCAGAATACCAGCGCCGAAGGGACCCGCACAGGCACCCGGGCTTCGGTGTTTTATCTTAATGAATTTTATGACAATGTTTTCGTCCGCTTGCGCGGCGGCTACACCACTCACGGGCGAAAGTTTGAATTCAACGACGGGCATCATTTTTGCTTCGACCCGAACTTTCCGCGCGTGGATGAATTCAACCTCAATGAGCGTGGCGCCGATTCAACCTATATGCGTCAGGTCTTAGCCTGGGAAACGTATGTTAACGCCGGCCAACCGGGCTGTCTTTCATTTCCAATGCACGTCCGACGCAACGGCAGTTACGTCGACGTCCGCATTTTCATCGAGCAGCCGGACCGAGATCTGCTTCGGCGAACCGGTCTCGACCCGGACGGCGCACTATATAAAATGTATGACGACCTGCAAAATGGACAAATAGACGGCGAAGGCATCCATAGGAAAAAGACCCGCTTGAATGAAGACGCCGGCGATCTCCTGGCACTGGCCGCCGGCATAAACACTACCAATCCGAACCGCAATACTTTCGTGTTCGATAACGTCAATATCCCCGCAATGATCAATTACTGGGCCTCCACGGTAATCATGCACGACAACGACCATACCCACAAGAACTATTACGCCTACCGTGACACTTGCGATCCTGTCGATAATCCTAACGGCACTAACGAGTGGATGTTCCTGCCGTGGGACAAGGACCTTACCTTCGGTCTAAACAACGGGATTGGCGGCGTCATTGCGGATCAGGATTGGCCGGGGGACATCCGCTCACCCAGTCACCCGTTCTATGGATGTTCCGAGCACCAGAAGAACGACCGCCAGTGGAATTGTCTTATTGACGCCCTTCACGATAATCCCGTAATTCGCCAGATGTACCTGCGCCGATTGCGGACCCTGATGGACGATCTTCTGCAGCCGCCGGGTACTCCCGTAGCTCAGCTCAAGCTCGAAAAAAGAATCGACGAATTGCAGGCCCAGCTTAGCACCGAGTTGGGAAGTGCCTCCTGGAACAATAACGTAAACTTGATCAAAACGAGTTATTTGGCGGTCCGGCGTAAGCACCTGTTTATGGATCACAGCGTACATAATCCAGGTTACGACCAGAATGCCGGCATCCCCGATGCCCAGCCAAACAGTTTCACCATCAACTTTGGAACCGTTGAATTCAACCCCGCATCCGGCAACCAAGATGAAGAATACATCCAGCTTATCAATCCTAACTTATTTGCTGTTGACATTTCCGGCTGGCATCTGAAAGGTGCTGTAGAGCATATTTTTCCGCCAGGCACGGTCATCCCGGCAGGTAGTCCGCTCTTTGTCACGCCAAATGCGGTGGCTTTCCGCAATCGCACGACCAGCCCAAAGGGCGGACAACAATTGCTCGTACAGGGAAACTATAAGGGGCATCTTTCCAGTTGGGGCGAAACTATAAACCTGCTCGATAGCAATGGCACGCTGGTCAGCACCGTTACCTACCCGGGCAATCCCAGCGATCAGCAAAGATACCTGCGGATTACTGAGGTAATGTACAACCCCGCTGAAGGAGGTGCATTTGACAACGAAGAGTATGAGTACATCGAGCTAAAGAATATTGGAACCGCCCCGCTTCTGCTGGCCGGTGTGAAATTCACCGAGGGAATTTCTTTCAGCTTCCCAGACATCAGTTTAGCTGCCGGTGGTTATGTGGCGGTGGCGAAGAATCAAGCTGCGTTTGTCTCGCGGTGTACTGTACCCGCCGGCGTACAAGTTTTAGGCCCTTATGACGGCCGGTTATCCAACAGTGGAGAAAATGTCAAACTCGAAGACTCGACGAACAGTACGATTCTGGAATTCGGGTACGGCGATGCCTGGCGTGACATTACCGATGGGCAAGGTTTTTCCCTGACCATCGTAAACCCAGCCAATCCCGACATAAATAGCTGGGACGAGAAGGACTCCTGGCGGGCAAGCGCATTTTACGGCGGCTCTCCAGGCTGGGACGACACCGGCATTATTCCTGAGCCTGGCTCAGTGGTAATAAACGAGGTATTGGCCCACG
>CAZMLE010000114.1:0-9810 GCA_964567045.1 uncultured Pirellulales bacterium | reverse complement strand
ATCTCTGGTCCGCATTGAAATTGAGCCGGAAGCCGTAGCGGTCGCGGGGATCTCGGCCTGAACCGCTGCGGATAAACGGGCTGCCGCGGTAGCGGATGCCGCAATTGTAGAAGACCTCGGTGTTGTTGTAGACAAAAGTACAATCCATCAGCTCGTTTGAGAGATTGGGGCGCAATCGAAACGTATTGATAACATCATTGGACAGCCATACGCGGTAGGCGGCAAAGCGGGTGTTAACCAGCGTATCGCCGACGCGAACCAGGCAGGTTCGGTCTGGGACATCCGCCGAGGGTTCCAGCCGAGTAGGGAAGCGCGTCACTGCTGAGCTGTCGGAGGCTTCGATGTAGAACGCCCGCATTGTGCCGGCGGAGGCGCCCGGAATCGTAGCGGCAAGAATGCCGTCGCCGGCGATCAGGTCGCCGCCGGATGCGTCGTCGACCATGGGCACGGCGGTGAATGCGGCGGTCCCTTCAGATCGATAGTACAGCATAACAGACGCCACACCGTCGTTGTCGATGACTCGGGCCGTCACGACTATCGGCTCATTGGCGGCAGGCAAAACGGGCGTGTGTTGCACCTCGAGGATGTCAGGCCCGCGATTGGGCACAAACGCCGTGTTCTGCCGACCAGGCGTGCCCAGGTTCAGCGGCGTACCAAGTTCAAAGGCGTACGCCGGTCGCGGCGGCATCACGGGCGATCGTTCCCGCGTCACCCGCAGCAGCAGGAATTGGCTTCCACGCAGCCACTTGGCCCAGCCTCGGAATGTCACGGTGCCGGCGGTAACACTGGCAATAGATTGGTTGATTTGATTGGCGCCCGGATCGCCGTGACCGGTCGCAATTAAATGCAACGACCGAGAGCCGGAACGACGGTCGTCGGTAGTCACGAACGAGCGAGTGTGATTACCGAGAAGTCGCCAGCCCGACTCGCCGTTCTCGAAGCCGTTATTGCTCAGGCGGTTGGAGCCGCCGATAATTAGCTCCAGGTCGTCGAGAAGTATCTCGCCCCGATTAAGCAGCATCAGATTGAAGACCGTGACCTGATCGTGGTAGTACTGGGAATCATTGCTGTTGATAGTGAAGGAGAATTGCTGCCACCCCGTCTTGCCGGTCTCGTTGCTGTCGGCCCAGGCGTCGGGCGTATCATTATTGCTGTGCGGGTCACGCAACTCCAGGCTGGCGCCCTGGCCATTGGCCCAGCTCGGCCATCGGCCGCCGTCATAATAGGTCACTTGGTCCGCCGTAACCATGTACATTTCGAGTTGGCCGGTATCCGGATTGACCTGCTTGATCGGATACGACAACTGAATACGCTCGCTGTGACCGGCTAAGTCGCCCGTATAGGGCCCGACCAGGTTCGAGCCGACGACCAGATTGCCGTACACGCTGGCGAGAGAGTTCGGGTCCTTTGCTACCACAAGATACGAGCCCGGCGACATCTTGGTAGCCTGGTCGAACTGGTAGCTAATGCCTTCAGTGAAAGCCCAGCCACTCAGGGGGACCGTGCTATTGCCCCGGTTGTACAGTTCCACATACTCGTAGCGCTCGTCGCCTGTGCTGTGGTTAAACATAATCTCGTTGATCACGATATCGTGAATCGAGGGCCTCGCGTTCGGTCCGCCAAAAGTAGCTGAAGCCAGAAAGCCAAAGTAGTCGGCCCCATCGGGAAACCGCCCAAAGGTTACATCCGGCCCCGTTGCCCCATAGCGGACGGCATCGAGGACACGGACAGGCTTGGGCGCCGGGTCATTCGTGGCCGCTGTCACATAGACCGTTTCGCCAGAAAAGTCCAGCCCGAAGCCAAATCCGTCGGGCGGCGTGCCCTGGCGGACGGCCCAAAACTCGCCCGGCTGTAGCACGATTCCATCCGGAATCTTGTACTTGAGCAAATCAAGCCGGTCGTCACTGAGATAAACATTGCTCAGATCGACCGCGGTTGGGCCGGGATTGTATAGTTCCAGCCAGTCGGTGCCGGGGGGCGCATCGCTATTGGCCAACAGCTCGTTTATCACAATACGGGCGCTGGTGTAGTCCGCACCCGAGACGGGGACGATCACGCCATCGAGCTCCGCCGTCAGCACAAAATCAGAGCTGCTCGAGGGGTTGGTGTTGTGCCCCTGAATCGAGAGCACGTTGGTGCCCGGGACCAACAGCGCGACCCACGACGAGCTTTCCCCCGTATCGGGGCCATAGTCGGAAGCCGCGTTGCCTTCAGTGCTGAACTGCGGCGGATCGCCGCTCACATTGGCCCGGGTGATCTCCACGCCGTTGAGGTACAGGACGTAGCCGTCGTCGTAGTGCACAGTGCTGCGCAGTTGAGTGAACGAGGCGATCTGGTCCGCCGTCAGCGTGAAGCGCAGCCGGGCATATACCGAAGTGTAGCCACCCTTCATGTCGCTCAGGACGGTCCTGATTGTGGCAAGCTCGGCGGAGTCGTTGCTGTATCCGTAGCCGCTGGGGCCATTGAGCCACGCGGTCGTGGCCGGATCGTCATTGAATCCCACTTGTGTCCAGGCTGCGGTGGCTTGGCCGCCGGGGCCCGGCGATGGTTCGGTGGTCCCCTTAAAATACCGCCCTGGTGAGCCAATATCCACGAGGGTCACCATTGTTGGGTCTTTGGGTCCGACCTGGACCTGGTCTGGCCCGCCCGGCGTGCCGCCGATATACGTGCTGGGCGACCAGGTGGAGGCCTCTTGCGGATCGCCGCCCGGTCTGGCCAGAATCAACGAGTGCCCCGTCCCGTCGGGCGATGATGGCCAGGGCCTTTCGTCGCCGTATCGGATCGAGATAACGATTGCACCGTTGGCGTTGGATAGCTCGATCCGCTCGCCATCGTTGCTCAGCCGACCAGTAAAAGGGCCATGCACGCCGCTGATCCCGTATGCCGCTTGCAGGGCGTTCGGATCGCGGGCAACAACAAGGTACTGTTTGGGCCCGATGACCGTTCCGGGCTCGAAATCGTATTGGATACCGTTCGTGAATGTGTAACCGGTGAGGTCCTCAGAGACGGCCTGGTTGTTGTACAGCTCAATGAATTCGAGCGCCTCATCCTGGTCGACCGGGTGATACATCACCTCGCTCACCACAAGTCCCATGCCGGGTTGCGTGGCACATAGGACGACCACGCAAATCATCACCCACAGACCACACCGATGTGGACCCACGGGAAGCGGGAACCCTTGCCATTGCCCTTTCATGCTTGTCTGGTCCTTTTTCCAATGATGGTACTGTCATTCTCTACATCGCTCACCAACATACCTAAAATCGCCTAATGTCCCATTTTAACATATCCAGGCGGGAACTTCTACCGTTCTTGCTCCTTTTTGCGCAATTTTCCCCGTCAGACCTCCTTCGTAATGCCTGGCTGCGGCGCTGAATAGATGCCGTCAGGTCCCTCGTGGATGGGGGCGGGGCTGTCAAAGGTCATGTTGTCAATGTCTTTGACGAATTGGAAGTCGGAATTGGCCGCCTGCTCCCAGGTGACGTACTGGCCGGTGTGGGCTGCCATGCGTCCCATCAGCGCGGCTACGTTTGCCTCGCCGGCCCGCCGAGCCTCATTGTGCGGCTTATCCTGCCGGATAGCATCCAGAAGCACCTGCCACTCGGCTATGTAGGGGTTGCAATCTTCCTGGCCATACTGCCAAACCAGCTCTTGGGGGACCATGTTGTGGCTTTTGTATATCCTCGGCTTTGGCGCACCCAGGCTCGTCATGATCACGGCTGAGCCTTTGGAACCGTGGGCGTAGTCGGAGTACGTCTCCCAGCAGCCGTTCATGTGCCGCGAGAAGGCAAACATCTTCGTGCCGTCGGCAAAGGTGTATTCCACCGTGTAGTGGTCGAACTGGCTGCCCGCCTGCTCATAGCAGCGGCCGCCCATCGCCTGGGCCGAGACCGGCCAGGCCCCCTTGGCCCAGCAGGCAACGTCGATGTTGTGGCAGTGCCAGTCTATGAAAAAGCCGGACGACACCCAGGTGAAGCTGTTTGGATTTTGCAGTTGAAATACCAGCTCGTTCACGTTCGCCGGCCGGCGCGGGCAATGGACCGGCCCGTGCACCCGATATATCCGCAGTGTGTGCACCTGCCCGATGGCCCCATCGTGAATCCGCCGGATCACTTCCTGCCGCGCCTTGGAATGACGCCACATGAAGCCGACGCCGACCTTCAGATTCTTCTGCTGCGAGACCTCGGCGGCTTTGAGCAGACGACGCACTGCGGGCGAATCCACCGCGAACGACTTCTCCATAAAGACGTTCACGCCTTTAGCGACAGCGTACTCGAAGTGCAGCGGACGAAAGGCCGCATGGGTGGCTAACACCGCGGCGTCGCCGGGCGTCAGGCAGTCAATCGCCTTCTTGTAGGCGTCGAAGCCAACGAATTGGCGCTGCGGCGGCACGTCAATCTTGTCTGCAAAGCCCTCCTTGAGGTTCTTCAAGCTGCCGGCAAGACGCTGCTCGAACAAATCCGCCATAGCGTGGAGCTCCACAGGGCCGCCGGCGGTCGAGAAGGCATCGGCAATCGCACCGGTGCCGCGGCCTCCGCAGCCTACTAAGGCCAGCCTGATGGTATTGTTTTCTCCGGCATAGAGTGGCACGCCCATCCTGGGCGTGATTTCATGGGCTGGAAGCCCATGCCACATCGCCCCCGCCAGGGCGGAGGCAGCAGCCAGATATCCTGAGGATTTCAAAAAGTCCCGCCGTGATTTCAAGCCGGGCGTAACGTTGGGATTTGATTTACCCATCGCCGACTCCTTCAATGTTCACGCTATATCTGCTTTTTCTGCTTGTATCTTAGACCAGCTGGTCGCGGCCAGTGGCGATCGGAGCAAATATCCCAGGACCTGGTCTGAGGCCTTCCTGTTTGGGCACAAGCTCCAGTTTGCAGGCGTTCAGCAGCCAGCTCCAGTTGAAGCTGCGACCGGTGTAGGCGGCGATGCGTCCGCCGATAGCCGTCAATGTGCTCTCGGCGACCTGCTGGCCCTCATTGAGCGGTTTGCCGTCCCGGATGCTCTTGATCAGGTCGATGTGCTCTTGCAGTTGTCCGTTGACGCTCTGGCCCTCGTACTGCCACGGGTTCTCGCCCCAGATGCGGCTGTTGCAGTCGCTGGTGCCCTTGGTGCCGACAATTTTCTCGCCGCCGCGTCCGGTGCCGGGACCGTGCCCGCTGAAACTAAGGGCGCGGGCGCCGTTGGGGTACTCGAACTCGGCAAAAATATGGTCCCAAATGTCTCCGTTGTACTTTTCCCAGCCCGCTTCGCTGCCGTTGTTAAGCTTACTACAGACTTCTTTTGCCTGTTTACTGTAGTCGCGGCAGCCGCGACCACCAACGGCGGTGAACTTCTTCGGCGGACCGTTAAAGCACCAATTCATCACATCGATGTTGTGGATGTGCTGCTCACAAATCTGGTCGCCCGACAGCCAGGCGAAGTGGTACCAGTTGTAGCACTGCCATTCCAGTTCGCTCATGCCCTGGACGTAGCCTCTGTACCAGATGCCGCCGCCGTACCAGTAGCACTGGCCGCCGACGGGCTCGCCGATCGCGCCATCGTGGATGCGCTTCATAAGTTCCACGCGGCTGAACTCGTGCCTGCGCTGCGTGCCGGCGACAATGGCAAGGCCCTTGTCTTCGGCGATTTTGGAGGCTTCTATGACCTGCCGGCAGCCGACGGGGTCTGTGGCGATGGGCTTCTCGGTGAAGATGTGCTTGCCGGCCTTGACCGCGGCGAGCATCTGCCGCCCGCGAAACGCCGGCGCAGTCGCCATCAATAGAAGGTCCGCCTCGCACCGGGCCAGCTTCTCGTGACAGTCAAAGCCCCAGAACAGGTGATCGTCGTCGATCTTTATCCGATCTTTGAACTTTTCGTTCTTGGCGAACGTGTTCCTGGTTTTCCGGACTTGGCTCTCAAATAGGTCAGCCAGGGCGATAACCTCGACGCCTGGATCGGCCTGTAAACAGTGCCCCAGAGCCCCGTTGCCGCGTCCGCCGCAGCCGAGTAACCCTACTTTGATCTTGTCGGACCCTTGTGCATGGGCCATCTGGCCAATTGAGCCGGCAGCCGCCACTGCGCCGGCAGCTACGGTTGCATACTTCTTTGGACTGCGTCTATCTTTCTCTGAGGATGCCATATTAAGAATCTCCTATATTCGCTGTCTTAGGCACGCTTTTTTTTGCGTCCCGCTTCTTCCTGCACTAAGCCGGGCAGCTCGTACACGCCCGGAACTGCAACCGGGTCAACGGGCTTGGAATCGCTCAGCACCAGACCCTCAGGCGGCAGCAAGTTCAGCGTGCATCTACTGGTAAACCACGAGCGTTTGAATTGCTGCCGGGAATAGGCTGATTCCCGGCCCATAATCGCGCAGAGCGTACTTTCGGCGATCCGCTGGCCTTCGTTGAGCGGGTTGCCGTCCCGAATGCTCTTAATCAAATCGGCGTGCTCCTGCACGTATGGGTTTGGATTTGGGCCTTCGTAACGCCACGGGTTTTCGCCTTCGATAGTCCCGCAGCAATCGCTGACGCCCTTTGTCCCGACCACACGCTCGCTGACGATATCTATTGTGCCCTCGATCTGCCGGCACATGCTAATGGTTCGTACGTCGTTGGGATAGAAGAATTCTACCCCAAAGTGGTCGTAGATGTTGCCGTACTCCGGGCCCGTACGATACTGCCGACCGCCCAGACCTTGCACGCTTTCGGGAAGGGCATTAAACGCCCAGTTGACTACATCGATGTTGTGTACGTGCTGTTCGACAATGTGGTCGCCGGATAGCCACGTGAAGTAAAGCCAGTTGCGGACCTGCCACTCGACATCGCTCTGGTTCGGCTGGCGTCTGTTGACCCAGAGTCCGCCCTGGTTCCAGTAGCATTGTGCCGAGACAATCTCGCCAATCGCGCCATCGTGGATTCGCTTCATCGTCTCTATGTATACCGGCTGGTGGCGGCGTTGTGTGCCTGCCACGACGGCCAGTTTTTTCTCGGTCGCCTTTGCGGACGCCTCCATGACCATTCTGATCCCTGTCGGACAGACCGCCACCGGTTTCTCCATAAAGACATGTTTGCCGCGGTTGATGGCTTCGGCGAACTGCATGGGCCGAAAGCCAGGCGGCGTGGCCAGGATGACAAGGTTAATGTCGTCCACACCAAGCAGGTGCTTGTATGCGTCCAGGCCGACGAAACAGCGGTCGCTGCGGACTTTGAATTCTTTCCTCAAGCCGTCAAGGCGGTCGCCAAAGGCATCTGCCAGGGCGACGATTTCCACGCCCGGCGACGATTTGACGCAGTCACGCGCTGCATCTGATCCTCGCCCGCCGCAGCCGACCACACCAACCCGAATCGTGTCGCTGCCTCCGGCCCCCGCAAAAGCGGGGGGAACGGTCACGCCCGCCAGCGTGAGCGTTCCGGCCGCCATCGCCGAATTCTTCAAAAGTTCCCGCCGTGTTAGTTTCCGTGTCTGCATCATTTTCGTCTCTCCAATTCTACATCTGTTATGAACATCAACATCATAAGTCAGAAATCGCAAGTCGGCAATCAGAAAGTAGGGTGGGGCTCGCCCCACCATCATCTTCTTGGTGGGCTAAAGCCCACCCTACCCAGTCGGCTTAGCCTTGCTGTCCAGAAGAAACGTCTCTGGAGCCTTCCAAACCCGACATAAAGGATTTTCAGTGCGAATCCAACCCCCTGCTTTCGCAGGGGCAGGCCTGTCCCCGCGCAGGCGGGGATCACGCAGCTCTGGTTCGGTGGAATAAATGTGCTGCCCCGTATCGGCATGACAGTACTCATAAAGCGGTACTATACAGGAGTTCTCGTTCGGCAGATCAGTTGGCGGCAAAGCATAGAAAAGTGCACTGGCGGATGAGTCGGGACACTTTACGGTCAAGCAAATTGTCTGCCCGGTTTTAGTCGGGACTCTCACAGCGTAGATGGGAACGAGATTAGCATCGGCTCGGGCCGGCTCAATCGCATAAAACGGTATTGATTCGACAAAGTCCCACTTGCCGCTCTTTTCCACGCCATCGCGCAGCAGATAGTCTTCTTCATCCTGCCGAGCCCGTACTTGATACACCGCCACAGGCAGAGCCAGACGCGGATCGTCGAGGTTCAATCGGTACATAATCTGATTATAGTCGTAACGCGGCGTCGCATCCTCAGCGGAGCCGGAGAAACCGTATGAATAAGTGCCTTCAAAAAAGATCATACGGCCGCCGGCCTGGTCAAAATAAGGATGCTGCTTCGGGTTATAAAAGGAGTACTTGTTGTGAGTGACAACCTTCCTGGCGTAAGCCCACGGACCTACGGGCGTGTCGGCCTCGGCGTACCAAACCTCGCCCAGAAAAGAGCTTTCGCCGAACTGCTGTACGAAGATCGCAACCCATCGCTGTCGGTAGGCATTGAAATAGACCGTGCCGCCGTGAGGAGATACTTTTTTGCCTGACTCTATATCGTTCAGATGCACATCCTGCTTTTCTTTCTTCAGAGCCTCGATGACGGAGGTCTTTGCAGAGGTGTCGTTGCCTATCAAGTCCGCAAAAGGGACCCAGGACCCCGCAATAGATTGCGGGGCTAACCGGTTAACCCCGCCATCACTATGGCGGGGTTCACTGCCTTCAAGGGCGGTCAAGACCTCATAACGGTTTGCATCGATAATATCATCCCACTGTGCTCTGACACGCATACGCACCGCCAGAGGGAACGGGGTGCCAAAATAGTAATATTCCTGACCATCCAGATTTATCCGCACGGGGTGTCCAGAATCAGGGTATGGCAAGAAGTCTGGACCAGAGCGAATCAGCGGCTCAAATGTGTTCGTTGCATCGTTGAACACCACCAGTCCTCGTTCGAGCACCTCGTCCAGACCTTTCAGGCGGGCAAATTTGGCGACCATCCGCTGCCGGCCCTGCTTATCCTTGACGGTTAATAGTCCATCGAGCCAGACCAGGCCAGGTTCCTTCAAAGGGGACATCGGTTTGCTAAATCCCGTCTCATCGACAAAATATTCCAGGTCTATCCCAACCGCAGGGTCCAGCCCTCCGTTCTCTGGCAGATCCGACACGGCGCCGGACATGGCAAAATTCCCCAGCGGATAAGAAGGTCTTGCCGTGTCACCCCACATCCAGAATAGTCGCCCGTTCCTTCGGCTGCGCTCAGGACAGGTGTATAGACAGGTGAGCACCGAATCCTGTCCCGCGACCTGTCCGTTGAGAAGGGGATTTTGTAGCGGAACCGGCTGCCCGGTCAAAACACTGTCACGATAGATGCCCTGGCCCGTGACTCTATAAAGTCGCTCAGCAATATTTAGCCGGTCGATCTTAACAGCCGCACTCGCGCCGGGCGTTGTTTTCAGCCTGATCCCGCGGAAGCCGAAGCCGTCTTTTGGGAATTCATAGCCGTGGCTTTCGACAAAGAAAAACACCTCTTTATCCATTAAGCCCGGCTCATAAAACGCGACAATTCCGTTGCTGTCGGTGAAGTATTTTATGCCATTGACGGTGCGCAGTTCCACCAAAGGCACGCCCCGGCCCGTTTGTCGGTCCACCACCTGAATCTTGAAGTATTTGCACGAGGAATCCTGCAAAGCCCCGACAAGTCGGGGAGGCTCGGCCGCTCCCGTGTCTTCTGCCGAAGACAGAAACGGGGGTTGGACCAGAGCGAGCAGAACTGTCGCCAAAACAACCCGGGAGTACTTTTTTCGCGTTGCATTCATTCTTCCAATTGTCAATTTACGATTGTCAATTGTCAATTTCTAAATTGTTGGCATGGCCAAGCAGGTGTGACGACAAGAGATAGGTAACACAGTACAGACAAGACATAGGTAACACTT
>CAZMLE010000113.1:0-10163 GCA_964567045.1 uncultured Pirellulales bacterium | reverse complement strand
CAAAATTAAGGAGGTCATCCGCCTTCGGCGGATTCCACAATTTTGATTTTTGAGATTTGCATTTTGAACTGATTGCAGGGAGTGTTCGTAAAAAATGAATAAGGCATTGTTAGAACTTATTAGAATATCACACGCTGTTGGTAGGGATAGCTCACTTGTTCAGGGTGGGGGCGGTAATACATCGGTTAAAGCCGCAGATGGCCAATATATGTATGTCAAAGCCAGTGGCACGGCTCTGAAAGATATGAGCCAGAAACAGGGCTGGCGGCGGATGCGGCTCGATGCAGTCCTCTCCATTATCGAAGATAGGGCGATAGCACAGCTTGACGTGCAGACCAGAGAAACCGAGGTGGTCAATCGCTTGCTGCTTGCGTGCGAAGATAGAGACAGCGGGGACGCACGCCCCTCAGTAGAAGCACATTTGCACAGCTTTCTGGATAAGTGCGTGATACATCTGCATCCGAGTTCGGTAGGCGCGTATGTAAACGCCAAGAGCGGAAAGACCGAGCTTGAGAGTCTATTCAAGGACGAGAAACTGCCGCCGCTCTGGGTTCCTTACACCGACCCAGGCTTTACGCTGGCAAAAAAGATAGCGCGGCTGGTTGATGATTATCAAAGACAATTCGGCAAGAAGCCAGCGATCCTTTTCCTCGAAAAGCATGGGCTTCTAATCTCGGCAGAAAGCGCCGATGCCGCTCTGCGGCTGGTCCGCAAGGTCATAGATCGCTGCAGTGGCAGATTGCGACAACCCAAAGCTGGCAAGATCAAACCTGTAAGTCAGGAAAAAATTAACGACATCAAGGTCTGCATTCGCAAGGCATTTTTTGAGGCGACCGGTGAGCGTGCGACGATAAGCTACTTTTGTGACGACCAGATTGCAGCCTTTTTAGTCCAACGAGACGCCGAAAAAATGCTGTCGGCGGGCGTTTTGACGCCGGATGAATTAGTGTACGCCAATGGTCCTGCAATGTGGGTGGACAGGTGTGAGCCGCAGAAAATTGCTGCGCGATTGACTATGCAAATCAACAAGGCTGAGAAACCTTCTGTGGCGTTTCTGGTTAAGGGTATCGGGCTCTTTGTAGCGGGCAAAAAGAAAATCGCTCAGACCGCGCGGGACATCGTGGCATATTCGGCTTTTATTAGGTGCAACGCCAAACAAATGGGCGGCATTCGCAGCTTGAATAAGAGACAGCGCGATTTTATTAACCGCTGGGAATCGGAAGCGTTTCGCAAGAAGCTGATAAGCGGCCAGAGCGAAGGCGAGCTTAAAGACCGAATTGCGGTTGTAACTGGGGCCGGCAGCGGCCTGGGAAGAAGTATCGCCATCGGTCTGGCAAAAGCCGGTGCAATGGTGGCACTCCTGGACATCGACACAAAAGCAGCCGAACAGGCCGCTGCGGAATCTCGAATCTCGAATCTCGAATTTCGAATTTTCCAGTGTGATGTCACCAGCGAAACCAGCGTCAGCAAGGCTTTTCAAGCCGTCCTCGATAACTGGGGCGGGCTTGACATCCTGGTCAACGCGGCAGGAGTAGCTCCAGCTTATGAACTTGTGGATATGCCGGTAGATAAATGGCGATTTGCTCTGGAAGTAAATCTCACCGGATATTTTCTCTGCGCAAGAGAAGCTGCCAGAATTATGATTGCCCAGGCGATGGGCGGAAATATCATCAATATCAGCTCCAAATCCGGCCTGGAGGCGAGCAAGAATAATACCTCCTATAATGCGACAAAGGCCGGCGAAATTCACATGGCCCGAGGCTGGGCGCTGGAGCTGGGCGAGTACGGCGTCAGGGTCAACTCAATCGCGCCGGGCAACGTTTTCGAAGGCTCAAAGATTTGGAATCCGCAGTACATAAAGGCTTGCGCCAAAAAGTACGGCATAAAACCGGAAGAGGTCATACCGTTTTATGTAAGCAAGACTGCCTTAAAGCGTGAGATCAAAGGCCAGGACGTCGCCGATTCGGTGGTCTTCTTGTGCTCCGATAAAGCCCGGACGATTACCGGCCAAGTGCTCGTTCCCGATTCCGGCCAGGTAATGGTCCGCTAATCCGATTCTCGATAAAAAAAACCTCAGAGAACACAGAGAAATAGAATTGTAGACCGTGTGAATCCGTGTAAATCCGTGCCTTATTCTCGAAGCGGGAAGGGCGGCGGGAAATTCCTGGACGCATCGTCAAGGACGAGGACCCAGTCGTTGCCTTTGCCGTGAATGGGCGGCTTGAATTCACGATTGCCCTTTTTGTCGAACACACCAATCTCTCCCGCCGTGCCGTGACGCGGGTCATACCACCAGGCTTTGACTTCTGTGCCGGAGAGCTCCTCCAGGTCAACAGTAACCGGCTGCCCAAGCGGCGTATAGACAAACGCGTAACTACCCTGGGAGTCACGAGTAGCCCGGATATGTGCGTCGCCATCGCCAATCTCAGACACGACAATCGACTGGTCGGGAACTCGGCTAAGATAAGGCCGGGAGAGCATCAAATTTTTGACGTGCTGCATATCGCGGGCGCCCCACAAGTCGAGCGATTCGTACCAGTAGTGGTGCGCCCACGATACGGGCTGTCGGCCCGGCGCATACATTTGCCAGATATTGTGGCAGCCGTAGGTATGGCCGCATGAGCCGGCAAAAACATGCCAGTATGCCAGCCGACGTACCTGCCAGTCCGCGGAGAATCCGAACTTCACGGGATCAAAGTTGATGGGATGGTCTTCGTAAAGGGGCTCGCCGTCGAGGACCGGCTTGGTGGGCGAGCGGTTGTAGTCTTTCTCGATACTCTGCCAGCTTCCGCGGTCGCGGTGGCCGGTCTGGTGCACGTTGAAGTCGAGCCAATCGTCATCGTGGAACCACTCGGACGAGGTTCGGCCGCCCGTTGGGTGGAACGTCATCAGATGGCGGCCGCCGTCTCCTTTTTCCAGTCCGCGAGCCATAGCGCGGATGATCTCCTTGTGGGTATCGTTTTCGATAGGCCTGTCACCGCCGAGAATCCAGATGATGTTTGGCTTACTTCTGTACCGGCTTGCCAGCCAATGACCATAGACCTCGGCGTTTTCGGGCGTAAAAATGGCTGGGCCGACGCCCCATTTCTTATTCCATTTGTCGCCCCAGGTCGGCAGCATTCCGATAAGTAGCCCCAGCGACTCAGCCTTTTGGACAATGTAATCGACATGGTCCCAGTAATCGTTGTTCGGCCCATCCTTTACATCCGGCTTGGTAGGGTCGTTATCGACAAGCGGACGATGGCCGTAGGGATTGGGCGTGTTCAGCCCGTCAAGTTCTGCCAGAGCTACAGCTTGTATGACGGTGAAACCCTTTTGCCTGCGGTTTTCCAGGTATTTGTCCGCTTCTTCGCGGTTAAGCCGGTGGAACAGCTCCCAGGCGGTATCGGCCAGATAAAAGAACGGCGTGCCATCCTCGTGCACGATGTAGCGCTTGTTGTCGGAGACTTTCAATCGCCCGTGGCTGAAGTCAACGGATGGACCGGAGCGAGGTGTCTGCCCGGCAACCATGCAGCACAAAGCCACAATAGGGAGCATCCAGCCGAAGCCTACAAGTTTAGTACGCGAGTGTAGTTTGGCGTTCATTCTCGGGCCTCCTGAACAATTGGTAAACCTCGAATCTGACCAGGACCGGTATTTTACGCGCGCAAAGCCCGAGCGTCAAACGTAAATCGTAGCACAGCGAAGGTCCCAAGCAAACTTGTCCCGAGCACCGTCGAGGGAGTGGAGGGCTCGCGGAACACGAAGGACAAAACGCAGAGTGTAACGTACAAGCTCACCAGCGTGGGGTACACACTATCCAGCGGGTAATCAGGTTGATGAAGATATGAACTGTCGGTTGGGTAAAGACAGTCGAAAAGTTCAAGATTATGGCTTCCCATGCCGATGTGAGAGTAACAGTACTCATATTGGCCTCCGTGAAATAGGTTTGTCATTACCCATTTCATCGGCAGGCCATTTTTATTTTTACAGTTTTTCATGATGAACCAAAAAAGTGCGAAAGTTCACGATTAGAAAGTTTCCCTATAAATCCTTATCACCGCAAAGTGCTGCGGCATAAGTTCCGCTGCCCGACTAAGCCGCCACTAACGGAGCCAAATACTACTCTGCGAAGCGCTGCGTAGCACGAGTCAGCCCGCTTCAACGGCCGAAAACCAATGGACCCAACGGACCTATTGATCAGAGATTTTCTCAATAAACGTCTTAAGTTGAGGCAGGTCATCCTTGCAAGTATCCCAGACAACTTTGGTGTTCACTCCAAAGTACTCATGAATCAAAAAATTCCTCATATCTTTCATTTGCCGCCAGAGTACATCAGAACGTTGCCTGCGAAACTGGTCGCTAAGGTTGTTCGACGCTTCACCTATTATCTCGAGCTCTCTTACAACAGCATCAATCATCATTTTGCTGGACACAAATTGCTCATAAGAGACACCTTCAAGATACTCCTGGATACTTTCGATGGCTTCTCGAATATGTGTCAAATACGTGCTGTCATTTCTCATAAATGTACTCTGCCTGGGCAAGAACCTCATCCCTGAAGTGCTTACTTATCGCTTGAGGAGTAAGAAGATCAACCGACTTTTTAAGGAAAGACTCGAAACTATCCTTGATATCAGACAGCGTAAAAAAACCTATGACTGCTCCTGGCTCGAAGTCTATCAGCACATCAACATCGCTATCTTCACTCGGCGTGCCATTGATGTATGAGCCGAAAACAGCAACAGACCTTATAGCGCCCAAGTGCGGACTATTTTTGACCGCCTCTAACAATTGTTTTTTAATTTCCTTTTTATCCATGACGCGATTCCTCACTAACAGGCCTTACTCACTATAATCTTACGCCTGGGCAAAGATGTCATCAAGTGCATTTTTCATAACCACTTGAAAGTACAAAAATTGTGTCATCAAAACGTGTGCCGGGTTGTTTTCGGGAATAGAATTTGATAAATTACGGTGTTTTGTTTGCGTCAAGGGCAGGTCCGCCTCTGGCGGATCGGGCCTTGCCAGGTTTGTTTTGCAGGAGACTTGCTGTATGAGTTTTTGCGTTGAAGACACTCGCAAGAAATCGATGCCGAAGCTGAAAGAGCTTATACGCGATGGGATTATCAGCCTCGAGATGATCAAGGATTGGCTGCGGACGATCTACGAGATTCGCTTCTTTGAGGAGAAGGTGTACGACCTTCTGGGCCAAAACATCATTAAAGGTGCGTCACATTTATATGCCGGCGAAGAAGCGGTTGCCGTCGGAGCCATCGCCGCAATCGAGCGCGGCGATGTCATCGGCTCGACCCACCGAGGTCACGGCCACTGCGGAGCCATCGGCAATAAATACGCCGATACCGAACAGGACCGCCAGAATCACTGGAACCAGATGATGGCTGAGCTAATGGGCAAAGAAACTGGCTATTGCAAAGGCCGAGGCGGCTCAATGCACATCGCCGAAGTGGATAAACAAAACAATCTCGGCTCGACCGGCATTGTCGGCGGCAACCAGCCGGCTGCCGTCGGGGCGGCTCTGGCAGAAAAATTCAAAAAAAGCGACAAAGTGGTGCTCTCATTTTTCGGGGATGGCTCCACCAATTGCGGCAGCTTCCACGAGTCGATGAATATGGCATCCACTTTGAAGGTGCCGCTGGTAGCAGTAATCGAGAATAATCTTTATGGGATGAGCGTGCCGTTTTCCGGCAGCGAAGTCGAAGGCACACACAGGGCAAGCAACATTGAAGATATTGCCCAGCGGGCGGCTGCCTACGACGTGCCCGCGATGATTGTTGACGGCCAGGACGTTGTGGCAGTCTTTCTGGCCGTGCGCCGCACAGTGGAAAAAGCCCGCAGAGACTGCCAGATGACCATAATCGAAGCCAAAACTTACCGCTGGTACGGCCACAGCCGAAGCGATCCGCGAGAGTACAGAACAAAGGCGGAGGAGAAGGCCTGGCACCAGCGCGACCCGATTATCGTGCTTAGCGAGAAAATGCTCAGCGAAAAGCTCTGCACACAAGAGCAGTTGGACCAAATAAAGGATAGGGCCTTTGCCACCATCGAGACGGCGACGAAGTTCGGCATGGATAGCCCCTGGCCCAACCCTGCCGATGTGGCAAAAGACGTGTATGTCGAGGAGACCTACCCGGCGGAGCTTATAGAGTCCGAAAAAAACACCGCTGCCAATATTATGAAGGCGACTGTTGCCTTCGAGGCTGCTCTGGCGTCAGGCGGCGCCAAGACTAAGAAAGAGGCCATCGAGCAGGCAAGGGTGATGGTCAAATCGCAGTTCGGTATGGACATAATGAATATAGCACAGGCCGTTTCGCTTGCCCAGGCCGAAGAGATGAGAAGGGACGAACGTGTATTTGTGATGGGCGAAGATGTCGGCCTGTACGGCGGAGCATACCAGGCCACACGGGGACTGCTGGCGGAATTCGGCAAAGAAAGAATCATTGACACCGCAATATCGGAGGCGGCTATCGCCGGCGCCGCCGTGGGAGCGGCTCTTCGTGGTATGCGGCCGGTTGCCGAGATTATGTACGTGGATTTTGTTACGATAGCCCTCGACCAGCTTGTTCACGTTGGCGCTTATAACCGGTATATGTTCGGCGGCAAGGCGAAGGTGCCGATGGTGCTGCGAACCGAAGGCGGCGTGGGCAGATGCATCGCCGCCCACCATTCCGAGTCACTGGAGGCCTGGCTGATGCATCCGCCGGGTTTGTACGTCGTGATGCCCTCCACGCCATACGATGCCAAAGGGCTGCTCAAGGCAGCTATCCGCAGTGATAATCCGGTTGTCTTTATCGAGCACAAGGCAACATACGGCCAGGCGGGTCCCGTCCCGCCGGGCGATTACATAATCCCGCTGGGCGTGGCAGATGTCAAAAGACCGGGCCAGGATGTCACTATCGTCAGCTACAGCAGAATGGCAATGTACTCGCTGGAGGCGGCAAAAATCCTGGCTGAGCAGCACGAGATCGATGCAGAAGTGATTGATGTGCGAACGCTCAAGCCGCTAGACATAGAGACGATAGCCGAATCGGTTCGCAAGACCGGGCGATTGATCACTGTAAGCGAGGGTTTCGGTACTTGCGGTGCAGGCCGAGAGATAACCTGCCGGTTTATGGAATACGAGTTTAGCGACGGCTCACACGGGTTTGATTATCTCGATGCTGCACCGGTCAATTTAGCTGCGGTGGACGCCCCGCCGCCAATGAGTGAGCCTTTGGAAAATGCAAGTATACCCAGCATCGAACAAATTGTTGAGGCTGTTAAAAAAGTCATCGGTGGATGAGGTCAAAATGGCAAGAGAAATAAGATTACCACAGCTTGGCGAAACAATGAAAGAAGGGACCATCGTTGATTGCAAGGTTAGTGCTGGCCAGCAGGTCAAGAAAGGCGACATAATTTTTGAGATAGAGACCGATAAGGCTACGCTGGAGATGGAATCGCCTGCCGACGGCTTTGTCAAGCACATCCTTGCCGAGGTCGGCCAGACGCTGCCGGTAGGTGAGCCCGTGCTGATTCTGGGCGAAAGGGACGAACAAGTGCCGCAAAGCTTTATCGACGCGCTTAAAACAGGTCAAACCTGTGGCCCGTCGCCAGTCGCTCGTCGCCCGTCCCCGAGCGACGAGACACGAGCGACGAGATACGAGCCAGCAGGTAAAGTAATGGCCTCGCCTCGGGCAAAGAAATTAGCCGAGCAGCTCGGCGTGGACCTGGCAAAAGTTGCCGGCACAGGCCCCGCAGGTAAGATCACTGAGCAAGACGTCAAAGATGCCGCTGGCGCAAAGCCGGTTAAGGCCGCTGAACCGGCTGCCGCCGGCGAGGTCAAACTCGGACAAACTATACCTCTAAATAGACTCCAGCGAATAACCGCAGAAAGAATGCTCAAGTCGAAACGCGAAATACCTTGTTTCTATCTGACTGTGAGAACCGATGTCACTGACTTGGTTGGCCTGCGAGCGAAAATCAATGAGACCAGCGATGTGAAAATCTCTTACAACGATTTTATTATCAAGGCCGTCGCAATAGGGCTGGAAAAATACCCCGTTATGACGGGACAGTTAGTTGGTGACAGTATAAAGCTGGCAGATGGAATCAATGTCGGGCTGGCAATTTCTGTGCCGGATGGTCTGGTCGCGCCAATCATCAAGGACGTCAACAAAAAGGATGTTAAGCAAATCACCCGTGACAGTCAGGCCTTAATCGAAAGGGCCCGCAACAACAAACTATCGCCGGCGGATTTAGAGGGCGGCTGTATCACCGTCAGCAACCTCGGCGCACTCGGAATAGAATCGTTTATTCCGATAGTTGTGCCCGGCCAGTGCAGCATTTTGGGCATAGGCAAAATGACCGACACTTGCGTGCCGGATGATGGTAATATCCTCGTGCGAAAACTAATGAGTATGACCCTTTCGGTGGACCACAAAGTTACAAACGGCGCCTACGCAGCACAATTTTTGGATTTTGTAAGAAAACAGTTGGAGGACATAGCCACATTTAAGCTCGACTGAATCAATTTCCAATCCAATACAAAGGAGTGCGTGAAATGGCAAAGAAAGTCGAAGCAGCTCATTTGCCAGGTATCAAAAAGGCAACGCCGAAGGTTACGGTTATCGGTGTCTTTGCTACTAGCGACCCGCGGATCGACCAGGCCAGTCGAACCCGGTGTCAGAGCATCGCCAAGATGGCCGCCGACTGCATAAGCGGCGAAGTAGTGCTGCCCGATAAGACGCCGGTTCAGGTCGTTTATTCTACCGTGTTAGTCGATGGCGAATCACAAGCAGATATTGTCGCTCAACAATTCCGCAAAGCCGGCGTTGATATCCTCGTGTGTGTGCCGGACACCTGGGCATTTCCGCAACTCACTACCATCTCACTCCTGCAGCAATTTCCGCGACAGACGCCGATAAATATTACCTGCGGCAATAGCGGCCCCAAGCCCGGCGTGGTATATGCCCACGCGCTGAACGGTGCTATCAGCCAATACGGGCGAATGGTTGCCTTAAATGTCGGCACTTGGCCGGATACCGGAATGAATCCAATGATGACCGGGCAGACCGCCAAAAACCTCATTGACTGGTGCTATGCGGCTGTAACCGCTGTGGCCCTGCGAGGCCGAAGGGTCGTAATGTTCGGCCATGACTCGATGGGAATGGAAACCGCTCTGGCTCACATCATCCCTACGAGGAACACATTTGGCCTGGAGATCACCCGCCTGGATATGAAGCTTTTGGCCGACATGCTAAACAAAAAAGCCTACAATGAAAAGGAATTGGCGACACTACGACACTGGATTAACAGATACGTTGGCAAAAGGCTCCAGTTGCGCGACCAGGCAGACAGCAAGCGGTTCAATCAAGAGCTGGCAATGTATCTAATTGCTCGTGACCTGATGGCTGACCTAAATGCGGTTGGCGGCGGCTTTATGAGCCAGTTGGAGTGGGGGTCTGACCCGCGAGGCATTCCGCTGCCGGTCGCTGACGTGATGGAATCGTTCTTCAACAGCACCTTCGACCATAGCGGACGCAAAGCACCTCTGCCCTTTGCCACCGAGGCTGACGTACAGGGGCTTCTGACCATGCTGTTTATGACGTACCTATCCGGCGGAAATCCGCCGCTGTTTATGGACTTTAGAAAAGTATGGGAAGCCTGGGAGATTAAAGAACTGGCCAAAAGAATTGGTCTCTCGTCTCTCGTGGGTCCTGGCTCGGGCGACGGGCGACGGGCGACGAGCGACGTCCTAAGTAAGGGCCTGGTCGACGGCGACAATTCCGGTTCGGCGAGTTTTGACTGGGCGGCAGAACCAGGAGCGTCGGTCAGAAAGATCATGGACGGAGTCGCCATGCCGCTGGCAGACGAATCCTACTTCCCCGGCGGCGGTAATTCAGTTACGTTTATGACGCCGGCGGGAATCGAAGGCATTGCCGGCAGATTAGCCTACAGCAGTACCAGTGGACTTTTCAGTGTGGTCTGGGACGAAGCTCACACAACCGAGGTGCCGCCGAAACTGGCCCAGGCAATGTGCAGCTTGACTACGCCGACTTGGCCGCATACGTTTGTTGTGCCTAAGTACGCAAGCATGACCGAATACAAACAGTATCCGCCGGCAAATCATTTCCACATGACCTGGAACCTGCCGGTGGCAAGGCTTCAGCACTGGATGGATCTAA
>CAZMLE010000112.1:0-10303 GCA_964567045.1 uncultured Pirellulales bacterium | reverse complement strand
TTTATGCCTTTTTCCCTGGATTAAATCGGCAATCAATAACTAAAATTGGTATTATTCGGCGTGGGATGCCGCGGTGGAGCATTCTGAAAACCCACAGGTCCTGCGCAGCGCGCTAGATTTTATAGCCGCTAATATGCCGGATAGTCCTGATTTCGGAGATCGCAACGTTTATATCGGCGAATTTGGTATGCCGGAGAATCTGTATCCTGCCGAGCGAATCCAAAGGGCGATTCCCAATGTAGTTAAGACCGGCCTGGATTGGGGATGTCCCTATATAGTCTACTGGCAGCTATATTGCAATGAGTTGAAAGATCCCCAGGCCAAGCCGCCGGTGAAAAGCAACGATGCTATGCGGGGCTTTTGGCTTATAAGGCCGGACGGCTCCAAAGCCTGGACCTGGGATTATTTTTATCGCCTGTTAAGGTCCACCCCTGAGCGAAGCGAAGGGTCTGGGCTGCGATAGCCAGATGGTTCGCCTTTCGGCTCACCACGAGTATTTAGATACAAACCGATACTGTCCGGAGCCTACCTGGAAAACTGCGGTCTCATCCTGCATCCCGACCAATCGCACACCTTTTGCGGTGCTGGCCGGCCAGCCGCTCTCAAGCACACTTTCAGCGTCCTTGGCCGGGATATAAATAGTGGCGGTAGTATTAGCCGGAATTGTGACATCCAGCTCGAATTCTCCGCAGTCGATCCGCCAGCAGCTTTCAATCTTTCCGGCAATGGAGTCGTAAGTTGCTCCGGCATACGTCATTCCGCCGCCGGGCTGGGGACGAATGACGATACGTTTGTAACCGGAGGTATCGATCTCGATACCGGCAACGGTCCCAAAGAGCCATCGACCCACCGAGCCGAAGGCGTAGTGATTAAATGAATTCATGCCCGGGTCCTGGAATCCTTTTTCCGCCGTCCAGCCGTCCCAGCGCTCCCAAATGGTGGTGGCGCCGTGCTTGATGCTATAGCCCCAACTGGGGAAGCTGTCGTTGGCCAGCAGGCGGTAAGCGATGTCCAGATGTCCCATCTGCGTCAGGGTGGGCAGCAAATAGCTCAAGCCCACAAAGCCGGTGGAAAGGTGCCAGTCTTTTTCGCCGAGAGCTTTGATCAAATGACCGGAGGCAAGCTCGCGTTTTTCAGCCGGCAGCAGATCAAAATAAAGTGCCAGGCAATAGCAGGTCTGGGTATCGCCCTTAATCTTGCCGTCGCCAGAGACGTAAGCCTTATTGAAGGCATCCTTTATTTGCTGGAATAGTGCCTCGTATTCCTTAGTATCTTCATTTTTGCCGATGACAGCAGCCATTTCAGATAGCAGGCGCGTGCTGTAGGCAAAGTAGGCTGTGGCAATTACATCCTTTGGCGTGTCCGAGCCTACAGCGACCCAGTCGCCGTAGCCGTAAGCCGGACGCAGCAGGTCCTTGCTATTGGTTTTCAGGTAAGCGATCCACTCTTTCATTGATTCGTAGTGCTTCTCGATGACACGCTTGTCGCCGTACACCTTATAAATCGTCCAGGGACAAATAACGCCCGCGTCACCCCAGGCGGCTACGCCGTCGCCCATAGCGACCTTGCGTGGAGCGACATCCGGGAAAGCCCCATTTTGGTTCTGGGCATCTTCCAGGTCGACCAGCCATTTGGTGAAAAATGCCGCCACATCCATGTTGTAGGTGGCGGTGCGAATGAAGATTTGCGCATCGCCCGTCCAGCCGAGCCGTTCATCTCGCTGCGGGCAGTCGGTAGGCACTTCGACGAAGTTAGACCGCTGCGACCAGGTTATGTTTTTATAGAGCTTGTTCACCATAGGATTGGAGCACTCGAACGAGCCGACGACCGGCGTATCCGAATGCACAACAATGCCCGTGATGGCGGAGGGTCCCGCCTTGCCGGGGTAGCCGGTCACTTCCACATATCGGAAGCCGTGATATGTAAATCGCGGCTCCCAGATTTCGGTTCCATTTCCATTGAGGATATAAGTATCGGTGCAGCGTGCCGCCCGCAGATTAGTGGTGTAGATAGTGCCGTCGGGATTGAGCACTTCGGCGAAGCGCAGCACGACTTTCGTTCCGGCCTCTCCCTTAACTTGTAGCCGGGCCCAGCCGGCAAAATTCTGCCCTAAATCGAAAACGAATGTGCCTTCTTTGGGCTCGGTGATTTCTACAGGCTCAATCTGCAGTTGTTTTCGCACAGTCACGCCGGGATAAGACTGCAGAAGGCCGGAAATTGTCTTGGTTACGGCCACGTCGCCCCAGGCTGAATCGTCGAAGCCTGGCCTATCCCAGCCGGGCATCTCCTTTCGGGCATCATAGGTTTCTCCCATCAAAAAGTCCGCCTCAAGGTGCGGCCCGTATGTGGCTTTCCAGGATTCGTCGGTGACAGTAGTCTGCCTGGTGCCATCTGCATACTCGACTTCGAGCTGCATGAAAAACCGCGGGTCTTTGCCGTAGTGCTCTCTCTTTTTGCCGAACCCGATATAACCGGCGTACCAGCCATCGGACAGAATCGCCCCTACTCCGTTACTGCCTTTTCTAAGCAGGTCGGTAACGTCGTAGGTCTGGTAGTACACGCGCTTGGAATAGTCGGACCAGCCGGGCGTGAAATAATCTTCGCCCACGCGCTGGCCGTTTATACGCAGCTCATACAATCCCAGTGCGGAGGCATAAACCGTGGCTCGCCTGATGGGCCTGTAAACCCAAAAGACGCTGCGCAAATATCGCGGCGGGGGCAAGACCAACTCATCCTGGCTCGCTTTTGCCCCTTGAACATTTTCATCGTAGCCGATCCATTTAGCCTCGCGGGCCTTGGGGTCGACTAGACCCATCGTCCAGTATGCCGGCTTACTCCACGCCGAAAGGTTGTCATCTCTATCCCATACTCGTACTTTCCAGTAGCACTTCATGCGCGACCTTAGGGGCTTGCCTTTGTAGACTACCTGTGCGCTCCGGTCGGAGTCGACCTTGCCGCTGTCCCAGAGATCGCCCTGACCTTTTTTGAGGTTTTCCTGGCTGCTGGCGACCAATATCTGGTAAGCGTTTTGTTTCTGGTCCCGCTGGTCGGATTCGATAATCCAGCTTAACCGAGGCTCGGTCACATCAATGCCCAGCGGATTTACCCGGTACTCGCAGCGCAGCGCTGTCACGGTGACGTCGCTGTGCCCGAAGGTGTATTGATGAATGTCCGTTAAGGCAGCACAACCGCTCAGAACCAGCAGGGTCGTGACCAATAGGATTGCGTTGAACCTATTCATTCTTACTTACCTCCATAGAAGGTGTCAGCAGGTACGACTTTTTGCTTGAGCCGCCGTAGACAAAGCGCATCTGGCCGACATTAGGAATCACTGCAAACGGGAATCTGGCAAACGGCCTGAATCCGCTGGGCCAGTAGACAAATAACGCCCTACCCACTAGATAATCCCGTGGGACTATGCCTTGGCGATAGACGCGCTGGCCATTGATTCCCACACCCTTTTTGTTCCACAACCTGGCGTCCTCACTGTTAGGGCTGTTGTCGCCCAGCACGAAGAACTGATCTTTCTCCAGGGCAATAGGGTCGCCTTGCGATGCCCTATTTGGCGCGTCGGTTTTAGTATAGTGAATGTCCCTGAAGACGGCTATGTGCGACAGCGTAACCTCCGCTTGCGCGGAGGCGAAGATTTTCACCTGCGGGGGAATGTCTTCTCTTATGTTGCCGGCATCATTTGGGGCGCGTCCCAGCTCGTATGTCAGCTTCTCGCCGCCGACCTGGAAAATGAGCTGATGATCAACGTTTGCGAATTCGACCAGTGTCGGTTTGTTGATAACCGATGGTTCGATGGATTTGCTGGTCAATATCGCCTCTTTGCCCTGGGAGATTTCTGCGATGACCATTTTGCCTGTAAGATCGACCGATGCTTTGTACGTAGTTTCGTATTTGCTCAGGGAGATGCCAATGGAATTTAGAATTTCGAATTTCGAATTTCGAATTTCCGGTCGTGGAGCGACCGGCCCTGCTTGGGCATAGAAACGCACCATCAGGTCGCTGCAATATGGCATACTACTGTATTTTGCTACCTCATCGTAAGCATAAGCCGTTCTGAAATCATTGCCGATTGTGGTGTCATAAAACAATGTATTGATCTGGTCGGAGGCGTTTTTTAAGCGGAACACAGTCGGATTGTTTGGGTCCCATTTTGAGCCGGGCTCATTTCTGAACGGCTGCTGCCAGGTGTGTCCGTTGAAAGAGCCTTGCCGGGGTTGAACCGGCTGATAGTCGTTGTTGTAGACCGGCATCCACATCTCGTTCTGGACTTTGGGCGGCTTTCGGGCGATTTCTCCGTTGATATAGATGTCACCATCGATCACCTCCAGCGTTTCATCCGGAAGCCCGACCAGTCTTTTGATGTAGTTTACCGTGGGATCGAGCGGATTCTTGAACACAACCACGTCCCATCGTTTGGGCTGGAAGAACTGATAAATGCACTTTAGCACAAGGATACGGTCGCCGTTGGCTACCGGCGTTTGGGCGGAATTCGGCGCGTAGCCTTGCGGCCAAAAATATCCGCAATTCGGGCAACGAGTCGGCGGAAGCCTGACGCTGCCGGCAGGTATCGTATCCTCGGGATAGCCGTAATTTCGGGGCACAAATCCATGCTCGTATTTGTAGCCGCACTGACTACAGCGCAGTCGGAAGTGAGCGCCTTTCAGTGTGTCGGCCATACTGCCGGTAGGTATGCGGAACGCTTCCATTACAAACGCCCGGAAGACAAAAGCCAGTATGAAAGCGGTTATAAGCCATTCCAGGGTGTTTACGATTTCAGCAACCCTGTCCTTCTTGTCCTGGGCAGTTTTGTTCGAGCCGGCTTTTTCGGGTCTATCTGGAGGCATAAATACCAAATCCTGGCACAAAGCTAACTATGTTTTCCTGATCTAAAACTCCAGCAAACTTAACCGTAACCTGCAAGCGTCCGTCCACAGTACAAAAAGTAACGTTCAAGCCTGCGCCGCAGAATCAACTTTCTGCGCTGAAAACCGCAACATTCTTAATTATGCCGGTAAGTCGGCAATGGGTCAACAAACTATCTGTCGGTTGTTCGGGGCAAACTGTGCAACCACGGCGGGCAGTTCCTTCTGCGCCAGCCGGGCCAAATAAGTGCTCTTGGTGGATAGTAGGGCATCTTAATGCGAACCTTTTTGCCCTGCCCGAACATGGGCCTTTGTAACTGGCGCGCATTCGTTGCCCATTGAGCCAGCCAGAGAGAAAGATTTTTGTATAACCTGTTTGTGAGAAAGATGTTACGTATAGCTGTTTTCCCAGCCGATATATCTGTCGATGGTTGTGCTCTCCACATCATAGCGCACGTCCCAGACAGCGAAGCTCCTGGTAGTAAGCATGGTGGCGTCGGCAGAGCTGAGCCTTTTAGTGATCTTGCTGCAAATTGGATTTTCGGAGCCATAGGAAATTTTTTGTATAAAAATTGTTTGCTGAGTAGAAGTCTTTGTTGTATAGTAGGTTGCAGTAGGTCCGACAATTATTCTATTATACGGATTTGTGGTTGGCAGAAAGTTAGGCTGCCCAGATTATTATCGTATTTCGGAACATAAGTGGAATTCGGTGTGTCTGAAATGCTCTTTGCTGAAGTGAGGTAGCGTATGGCAACGATTACAAAGAAAGAACTCATAGATCGGATTGCAGAGAAAACACAAGCCAAGAGAATTGCGGTCAAGCGCATCATTCAGACATTTCTTGACGAGATCACAAACGAACTGTGTGAGAATAATAACCGTCTGGAATTTCGGGACTTTGGTGTCTTCGAGACCAAGACCAGAGCCGCCAGAATTGCGCAGAATCCTAAGACTCTGGAGCGAGTCGAGGTTGCTGCAAAGCGAACGGTTAAATTTAAGATGGGCCGACTGATGAGAGAGAAACTTGGTGTCCCTACCACTCAGTCTGCGGAATCTAAGAAATGATCCCCAATAACTGCAGGCATTTCCCAACGCAAGCCAATTCAGCCATCCAGCCTCAGCTACGGCAGATGGCGGCACGCAAAGGATAATCGTTTGAGGATAGTTATTCGGAAGGAGCATTTTGATGCCAGATGGAAAAGTAAAGTGGTTTAATCCAAGGAAGGGCTACGGTTTCATTGCTACTGCTGATGGTCGTGACGTTTTCGTCCACTATTCAAGTATCTCAGGCAACGGATACAAAAGTCTTGTTGAGGGTGATCCGGTTACTTTCGATATCGTCGAGGGCGAGAAGGGTCTAAGGGCTGAAAACGTAGTTAAAAGTCAGCCGCAGGAATAAAGGATGACGCTGTGCAAAGCTACTTTTGTTTTTTGCCCCCAGAGGAGGTTGTAAACACCCCCTGTTTTTCTTCTCACTCCTTATTTACCTGACTTAAAGCCGGCCAAGCAATAGTAGCCGTGGCTTTTGTCGTGCGTCGTAGTAAGTGCTACATCTTGTGTTCTGGCTGCATGTATAGTATACTTGCTGCATAGTACCGTATATACGATTCAAGATAGGGATTATGATTGGCGGTGAATTCAAATCCGGCCTCGACTGTAGTGTTCTTGTGCTGAACAAGCATTACATGGCCATTCGCATCGTGGGGGCGAGACGCGCCTTCTCTTTGCTGTTTCGCGACCTGGCGGAGGTGGTCTCTTTAGAGCAGGGCCAATATGCCAACTATAACTTTCAGAGCTGGTGCGAAGTGAGCCGATTCAGACGCCGTTTCGAGCCGGACGGATACGACTGGATTTCCACGGTTAATTTTCATGTTGCCGTACCGCGAATCATCCGGCTGTTATTCTATGACCGTTTGCCGCCGACTGACGTGAAGTTCAATCGTCGCAATATCTTTGCTCGTGACAAGAATAGGTGTCAATATTGTGGCAAGCGCAATCCAACCAGCGAGCTGTCGCTGGACCACGTCATCCCCCGAACTATGGGCGGAAAATCCATTTGGGAAAATGTCGTTTGCGCCTGCGCGGACTGCAACGTTAAAAAAGGCGGCCGAATGCCCCAGCAGGCGGGCCTGGCGCTCGTCCGAAAGCCCATCAAGCCCAGGCACAATCCTCTTATCCACGTCCACCTGGGTCAGGAACGCTACCGCAGTTGGCAGCAGTTCCTCGACCACGCCTATTGGTCCGTCGAGTTGAAATAATCCTGAAAAGGTGGGGCTGCTCGCTTGGCTCAACTTGCGTTTCGCGAGAAGCCAAACAGCGACATGAAATAGTTTTTGATCCAGGTCCAGTGCAGGACGATGTGCACCGCCATCAGAACAACAAATAGAATCGCCAGATAAAAATGGATAGCTCCCCATTCGTGGCGGGTCATTGACCAGAGGTATTTGATTTCTCCGGCCCCTCGGCCACCGCGAAAACCGCGACCATATCCGCCCGTGCCCGGCGGTAAAATCCACTTCATAATACAGCCGGTAAAAGCCAGCCCGAGCAGATTACAAAAACTAACCAGGTCAATAATGAAATTCAGCGTCGCCCGTTTCATCGTTCTGTTACCTCAGTAAGCCTTACGCGACTGGCAGGGGACGCGCTGCGACCAGCTTCTTCCTGACGGCGTCGACAGTGAGATTGAGCCCCTCCAGGGTGCGAGCGCCTAGCAAAATCAGATCGCCGGGCTCGGCAAAAACCACTTCATCTATGGTGAAGTTTTTGCCGATCCGCACTATCGCAAAACCCACGCTGCGGGTTACCACTTGGCCGTTGGCCATAACAAAGCGGATGTCTTTTTTTTCTCTGCTGACTCCGAT
Organism: uncultured Pirellulales bacterium; assembly: GCA_964567045.1. Classification (GTDB taxonomy): domain Bacteria; phylum Planctomycetota; class Phycisphaerae; order Sedimentisphaerales; family Anaerobacaceae; genus JAFNGF01. The sequence continues at coordinate 2,565 of CAZMLE010000112.1, read as the reverse complement.
CTTAGACAACTTTGCCGCCGGGATCCAGGTGTATTCGCTGCCGGTATCCACTAAGATCTTCGGTATCGAGACGGAACTTGCCCTATCGATATGATTCTCAATTCTACAGCTTATGTGAAATGCACCCATATTTATATAATACACCCGCTCGATAGGATTTCAAGCCCTTTTGCCCAACAACCGACTTCACCAGCCGCATCTCTCCAAACACTGGGACAGAAACTGAATAGTGATCCCAACGAGAAGCCACAACAGGCCCCAATTGAATTTCTTGTGTAGGATAACGGCCGTTGAGAATTCGCCAGCTTTTTTGAAGGATAATACTGTTTTAAACATCCAAACTAGGACTTTATGGGGAGACACCAAATCTTTCAGCGGAAAGTACTTCTGCTCCTCTTCTTTGTATTTGAATAGTTCGGTGCCGATTGGCGATTTACCAGTCGAGGTGGCCAATCGCCATGTCCTGATGAAGATCAGATAGAATCCCAGAATATCCATAACTGTACAAAGCATTTCGTATCATACCACCTGCATACATTTGATCTTACTGGGCAGCCAACAGCCACGGTGGGCTTACTCGACATCTTGCCCACTAGCGAGAAAGCAGCCATACCTCACGCTTGGTCCTGCACTAGGTACTTTTTGCCATGGTCAGTGAGCGCGTAGCATTTACCTTGGTTGGGGGCTATCGATACTACACGCAGCATGCTTTCTCCAGTTCATCAAAGGCTGCCTCAACTTCGATCCGGCTAAACTGGAGCGCAGGGAAAATCTCTGCCTCATACAACCTGATAATGTCTCGCTCTCGATAGACTTGAAATATACCTTGCGCCACTTCTGACACTTCAGCCTGCATAGTGTCGGCGCGAGCCGCTTCAAGTTGAGCCGTCACGTTCTCAATCGCTCTTCTCAGGGTTTGCTTGTCCTGTTTAAGCCTCGCTATCTTCTCTTCCAATAGCTGATTGCTTTCTTTCAACGCTTGGTTATTGTTCTTTAGCTGTTCGATATTCTCATTCTGAAGGTCGTAAGCGTCTTTCAAAAGGTCGAAGTGACTAGCGTCGAACACCTTACCTTTGATGCTACTGAGGATGCTTATGATATCCATATCTGAGGACCCTATCGATCGAACACAAAGACGTTATCTTGGCTTTGTGAACCCGATTATTACAGAATGGCTGCAGGCTTGTCAAGCGCGAAATAAGTGCTCCGGGCCGTTGTTAAGCCACGGATTTGGACAAAGAACCTTGACCCTGACGGCGAAATCACGGATAATTGGTTCTGCCGCGGATGTGGCGGAGTTGGCAGACGAGCAACCTTAACGTACCCTGAAGTGCACTCTCTGGCCAGTTGTAACGTTCGCGGGCCGCCTTGCGGTGTCCCTTCTGTGCGTTGGCACACCAGGTCCCCTTCCATTAGTTTTGCCTGCGACTTCCCTTCGACCGCGCTCAGGGCAGGCACTTGCCGTCCAGCTAACAGTTCCAGCTGTCGGGCCTGTAGGGAACTCGCACCCCCAAGTAGTTGTGCCCTGCCGGGCACACAAAAGAAAAGGCCGGGCAAAAAGCCCGGCCTTTGTAAGTGCCATAAGATCTGCTTGGCAAATCTACTTGGGTAGGTTTTCCGGCGCCACGTCCTTGACACTCAAATCACCGTAGATGACGCGGCAGGTCGCAGAGCCTTTTGGCTGATACCAGAATACCGCCTTGCTGGCATCGCCGAGCTTTACGCTGCTTCCGGCATAGTGCCAAGTAGCGCCAGTCGGATCGAGCTGTTGAAAGAACACAAATCCGCGTCCCATTGTCATGCCAAGCTGCGTTTTCTCTTGGTCAGAAATATTCAACTGACCAATTTTTTCTCCCATCCGAGGGGTCAGGCTCATTAAATCTCCGACAGTCAAGCTCTGCGGGAAGCTGCCGCCAAGCAGATGCTCTGCCCAAAGTCGAAGGACCGTTATAAAATCCTGCTCGGTGAACTGGCGCATGTCGAATTCTTTAGCGCTCGATGTATAGCCGGCAGGCACGTCCATACTAACCAGCGATTCATCAACCGGCACATCAAATTCAATATTCTTGAGAATGTAGAGTGTCTGTCCCAGCAGCATCTCGATGCGTATCGGCTGGGCCGTCCTGGAATCGGCCCAGATCGTAATCTGTTCATTATGGCCCCGAACCAGGAATCCGACAGCTTTTCGGCCATCGATCTCCCGCTGCCCAAGCTCCTGGACCGGTATATCGGGCTGGTCTTTCACCCTGATAACGGCATTACGGACAAACTCTACTAAGTTTTTGGTTCCTTCCCGAAGCGGTCCCTGTATGTCAACGTATGCAGCGACTTTGCTCGGCGGGTCCAACGTGAGCATCTTGGCACTATCAAGGTCGATTATCATGATAGTATCCATATTCGAGATTGTCCTTCTGATTCTCGAGCCGACGACTATATCGTGCATAACCGGCCCCGTCTCTTCACTTCCCACGATGAAGTCAAGAACTACAGTACGGGCATTGAGGATGGGCTTTATGACATCGGCAAAGGTGACAGTCCCACCGCCCAGTTGATGTATGCCTATCA
>CAZMLE010000111.1:0-10314 GCA_964567045.1 uncultured Pirellulales bacterium | reverse complement strand
ACAATACCATTTGTCAAAGAACCAAATTGAACGTCATTTTTTGGAAAGTGCAGTTATTATGCAAGCGGGCACAAAACAAATAACTTAACTGACTGATATAAAAGTGGCGATGGATACCAAGCCAAGCGCGAACCTCAAAGTGATCCATCCCCAGCTCTCGTTTGCCAACCTCAAAACACCGCTCAATCGGTACACGAGAAAACCCTATCCACAACAGCTTCTCCAAGGTAATGCCACTCGAGCCCGGCAACATATTCGAGACAAAATATTTGATCTCTTCAGGATTGAGCACATTGCGGGCGATGATAAGGTAGTGAACAGCTCCCGGCAGGCCATCCACTGCCTGTTTACGGTAAAAATGGGCATGCTTGACTTGCCAGACCACCGGACCGGTTTCACCGTCTTTGATATGAAACTTCTCCCACTTTTGTTTCTGAAATACACGAGAATACACCAGCAGATTTCGTACCTCAGAGGCAGGCAGTGCTTTTTTGGACAATCTCGGGAAATGCCGCTTAGGGCCTCTTCTATGGCTTTCCTTATCGGTTGGACGAACAAGAACTTTCGGCTCATACAGCCAGCCGCTAAAGTCGGACGGAACCTCCCCTACATAGTTTTGGCCGCGTGCCTCAAGCCCATCGAGAAACTCACCATCACGGCCATAGAGTTCATCGAACGTCCATGCAAATACACGAATACCATTTTTCACCGATCGACAGACCTGATCAAGGGCAATATCAGTTTTCTTGCGATAGATGACCTCATCAGGAATGCCTACTTCCTTGCGACGCACTGGATCATCCGCCCAGTCTTTCGGCAGATACAAATCGCTGTCGAGAAGGCACTGAAAATCGCCCGCTACGTATGCGATATGCACCCCGACCACACAGTTATCAGTCTTACCGATGTTGCCGCACCACTGCCGTTGCACACAGGCAGTATGAGTTCCTTTTTTGGGATTGCCCGATTCATCGACAATTCCGATGGCCTGCGGGTGGGCATGGTCGCGAGCCACCAGCCACTGGCATTTGTCACGTATACGCTGGTGATCCCACGGCAGGATGGACAAAAAACATTGCAGCGTCCGGGGCTCGGTGTTTGCCGCAAGAGCGATGGGCTCAACGCTTTTGCGGGGCAGGTCGGACAGTTGCCCCTTGACGTAGGTTCGCAGGTTCTGCCGCGAGCCACTGCGGCTGAAGCAATCATCAAATTGGGACAAAAATGCGTTCAATTCCTTACCAATACCTTTGATCTGTTTGATATCCATATCGATTCTCCTTATAACTTTTATCCTTATAAGGAGTTATCGACATCGTTACCTCTTTTTCTTGAGCATTATTTGCGCTGTAGTATTAGGCTCCCGTGGCTCGGGAAAAAGTGTCCTGGCCAAATATCTCATCAAGACATTGTCCCGACAAGGTCAGCTGGATTTTGCATACGTCAACTGCCGCCAGCACAATACCAGCTTCAAAATCCTGGCATCATTACTTGGTGTGAGACCACGGGGATGTAGCCTTGATGAACTATGGCAGAGATTTACAGACTCAAACCAAGGCAAAACCGTCTTCGTGCTCGACGAAGTGGATTTGATGAGCGATAAGGATAAAATAAGGATATTCTCTATCTTGTCAGCCGGTCGCAGAACAATTACATGGCCATCTTGCTGAGTAACAATCCAAAGTTCCTTACACCCTTGGATGAGAGCATAAAAAGCACGCTCCAGCCAGAGATAATTCATTTCAGGAGCTACAACGCCACAGAGATAGAAAAGATATTAACCGAGAGAGCCAATGCAGGCCTGAGATTCTTGCCCACGCGAGTCATCCGGGCAATTGCCGCCATGGCTGTCAAGAACACCAACTCCGATGTGCGGGTTGCGATAAAGACACTATACCTATGGGCCATTGAGCCGAGCACGTCTCTTAAACAGCACTTTGAAAAGGCAAGGCGGGATATCATGTTTGATGTGGTTAAGTACCTTATAGGCTACTGTATCGTTTATTAGCTCTGGTCTAACGTAACGCACCGCTGGCTACATCAATCGTTCTGCCTTGGCCTTTGGCTGTGTAACACATGGCTTCTTTAAAAACTTTTCCCACCACTTTGAAGTGAAGACACAATTTATGCAACAATAAAGCTTTCAGGATGTGCTTCACGCATAAACTACGCATACCCTTTAAGGAACACCAAAATACTCGATAATCAGACCAAGCTCAGGCAGGTAAAAATTAGGATACCATATTCGAGTTTTTCCTCGGTCAACCACAGCAACAGGATACTCATACTGGTAGCTGATTCCATAACGATCCAGCAGCCTGGCTATCTGTTCCTCACCCCAGCTTTTATAAGATGGACTAATATTTCCGCGCCCACCGTTTTCAGACCGTCCCATCAATAATAGAGGTTTCAAGGCTTTTTAATTCTTTCGCCTCGTCATCCAAAATATCAAGCAGCCACAGAAAAAACCTGCCCCTAAGAGCCATAATTGTTGTTAGTCCGCTCCAGAATGTTTACATCGGTAATTTGGAAAGCTAAGTGATTATAAAAACTGAACTTATCGTTCGAACTGTTGTTCCCGTTCCAGGGGCTTTAACTACCATTCCACCGGAACAACAGCAAAAATCACTGAAACGTTAAAATAGATAAAAAATCACCAAGGCTGAAGGCCACCGCAAAAACTAAAAAATATACGCCGCAACGAGATATTATCTCCGCGGCCTTCTTCACCCAAGCGCAACCTCGTAACCCCAAACCTTGTATCAACTCACCTAATATTGGTGAACCAACCAACCTCTGCCCCTGACCACCAAAACTCAAACCAGGAGCTACCAGCAATTCTAAATCACTCTTCGCTACAGCGAACAGCTGATACACAAAGAATTCTGCCCCGTCACACAGCCGTCGACCCACACCAGCACATTCATGAAAACATCGCACTTCAGAGACTCACCTGTCAGCCAGAACATAACGTTCGCTACCCCGCTTGCGAAAGGCAAGCCCCGCCACTTCAAGCCAACACACGCAGACTCAACTGCTCTCACATCTAACCACCAGCAACCACCGCTAAGGAATTAAGCGAGTGATAGCCACACCCATTGTCGCGCAAACCCCCCGCTGCCTACAAAGATGTCCGAATACAACGAAGCGATATGACAAAACTCGTGCCCCACAGATCGCCTGAAAGCCAGGACCTTGCTCGCAAGCTACCAAGCCCGAATCTCAATCACTGCGACCCCCTCGCATAAGCATCTCCCCTGTCGCCCACTCTATCCACGAGACATTGAGGCCAAAAAGCCACACAAGAAACAAACGTTGCCAACCACAGCAAACGCACTTGTCATCTGTCTATTCTGCTAAGTCGCTTCAGCCTCTCGTCAACTCACCGACCGCCCAATATTACGCCCCACAATATATTTATTAAGGCGGTCGGTGCATATCTCGCGAAGAAGAAAAGCCCGTGCCCGAAGGGCAAAACGTCAAAAGGTCAACTGAGCCTTACTACCTGCCATCTCTCACGAGGTGCCGGTTATTGCTATCAAGGAGTTCTGAGAACCTGAGAATACAGTCCGGTTCTATTCTGCCAGCGGATAGTGAACGAATGCACCGGTGAAGAATAGTATCCTTTTTCGGGTGGAGGGGTCAAGCAAGTTGATCACAGACTTCGTGCTCCCACCCGGTCTTTTGTCATTGCACAATATGTCCCAAGTCCTTAGAATACTGCTCGAAGCGGTCGTTCGATCCTTATGCAGAAATGTCAGACAAGAAACGTATGATGTGGAGGAACACCATAATGCGGAAATGGGTACTATCCACTCTGACTAACCTCTTTGTCATTACCTGTCATGTCTATGCTGTTTCTTCCGAAGAGATCAGTCTTACCAATAAGCACTGGATGATCAAGGTTCAGCCGGACACACTGAAGATGACGGCTTTTACTGGACCCAAGTCCGAGGTCGTGCTGTCGCAGGGCCAACCTGGCTTGGGTGTGGTCAGCAATCTCGTACGAAATGACAATCTTGCCGAATGGAATCTGAAAGATGAGACGATCAGAATTGTGGTTGGGTTGCATGAGCGCGATTTTTCGGTCGCCATTTCCTCAGAGGGAGCCGGTAGTTTCATCTGGCCTGTCTTGAGATTCTCGAAGGGAATCAAAGCACTCATCTGGCCGCGTGCGGAGGGGGTGTATGTGCCGCTGGATGATTCCCGCTGGGTGAAGTATATGGTTGGGTTCGGAGAATTGAACACACTGGAAAGCCTCAGTATGCCATTTTGGGGTCTTGATTGTGGTGGCTTCTCACTGACATATATCGTTATCAACCCGTATAATAATACGATCCAATTTGAACTGGAAGGCGACAGCCTGGGGGCCCGATTCACCCATGAATTCACAAGATTTCTAACGAAGAAGGAGTACGGCTTCCGCATTCATTTGGGTGACATTGATTCGCCTGTCGAACCCGCAAAACAGTTTCGCCACTTTTTGCATGAGCAGAAGGCTTTTGTCAGCATGCAAGAGAAAATCAAGAGAGTCCCCAAAGTGGCAAGATTACTGGGGGCTGCACACGTTTATTTGTGGGGCGATGGTGTCTCGATAAAGATGCTGGACCGGTTCAGAGACAACGGTCTCGACAAGATGCGGTTCTGTGTTTCTGGCTGGGAGGCTGTAGAGAAGCGTCCTGATGTGGCTAAACAAGCGGACGCAATGGGTTACCTCTTCGGCACCTACGATTCCTACCATAGCGTCCATGATCCTGCCATACGTGGTACAGACCAAACTTGGCCTACCGCGCAATTTGACAAAGAGCTTTTTGAAAAAGGACCGATTGTCCGCAAAGACGGAACAAAATGGTGGGGTTTTAAGAAAGTCGGTTGCAAACTCAGCCCCATAGCCGCCAGACCGTATGTTGAGAAACGCGTCTCAGAAAACATGAATCGGGTACCTTACAGCTACTATTTTGTTGACTGTGACGCCACGGGAGAGGTCTATGACGACTATTCGCCCTTACATCCGACGGGCCAGGCAGATGACGTGAAAGAACGAGTTCACAGATTGGCGTGGATCAGCGAAACCTTTCGAGTGGTCATAGGTTCGGAAGGTGGTAATTCGTATGCCGCGGGCGTACTCCATGTAGCCGAGGGCATATTTGGACCGCTGTTCGGATGGGGCGATCCGGATCTGAAGGATAGAGATTCGAAGTATTATTTAGGAGGGTACTATCCACCCGAGGGACCCAGGATATTCGTGCAACAGGTTCCCATGAAAGAAGAGTACCAGTATTTCTATTATGACCCGCGGTTTCGTCTGCCACTTTATGAAATAGTCTTCCACGATTCTGTTGTCACTACTCATCACTGGCAAAATGGCAGTCTCAAATTCGATAATGTGGTCGACACCGTTGCCTTAACGGAGCTGCTGTACATGGTTCCGCCGATGTACCACATGAATCTCGACGAATTTGAGAAGCATCGTGAGGCGATGAAGAAACACTACGCCTTCTTTTCGCCCTTACATCGAGAGGTGGGTTTCTCACAGATGACGGATTTTCATTGGCTGAGTTCTGACCGGCTGCTGCAGTGCGCCACCTTCGCGGACAAGATTGAGATAGCGGCGAACTTTTCTACGGAAACGCGGCAATATAATGGACTTGAAATCCCAGGACACAGCATTGCAGCTCGGTGGAGGGAGAGTGGGCAAACACGGAGCTATACTGCCAGATATAGTCCTTAAGCTCATCCTAAACCACCGCGCCACATCTCGACTCTACCTGATTACCAGAACCCTGCCGAGGGAACCTCGGACAGAGAATCTGTAGGTCTGACTTCGCTCATATCCCCACACCAGGCGTGCGCCGCCTTCAGTAAAGCACTTGTCGGAATTGGCATGTCAACGCAACGGGACTATCTGCCAGCCTTCGGCCCCGAAACGGATATCGCGTTCCACGAACTCCCAGACTATGACTTTCTTATTGGCCAGCAATGTTGGGTTGCGACTGAGCTGCTGCCTTACCAAAGTCGATGCCCCTCCGTCATTCACGATCGAGGACAGGGGAAATCCGAGTTCCCGCGCCAGATGCGCGACAAAACCTGCGGCACCAGGTTCGTCCTGACTGTAGATGCGAAGGAAGCTGTCCCCGAGCACCAGAACTTCAGAGCCAGGATCGTCCTGGTAAAGCAGATTGGTGCCGGTATTGACTACCCGCGTGCAATCGATCTGCTCCGGTTCGAATTGCCTTTCGATTTGTGGTACCTGAATCATCCTGAGGATGTCCCCATGCCGTTTTGTCGTCACTGGTTTTGGAATCAATGGGGTTTTCAGTCCACCTTGCTTGCCTTGTGAGCATATCAGGATACACACTTGCCTTGTTGGGCGTGGGCACCAGCAGCAGTTTTATGCCGCGCCCGGCAAGTTGGTCGCGGAACGAGATTATCGCCGAGAAGATGTCCCCTTGGTCTGGGTCTTGCTTGGGCGACCAGGGCTCGATTAGATATTGGACGGCGGGTTTATAGAAAAGCCAGCGGGTTCCGCCCACGACTGCCTTGTCTCCCAGTTCCCTCAACACTATGAATTGGGCGTATTGCATCCACGGCCGTAGTTGTTTGGCCAGCCAACAGTTGTCCTGAAGCTCTCTCTCAAATGCCCTGAGGTTGCTCTTGGTAGGTATCTGCGTAAGCATTTCGGTCACTTGCGGTCTTTGTCCGGCGAGCAACTCTATAATGGCCTGACTGAGGCTGGCGCTGCAGATCGCCGTAGCAAAAGCCACCGGAAGAAAGAGCTGTTTGCGTCGGTTGCCAAACATGCTGACTCCCCTAAAACTGAAAATACAGAAACGAGCTGAATGTCTGGACCATGCATCCAGCGTCCCGGGCGCTTCAGCAGCAAATACGGAATCGGCCGCTTGGCCGACGACATTTGCCAATGCGGTGCCAGCTCCGAGAAGTCTGAGCACATGATTCAGGTTATTTTGGAGAAAGGCCGCATACTTGAAGAAACCCAGCAGCCCGAGATTCACTATCACCGACACTGACATCATAAGAGACTGTCGATGCCTGCGACTGCAGTTTGCTATGATGAAGTAGTCGTCGATAGGTACTTCCAGTGCCATTCTGTGTATCTGCCCCACCCTGAAGGTTCTGAGGTTTCCACCTATGCCCTTAACTGGCTTGTCTGCCGCTTCGCTACGCGGCTTGAAGGGGTTGTAGTGCCCCACGTAAATCGTATCTGTATCCAGCTGACCCCGATGCACCTTGAGCACCTCATATTTTAAGACAGTGGCATAATCGTAAAGCTCACGCTTGAAGATCGCACCATCAGGTATCTCCACGAGGCGCGCAGTCACCTCGATACGACCCATTGTTGCCACATTTGGGTCTTTGCCAGTTGCCGCATCCGGATCAGCTTTCTTGCGGTAGATATCACATCACTGTAAGTCCAGTGCGGTTCCCAGCCCCACGACAAGTCCAGCAACGGTCCGCTTCGGGCGGCTGGGTATTCTGCACGCAGCGATTCACTGTCTCCGCTTACCATAGGCGCGTCCTTCCATCGGATAACCGCCATCCTGGTGCGCGAATTGTCGACCTTGCCGAGATCCCGGGCAATTTACAATTGTCAATTGTCAATTCTTTCCCCTCGGTATCGCCCATCCACAACTGTGTTCAGCCATACCCGTTGTTAGCTCTCTGACCTGCCGGCCGATTAGAGAAGATGAGATGAACACTATCTGGAAACTAATCTGGCGTGCAGCAGTCCAGTAGATCGATCCTCTCATCTTCGGGTCCCAGCGGGGCTAATAGAGATCGCTCAACCCGCTCATCCCCGGGCCTTGCGAGACCAGTCGGTAACCCGGGCCACTTAACCGTGCTTTCTTTTTGTTCTTTTTGCGTTTTTTTCGATACCAATTTGGTACACCCATCGGCCACATCTTCGCTATCTCGAGACCGTCGCGGACCCTCTATCGGTTTTGCGACCGCCGTTTCGCTCATTTTGCTTGCCTCTCGTCCAGCGCCAAAGGCGGCAAGTGGCCCTGGATCCTGGACGCCATCGTAAAGTCTTCGCAAACTCCGTCATGCTTCACGTTCCTTTTTTGCTTGGAACACCACCTTTCGAGAGCATACTGCGGGTCCCACTGCCCCGCGTTGTACCATTCGCAGGTCGCACATACCTCGAAGGCCATGCGTTCACCCCGCGGGCCGGGGGGACATCCGTTCACGCAAGGACCTGGCGCGGGATACGTCGTTGGCTGGCCATCGCCCTTATCGGCGAAAAGTGTGCACCAAGCGGCCGCACCAACCCCAGGGACCAAGGCCAGTTGAATTACGCACGAATTCTCGGCACCGAGAACAGGTGTCCGGGGCTTCGCGGATAATCAGGTCCCGGCACGTCTTGCGAGAGCACAGGTAAGCCAGCAGGAGCGACCCCCACATACTGCAGAACACCGAACACATTACCACCCACGTTATTTCTTTCCTTTCCTAACGGTGCAATAAGATTTCCGCCAGTTCGAACAACTCTCGAGACCGGTTGGCGCGCGACGCCAAGTTTGCGGTTACCCTGGAGAGTGCCCCGCAGATCGGGCACCGAGCGGAACCGGGAATCAAGACGTAACCGGCAGGGATAAGGATTTGCGCCGCACAGTGGGGGCATTCGTATCCTCGGGCCGCCACGACCTCTTTCGCAACAGGGCGGCGGTCGTTTTTTTCAATTGGTCCCACTCTTCGCCCTGGACGCACAACCTCTGTTTTTTCGTCCATAACACCATTACCTTACGAAGGTTAATGAACCTAAACCCGCGATACAGCATATCATAGACGCCCAGAAGGTCCCGGTCCGAAGGATCAAACTTGAGTCCAACGCGCTTGACGCCCTTAGTCACGCCCGTCCGGCACAGCATGGTCCTTACGGCGCCGGACTTCATCCGGAAAGCGAGCGAGACGAAGCGCCCTCGTGAAGCCAGCAACCAAGTCTTCGCCGCGTCTGCCTGTACTTTCCTGATGGCCGCCCACTGACCCTCTGCTTTCACCCAAGGGCCGGTCAGCACTCCGATTACTACCGGCAGGTTGGGCACCTTTAGGTCCTTGCGCACATCCTTGATCAGGTTCACCAGGTTCTTCTCATATTCTGGCACGGCATTTTTCGGGTCGCATCCGTCGTTCCAGAGGTTGTACCAGACAAAGCCGGCCAGTTCATATCCGCTGCCATCATAGTTTGGAAAGTATTTCTGGAGGTTCTCAAGGGCCTCGCGAATTTCCTCGACCATCTTGGTATAGTAAGGGCCAACCTCGCCGCCGGAACTTGGTGGCCGGAAGTCCTGGTAAAGGCTCTTGCCGCCCCAGGCGGTTTTGATGAGCAGGACCTGCTCGGTGAAGTGGTGGCCGATGACGTGGCCAAATTGCAGCTCCGGGCCGAAGTGGTGCTTGCCGCCGTAGACGGTGAAGCCTAGGGTGAGTGGGCCGGATTTCACGGGGCCGTTCTCAGGCTTGTACCAGACCCAGACATCATCGCGCACCGTCCACTGGCCTTTGTCGTCTTTAAGGTGCTTGTAGAGGGGGCCTTTGCGGGATCCTTCATGACATAGAAGATAACCCCACACAGACCCTCATCACCGCCACGCCCAAGCCTCGCGAAGGTAAAGAAACCCACAGCCAAAAAGAAACCGCAGAACCCTCCTTAACGTCTTCTTTTTGCATTACTGCTTATTGTGGACAAAATCGGGCATTCAGCAGGGAAAGCGACGCAAGGCACGGCTGATGAACTCATTCCCTTGTTGCCATCACCCTGACAGGGAACGACCGTTGGCAAGTCGTTAGGCTCGGCCAATGGATTTGAGATGCTTCTTGGATTTCTTTAGGCCTATCTTAGATGCCTTCTGCTCTACTGACTTGGCAGACCGTCCAAGTTGGCCGGCAACTTCTCTGGTGCTTGCATTCGGGAACGATTTCTTAAGCAACTTGATCTCATCGCTTGACCAGCGACCCCTGACGAGTTTCCTTTTTGCCATTTAATGACTCCTATGAATACATAGTGCAAGTTATTTGTGTGGCAATTTTCGACCCGCAGGCCCCTTGGCAAGAAACTGAGGGGCCGAGGAGGCGAAAATTGCCGACACTATCTAAAACCTTACGATCATTCTCCTATCCGGCCGGTACCAAACGCGGCCACTTTAGCATCGATCGTCGGCGGCCCATTCTCCTTTAAGAGCTCGAACCCCGATACATCGGGGAACAGCTACCCCAAGTTCCGCAGTTGGGTGAGAGGGGAAAATTTTTTCAGCCTTTTTCTCATCGGCGAGAGCTGTTTTCTGGGTCAGATCAATGGTA
>CAZMLE010000110.1:0-10456 GCA_964567045.1 uncultured Pirellulales bacterium | reverse complement strand
GGTCGGGGTATTCCATCGCTTCAGTTGCAGCAATTCGTCATGACTCAGGCGTCGTGCCATCCTGCAGTCCCTCTATTCCTGGTGAGTTCTCGCGGCGCCGGCTGGGTTTGAGAGACCTGCTGAACCGCGCCCAAGATTCTCCATCCGTAGTTCTTGAACGTGCGGCAGACCCCGCAGCGAGTCATGTCGCTTCGTATGGTCACGGCCGTACCACCATCGAAGAGCCTTGGAAAGGCTTCGTGGTCGCGTGTTTCTATACAACAGTTGGAAAGACCGGTCTCCATGTTTGTCGCCCATGATATGCTTTCACCCACCTGCCTTCAACGGTAAACCGGCGGAAACTCGCGGCGCTGAGTATTGCTCACGCGTTGTAGTGATGGCCGCCCGGGACGAGCGACGGTGGCTATTCCTTTGCCCTGTGCTTACGCAGCAGGTCGGCGATGGAGGGGTGGCGGTGGAGTGACAGCCAGCATCCATGGCGGCCAATCGTTTCAGACTCTGCTTGCGAACCCTTCCGGAGAATCGAGCCGCCAGCGGATCGGCTTTGACGAGGAGTGAGACAGCGGCGTTGCGGATATCCAGGTTCTCAGCCATGATGCCTTTTTCAATGCTTCAGGGAGCGATGGAAGCCAATTCGAAAAGCACATCATACATAGATCTGCGGGAGTAAAGATGCTGCTACCTGCAGGGTAAGGGGTTTTGTGGATGAAATCCGCCTTGGGTTTCCTCCATGTGTCTGGTACACTTATACCGAATAGTACGTGGTCTGTCTGCCGATTGGCTCGTTTTGAGGATATGTAGCAGCCCCGTGACATGTCGACGTGCGGCGTGCGTCCGCAATCAAGGGGTCCCGAGGCCGACGTATTCGTCGGCCCTCCATCCCGCAGGGGCTGAGTGCTATTATGCCCATCGGAGAGTCAGGGCCAATTGGTCATGGCCCAATAGGATATTCCCCTGAGACATGAGGGAAGCACATGGAAGCAACTTGTCGTCAAATCTGTTTGTGCCTGTTCGTCATGGCGGGGAATCTGTTCCCAGTTGGTGCGGTATCAGCGGCGGCACCCCAAACCAGGCCAGCTACCTATGATGTGGCTGCTTTTGGAGCAAAGGCAGATGGAAAGACTAAAGACACACATAGCATACAAAAAGCCATTGAAACCTGTTCTGAAAACGGTGGGGGCACTGTGTATTTCCCTCCCGGAACGTATATAACCGGCAGTCTGCATCTAAGAAATCGCGTGGCCCTGTACCTCGACCACGGGGCTGTCGTTAAAGCAAGTACAGATGAGAACGATTTCGATCCGTACGAAGAACTCCGTTTCAAGAATGATGCGGACCATGAAACGAGTTTCCTTCATCATTCGCTGATTTGGGCGGAGGATGTTGAACATGTGGCGATTCTCGGGACCGGTACGATCGATGGCAATCGCACCAAGCGCGGCGGCCCCAAGCCCATCGCTTTGAAACGGTGTCAACATGTGACAATCAAAGACGTCACCATTCGGAATGCGCCAAATTATGCTATTAGCCTGTTGGGTACGGATTACGTCAATATTGACGGTGTGAATATCTTCAACGGCTATTGCGACGGCATTGACCCGGATGCTTGCCGATATGTTCGTATTGCCAATTGTCAGATCGAAACATGGGACGATGCGATCGTGCCCAAAGCAAGTTTTTCCCTGGGGATGCGTCGGGCCGTCGAATATCTGACGGTGACCAACTGTATCCTGGCCACGAATTGTAATGCGTTTAAGCTGGGTACTGAATCCGGCGGCGGATTCAGACACATAACGGTGAGCAATTGTGTCATTTATAGCCGAGCTACGGGTCGGCCGCCTATTTCCGGGATCGCCCTTGAATCCGTGGATGGTGGAGATATCGATGGCGTGACGATTTCCAACATTGCGATGGCGAATGTCCAAACGCCGATCTTTTTACGCCTCGGCAATCGCGGCCGCGATATGGATAAGCCGATTCCGGGAGCGCTGCGAAATGTGTTCATCAGTAACATTGTGGCGACCGGAGCGAACCGACCTTGTCCCATCGTAGGCATTCCGGATCATAGCATCCAGAATGTCACTCTGGACAATATCCAGATCACCTGTACCGGCGGGGGAACTACGGAGCAAACAAACCTCCAAGTGCCGGAGCATGAAAGCAAGTATCCCGACGCTACGATGTTCGGCACCTTGCCCTCCTATGGATTGTATTGCCGCCACGTTGAAGGGTTGAAATTACGGGACATTAACCTGACATTACAATCACCTGATTATCGCCATGCGCTCATTTGTGACGATGTTTCACGAGTGGTCATCGATTCTTTCGACGCGCATCAATCCAAAGGCGCCGAATCTGTCATTCGATTTCAAAGGGTTAAGAAAGCTCTGATCTGTAATTGCATGCCGTCCGAGGAAATATCTGACTTTATCAAAGTGACGGACGGCGGGATGAATGAAGTCAAATTTGTGGGGAACGACTTTCGGCGTACAAAGCAAAATGTGAGAGCCAAATAAGAGATAATCCAATGTCTTCGAGCAAATCGCATAGACCCATTCCTATTTTTACGCAGACCGCTTGTGGCATGGGCTTGCAGCCCATGAAATCACGGCCAGGATGGGCGTGCCACGCGGCGGAATTGGATCGCTGGCATCAGGTGACCGAAGAGGAAGCCAGACAAGGCTTTGCAGATGACATTACGCAATGAGCTTTCGGGGGGAACCCCGACGGTACGAGAATTGGAAAGGGCATGGCGCCAATGGTCACAATTAAAATACGCGATTACTACCTGTAACGGCAGTGCTGCCCTGTATTGTGCCTATTTTGGTCTCGGTGTGGGTCCTGGTGGTGAAGTCATCTGCCCCACCTACACCTGGATTTGTACGATTGCGCCGGCTCTCTTTCTGGGGGTCCGCCCGGTGTTTGTCGAGAGCGACCCTGATACGCTGCAAATAGACCCGGATGATGTCCGAAGGAAGATCACCCTTAGAACACGTGCCATTGTCGTGGTGCATCTGTGGGGGAATGTCTGCGATATGGATCGCCTCATGGCTATCAGCTCCCAAACAGGCGTTCCTCTGGTGGAAGACTGCTCACACGCCCATGGGGCAACCTGGAACGGCCGGCCTGTTGGGACGATCGGTCATGTAGGCGCGTGGAGTTTGCAGGGGACCAAGGCCGTCAGTGCGGGAGAAGGTGGTGTCCTGGCCACAAATGATTCTGAAATATTCGAACGAGCGTGCCTGGCGGGCCAAGTCAATCGCATGGGCGGGCTCGACTTACTGACGGAAAAATACGTCGATCTTCAGCCCCTGGGACTGGGCATGAAATTCCGGGCGCATCCAGAGGTTATCGCTACAACAAATATCACGGGGAGTAAGTAGAAGAATCCTATTCCTGATTTCTCGTCCCTTCTTTGTCGCTTTTTAACGCGTAGGTTTATATATCGCATTGATTCTGCCATCTGGCGTAGCCTCTCCAAAAAGATTGCTATTATTTTACGGAACACCGGTCCCCGGAGGCAAACGCCTGACTTATTGCTCCGATCATAGTCATTTTCGGCTTATAAATCAAGGGAAAAACAAGAATACACTTATCGAGGGGCTGGTTTCACTTTCTTTCGCAACAAAACGCACGCAGCAAGGCACACTCACATATATTTACTTGCTTTAGACTGCTGGACAGACATGAAGAAAGAAATTAGTTTGTCTACTTCTTTAATCGAAAAAGAACTATTCCTCTTTCCAAAGCCTACGTGGCTCGGCATATTCGCAATCCTTACGCAGGTAGTTTGAGCGTGGGAAGAAGACCTTGGACCTGATGCACGTAAGGACTTGCTGGGCAAGACAAAAAATACGCTGGTTGTTTGACGTCAGCACAAATGGTACAGGTTAAGCCCTTTCCCCTTCGGGCACAGGGTTCACTTGCCGCTTCTTGCGTGAGATTTTGGGGCAAGGCGGGTTTTGCAGACTCAGGCAAATCCAACTGTGGTGAAGTTCGGCTTGTATAATCAGATTGCTGGTCACGGTTCGAAATCTGGACGGTGATATCCCATAGGTTACGCCAGGGCTCAATATAATTGGCAAATACTGAATCTTTCTGGCTATCCATATTTATGGCCCTTCTGGATTTGGAACAGTTGGCACCCAACTCAAAAATGGTTCATCGCGAGAGTTCTTCCAGTTGACATTCTCGCCGGACAAGGTATAATGCTTGTTCTGTCTGGCCTCTTACGTGCCGACACATGCCACCGAGAGGGCATCGCGCTATGCGTCGCTGTCTCGACATTGGTTGGCGGCCGCGATACGGTGGCTCTCGCATGTTGCCAGGTCGGCCTTGGGCTGGCGATGGGAGACACAAGCTATGGACTGGCTCGTCGTGGGCAGAGTCTATGAGCTTCGGCTCAGTTCTGGGGGACTGGTCACTCCCAAGCCATTTTCAGCCCGTTGGCCGACAATCGAGCATCGCAGAGGTTCCATCCGAGCGCCACGCTGCGCAGAAACCTTGATACGTACCGGGCGACAAAGCCCGCACCCTACCCCCTGGCTGGAGGCCGGATCCCGAGGATCGGCCCATTCTTGAGAGGAGAAAGACAATGAACAGACGTATGATCCTATTGGCCGCGGCGGTAACCACCCTTGCTATGACGTGTAGCGCGAAGGCCTACACGATGGAGAGGGTTCCTGATACCGAGTCTATATTTATGCTGGAAGGTGATGGGACATTTCACCTTCACGCGCATTTTGGCGGCCTATTTTGGCCGTACATTTGGCATGAGGCCGACTGGTATTGGGATGGCCAACTCGTGGCGGCAGACACTGGCCTCAGCGGGCAGACGGCCGAAAGCACTGGTGAGTTCCCTCGGAGCTCTCCCGGAACGTACGAAGCCAAAGTCCGTGCCAAATACGATACCGTCCCCTTCGGCATTCACGCGTGGACCAGCTATCTCACCTGGACGGTCACGATCGTTGATCGCGATACGTACACGATAGAGCGGGTGGAGCCGCTTGCAGCGTCTCTTTCACTCGCGCAGGGTACTGGCCGTGGCTTCACAGCACGCTTTGGTGGCATCGTGTGGTTTGCTGATTGGTACCAGGCTCGATGGTATGTGGATGGTAAGCTCGAAAGCGCAGAGGCCCTGTTCGGGCAGACTGACGAGAGTTCCTTTGATCCCACCTTCAGCACTACGGGAACCCACGAAGTTAAGGTGCACGCCTGCTATAAAGTAGGCGATGACGCCGTGTGGACTGGCTTTCTCACCTGGACTGTCGAAGTAGTTGCACACCCTCCCTGCGCCTCTCGAGTCAGCCCGGAGAGTCCGGTGACGGTTTATGCGGGAGCTCCGCTAACCTTCACCGTGGAGGGTACCGATCCGGCCGACGATCTGCGGCTTTGCGAGGTGTCTCTCGACGGCGTGTTCCAAACGATCGCCTTTTTTAGCGGTGCGGCCAGTGGCAGCACCGCCAGTTGGACCCGTACGTTCAATACGCCAGGGAAGTACCGGGTTGTATTCGTTCCCCTCGATTTGGCCGGCAATTACGGAACCGCAGAAGTGTGGACCGTCGAGGTTGAACCCAACCCGCAGGCGGCTGGGCTGACCGGTATGGTCATCGAACTGGATGCTCAGGGACAAGCCAAAGGGCCTTCGGCCGGTGCGAAGGTCGATCTTACAGGCCCGGCAGCAGGGACTGCAACAACGGACGTGGAGGGTAAGTTCGCGTTCACCGGGTTGAACCCCGGCACATACACGGTGAACGTGAGTGAGACCGGGTATTATGCACAGAGCCGAAGTGTCTCGTTAACGGCTGGCGAGACAAAGTATGAGGTATTCCAGTTGACGCCGGAGTCGCTTGGGCCCTCGGCGTTTGATTTCACTTCGCCAGATGGCAAGCACTTCATTGAAGGATTGCCGGGGGACCTGTCCTTCTCCGCGAGGGTGGCGTGGAACGGCTCACCAGGCTCGGTGCGTTTCAACGTGGGCGGGATTTCCCATCCAGCGACAGTCACTGACCTTGGGGAAGGCGAGGCGCTGGCAAGTCTGACCATCCCGGCCCCAGCCACTATTCCCGAGTGCAGCGAACTGCAGGTTATAGTCGAGAACGGAGAAGGAACGAGAGTAACCGTGGGCACAGGAGTATACTTGCATCCCACGCCGGAGCTCATCCAGAAATGGGTCATGGGCCGGCTAATTTGGGAGGACGACCCGAGACCAGGAATGGGGCTTCGGGTGCCCTATTATTTTAAGTTTGAGGGATCGCTTACTTTCTGGGACATTGCCAGCGCAGTGTCCACGAAGGGCGCGGCAGGTATCCAGGAACAACTGATTTTTGATCCATGGGCTGGAACGTTCAAAGACACATTCGGTGGGTTCGGCAGGGTCAACCTGACTATTGCCACCGGTGCTCCAGTGGACGTGCTGGGCGAAGCACGGATCGACCTGAGCGGAACCCGGGATATCGGGCTGACTAAGTGCGACCCGGCGACGGTCATGTCAAGTTGGAAGGCGTCTTTTTCGGGGAAGGCTGGAATCCAAGCCCCGGTTGTTAACGTGATAGGTGTTGTCTTTCCCCCGGCAGCCCCTGCCATAACTGCACTGCAGAAAGTCCCGATTGCGGGGGACCTCGTTAAGGCCCTGAAGTTTCGCCTGTATCTGATTTTGGGAGTAGGGCTGTCGGGGAAATACGAACCCCCCAAATTGCCGGACTGCTGGCTCGGTACGACTTCAGTATCACTCTCAGGGACTTTTGGACTCGAAGGCCAAGTGGTATATGCACTTAGAAAATGGGGTTGCAAGATAGAGGCGGGCGTCTATGCCGGTGTGACGGGGACCCCGGAGTTCCAGGCGTGTCCGACCTGGGAATTTGAAGCTGTCACGCTGAGAGGGTACACCGGAGTGTTTGCCTCTGCCTGGTCGTTTCGGTTTTCAAGAGAGGTGGGGGTGATGCTTCGGCTCCCACCCGAAAAAAGACAGGCGGTCTTGGCCATCGCGTCAATCCTTGGATCAGACCTGGAGGGCGGTTGGGAACCGATCGGCGACCGTTGTTTGCGCTGGGGAGAGACGAACCTTCTGGTAGGCGAACGGAGTCCGGGCAGGCTATTGTATAGGTCATCCGGCCAGGGCGAGACCTCACAGGAAACAAGACTGGTGGAGAACGTCATACCGTTGGCGAGTCCTGCCATACTCTGCGGGTCTTCGGAAAGACTCATCCTGTTCTGCCTGCATGATCCTAACAAGCCCTGGCATGCGGCGACGGATATTGGCACGGTGCGGCAGGCAGACGATCAGCCGTGGGTGCTCGACCGAATCGCGGATGACCAGGCGGCGGAGTTCAGCCCGAGTATCGTCGCGGCTGACTCCGGAGTGAGTCTGGCAGCGTGGGAGCGGGTTTCGGGTGACGTATCGGATGCGAACGAACCGGGACAGATTGCTCCTCATCTGGAGATTGTCGCGGCTTGGTTTGACCCAAGCACGGGCTTGTGGAGCACACCGGAACAGCTTACTTCCAATGCCGTGACCGACCATCAGCCAGTGCCGATTGCCTTGGGCACGATGCGCGGCATCCTGTGGATTCAGAACGAAGGAGGTGCCGCAATCGGGGACGCCAACTCCGGCGACCGGCTGATGTTTGCGAAATGGTCAGGCAACGGGTGGGTCGAGCCACAAACGCTGTGGTCGGCACAAACAGGCATCCTGGATTTTGCCTTCGTCGCCGATGGCTTGAGCGAAGGACATGTGGTCCTCGCAGCCGACGGAGACGGAGACCCCAACACTACGGCGGATTGCGAACTCTACCTGCTCTCCACCACCAACGGCGCGTGGCAGACAGCGACTCAGTTGACCAGTGATTCTATCGAAGACGCGATGCCGGCGCTGGTAGCGCCGAACGGTGTGCCGATGTGTGTCTGGAATGCCGATGGGACGCTGGTCTATTCGCAACTGCACGATTGGAATCCAAGACAGGTTTACAGCGAACACACCCTGGCTAACGAGGCGCCATCGCTCGACGGAGTAACGATGCCGGGTGGGGCCGCTATCGCATACACCGTACAGGGCCCTTCCGGCGTCGATATTGTCGCGTCCTTCTATGATGCAGACCTCGACTGTTGGTCTTTGCCGCGACAACTGACTGGCGATGAGCATGCTGAGACTGCGTTATCGCTCACCTGTGATGCCAACGAACTGGTCATAGCCTACCTGAAGACGCAGACGCTTCGAGATGATATGGACGTAGAGATCGATGGACAAATTCATCATCTTGAAAACCTCCCACAACCCGGTCGTACGGACCTGTACGTCATGCGACACACGCTGGCCGACGACCTGGCGGTCGTCTCGGAATCCATGGTTCTGGAGCCTGCGAATCCTGCGCCCGGCACGGTGGCGACGATTCACGCGACCATCGAAAGTCGCGGCGATCTTCCGCTGCAGGATGTGGTGGCTGTCTTTTATGATGGTGATCCCTCCAACGGGGGAGTCACCGTCGGGGATAGGCAGGTGATTTCCGGGACTTTGATTGCGGGCGGCAAGCAGAATGTATCCGTCTCCTGGAACGTGCCCCTCAACGAAAGCTCCCACGAAATCTTCGCTGTCGTTGATCCATGTTTGGCTGTAGAAGATAGGGACCGGTCGAATAACTTGCTCTCGGTGTACACGGTGTTGCCGGACCTGGCCATTGAGACTTGCTGGAGCACCGAAGTCTCAAGCACCACCATGGCCTTAACAGCAAGGGTTGTGAACACAGGCGTTATCCCTGTGGATGCGTTTGATCTCTCCTGGCGGCTTGGAGCACCCGACGGTGAGCAGATCGGCAGGAGTACGATCGGGTCGCTTATTGCTGGCGGAGCGTATGAGGCTACCTTTGTGTGGGATACCGATGGTCATTTGAACCCCGGGGAGCATGCGCAGGTATTCGCAGTCGCGGATTCTGCCGGGACAGTTGTTGAATCTGATGAAACCAACAATGTCCACAGCCTCGCCGTTTTTAGTCCACCAGCCTGTCCTCAAGCAGACCTGAATGCCGATTGCAGGGCAGACCTGTCTGATTTTGCGCTGTTCGCTTCAAGATGGTTCGAAAGCGGCTGCGCTGACCCGGATTGGTGTGGCGGCGCCGATTATGGCCGCAATGGAGAGGTGGACTTATGTGACCTTGCGATTCTCGCCGAGCACTGGCTTGAATAGCGCAAGCGCTTGCCGCTGCCTTCATCAGTCCGCTTGGGGACACCTAACGGCGGATGGTATAGAGCTTCTTTTGATGAAGGCGTACTACCCGGCGCAACTGCCTCCGCTTGGGGATCCCTTACGGGAGAAGGTACTCGGGATAGACCAGGACCCGAGTGTATTGAACCCCCATCCTCGAAGCCTATTGACTACAGCTTCGGCCCAGGCATCCTGCGAACCGTACTTATTCTCTACCGCGCGCTGGTACTCCGCTTGGGGACGCCCTACGGCGGGTGAGTAACCAAGCTTGGGCGCGTGGTCCTCGCGGAAGCTCACGTTATTGACTCCCTTGGAGATGAAGGCGTTGCCTTGAGGTGTTACCAACCACCAGACCCCGTCTCGCACGGAGACGTGGAAGAAGCCCGTAGGTTCGAACCGCAGATTGGTCCAGCCCCCGTAGCGATCTCGGTCTATCGGTCTGGCGGGGGCATCTGCGAATGAAATAGGAGACGTCAGGCACGCCAAGACCAAATACATTAACTTGAAAAACATCATTATTTGACATCTCCCACAAGAACGACCGTCGGCGAGTCGTTAGGCTCTACCAATGGTTTTGAGATATTTCTTTGATTTCTTGAGGCCGATTTTTGATGCCTTTATTTCCACTGATTTCACAGTCCGCCCGAGTTGATCAGCTACCTGCCTCGTACTTGCGGTCGGAAATACCTTTCGGAGCGATTTGAGTTCATCACTTGACCACCGACCCTTGACGAGTTTCTTTCTTGTCATTGAAGACTCCTTTTGTCCTAACCTTATCTATCGTTCGTTTGCGGTCACGTTCGTTGTATTCTAACGATTAATATGATTCTAATCAAAAATCTTGTTTCCTCCCCTGAAAGATGTCACCATGCTTTTTACCATGACCCCGATATTATGGATGTGTTGGAGTTACGGCCGTCCTCTCCGAGCGACGAGGCGGAGAGCTGTGACGGCTTGGAAGGCTAACCGCTATTCCTGTGCTCTGTAGCGATTTTGTTTGCAGAATGTACGTTGTCTCCAACCTCCAGCCCCTTTTTGACTTTGACTTGCCTTTTCCGACCGTCCCCACCACAATATCCCTAATCGTTCCTGAATACAGACAGATACGAATGGTGGAGGCTGCAATGATGTCGAATACGACCACCAGGCGGCAGTTGATCAAGACCGGTGTGGCGGGGCTTTGCGCGCTTGCGCTCGGTAGAAGACTTCCGGCGGCAGAAAGCAAGAGACGGCCTAATGTGCTGATCATCACCACCGATC
>CAZMLE010000109.1:0-10637 GCA_964567045.1 uncultured Pirellulales bacterium | reverse complement strand
TTGTCCCAGTCAAAGGGAATCAAGCCAATCACATTAAGTTCCTCTGCCGTGTAGACCACATAGGGATCGGGTTGGGTACCGCTGCCTCCTCCATAGTAGTAGGCTCCGGCTATAGGTTTTCCAGGTGCATCTTCCCACCATAGTCTGGGGCAGTCTCTGCCCTCATCGATGGTCCAGATTCCCCCTTTCTCCGATGTACCCCAGAGGAGGAATGTGCTGGCTGTCTGCATCTGGGTGGTCGTCTTGCCTATGCCCGCACTCCATAATGTCTCGGCTTGACCTGAGGTCTCGATGTCCCAGAAGCTATGGATCACCGTGCCCCACCAGTTCCGTCCCACGAGCCCGCCGACATATTCCCCACCGGCACTGACCGCTCCCGTGCCGTAACAGTGGGCCACAGCGCCCTGATTCTCCCCGACAAGGCCGCCGACACCGCCATAGCCGCCAGCGCCGCTGACCGCTCCGGTGCTGTAGCACTGGACCACATCTCCGTCGTTCCGCCCCACTAGGCCACCGAGATAGTCACGCCCCCTGACAGGCCCGGTGCTGCGGCACCGAGTCACGGCGCCGCGGTCGTTGTCGCCAACCAGCCCGCCGATGAAGTCAGCGGTGCCGCTAACCGTACCAGTGCTGTAGCATTGGGTCACAGTACCTGAGTTTTTTCCCACTACGCCACCGGCGTCGTAAGCGCCGCTGACCGCCCCGGTGCTATAGCACTGGATCACATCTCCATCGTTCCGCCCCACCACCCCACCGACATCCAAAGGGCTACTGATGCGACCGGTGCTGTAGCAGTTGGTGATGCTGCCGGAGTTGTAGCCGACCAGGCTGCCGACGGGGCCACCTGAACTGGTTATGTTGACATCCAGTAAGCCCAGGTCCTTGACCTCGGCCCCAGATGCCAACCGGCCAAAGAGTCCCAGGTAGTCCGCACCCGTGATTGTCAGATGCGAGATCGTGTGTTGGGCACCGTCGAAAACGCCCGTGAAGGAAGTTCCCTGGAACTGAGAGAACATGTCATTTGGGTCAGTATCCGCGGCGATGACAGCCTTGTCAAAGAGCTTTCCACCGAGCAGGTTGGGGTCCAGGTCGATGTCGGCTGTCAGGATAAAGTGCCTGCCGTAATCATTGGGATCCTCGCCCAGGCCAATCAAATCGGCTGCGGTAGCGATCTGGTATGGGTCGTCCGCTGTTCCGCTTCCCCCGCCGTATTTGGCCTGGCAAACTTGCCCCAATAAACAAACGGCAAGCACTGCCAGTATCGGCCTAATACGATTGTCTAAGCCACGCATATTCCGCCTCCTTTAATAGATGAGTTGAACGCCTTCTCGTTGTACAAAGCGTATTATACTGATTTATCGGAACTAAGCAAGTTTTTTTGCCACAGAGTTCACAGAGAACTCAGAGAATCCAATTATTCTTTTTTCCCTCTGTGGACTCGGTGTCTTCTCTGTGGCAGAATTAGAATAAGACACAGATTAACACGGCAAGAAAATTAGCAGTCCCTCTCGGGAGGATGGCCAAGCCATTACAAAGCAGTGTGAATCCGCGAAATCCGTGTCTGAAAAAGGCACCTTGCAGCCCAATTGTAAATTGACAATTTTCAATTTTATTTTAAGTGCGTGCATCTGCGGCTCTTTTCCGCTATAATCTTTGCATGGTCAAATACAAGCACGTTCTGGCCTTGAACCCGTATTTCGGGGATTCTACCGCAGCCATGGGGATTTTCCCTCCGACCGGCCTTGAGTACATCGCCGCGAGCATGAAAGACCTGGTCGGCAAGGTGACGCTTCTGGACCTTCGGTATGATAAGGCCTACCAGGACCCCAAGGCACTGGGCTCGTTCATCAGGAACCAGGTCGATCTTCTGTGCATTAGCATCCGATGGGAATCTCAGTTCAAAAAAATCTGTGATTTCGTCTCTCAGTTGCCTCGTGAAGTCTGCACGGTCGTTGGGGGCTACAAAGCAACGCAGGAAGTCGAGTACCTGTTCGAGCGATGTCCGAATATCGACCTGGTCGTACGAGGTGAGGGCGAAGAGATCATCAGACAGATCGTCACGGGCGTCCTGTACAAGGATATCCGCGGGCTTTCCTATCGCGACAACGGAAGAATCATACACAACGAAATCCATCCTCTTCCCGACATCGCGCGTATCCCATTTCCAGACCGGTCGCTACGAAGGCACGATTATTGCTTTGCTCAGCACGGTGTTCGATTTACCAGCCACACGTTCGATACGGTACTGACAACGCGGGGGTGTCCCTTCAAATGCAAGTTCTGCACATTCAGTCTAAACCCGCTTGGCCAGAGGAGAAGCTACACCGAACGACCGGTCGAATCGGTCATTGAAGAATTCAAGACGATTACGGCCGATGTCGTGCTCTTCAGCGATGACAATTTCTTCACCAACCCCAAGAGGAGCGAACAGCTTTGCGATCTGATTATCGAGAACAACATCAAGAAGACCTTTGTTGTCCAGGCCCGGGTTGATGTGGCCAGGCATCGCAGGCTGCTCGACAAGGCGCAAGAGGCGGGGTTCAAGGTCTTCCTGATCGGGATCGAGTCGCCGCACGACCGCATCTTGAAGCAGCTCCAAAAGGGCATCACCCAACAGCAAGTCCGGGAGGCGTTTGCGGTTCTGACGCAATACGACTTCTTTCTGCATGGCTACTTTATCTACGGCAACATCGGCGAGACGGAAGAAGAGATGCTCTACATCCCGAAGTTCGCCAAAGAGCTCAACCTGGATTCCATCAATTTCCACAAACTCCGCATCGAGAAGTTCTCGCCCCTAAAGGAAGTGGTTGAGAAAACGCCGGGCTACTACTACGAACGTATCGGCGGTCCGGTATATTCTGACCGTTACGGACGCAAGGAGCTCAGGCAAATCCGCAACCGCATCCGGTCGGAGTTCTACGATCTGCCGCAGCTCATCCGTATCGTCAGAAAGGCCCAGCGAATTGGGCTTGTCAGCGGACGCGACTTGACGAGCGCACTTCTTCATCTGCCTCTGCTGCTGTATAGGTTAGCCAGACGATGATGCTCTCGAAGACACCCTGCGTATGAGATGGCATCCAGGGTTAGCTCTGGGCTCGCCCATCGTGGCGCTCCTTTGATACAGCATCGGGCCGCAAAGGCCCTCGAGCCGGCAGTTTTTCTGGTCCGGCCTGATTGATGACATCAAGATACACGACCGGGCAGTAAAACCATAAGCGGAAAAGCCAAAAACTGCGCCACGATGCCGCAACAAGCCGCGGTATTAGTGGGCCCTGTTTAACAGTTACCTTGTCAAACCGCATCTTTGGACTTCGGGCACGGAAACAGCGTCGAAAGGCTCCTTATTTTCGTTGCTTCGATAGGCCGGCGACTGCACAATTACCGCTTTTGCCAGCCTATTCATGGCTGCTACAAAAAATCATCTTATTTTATAGGACTTTTCTGTTGACTTATTCACCGGACCAGATATATTAGTTTGTATTGAGACGCCAGGGAGGACGGGTGAGAAAGGTTCATCTTAGGGCACACAGTTTTCCTCCCCAAAAAGGCGTCCGGTCCCTGACCCAGATGCGGGAACAGGCCGGACAAATAATCGGACTTCTCGAAAGACAGGAGTCAATAAACCACTGCTGAGAAATGGCACTTTGAAGGGACGAGCCAGAAATGACAAGCAAATGCCTGTGTGCTGCTAATGCTTAGCATCTTATATTTCTTACTCTACAGGCAGCAGCTTTTTGTAAAACATGGAAGCATATTGAAACGGATCGTTCTGAACTCGGTTGCTTATCAGGAACCGTAAGAAAACAGGGAATATTCTTTGGCGGATAAAAAAATGAACAGGAACGTAACAATAGCAAAGAGAAAGGTATTTATCGTAGGTATAGCGACCGCTCTGGCCCTTGCTTGCCTGACAAAGGCTACGCCCCTCGGCACCATCGAGATAAATAAAATTGGCTATGGCGCAGAGAGCACGATTTGGGTTTGGGGCGACAACCTCAATGGCATTAGCGGCTACGGTGGGATTTATTTGTTCACCAAGACCGGTGGCACCGGCCAGGGAAATATCTGGCCGAACGGCCTAATTGCAGCCTTCTGCTTCGAACCGCCTGAAGAAGCGCCAACCGGTACAACAACTTATGACGTGGTTCTTCCGGAGCAAGCACCTAAGCCAACCGACTTTCTGGGCGGTCCGATAGGCTTTGAAAAGGCCGAATATATCCGCGAACTGTGGGGCAGATTCTTTGACCCAGCCTGGGTTAACGGTGAACCATTTACTTCACAGCAGAATAGCCGCGCCGCAGCTTTTACAGCAGCTATATGGGAGATCCTTTACGAGGACCTTCCACCATCCCCACTGGGCTGGGATGTCACGGTAGATGGGACGCCCGGTGACCTTGGTTTGAGGTGCTGGACGGAGGGCGCCGCTACAGCCAACGATTGGTTACACGCTCTGGATGGCACTGGGCCCGAGGCAGACCTGCGAGTCTTTATTTCCGAAGGAAACCAAGACTACATTATCCAAGTCCCGGAGCCGGTAACAATAGCGCTGTTAGGTCTAGGCTCATTGGGGCTGCTAAGAAAACGCAGGGCTTAAGGCTGCTGCCTCTACTAATCAAAGGTCTATAAGCGCTACACCTACAGCCTTTCCGGTTCGATAGTGCAGGTAGCCATCGTCGGTTGGCTCTCCCGCCACATACGGTCAACATGGTGACGCGCCGCGTCATAGATTCATGCGCTATCTGGTCGGAGCCAGCCGAAGCGTCAGCTTGCCCTGGGTAACAGTTATTTTTTCCAGCCGCACGTTCTTATCTTCGGCGGGAAAAACAGGATCGAAAGGCTCATCATTTAGTAGCGCCGCTGCAATCTTGGCCCGCCACTCCTCCGTGTCCGCAGGAGCAGTCGCGAGCCTGTCTGCGTACATCTTCTTGGCTATCAGCCTGGCAAGAGGTGTGATATTCATCGCCCCAATCTTGATCTTGGCCACCTGCAAATTCAACAGTTTCTGCTGGTCGATTTTCGGCTCAAGCTCGATAGTGACGACAAACTCGGCCCCCTTTATGTCGGCAGTACCCATCAAAACAATGGTGCCCGGGGTAAAAAGCACCGCAGGTGCATAGAACCATATCCCCTCGGATTCCACAGGCCAGTCGGATCCAGTGATTGCCTGGTTTATCTCTTCCTCGGTGACGACCAGCTCGAATGCCGTGCGCTGCTGCGCACCATTGTAATACTGCGACGATAAGCGCGTCAGGTATGGACTTACCTGGCCTTGCTTGTGGTCGGCAGCCGCTCCTTCCAGCGGATCATAACGCCCAGGCTTGTACATTAGCAGCGCAAAGATGGTAACAGCCACCGCCAAGTCAATTAGAAGCCAGCAAATCAGCCTCTTGTATCTTTGTTTTTTGCGAATTTGAGGATTTACCTGGGGCATCCAATTGACCAGCTACCAGACATCAAACCAAATTTCTGCCTTGCTCGAAACGATTGCTGTGATTATAGTGTTTAAGACCGTTGGCAAAAAGTATTTTTGCAGTCCTGATTCCTGAGAAAGGAAGGTTTGCCAAAAAATGAGCAGTCATTTTGCTGATCGGCTGTGTGACGCTGTAAAAGCCAAGAAGACTTCTCTAATTGTCGGCTTAGACCCTGTTTACAACCGACTGCCGCCGGTGATAACCAGCCATCGTCAGATGAACGACGAATTTGACGTTGCCGCCGCTGTGGATGCAATTTTCGATTTCTGCACCCAGACAATGCGAATTGTCGGGCCGATGGTGCCGGCGGTAAAGATAAACATAGCCTTTTTTGAAAAGTATCTTTGGGACGGAATAGAGGCTTACTATGCGTTGATTACCGAGGCCGATGATTTGGGCCTGGAGGTAATAGGCGACGTAAAACGCGGCGACATAGGCCACAGCGCGGAATTTTACGCCTCGGCTCACCTGGAGAATCCGGAACTGGTCGGCCTCGAGGATACTCTGGCTCCGGATGCCATAACCATCAACGGCTACACAGGAATCGATGGCATTGAGCCTTTTGCGGCTGTGGCTGACCGAGAGGGCAAAGGCCTTTTTGTATTGGTTCGCACGAGCAATCCTTCCGCCGCTGCGATTCAGGATTTTGCCGACGCCAATGGCCAGACAATGTATGAAAAGATCGCTGAAATTGTTGGGCAAATCGCCAATAAGCCGGAGCGAATCGGCGCCAGCGGCTATAGTAACGTGGGAATGGTTGTCGGCGGTACTTCGCCGGAAGTCACCACTGCTCTGCGGCGGAAGTATGATAAGATGTGGTTTCTTGTGCCCGGGTATGGCTCACAAGGTGCCACTGCTGCCGATTGCGTCCGATTCTGCAAGCCGGACGGCACCGGGGCTCTGATTAACGCATCTCGCTCGATAATCTATGCCTATGAAAAGCCGCAATATAAGAGCCGATTCGGCGATGATTGGAAACGATGTATCTGGCAAGCGGTCATCGACGCCAAAATTGACCTGGCAAGCGCAATGCAAACCCTGATATGAGAACCAATAGTCTAAATCACTGATTTGAGAAATGCCATGATCGGTTTTATCGAAGGCAAGCGAGAAGCACTTAGAGATCTGTGCATGAAATACAAAGTGCGGCGCCTTGAAATATTCGGTTCTGCCGTAACGGGCGAAGACTTTGACAGCGAACGCAGCGATTTGGATTTCCTTGTTGAGTTTCTGCCGCTAAGACAGGGCGAATACGCTGATACCTATTTCGGTTTGCTCGAAGCATTGGAGGATCTGTTCAATAGGCACGTTGATCTGGTAATGACCGGCGCTATAAAGAATCCCTATTTTCTCGAAGCCATCGATAAGAACCGGAAAGTGCTGTATGCGGCTTGAATCCAAGAAACTACTTGAAGATATCCGGTATGACATCGTTGAAGATTCTATCGTTTGGGATGTTGCAAAAAGGGATCTGCCGCTACTATATGAGCAGGTCCAAGCACTGCTTGGCAGAGAAGATCAGCGTTAAATCTCGGTAACCTGACTCCAGTTTTTCTACTGCCGCGTGGGACAAAATCAGCCATAGACCGTACCGTAATTGGACAACTTTTCAGGCAATGGTATGAATAAGGAATTCTTTACCGGCAAGACAGTTTTAGTTATGGGCCTGGGGCGTTTTGGCGGAGGAGTGGATGTCACGAAATTCGCCGCAAGCACCGGGGCAAAAGTAATAGTAACAGACCTCGCTCCAGAAGCGCAGCTAAGAGATTCCATAAAGCAGCTCGAACAGTTTCCGCCCATAGAATTTCATCTGGGCTCGCACAAGCGGGCTGACTTTGAACAAGCCGATATTATCATCGCCAATCCTGCGGTCCGCCCCGATAATGAGTTTCTTCAGCTTGCTCGCCGGCGCAACAAATCGGTCACATCGCAGATAGGGATCTTCTTCGAGCTATGCCCTGCGCCGATAATCGGCATAACCGGGGCCAACGGCAAAAGTACAACCACTGCCCTTACCGCACATTTACTTAAAAGTACGAGCAACGAGCGACGAGCAAAGCCTGCCCCGAGCGGAGTCGAGGGGAGCGACGAACACGTTTGGCTGAGCGGCAATATCGGCAACGAGCCGCTGCTGACGACGATTGACCAGATTGGACCGAACGATTTGGTGGTGCTGGAACTTTCCAGCTTTCAACTCGAACAATTGGCGGAAATTCAAAAGGCGCCAAACGTCGCACTTCTAACAAACCTGACGCTAAATCATCTCGACCGCTACCGCACATTCGCTGATTACTGCGCCGCCAAAGAAAACATCTTCAAATTTCAGAATTTGGACGATAAGTTCCCTGCGGTTTCTGTCTTTAATGCCGAGGACGAAATTGCCGCCCAATGGTTTGAAAAATACAGAAAACAGGCCGGCAGGATTTGCATCAGATTCTCAGCCGACGATGTAAGCCGGGACGTTCGGGATAGTTTCGCGCTGCCAGGCCGGGCCAATCTTTCAAACCTTGCCGCCGCCGTTACCGTCGCCAGACATTTTGGCGCCGATGACGAGCAGATTAAGAGTTGCCTGCCACATTTTAAGGCGCTGCCGCACCGGCTCGAACTTGTCGGACAAACGAATGGCGTCCGCTGGTATAACGATTCAAAGGCTACCACGCCGCAAAGTGCCATTGCCGCTCTGGATGCCTTTGACCAGCCGACAATTATCATTGCCGGCGGATACGATAAGCATCTGCCGTTTGACCAGTTCGGGCAAGAAATTGCCAAAAGCGCAAAAGCAGCTATCTTGATAGGCCAGACCGCCCCAAAAATCGCAGAAGCAATACACAACGCTATCAGCAAACGAGGGACGGGGGACGAGGGACGAGGGACGAGAATCGAGACAGTTAACTCTCTCGCCCAAGCAGTTGAACTGGCTGCCAAACTTGCAACTCCCAGCGATGTCGTCTTATTAAGCCCGGCTTGCGCAAGCTACGATATGTTTGAGAATTACGAGCATCGCGGCCAAGAATTTACCAGACTCGTGAGCGGACTGCGCGATTAAAAATCCACAAAAAAAGGGTGATCTAACCAGACCAGCCTTTTAATGAGGGCACTTATATAGTTCAAATTTGTTTCATTCCGCCAGAAGACGCTTTATACATTTCTCTAAATTGTCTTCTGTCGGAGAAATCCTCAATATGCCTTTCTTATCAATCAAATACAATGCAGGCGCCGCTTTCACATCATACAGAGAATACATGGCCCCATTACCTATAAGTCTATCCGGAGCTAAATCCTTTACTTTTTCCATCGAATCATCAATCCCAAACAGAAAACCGACCTTGTACTTTTTAATAAATTCAATTATATCCCTTTCGGTAACACCATATTCAGCATGTAGCTTCTGGTGAACTACTATTACCTCAATGCCTTTGGGACCATACTTTTTCTGCACTTTTTCCAGCCGTTCAAAATGATTAAGATAATCAGGCAAATACACTCCCAGTTGCAACAGTACGACTTTACCCTGATATTGCTCTAATTTTACCGGCTCGGTATTCAGCCACTTTCCGACAAACAATCCCGGTGCCTTTTTATTCAGCAATTTCCATCCCTGTGGAAACAACTGTATATCCAGCTCATTGCCGTCTATAACGGTTCCAAACATTGTATGGCCGTAACCATCCGCGTAAATACTTCCGGAGACCTTCTTACCCCTTGGAAGACCCTTAAGCGTATATCGTCCCTTGCTATTTGTTGTAGATTCAACGAACTTGCCTCCCGGCTGGCAATGAATTCTTAGACCGGCCATCGGCTCATTGTTTTCATTTGTCACTCGGCCTGACAACACACCTGTCCAGTCGGTTTCCCCGTCCTCATATCCGCGCAGCGGCTTAAGCACCACGTCGCCGGCTTCGCTAGTCTCTCCCGCTTTCAACTCTGGAAGGTCAACGCTTCCCTGATATCCCGGCTTTTCCACAAAAATCCTCATCGGCAGACCTACCGGAACGCCCTCAAACTTGAACTCTCCATTTTTGTTTAAAGCCGTCTTCCATTCCTTCCCAGATGTACCTCCGGACATACCTCTTCCCAATAGGATATAAATGCTGGGTTTAACATCTCCAACCCCGGTTCCATTCTTGTCAACAACACGCCCCACAATAGTTGCCAATGGCTCAACCACTATCTCAAGATTATTAGCTTCATCGCTATACTCCCAGAGAAATCCACGAGATAGTCTTTTATCCTTAGTAAAGGCAAACCCAACATGGCGACCTTCGGGTTTCCGTTCCGAATTAGAAGAAACAGAAAACTCACCCTTTTCGTCTGTTTGAATATCACCATAAATTAAAGTTACGGACCCTTCTATCGGCTTCCCATCTTTATTAATAAGCCTTCCCTTTAGCAAAGTTGTCGATATTTTATCTACAACCTGCACCGTTCGTGTAATACCTAAATCATAAATATCCTTGGGGCCGGTGTCAGGATAGTCAAAATCTGCTCTGGCTTCTTTTAATGAACCGTCTTTTCCCCAAACTTGTTGTTTCATGTGAACGGGTACATTCTCTTGTCTATCAATTAAGAGTTCGACCGCTGTATTATGATCATATATAGGACCCTCCAGCGATAGCTTTCTTGCATTTATTCCCTTCCATATCGTATTGTTTTCTATTACTTTCCCTCCAGAATCTTTTAACATTTTGATTATCGAATCACAAAATCCCAGAGGTCCTGCGCCAAAAATCTCCAACGGATTTTCTTCCAATTTCGTGACTGTTATCTGATTTGAATCAGGGTTGTATGAGAAAAAAGAATGATTTTGCCCGTCGATAAATGTGACTTTCCCGTTTTTGTACCTTGTAGCTATGGTACCGGCTTTAAAACAAATCCAAGCCTCTAATCTGTCGTTATCGTCGGAAACTACGATATGCATCCATGGCACTCGTCTCATTACATCTTTCATGCTGGCAAACGCCACGCTTGAACCATCAATCGGGCCACCGAAATGGTATATACCAATAAATGCCGCAACTATTATTACCGCCGCAGCGGCTAATTTTGTGATTGGGCTTTTCATAATTATTCTCCAGATTTTCTGCTCCCTTGGCTGCTGCCTACTCATTTGCTCAGTTAAGGTTTCTCTTACCCTTTCCAGATCGTTGGCAGTAACTTCAGGGCTTA
>CAZMLE010000108.1:0-10663 GCA_964567045.1 uncultured Pirellulales bacterium | reverse complement strand
TGAATTCCAGTATGCCGGCGCCCTTTAGCATTCGCCGAAGGTCGTCCGGGTCGTCGAGTCTGCCTCTATATGGGCGGTACTGGTCAAACGCCGCGACTACCTGGTCGATTTTTTCTGCCCGATCTGAAAATTCAGCTTTGAGTTTTTCGAGCCGCTGTTTCCTTTCCGTTGACTTAGCGGGCATTTCAAGCACGAAGTCTACCTGCTCGGAAGTTAAGTTTAGCTTGTCGAGCCCTCTTTTGGCTTCTTCGAATTCGACGTACTTGTTAGGGAGTTGGTTTACCACTTCGGCCCACTGAGCGTAAGTCTTGACGTAGTCGGTGAGTAACTCCAGATTATTTTCAGAGCCAAGAAACTGCGTAAGGGATTTTTGAAGGTTTGGGTCATTTAGTTTGGCCCAATCGTTCACACTTTGTTTTATGCGTGCCACATCGAGCGCTGCTGATGATAGTTTTTCTTCGGCAGCCTTGAGATTGGGGTCGAGCTGCTCTCTTTTATTCTGTAGCTCCTTGCGTTGGTCATACGTGGTGGCCAGGCTCTGCAGAACCTTCAATTGATTTGGGTCACTCTGGACGAACTGCTCAAAATCTTTTGCTCGCTCTTCAGCCGCCTTGGACAGCGACCGGATAATCGCAGCGGGGTTTATGTTTTTTTCCAATAATTCCGTACGGGTTTGCTCGAATCGCTGGCGTTTGGTGCGGGTTTCGGCACTTGCCAGCGGCATCTGTATTTCGAAGCGAGTGTTGCCCTGTGGCCGCCAGATGAGGTTCTGGATGTTGGCAGGGTCGGTTCGTCTTCGCAAGACGGTTATCATTCTCTGAGCCAAATCCTTTGTTTCCTCATCTTTGAGACCCTCGGCGTCAATTTCATAGATGAGGCTGGTGCCGCCTGCCAGGTCTATGCCGGGCTTTAAGGTCTTACTTGGAGGATATAAGATCCAGGCAGCGGCCGCTACCAGAACAACGATCAAGATCATCTTCGGCAACAGATTTTTGCCCATAACTTTCCTCGTTCATAGTTCGTTGTTCAGGGTTCATAGTCAATGAACAACGAACTCATAACAAAGAACTACTTGTTATCTTTCGACAAATTCTTGCCAATCGCTGAAGCGGCAACTTTTATTTTTGTATTGGTCGACTCGTCAACCTTCAGCGTAACCTCGTCTCCCTTAACATCGACCACGGTTCCGATAATCCCGCCGATCGTTCGCACCTTGTCGTTTTTTTCCAGCGATTGTACCATTTGTTTGTGTTGTTGTTGTTTTTTCTGAGGTCCCCTGAAAAGTAGAAGGTACATCACTACAAGCATCACAGCGAGCAGGACAAAGTTGAGCGGATTGGTTACCGTTTGCCGTTGTGGTGCGGCTGCCGGAGCATTGGAGTCGGGCACGGTTGTCATTGCTTTGCCTTGCTCGGTGGTCGGCTGCTCGGAGGTAATGCGCGAAGGCGCCTCCTCAGCCGATTTCTGGGCCAGTATCCAGAGATTGTTCATATTGTTTTCCCTTCATCGTATTTCGGCAGGTCGAATGGGCGGTATTTTTCAAGTTTTCCGGCTGCCCAGGCGGAGAACTCGTTGTTTTTAAGCATTTGCCTTATTTTGGCCATTAGTCTTTGGTAAAACCTTATATTGTGCAGTGATGTTAAGATTGGCCCAAGCATCTCCCCAACATTAAAAAAATGTCTCAAGGCGGCCCGGCTGAAGTTATTGCAGCAGTAGCAATCGCAGCCGGACTCTATGGGCGTATTATCGTTTATGTACGTGCTGTTTCGCAGCGGAACCCGCCCGTCTTCAGTAAATGCAAGCGCGTTTCGACCGTTACGGGTCGGCAGAACGCAATCGAACATGTCGACACCCGCCCTGACCGCAGCGATAATGTCCGCCGGCGTGCCGGCTCCCATCAAGTAGCGCGGCAAATTATCCGGCAGAAGCCCGGCAGTGTGCATAACGGTCCTTATCATATTCTCATGCCCTTCACCTACACTTAATCCGCCGATAGCATACCCGTCAAAATTCATTTTGACAAGTTCGCAGGTGCAGTACGTCCGCAGTTGGATGTCCGTTCCACCCTGGATGACGGCGAAAAGCAACTGGTTGGCGTTGGTGTGCGCTTGCTTAGCCTGCCCGGCCCAGCGAATCGTCCTCTGGACAGCTTTTTCCAGTTCTGACGCCTCAATCGCAAAAGCTGGGCACTGGTCGAGGCACATTATTAGGTCGGCAGCCATGCGGTTCTGGATTCTGGTGGCAATTTCCGCGTTCAGGTATATCTTTTTGCCGTCTATATGGCTGGCGAATTCAACACCATCGTCATCGACCCTGGCCAGTGGGCTTAACGAAAAGACCTGGTATCCGCCGCTATCTGTCAGGATTGGCCCATCCCAGGCCATAAATCTGTGCAGCCCCCCGATCTTTTCGATTACATCGATGCCGGGTCTGAGCATCAGGTGGTAGGCATTGGCTAAGATAACGTTGGTGCCGGTTTCTTTCAGTTGCCGCGGCGTGATTCCCTTTATGGCGCCGGCTGAGCCGACCGGCATAAAAAAGGGCGTCTCGACCTTACCGTGGGCGGTAGTGAGCACACCCTGGCGAGCTGCGCAATCGCAGTCCTTGTGCAGCACTTGAAAATTACTCATTTCGGTAGACTCTTGAAATTTTGGAGTCGGGGTAGTAATGCTGGAGTATCGCTCTGGCGGTTTTTCCTTGTCTTGCCATTCCTTCGGCGCCGTGCTGGCACATTCCGACGCCGTGCCCCCAGCCTCTGCCAGCTAAGAATGCCCATTTTCCGTCCCATTTAAC
This sequence comes from uncultured Pirellulales bacterium, assembly GCA_964567045.1. Taxonomy (GTDB): domain Bacteria; phylum Planctomycetota; class Phycisphaerae; order Sedimentisphaerales; family Anaerobacaceae; genus JAFNGF01. Next base: position 7,870 of record CAZMLE010000108.1, on the reverse strand, counting down.
AATCAGGCAAATGGTACTTTTCAGTTTTTGCCCGCTTGGGTCGATCGCAAGGCGCAAATCCTCGGCTCGCAGAAAGTGACTCTTGCCGGTTGAGCCGGTAAGCTCAACCGAAGTCAGCCGGGCAAATGTTCCATAGTCGCTCTGCTTGGCTGGCTTGATGTTGACAATTTCACCCAGCGGCTTAAGCTCTGGAAAGCGCTGCATGAGCCTGGCTGTGACATCGCTCTGGTCGAACTGCACCATAGGCCAGAAAAAAAAATCGAGCTTGGCAACGTCCTTACAATAGGGACAGTCCACGCCTCTGAGCGATTCAAAGGAATCGCCGAACACGTGCTCGCTGTTTTCGGTATGCCCGCCACAGACTGAGCTATAGTAAGCGGGCAGAATGTCTTCGGTGCCGGCGGACTGCCTGCAAACTAAGACCTGGCCATGGGTGCTATTGACGGCATCCCAAACCTGCGCGGATTCAGCTTTAGTCCCGGTATAGACTTGGTTTACCTGAGTCGCGCTTACGTCCCAATGTCGCTTCTGGCCGAAGCGTCGTTTGATATATAAGCAGTAGGTTCTCGCGGCGATTGCCTGAGCCTTTAACGCCTCCAGCTCCCAGTAATCGGGCATCTCTGCACCCAGCACACCTGCCAGATACGGCTCAAGCGGCACCAGGTTGATGGCGTCGAAGCTGTTGCTGTCAGCATTGATAATGAGCTTCAGTTTTCCACGGTATTGCTCGCCGTTCAGGCTGAAAATATGCGGCTCATCGGGGGAAATAAGCGCCTGGTTACTTTCCAGCGTTCGGCCTGCGATGGTGATTTTGCCGGCGGAGACCTCCACCTTTGCGGGCAGATCTCGCGGGTCGAATCGAGTTTTTCTCGTCTGCGTCTGCGTGTCGACGACCTCGAAAGGAAAGTCCGAGTTTATGGTGCACTGCTTCGCATCGTCCAGCAGCAGGACTCTCACCCAGAACTCCGGCTCGATCCCCATTTGTGGGGTGGGGCGGATAATCTCCCTGGGCCTACAGCCGGGAAGGATTATCAACAGACAGGAGACGGTAAACAGCAGACAAGAGACAAAATTCTGAATTCTGTCTTCTGCATACTGTCTTCTGCATACTGTCTTCTGCATACTGTCTTCTGTATTCTGTCTTCTGTTTTCTGGCTCCTGAATTCCAACTTCATCGGTCAGTCCAGGCTGCGCAGGGCCAGTCCGAAGGTAGCAAGGTTCCTTTTGATTTCATTTAAGCTGGTTACGCCGAAGTTTTTGACTCCGAGAAGCTCGGCTTCTGTTTTTCGAGTCAAATCGGCGAGCGTGCGAATATCGAGCTTCTGCAAACATTTTCGGGAGCGCACCGAAATTTGCAGGTCGTCAACGGATTTGTTCAGAACTTCTTGTTCTTCTGAGGTAATACGGTCGGATAGTTCCTGAGGCTGCTCCAGCTTTTCCTCTAGAGCCATGCCCAGTCGCAGGTTTTTCGATTCGAGGATGACCTTGACTTCTCTCAAGGAGGTTTCCCCAAAGTTCTTATAAGACAGCAGCTCCGCCTCGGTTATATTCAAAAGATCGCCGAGCGTGTCGATGTTCATCTTCTTCAGGCAGTTTCTGCTGCGCACCGACAGCTCAAAATCGGAGATAGGAGTCTCAAGAATCTGATTTTTGCGGCTTCTTTTCTTTTCTTTTTCTTCGTCGTACAGCATGGTTTTTGAGCTTTCGATGTCTTTTTTGAACAGAATTGCTCTTTGATGATTGGGATGAGACTCCAGAACCGCGTCCACACATTGGCAGGCTTTGTCGTACTGGTCTATGTCTTCATAAAGCACAGCCAAATTCAGCAGTGCGCTTACATAAACCGGAGAGCCGCAGACGACCTGCTTATAATAGTCGATGGCGGCCTCTTCATCGCCGGACAAATCGCACCGAAAAGCCAGATGGAAAAGTGCTCGCGGGTGCGTCGGGGCCAGTTCCAGGGCTGTTTTGTAATTGTCTGCTGCCTTTTCATAAAGCCCTATCACTTCCTGAAGCCGCCCAAGCTGGTAATGATACTCGGCACTTACCTTCTCGAAATTCGCGCAGCCGGATAGTTCTTTTTCCGCCGCCTCGAATTTCTTGGCGTGGCGATACGTGGCAGCTTTTTCCAGCGATACGTACAAGGGGTCGGCCTGGTAGGCCAGACTTTTTTGCAGGTTTTCAATTGCTGCGTCGAATTTGCCCAACTGGCAAAGCGCAAAGGCCAGGTAAATGAATTTTTCTTTGCGGTCTTCGGCTTTTTGCAGCTTCTCGGCTGCCTCCTGGAATCGGCCGAGGATAAAAAGTCCTATTCCCACCGCCAGTATCGCCTTTGGTGAAGTCCTGCTCATATTGCCCTGTACCTCTTCAGCGAATTTTAGCTGATTGGCCTCGGTGCAGTGGACGAAGTGAGAGAGTTTGGTTATGTCGTCCATAGACGGCAGCTCATCAGCGAGTAAGTTGATTTGCGCCCCCGCTACGCGGCAAACTTCCGGTTGTGTCGTCGGCTCCATAACAGTTGTCTCCTAAAAAGGATGTAGAATTAAGAATGAAGAATTGAGAATTGGGCTTTCTGCATTCTTAATTCTCAATTCTAAATTCCATACCTTTCTGGTACGGGCTAAAATTATAAACCCAAACATGGAGTTTGCAACAGGTTTTTATCACTCGATGTCGGAGGTCAGAAGTGGGTCTTCTGTTTTCTGTGTTCTGTCCGTTTGGGCTTGCCTGTCCTTGACATTTTTCTCAGAAGGTAGTATTGCCCGCCACTTTTGAGCTTCTTCCGGCTTGCCCCAGGATTCGTAGAGTCTCACCAGCTCATTCAGCGAGTCGCTTGTGTGGGGGTGTTCGGGGCCGAGCTTGTTCTCGCGACCCTGGCATGCCTCCAGCAGCAATGGCTCGGCGACCTCGTAGCGGGCCTGCTGGATGTACAGCACGGCAAGTTCATGGATGGACTCAAGCTCCCTCCGGGGCCGGGTTTTCCGGCATCTGCGAAATCTTTATAAAAAAGTAATCAACATCTTCCTGTTGCCGGTCGCCACATATATAAAGCATCATCGGGGAAAAGTACGCGAATAAACACACCTGGGGCAGAGAAACGGCATCGCTGACTGAAAATTGTTGGAGATCCTTTGAAAAATACCCAGTAGCAGTTGACAAAAATGATGAAAATGGTTAAAAAATAGGAAAAGCATTCGTCAATATTAATTCAAACCGGGAGAAAGCATGCTATCGCTTCTGAACAAAGCCTGCGTCTTTTCTGTTGTTTTGATGCTTCTGAGCAGCGCCGGAGTTGCCTGCGGTAAGGTCATATACGTTCATGGAGATGCCACCGGTGCAAATGACGGCTCAAGCTGGACCAACGGCTATAAGTATCTGCAGGATGCGCTGGCTGCCGCGAAAAGCGGCGATGAGATTTGGGTTGCACAGGGAACTTACAAGCCTGATCAGGGTGCTGGGATAACGCCCGGCGACCGCACAGCTACGTTCAGGCTGATCAATGGCGTGACCCTGAGAGGCGGCTATGCGGGCCTGGGCATGCCTGATCCGAATGCGAGGGATGTTGCACTGTACGAGACGATTCTCAGTGGTGATCTGGCTGGTAACGACAAGGACGTGAACGATCCGTGTGATTTGGAGGGCGAGCCGACACGATCTGAGAACACCCGAACCATGGTCATAGGTTCTGCAACGGATGCTACTGCTATCCTCGACGGTTTCCTCATTCGTCGCGCACATTACGATATTTCTGTCTGGGACTCCCTTGGCTCGGGTGGCGGGATGCACAACACCTCTGGCAGCCCCTATGTGGTCAATTGTACATTTACCCAGAACTGGACAATCAGCGGTGTGGGCGCCGGGATGCGCAACTGGGGAAGTAGCAGTCCGACAGTGGTCGGTTGTACCTTCAAGGATAATGGGGCAGGCGGAATGTACAACTATAATAGCAGCCCGGGGGTAATCAGGTGCATGTTTAGTGGTAACAGCGGAGGTGGCATGAGCAATGACTTTAGCAGTCCAACTCTTGTGAGCTGTAAGTTCATAAGAAACTTCGCACCGCGCGGCGCGGGGATCTGCAACCACCATAGCAGTCCGGTAGTGAGTCACTGCCTTTTCATCGGCAATAGCGCATATTACTCTGGTGAAAGGTTCAGTGGTGATGGTGGAGGGATCTGGAACAGCGCTTATAGCCACCCAGTGGTGACTAACTCCACGTTCAGCGAAAATTCAGCAGACCAGAACGGCGGTGCCATTTACAGCCGTTATTCCGGCGCAAAGTTTGCCAATTGCACGTTAGCCAGAAATTCAGCAGTTAACGGAAAGGCTCTGGCATGCGATTCGTGGCAACAGCAGGGCCCGAGCAATATTCAAATTGTCAATTGTATCCTCTGGGATGGTGGCAATGAGATATGGAACAACGATGCCTCGGTGATAATTGTGAGCTATAGTGACGTTCAGGGGGCCTGGCCTGGTAATGGCAATATGAATAGGAAGCCGTTATTTGCAGACCTGGAAAGTGGCGATTATCATCTGAAGTCCCAGGCGGGTCGCTGGGACCCCAATACCCAAGGTTGGATACGGGATAACGTTACCAGTCCCTGCATTGACGCTGCCGACCCAATGTCACCTGTCGGCCTTGAGCCGTTTCCAAACGGAGGCAGAATCAATATGGGTGCCTACGGCGGTACGGCTGAGGCAACCAAGTCGTACTTTGGCAAGCCCATGTGCGAAACGGTTATCTCAGGCGATATAAATGGAGATTGCATAGTTGACTTTGCCGACCTTGCGATTATGGCCTCGCACTGGCTGGAAGATAATACGCCAGTCAATTCAAATTCTCTGGTCAAGGACGCCATAAAATACTACATACAGACGGACAAGCATGTTTACCATTTGGGTGAGCAGGTCCAGATGCTCTATAGGGTCACCAATTTGACTGAGAACCCTGTAGATGTGGGACAGATACTCTGCGGTGGAGCCCCTCATTTTGCCATCACAGACGAAGATAGTACCGACATCTGGCAGTATTTCCGGGTTATACCGCCGTGTGGCTACAAAGTGTTGCATTTGGAGCCGTATGAGCACAAAGACTTCGAGAAGGTCTGGAATATGGTAAATGATAACGGCACATTATCGCCACATGATGACTACCCTGCAACTCATGGTAAATACAAGATCACGGGAGAATTAGAACTTGATGGCGGTTATGCAAGAGTACCATTATCGCTATATATAGTGATAACACCCTAAGGACAGTTAACCAAAATTTCAAAAGTCATTTTTAGGGAGAAACAAGATGAACTCAAAGAAATGGATTGCCCTTCTATCAGTAATCATGCTCCTCATGAGCTTTTCCAGCGGAGCCGAAGTAAATCAGCGTTGGAACCTTTTAGAGGGATACGTCGATGATCCTTCAGAATTCAAAGAGCTCGAAATTGGTAATAGAATAGTTTACTGGCATCAGAGAATGATTGGTGAATCGAAAGTCGAAAAAGACCGGATTGTATTTTAATTTGATAGAGAGACCCAGGAGCTGTTAGATGTGAAGATCCACTGGCGAGAAGATCTGCCGCTTTCCTTGCCCAGACTAAACATGACGAAGGAACAAGCCGAATCGATGGTAGAAGGAACGGTCGATGGTTCAGCATTATACATCATATCCCCTAAATCAGACATTTTCTCTCCTATCAAACTGACACCGGAAAATCCATGCTGGGCAGTGTATAGCATCGATGAAACGAAGGGATCCTTGCTAACTGTTATCGATGCAGTCGAAGGAAGAGTTTTGGGCTATGGTATTGGACCACCGCATACGGCATTTTCTCTGTCTGGGCCGTGGTCTCAAGGTCCTTGTGCCAATGCCTGGCTTGACTGGTATCTTAATGCACGCGAGAGGTTTGATATCATGGGCTACGACACTTGGTGGCTTCAATGGCCAACTCAAGAAGAGGTAAGAACCCACATCGGATCAGATACAGTAGCGATGTTTTATGAGATAGCTCATGGAGACTGGGTGTCGTTTGATAGCGGCTGCGATGGTGGTTTCTACGAAACGACCTGGGTAGACGAAGTTGAGAATTGGATTGCCGGTTACACCAAGATGCCGTTTACCTTCTTAGCAAGCTGTTCAGCAATGTGCTTTACAGGAGATGGCACACTGTCCCATGCATTCAGGAAAGGATCGATGGAGAACACCGCAACGGTGGGGTATTGCGGGATGTGGGCAGACGTTGCCTGCCGTGACGATTGCTGGCCTTTATCTCTTGATTGGCAACGTGCTTTTTTCAGTTATCTGGAGGATGGAGACACAGTTAAAGAGGCCTTTGATAAAGCCAATTGGGATTATCCGGAATGCAGTAACAATCAGTGCATGCGTTTTGCAGGCGATGAGAGTTTCCGAGTAGTAAACCCTATAGTGACAAGGAACTGCTTGCCAGACTGCCACCCAGACTATGATGACTGGGTTCTTATGGGTAGGCCGGATTGCTGGTGCTACTCGCCGTACGATGGGACCAGTTATCAGTGCGATGGCGACGCCGACGGTAAAGATTCGGGCGGCATAAACAAGTTCCGCGTATTTACCGCCGACTTGACCATTCTAGTAACCAACTGGAGGAAGAGAGATGCGCAGCTTCTAGGCAATTGTGCAAGCTGTGACCGAGGCCAGCAGGCCAAAGCCGGTGAACTTACCTTGGAAGAATTAGTCAAGTGGCTTGAGGATGTCTGGCTCGACCCAGAAGTACGGCAGGCCATAAACGAGGACGCGTGGCTGAAATTTGTAGAATCGCTAATGGAGGAAATCCAGGACTGGCCAAGCAAACCTAACTAAGTATCTTTACGCCGCCAGTACATACCAGACCAGCGAAACTCGAGACAGCCACGAATGGCGGCTCTAAATCCATTAACAACAGAGGCGAATTGGCCGTGACATGTTCGCACCTCGCATCCTTCCGCACAGTCTACCCTGAGCGTAGCCGAACGGGCTGACAGCCTCTCCTGAATTTGGTCGAAGGGACAGTTCTACGACCGAGCGGTGACGCCGTAGAAACCAGAGCCTTGCCACAAGGAAGGTCAAAAAAAACCCCCTTAGACGGGATAACAGGATTATCCTGTAAATCCTGTCAAAAAAAACTAAGGGCTGGCAGTCCGAGATGCTGTCGGTCCTTTTTCTGGCCCTTTTTTCATTGAAAATTCGCTTGACGCCGAGCTCCCCTCTGGGTATGATATATATAGAACTAAATTGAATAGAATGGTAATACCAACAGATGACAGAAGGCAGATGACAGAAGACAGAATACAGAAGACAGTAGGCAGAAGGCAGAAGACAGAAGACAGAAATAGAAGAAAGCGACGGAGATTTGGGCTTTTTATGCAAAACAAGGCCAATTTTGACAGGCTTTTGTGCAAAACAAACCCAATTTCCGCGAAGGCTAAATAAATGTAAGCTCACTAATAACAAAGGATTATGAAAATGAACCCGCCTTCAGAGCCCGGGAAAACAAAGCCAATCAAAGCCAATTTCCACGAGGGAGCTAAAATGAACGATAACTTCTTTGCAGAAAAAGGGTTATGAAAATGATTCTCAAAACAGCGAAGTTTGGAATCATCTTAATGCTGGGGCAGGCAAAACCCGGCAAAGTCATTCGCGCATATTTAGCCCCCAAGCCTGCCTTGAGCGAAGTCGAAGGGTTTATTTTGGGGGTTTACTCCTTATTAGTGCGACCCAATCTTTGTCGGGGTCCTGCGGTGGATGGCCGATGGCGACCGAGCCGGGCCCGGTTACTTCGCCAACGCTGCCCATCTGTAGCGGACCTCCGGCACGCGGATTGTACCAGCGGACACTGAACGTTCCTGAACTTTCGCCCAGATT
>CAZMLE010000107.1:0-10696 GCA_964567045.1 uncultured Pirellulales bacterium | reverse complement strand
ATGACCAGGTCGCCAATTTCGCCCGACCTGATGCGCTCGAGCAGTTGCTGCCGGCCCCTGCAATGGCGAACCATCAGACCCACGCCCACTTTGAGGTTCTTCTTGATGGACTCTTCCGCGAGCTTCAAGAACTTGCGTGTGCTCGGCCCATCCACCGTGATCGGCTTTTCCATAAAGACGTTAAGGCCTTTGGCGATAGCGTACGCGAAATGGACCCAGCGAAATGCCGGCGGCGTAGCAAAAATCGCCACATCGCCCGGCTTAAGACAATCCATTGCCTTTTTGTAGCCGTCGAAGCCGACAAACTTGCGATCCTCGGGCACGTCCGCCTGTTTATCGTGCTCCTTCTTCAAATTCTTGTAACTGCGGGTAAGACGGTCCTCGAAAACGTCAGCCATGGCGACGAGCTTGGTCGGGCCGTTCTTGACGGATAAGGCCTCCGATGCTGCGCCGGTGCCCCTGCCGCCGCAGCCGACCAAGGCCACCCTAATCGTATTATCCTCCCCGGCATAGATCCGAGGCCCGATCGCCCCCACCAGGGCCGAGGTCGCAGCGAGCCGGCCGGTATCTTTGAGAAATTCACGACGCGATGTGCTCTTTTCTCCCCCGCGGAGCGGGGACCCTTGGCCCCCGCCGAGCGGGAACCCTTCAGTGGTTTTGTTCATAGCTCATCTTCTCCTACTGATTGTTGTCTATTCTAAATCCGTGGCACGGCCATCCTGGCCGTGATTTCATGGGCTGGAAGCCCATGCCACACTCCATTGGCACTGCACTTTTGCCATTATAGTTATGGCACCGCAGTTCACAAGGACTTTTTCACGCCGGCATCTATGTTATTGCCGCGACCTGATTCAAGCCTTATAATTTGACTTATGATGCACCGGGATCACATCCATCGGCCTCGCGGCGGCGTGTCAAAAGCTATCGCGCAAGTGCTTGTCACGGCGGCTTTGATGGCCGCCGCTCAAACGGCTGTCGCCGGCCGGGCTAATGTGTTCAGCATCCGAGACTACGGTGCGACAGGTGATGGCAAGGCGCTGGACACGGCCGCGATAAATAAGGCGATTGAAGCGTGTGCGGGTGTTGGCAGCGGCCAAGTCTTGCTGCCGCCCGGCAAATACCTATCGGGCACGGTGCATCTTAAGAGCCACGTCACCCTGTTTTTTGACGCGGGCGCCAGGCTGATCGGCACCACGGACCTCGGGCAATATCAGCATCCGACACCTCCAGCCTTTATGCCCGAAGCCAGATGGGGCAAGTGGCACAGAGCGTTAATCCTCGGCGACGGACTGGAAGATATAGCGATTACCGGACAGGGCGTGATTGACGGCAACAAAGTCTTTGATCCCACGGGCGAGGAGAAAATGCGCGGGCCGCATACCTTAGTATTGGTCAACTGTCGCAACGTCACGGTTCGCGACGTTTCTTTCGTAGACTCGGCCAACTATGCGATCTTCTTTCAGATTAGCGACCAGGTTGACATTCGTAATGTCAAGATCAGCGGCGGCTGGGACGGCGTCCATTTCCGCGGAGCGCCTGAGCGCCCCTGCCGGGACGTGAGCATCGTTGGCTGCCAGTTCTTCACCGGAGACGACTCGATTGCCGGACGCTATTGGGAAAATACACTGATTTCCGATTGTATTGTGAACTCCTCATGCAACGGGGTCCGGCTTATCGGCCCAGCGACACACCTGATCATTCGTGACTGCCTGTTCTATGGTCCCGGCATCCATCCGCACCGCACATCGAACCGGCACAATATGCTGGCCGGCCTCAATCTGCAGCCCGGCGCCTGGGACGCCACGCAAGGCAGCCTCGATGATGTGCTCATCTGCGACATCACGATGCACAACGTTTCTACGCCATTTCACTTCTCGCTGAAGCCCGGCAATACCGCCGGCCGCATCACGGTCAACCGGGTGACAGCCACCGGCGTGTATCGGGCCGCGTCTTCGGTCGAAAGCTGGGCAGAAACGCCCTTTACAAACGTAATCTTCCGCGATGTGACAATCGAATATAAGGGCGGCGGCACGCAAGAGCAGGCGAGTATGACAGTGAAATCCCCGGGCGTTGACGCCCGACCGCTGCCGGCATGGGGATTCTACGCACGGAATGTCCGGAATCTCCAATTCGACAATGTCCGGCTGCGCTGCGAGAAAGAGGATTTGCGACCCGTGCTGATCTGCGACGCTGTGGAGCGGCTTACACTGGATAGCTTCAAATTCCAGCGTCCGCCTGGTGCGCCCGATCCGCTGGTATTAAACGATGTGGCGAATGTCCTGCTCTGCGACGCCGACCTGCCCACTGCGGCCCCGCGCGTTGCAGGGTTGGAACTGATTTCCGAGGATTCCCAGGGCCGTTTCATTGCGGGTAAGCCGTACTCGTTGAGCGTGACGTTAGAGAATGGCGGCAACGAAGGGCTCGCCAAGGTAGAGGCAGTAGTGGCTGAGCAAATAACCACGCGCTGGGTATGGCTTAGACCGAATGACAAGAAGGACGTCTCATTCAAAAAGCTGCTCGCGCCCGCTGCGGGGTCGCACGAGGTGCGGTGTGGCGACGTAAAACAAATCCTGCGTGTCGAGCCGTGAGGACAGCAAAAGCAAGAGAGAAATGAGTCTATGCGAAAAGCGATAACACCAACGAACTCCATCACGCGGCGTGACTTTCTGGGCGGTGCAGCCGGCATGCTTGCGGCGCCGTGGCTCAGACCCGCCGGCGCAAGGGCGCAGGTTGTCCCTGAGCCTACGGAGCAGCAACGGATTGAGGCGGCGATTCCCACCAAAGCCATCGCTGAGCCTCGCAGCGCCCGCAAGCTCTTGATTTTCGACCTCAATGTCGGATACGGCGGGCACCGCTCCATTGCAACTTGCAATCTGGCTTTTACATTGATGGGCGAAAAGACCGGCGCTTTCCAGACGGTTATCAGTAGAGAGCCATCCGTCTTCAAGCCCGAGAATCTAAGCCGGTTTGACGCCGTTTTCCTCAACAACACTGTGGGCAATCTCTTTGAAGACCCCGCGTTGAGGCAAAGCCTGATCGAGTTTGTCTATGGCGGCGGCGGGCTTATGGGCGTTCACGGAACATCGGTGGCTTTCACCAAATGGCCCGGCGCCATTTCCGCTTGGGGACGCCTTACGGCGGAAGATTGGCCCGAGTTCGGCGTTATGCTCGGCGCCCGTGGCGCCAATCACCGTGCCAGCGATGAGCATGTTTTCATCAAGCTCGATGATGCCGCTCATCCGGTAAATCAAGCCTTCGCCGGCCAGGGCTTCGACTACCGTGACGAGTTCTTCCGGGTGCATGAGCCTTACTCGCGTAACCGCGTGCGTGTGCTTCTTAGCATCGACACCGAGAAGACGGACCTGCAGCAGGGCCCGGCTTACGGCAAGCTCGAGCGTGCAGACAACGATTACGCGCTGGCGTGGGTGCGACAATATGGCCGGGGCCGCGTTTTCTACTGCACGATCGCGCACAATCCCTACGTGTTCTGGGATCCGAAGATGTTGCAGTTTTATCTGGCGGCCGCTCAGTTCGCCTTGGGCGACCTGCCGGCGCCAACGACTCCGAGCGCCAAATTGACGCCGGCTATCCTGGCACAAGAGCAGCTCGGCTGGCGTCTGGGGCTCATGCCCCCCGCCCCCGCGTCTCCCGACGCGCCCGCCTTACGTCTGGCGGGCAAGAGTCGGGGCGGCGGGCCCACTTCTCAAATGGCCGCCGGCAACCTCACGCTCTTTGAGACCATCGACAGGGCGGCTGAACCGGGCCTATTGTATATCGGTGGTTCGAGTCAACAGACGGTGAGCGGCGAGATTACTAAGAAATTCGATGGGCAGCTCGGCAATGATGAGCTGAGGCAGGTCCGGTTGAAGCTGGATGAGGCCGGCGTTCGTCTGCTGACGTATCGCATCAATGCCATGCCATCTGATGAAGCTGGCTGCCGCAAGGTATTTGAGTTCGGCAGGAAAATAGGCATCGAGACCATCATCGCCGAACCGCCGCTTGCCTCTGCGTCTCTCGACGCAAGTCGAGGCAGCAGGCCCGACGTGCTGGATACCGTCGAGAGACTCTGTGACGAGTGTGACATCAATCTTGCCATTCCCAGCGCCGGCGAGAATACCTCGCGCAACGGGGGGCGTCCCCAGCAGGTTTTGAAGCTCTGTAATGGCCGAAGCAAACGGATTGGTGCCTGCGCCAATCTCGCTTCGTGGTTGCGCTGCGGCATCGACCCCATCGAGGGTGCTGCGATGCTCCGCGACCGCCTGATTATCCTCCAGGTCCCGAACGTGAATGAGCTGCATAGCACCAACGCTGGAAAAATTGGCCCGCTTCTTGACCAAATCCACCGCCTGGACCTCAAGCCCGCAATGTTCAGCGTCGAGTACATGCAGGAGAAGTCCGGCTCGATGCCCGGAATCGTCCAGAGCATTGATCTTTTCAACAAGGTAAGCGTGCAATTGGCAAAACGAGGTGAGCAATGACACAAATAGGAAGCTCCAGCGCAGCAGATGGTCGCCGGATATCACGTCGTGAATTCTTGGGCCGCACGGTTGCACTTTCAGGCATAGTCGCGGCGCCGTGGATTATTCCCGCTTCGGCACGTGGCGCAGACGGTAATGTGGCTCCGAGCGAGCGGATCACGGTGGGCTTGATCGGGAAAGGGCTGATGGGAGGCGGGCACTTACACCGCTTGGTCGGCGACCGAGACGTTCAAGTTCTGGCCGTCTGCGATGTAGACCGTCTGCGGTGTGAGGACGGCAAGCGTCGCGTGGAGGAAACGTATGCTGCCGACCGTTCAAGCGGCGCGTATCATGGCTGCGCAGCGTATAACGACTACCGTGAACTTCTGGGTCGATCAGATATTGATGCCGTGGTGATTGTCACGCCCGACCACTGGCACACGTTGCAGGCGATTGACGCAGCCAAGGCGGGCAAGGATATCTATTGCGAAAAGCCAATCTCGATAACAATTCGCCAGGGACGCGAACTTGCCGAGGCGGTGCGCAGATACGGCCGGGTCTTCCAGACCGGAACGCAATACAGATCCATCCCAACGATCCGTCAGGTCTGCGAGTTTGTGCGCGGCGGTGGACTCGGTAAGGTCAAATCGGTTTTCACGTTGTGGAACAGCCTGGCGGGCTTTATCGGAGCCGGTCGTTTCAAGCCCTACGCTCATGTAATGGATGTCGAGAAGTCCGGCGGTTCGTACGTGCCGCTGGACTTTGCTCTGCCGGCAGAACTAGTGCCGGAAGCATTGGACTGGGACCTGTGGGTTGGCCCAGCCGCCTGGCATCCATACAACCAGCTCTACCACACGAACCCGTCTCCGGGCGTGGTACCGTGGTCATTCTGCGAGGATTTTGGCGCGGCCTCAGTGACCTGGCACCATTCACACAGTGCGGACGTGATTCAGTATGCCTTGGGCGTCGAAAACAGCGGGCCGGTGGAGATCATCCATCCCAGCAGCGGAGCGTATCCGACTCTTACCTGCAAGTACGCCAATGGGACGCTCCTTCACCTGGTTGATCACTGGGGGATGGTGAAGGATGTCTATAAGGCCGTTCCTGCAACGGCACGCCTGGCGGGAAACTTCGGAGGGGTTTTTGTCGGAGAGCGCGGCTGGGTCACATCAATGTCAACCGGCGGGCCTATTGAAGGCGGTCCTGAGGAGATCCTCGAGGAAATGAAGTTAAGAACCCGGCAAGTGAACATCGGGGACAACAACCATCACGCCAACTGGTTCGAGTGCATTCGGACTCGGCGGCGGCCAAGCTGCGACCAGGAGATTGGTCATCGGTCGGCTTCGCTGGGACATCTAACCATCATCGCACACAAGTTGCAGCGGTCCTTGAAGTGGGACCCGGCAAAGGAAGAGTTCCCGGGCGACGAGTCAGCGAACCGGCTGTGCTGCTGCGCGATGCGCGCACCGTGGCGGATCTGATGCGCAGGATAGACCAAAAGGATCCACAGATCACACAGGTTGCATCGATTGCAAATGCGCGTCCACCGGTGCTTATCGGCCCAAAAATTTCCAGCACTTTTTGCTTAATCTGGGCGAAGCATGTTCCGATATACAATTCGAGCTTCTCCCCCGACTTGATCGGGGTCAGTATTGATCGGGATGTCCAAATGCGTACTGAGAGATTATCGGATGATGTTCTCCTGGTTGTCTTATCCAAAGAACCACAACTGCGAAATCAGCTCGCAGAGCTCAACGAAACCATCAGCAAAGCGAGCCCATGCAATGTAATAATCGATCTGTGCCTGGTTGAGATAATCACATCTTCAAGCATCTCCAATCTGATGATATTACGTCACTTGCTACTCGAGCGAGGGCGCAAGCTCGTTCTGTGCAGCGTTGCCCTGCCAACCAAAGGCGTTTTCAGCACCGTCGGGATAGAGAATCTATTCCACTTTGCGGCTGACAGGTCCTCCGCTGTTGCGATCATCGAAAGCACAAAACAGACGACAATCCGACAAAAACAATCTTAGACCACCTGTGGCACGGCCATCTTGGCCGTGTTTTCACGGGCTGGAAGCCCGTGCCACCATAAACTTCAACTGACTTGTCAGGTCAATTGACTAAGTTCGGCTTGCCTCGTAAACTTGTGCCCGGTGAATTCTTAGGCACCGGCAAGTATAGTCTGGACGTAGGGTATCGCAGCCTCTGCATACCATTCGGGCTTGGCGGTATGCAGAGCATACCCTACAACTCGGGTAAAAGCTTCGATTGCCCCTGATTGAAAAACAGCCAGGCACACAGAATTGAAAGGTAGTAATTATGGGCGGCAAATGTAATAGGTTAATTGCCATGTTGCTGATGGCAGCGGCGGTTTTCTTTTTGGCCAATGCCAGCTCCGTCCGAGGCCAGTTCCGTGCGGCGGTTGCTATCCGCGACGTGACTCCCGATCCACTTCTGCCTGTTTCAGGCGGTATTGGCCCTTCTGAACCTGTCACGCAAAGACTCGGCAGGCTGACTGTGCGAGCGCTGGTCTTAGACGGCTCCGGCACGCGCATCGCAATCTGTAGCACCGACTTTCTTGGCTTTCCGAGTGTGCTGGGCGAAAAGGTTCGCAGGCAGGTTCCAGGCATCGCTCCAGAGAATATCCTTATCAGTGCCACACATAATCATAGCGGCCCGGATTGCTACGGCTTCCCGGATCAAAGCGGCAAGACCGCCGCCGACATCAAGTACCTGGAATCCGTTTGCGCAAGGCTGGCTGACGCCATAAACGAAGCTGTCGCCAGGTTACAGCCTGCAACCATTAAGATTGCCACCGGCAAGGCACAGGGCAAAATAGCGTACAACTATTACGCAGAGCAATTGTACGACCCTCGCTGCCATGTAATGCAGATACTTGACACGAAGAATAAGCCTGTTGCTACGCTGGTTAATTATGCCTGCCACCCTGAAGTCATCGGGCCAGACGAGGGCATTTTGTCGCCCGACTTCGTAGGCCCCCTCTACGACCGTATTGAACAGGCCGGCGGCGGCCTCGGCATCTTCATGAACGGCGCTCTTGGAGGAATGGTAACGGCTGACTGCAGAGGCCCGGACGGCAAAGACATAAGGACCTGGGACCAGTGTATCCGCATCGGCCGCCTTCTCGCAGATGAGTCGCTCCGTATCATCGCTGGTGCGCCTATCCAGGAGAATCCCGCCCTATTCTGCGGCAGCACGACAATTGAGCTGCCTGTCGAAAGCGAGGTCATCCGCTCCGTGATCAAGCTGTCCCCATTGGGTTTCAAACTGAATGAAAGAGGCGCGGTGGCCACACAAGTTAACGTGGTGAATCTTGGAAACGCTCAGATTCTCACTATCCCCGGCGAGGCCCTGCCCAACATCGGCTACTACCTCAAGCGTAAGATGCACGGCGAGCACAATTCGCTGTTTGGGCTTACAAACGATGCCTTCGGCTATATTCTGACGAAGGTCGATTGGAATAGTTTCGCCCGTTACGACTACATAAGTAGAACTTGCCTGGGCGAAATGACGGGCGAAATCTTTATCGAGCAGGCCCTGCGATTTGTAAATGAGTGCCCTCGTCCAACAAATATGGCTGAGAATGAAAAAAGGAAGAAGGGTTTATCGGAACCATAGGTTACTGGAGTAACGTTAGCCACAATTCATTTGACAGGGGCTATTCTTATTGGTATCATATTGGCGTTGTGAGTGCACGCAAAGCGGCTTTCGCTACGAAGCCCCCGCTCCTGTCTTCTGACAGGAAGACGCGGGGGCACATCAGGGCACTCCACAAAGTGGAGACAGGGTGATGGCAAGCTAATTATCAATCGCCTATGTCTCCTTTTTTCTGCGCCGGCCGGTGTTGCTCATTGATCGCTCCATTGCAGCCTGACGCCTGCATGTCGCAGCCTTTCGAGCGCATTGGGGTAAGGAGTTACCACTTCCTCTTCCAGCTTTCTCACCAGTGCCGGATGTATCGATGCCAGCCGCTCAATGAGAGCTTTGCGCTCCTCTTTAGTAACAAACCGAGCATCTGCCGTCATGGCCGCAACGTGAAAACTTGCCCCCGCTTCCAAAAGATTCACAATGCCTCGGAAAGGCAACTCAAAGCTTTCCGGCTTGGCTCCGGTCTTTCTGGTGAACGCCTCGGGCGTACCAGCTTTTAGTGCGACCCGCGTGTGAACTTTCTTATAACCAGCGATCTGCCGTGCATAGTCGGAATCGGCCCCAAGAAGGATGCCGTTGGTCTCCAGGATAAACAGGCGAAATTCTGAGTTTTCCACTTTCTGCAACAAGCCGAGCAGATGCTCCTTGCCTAAGGTTGGTTCAGCTCCGGATATTCGGAGCTGATCGACTCGGGCCTTGCGTGCCGTCCGCCTGAGCTCGTAGAAAGCCTGCTCCGGCGATCTGAAGTAGCCATGTTTTTCCGGAAAATCCCTGCTCCAGTGAACCCAGCAGAAGATACAGCGCAGACAGCACCCACAGGTGTATCCTGTTGCGATCCCTCCATACACGCCTGGGCAGTAAAATTTCGTGTATTTGCGGCGGTCGCCGCGACAGACAATGTCTTCCGTCCGCCTGGCAAGCTCCACTGGATCAAAAGGAGTAAACCCAGGCTGTACATATCTTGGATAGCCGTCGTCAGGCTTGATCATTGCAAAAGTCAAGATGCAAAATTAACGAGGTTGTTGCCGCGGCGCGGCAACTGGGCAATTTTAATTTTTGATGTTTGATGTTTGATTTCTCGCCGCGTTTCAGCCAGGCGCGTTTGGGTTCAATCTTACTTTACGCCCGTGTACCACCACTCGGGGACATCGTCACCGGTAGTCTCTTCAATAGCGGACACATGCCCATCAAGCCATAGAACGTTCGCCCTTCCACCGGTTCTAAAAGGTTCGTTGGCTCTTCTGTTGTGTCTGAAGATCCCGAAATAGAATCTTGCGCGGCTGCCACCTTGCCGATAGTGCGTTAGATTCATAGTGCCGGGCCCGTCATTATGAAACATGTCCCGGCTGCCCTGTTCCATCCGCGGTTCAACATGATCGTGAGCTATAACAAACTTTGACTGGTCCCGAATGTCGGTGGTCTTTTTGCGGCTAACATTTCCATTCAGGCCAAACGCCGCCTCTTGAATTAATGCCGGATCAACAGAATATATTAACTCAGCGACCTTCCTGAAACTGGGGCAGCCGAAGACTTTAGTGTCTTTTATATAATCTTTGTAGGCAACGCCCCAATAAGCCTGATTATCATTGGTTTTTCTGAAATTACCCGATGCATCGTACCAGAAGAATTGATTCGTTTGGCGGGAATCAGCCATCACATAATCATTATCCTGCAGGTAGAGCAACAGGCCCACTCCCACACCTCTAAGGTTCGACCTGCAGACTGTCTCCCGCGTACTTTCTCTGGCCTTTCTCAGAGCGGGGGTAATGATGGCCATCAATATGGCAATGATAGCGATGACCACCAATAATTCTATCAAGGTAAATCCCCGGGCCATTCTCCTAATGCGCCTTACTTGGAAATTACTCATACCTTCGCCTCTCACATATCTGCCTGCCATATCCAGGTGAGACATTAGTTCCCCTGAAGCTGGCAACTCTATGCTCTACAATCTGGCGGCGCCGTGCATGCCGTGATGTGTTTATGATACTAAACAATTCTGCAAAATGCAACTGTGTGAACAGGATTTTTTGTATTTGATCGTCAGAGTCCGCTCAAATCAAACCAGCGGAAAATACAACGCAAACAGCACCCACAGGTATAGCCTCTTGCGATCCCCCCATATACCCCTGGGCAGTAGAATTTCGTGTATTTACGGCGGTCGCCGCGACAGACAATTTCTTCGGTCCGCCCGGCAAGCTCCACTGGATCAAAAGGAGTAAACCCAGGCTGTACGTATCGCGGATAGCCGTCGTCAGGGTCGGTCATTGCAAATATCAAAATGCAGAATTAACAATGTCGTTGCCGCGCTGTGGCAACTCCGCAATTCTAATTTCTGATGTTTGATTTCTCGCCGCGTTTCAGCCAGGCGCGTTTGGGTTTAATCTTACTTTACGCCCGTATACCACCACTTAGGGACATCATCGCCGGTAGTCTCTTCAAGAGGCGATACATGTCCATCCAGCCACAGAATGTTGGCTCTTCCACCGGTTCTAAAAGGTTCGTTGGCCTTCATGTAGTGGTTCAGTGTGAATTGGACAAACACATCTACAGCTAGGAGAGTACCTT